>NZ_JBIRTX010000010.1:0-288232 GCF_044334895.1 Streptomyces sp. NPDC020681 | reverse complement strand
CGTAGAACACCTTGATCAACGAGGAAGAGCCCTCCTCATGCCGTCCCGCACCTGCGAATCATCATCCAAGGGCTCCCCGCAACAGAGCCGCACCCAACTCGGAAAGTTGAAGAGCGTCGTTCGTACGGGAAACTCCGACATAGGACTCGACGGCCCCCGTATACGCGGCGGTACTTCGGCACATGTATGACGAGACACCCGATCCACACCCCGCGGGAGAGCGACACATCACATGCAAAACGCCCTGCATACGACATGAACGCAGAGGGCTGCGCCCCCGTAGAAGGCAGAAATACCTCCGAAGCACACAGGTCCGGACACGTACACGTCGCATTGCGAGGAAGAGGTGCGATGAACGGTTCCACACCCTGCCGGAACCCCGGCCCTGCACGGATCAGAGTGCTCGTCGTCGAGGCGGATCCTGTCGCCGCCAGAGCCCACGCGCTGTACGTGCGGCAGCTGACCGACTTCGAGCTGGTGGGCATCACCCACACATGCGCCGAGGCGCACCGCCAACTCAGCCGCACACGGGTGGACCTACTCCTTCTAGATCTTCACCTGCCGGACGGGCACGGCCTCGCACTCGCACGCACCCTGCGCGCCACCGGCTACCGCGCCGACGTGATCGCGGTGTCCTCCGAAAACGACCTTGCCGTGGTCCGCCAGAGCGTCGCACTGGGCGTCGTGCAGTATGTACTCAAGCCGTTCACCTTCCCCATCCAGCGTGAACGGCTGCTGCGCTACGCAGAGTTCCGATCCGCATCAGGCCTGGCCGGCGGGCAGGAGGAGGCCGACCAGATCTTCGCCGCCCTGCGCGGGTCGCAGCCGGCCGACCTTCCCAAGGGGCTCAGCGCCCCTACCTTGGAACGGTCAGACATGCCCTGCGTACGGCCGCCGAGGAAGGACTCTCCGCAGCTGCGCCGCTCGGCCTGGGCATCGGGATCTCCCGGATCACAGCCCGTCGGTACCTGGAGCACCTCGTCAGTACAGGCAGGGCCGAGCGCAGCCCTCGCTATGGGCAGGTAGGGCGGCCGGAACTCAATTACCGCTGGGTGAGCGCATCGGTGTCTCGCGAGCAGCTCCAGGCACGCACGATCCCGGCTGTGCACGTTGTGGATAACATCTGCCCATCACATCCAACTCGGGTGCCCCCAGGACGAATTCAGTCCTCACACTTCTCGGCATACAGGTACTCCGCCATCGCCTCGGTGTCTACCGACGGATCCATCACCCGCACGCTCAGGAGAGCACCGAACGCCCCCGGCCCCTTCTCGTCCATCAGCCCGCACATCAACGCCTGAGCATCCGCGTCGAGCGCCTTCCAGGCCTCTTCGTAGACCAGCTCGGCGGCAGCGCCGTCGAGGATGTCCTCCTTGCGGCCGGCCAGCACATCAACCACTACCTGCGCGTATTCGTCGCCGGTTAGGGCCTGGCACTCAGGCCGCTCCGAGACGTCCGCGTTGGTGTCAGCGGCGAAATTCTCTTCCAGAAGCGCCTTGCAGTCCTTGATCGTGTACGTGGCCTCGCTCCGCGACGGCGTGGTGCCGGCCTTGGCGCCGGTTGCTCCTTCGCCGGAGCTGGAACATCCGGTCAGCGCAAGGCAAGCGGACGTGATGACAACAATGGTGGTACGTCGCATGTGGCCCCCAAGTGTTTGCGGGATGGTAGCGATGGGTTGGTGGATGGGGCAGGACGGCTACAGCCGATCTCCAACCGATATCAGCGCCACCGGTCACGCTGCTGTCCGCGCGGTGGTGCCGATGGCTACTCCCCCGGCGCTCTCCCAGCGCCCTTCGGACGGCTCGGCGAGTTGGCGCGAGCGGCTTCCGCAGCTCCGCCCACCGGTAGGCGTTTCCCGTAGCGCAGTCGATGCCACATGGGCATGCCGAACCAGAGCCAGATGATCCCGCTGAAGGTCGCTGAGGCGATGATCCTGGATGCGTCGGACCCCATGGCCATGGTGACGATGAGCAGCATGGCGCTGCTCATCGCGATCATGAGCAGCGCCAGTCCCACGATGGCCATTCGGTTGGAGACTGCGAGCAGTTGGGAGCGCAGACCATGCCGGAAAACGACACGGTGGAAGGGGGCCGGAGCGGTCAGGCATGCGGCTGCGCTGAACGCGGTGATGAGCGTCGCGACGTACTGGTAGGTCTGCGCCTCACTCAGGGTCTCGAAGCGCGGGCTGAAGGCGAAGGTCATGAGGAAGCCGAGGAGGAACTGCACCCCCGTCTGCGCAACACGTACCTCCTGAAGCAACTCGGCGTATGCCTTATCGGGATTCAACCCGCCGATCTCACCAGGGTCGACCTGGCTGTTGCTGCCACGCTCCGACTTCTTCGACAGGACAACCGCCACGGAGTGGTCCCTTCCTTCTTGCCGGTGTAAGCCCAGCATGCGCCCTCACCTTCATGTGGAGCGGAGCGGCGGCTATCGCGGCTGCTGCTTGCCGCGTACCAGACACGCCAGAACCAGGAATGCCAGCAGAGATGCGCCGACGACAACGGTGCTCACGAGCGTTATGCCATGGAATTCGTCCTGCCACCCGGCGCCGCGCTGCCCCTGCCGATCGCTCGCATCGCGCACTCCCGAGGCCAGAGCCACGTCATCCGACGCTCCGGCGGCGGGAGTTGTACGGCCGGCAGCAATGTCATCGGCGCGGAAGTGCACATCGGAGCATGAGTAGTAGGTGTCTGGCATGTCGCTGTTGCGCCACACGGTGAGGATGAGGTGACGCCCTACTTTGTCCATGGGGAGCTGCCCCGTGAAGGTATATGCGCTGGCGTCCGGGACCGGATCCGTCACGGTGAGGAACGGCTCCGTTTCCAGGTGGGACCACTTCAGCGGTTTCTGCGAGTCGTAGTCGTCGTTGGTGACGTAGAGCTCGAATCGCCCTGGCGTCTGGACAGTTGTGGCGTAGCGGAAGGCGAAGTCTGCGCCTGGTATGAGCTCCGTGACGGGCCAGTCGTCCCGAGCAAGGTCGAGACCGCGGAACTTGGACTGACCTGCGCTGCATAATCGGCCATCGGGGATGCGCTTGCGCTTCTTCCCTTCCGCGTCCGTGACACGGACGTTGTCCCATTCGTAGAGCGCCCCTGGGTCACTGGCAGCGGCTGCCGCGCTGCATGCGGGGGTCCCCAAGTACCGGCCGGTCTCGGGGACGCACGCGACGCTTCGACTCACCGGGATGGTCGGCGCCCCGTGCGCGAGGGCCTGGTTCGGGGACGGCAGTGCCAGGCCTGCCAGGAGTCCCAACACCGTCCACGATCGCGCGACTGCAGTGCTGGTCATGCCGCTCCCTGGGTAGGTCGCGGCCGCCGGTCCCGGTCCGATTCCGCCCGCAAGGCGGGTGCGTGACTCATGTCACCGTCTACGTATAGAACCTGCCTCAAAGTTCAATTCATCGCCCCAGAATGTTTGAGCGTTCGCAGCCATGGTTTGTTCATCCGAACACGCCTTCGCGTTCCGCTCAGCTCTGGGATCGGGCAGGGCCCGAACGGGGCGTGTCCACACGGCTCAGGGCGGCGCGACGCACACCGCCCGCCGTCCCGCAATAGCCTCACAAGCCCCCGCAGTCACACCCGGCGGGGCTACAGTCGCCGTGCTTGGAACATCCGGGGTCGGCGCGAGTTCGCCACGGGACTGTGAGAAAACCTCGTACTACCGCACGTCAAACCCTTCTGCCGGCCATGCCATCGCAGGCCGCGCGACGACGAATGAGTCAATGACCGATGAACAGCCCATCGCAGAAGGAGCGCGTCGGCTCCCTGTACACGCGCTCACTGCCCTTGCTGATGATGTCTCTCGGGGCGCTCGGCTTCCTGATCGCCACCACTGCTATCTGGGATCTGGCCTGGCCTTGAGCCCCACAACAGCGCCGACTGCTTGACACCGGAAACGTTGCGGCTCACCACCCACGCCTTCGGGGCCCTCGCACGCAATTGGGGCGGGACGCCATTGGATCTGGCGCCCCGCCCCGATGATGTAGCGCTTGGAGATTGCGTCGCCCTACGAGAGAACGACGATTCCACGCCACGACCAGTCGCAGCTCACGTCTTTACGAAGGTTCCCTCACCGATGGTGTACGAGCAAGGAACCGACTCTCCAAACTGGCCCTTCGTCCAATGCCTGCCGACTCGGTACGAGTCGAACCTGTCATACATGGGCCAAGGGATGGCGTAGTGCCAGCCTCTTGGTTTCACCCAGAGGCACTCGCCGGTGTAACTCGTGTTGAGGTAGAGCGTGGCCCATTCGGCCCGGTTGTTCCAGAGGGAAGAGGCCGAATCGGTCATGGGGCCGAAGTACCAGGTGTCGTACCTTGCCTGGCCAAAATCCCCGGTGTAGTTCGAGTGCTCCCACTGGCAGTAGTAGCCGTCGAAGCACTGATTGAGGTCCGCGGAGGCCGGGCTGGCATTCGCCACCCCGAAGCCTATCGCGAGCATTCCCGCTACTGCTACCCCTGCGAGTTTTCGACGAAGCGCACTTAGCATGCGATCCACCCTTCTCCAGCCACTAAGCGACTGGAAAGTCACTTGCGCCGTCGAGCAAGACGGTAGGCGGCGAGCGAACCCTTCGCCAGATGTCACACTTATTACGGGACAAGAACAGCTGAAGGCGTTCACTGGGATGTTCACACAGGTGTAGATCACTGCCACGCAAACAGGGATCTTGATGCCATGTCGCCGACAGTCCCCAAGGGCACCGGGCGGAATGCAACGTTTACTGTCATGTACCTGCAACCTCGATTGCATCCACTGCCGCAGTCCCGAGTCTCAGGCTTGTCCCGCAAGCGGCGTGGGCGCAGCAACACGGTCGAACGGCGGGTGAACAAGTGGAACCACCACCGCTCAGTCGCGACCCACTACGACAAGCGCAACCACGCCTTCAGCGGCACGCTCACCATCACCACGATCCACATCTGGCCCAGGGACACGGTCCAAGAGCCATCAGAAACGCCCTAGGGTTCGGAACATGGCCGACAACACCGCCTTTCTCGCCACCGGTCCTCGCGTCGCCATACGCCACCTCACGTATGCCGACGGCGAAGCCTTCACCACGCTGGCCCGTGCGAGCCGCGAACTCCACCACCCCTGGCTCGCCCCGCCAGTCACCGCCGAGCATTTCGCGTACTTCGCGGAGCGGCTGATCGTGGACGCCTCGCGTGCCGGCTTCCTCGTCTGCGAGCAGGACAGCGGACGGATCGCCGGCTACGTCAGCATCAACAACATCGTCGAGTTCGGCTTCCATTGCGGTGCTCTGGGATACGGCGCCTTCGCGCACGCTGTGGGCAAGGGCCTGATGACCGAAGGGCTGCGGCTCGTCATCGCGCACGCCTTCGGACCCGCGCTCAAACTGCATCGTCTGGAGATCAACGTCCAGCCGCGCAACGCCGCTTCGATCGCGCTCGCCCGCCGCTGCGGATTCCGCCTCGAGGGGTTCTCGCCGGACTTCTTGTACATCGACGGGGCGTGGCGCGACCATGAGCGGTGGGCCCTCACAACGGAAATGGTCCGGCAGCGGACCAAATAGGGTCCCGCGCCGGAGCGAGGGCCCGGGGAGCGTCGCGCCATCCCTGGCCGAGGTACAGCCCGGGATTCAGGCTTCGCGCGCCGGCTGCTGATCCGCGGATCAGCGCGAGTCCTTGCGACGCGTGGCCGCGAGCGTCAACCCGGTTGCTCCCGCCGACTTCTTCCGCGACATCTGCCCGCCGGACTTTCCCACTGCGCCGCCGAAGATAGTCCGCAGCGGACGCAAGAAGTCGTCATGCGCAGCGCCATGGTGCGACATCACGAACACGGGCTGATCCACGTGGTCGATCCAGCGAACGGTGAACGGGGCGATCCAACGGTGACGGCACAAGCCGGTCCGAACTCCTTGTCGTACCAGCCCGCGGCACGAGACTTCATGCCACCGTGATGGAGGTCCGTAAAGCTAACGGTGGCTGTGCGCTTGGTGGATTCAGCGGCGGGCCGTGGAGATCCGGCAGTCGAAGGTGCTCGAAGGGTCCGAGGCCAAACCTTTGGCCTGCACACGGTGTTGGACTACTGCCGGCGCCAGGGCGATGGCTCCACAGGTAGGTCGGGGGCCCTGACAGGGCGACAATTCCCGCCGCACCACAGCGACTGAGACGGCGTCCGCTCTTGAGATGACCGAGAAGAGTCTTGCCAAGCAAGACGGCGCCCTCTTGTGTCCCGTTAAACTAATGACTACTGTCCAGCCCATCGCGACCCCACTGGCTGTCTCGCGACCTGAGCGCAGCACTCCGCACCAGAGTTTACGGGGAGGTCAGAGCGATGCGACAGGTCCGATGCAACGCCGAACCATGGGGCGGGAGTCGGGAGGGCTTCGCATGTTTCCTTCATCCGCAATCGATGGCCTCGATCCCGAGCCCGAGTCGGACGACCTGTTCGTACGCCAAGTTGAACGACGCGACCGTGACGCGCTCATAGCGCTGTTCACCGAAGCCCACACCGCCCCGGACGGAACACCCGCGACCTCGGTCGGCTGGTGGGTGCAGGACCTCTTCGGCCGCCCGCATCCCACGGTCAGCTTCTCGGAAATGCTGGTCGCCGAGGACCTGCGAACCGGCGCGCTGGTGTCGAGCCTGATGATGATCCCGCAGACCTGGTGCTACGACGGCGTTCCGCTCAAGGTCAACTGCCTGGAACTCGGGGCCACTCGACCCGAGTACCGGCGGCGGGGGCTGATGAGCCGCCAGCTGGAGCTTCTGCTCGAAGGAAGCGCCCGTCGAGGCGAGCTGATCCAAGCCCAGACCGACATCCTGTACTTCCAGCGTGGCTTCGGCTATCTCCCCGTCATGACGCAGCGTGCGGGCCGCGGCGGCCACGCACGTGAGCTGCCGCCGGTTCCGTCCGGCGGCGAACCCGTGCGGGTGCGCCCGGGCAGCGCGGCAGACATCCCGCTGCTCACCGAACTCGACGACCGGATGCGCCGGCGTGTCCTTCTCTCCTGTCTGCGCGACGAGGCGCAGTGGACGTACGAACTCTCGGGTCGAAGCCCGGGACACATGATGCGCAGCGAGATCCTGATCGTGGAATCCTCGACCGGTCCGGTCGGCTATCTGTTGCTCGGATACGGCGGAATCCCCAGCCACCCCATCCCCCACTGGCTGCCGGGCTTGGAGTGCCCGGAGCCGGTGGTGTCGGTCGCCGGATTCGAGCTGCTGTCGGGAGTCTCCTGGTGGGAGGTCGTTCCCAGCGTGCTGCGGCAGTTGACCGCGGGCGGCGAGATCGAGGGGCACGACAAGCCGATGGACGGCTACATGCTGTGGCTCGGCACCCAGCACCCTGCGTACGACGTCCTGTCAGACCTTCTCGTACGCAACCCACCGCACATCGGCTGGTTCCTGCGCGTCCCCGACAAGGCCGCTCTGCTCCAGGAGATACGTCCGGTACTGGAGCAGAGACTGATCGGCACCGCCGCTGAGAGCTTCACCGGCGAGCTACGGATCCACCTGTACCACCACGGCCTGAGCCTGCGCTTCGAGGCGGGCAAGCTGTTCGGCATCGGGCCGTGGCCCGCGCACAGCCGCAGAGGCTCCGACGCCTCCCTGCCCGAGCAGATGTTCCTGCAGTTGATCTTCGGACATGCGACATGGGACGAACTGGCCCCCGCGTTCCCCGACTGCCGGCTGCAGACCCGGACGGCTCGGCTGCTCCTCCCCCTGCTGTTCCCCCGCGGTACCTCAAGCATCTGGCCGCTGATCTGAAACGCCTTACCCCACTCTCAAGGAGCACGATCATGGTCATGGCTCATGCCTCGCATGTTCAGGACATCCTCGACACCTACGTGGCCCGCACTCCGCGATCACGTGCGCTGCACGAGGAAGCGAAGAAGTACCTTCCAGGTGGCGACACCCGGACCATCAACCACCACACCCCGTATCCGATCTTCATGGAGTACGGACGTGGCGCGAGACTGACCGACGCGGACGGCAACGAGTACATCGACTTCGTCAACAATATGAGCGCCA
Source organism: Streptomyces sp. NPDC020681 (assembly GCF_044334895.1). Taxonomy (NCBI): domain Bacteria; kingdom Bacillati; phylum Actinomycetota; class Actinomycetes; order Kitasatosporales; family Streptomycetaceae; genus Streptomyces; species Streptomyces sp. NPDC020681. The sequence continues at coordinate 280,239 of NZ_JBIRTX010000010.1, read as the reverse complement.
TCGTGCACGGGCACGCCCACCCGGCTCTCGTGGCCGCGGCGCAGCGGCAGGTCCTGGACGGCACGGCGCTCGGCGCACCCGTCCCCGTGCAGATCCGGCATGCGGAGCATCTCACCTCCCGTATCCCGGCTTTGGAGCAGGTGCGGTACTGCAACTCGGGGACCGAGGCCACCATGATGGCCATCCGGACCGCGCGCGCCTTCACCGGCCGGGACACCATCGTAAAGATTACCAACGGCTATCACGGCATGCACAACGACGTGCAGGTCAGCATGATCACCGCGCTGCCCGGTGAGTGGTACCCGCAGGACGGCCTTCCCGACTCGTTCCCGTCGGCACACATCCCACGGGGCGTGCCCCGGAGCGTGCAGAACGACGTCCTGCTGTTGCCCTTCAACGACGTTGCCGCGGCTGAGGAGTTGTTCGAGAGGCACGGCGGGCGGATCGCGGGCATCATCGTGGAGCCGATGATGGGTGCTGCAGGTTGCATTCCCGCCTCTCCCGAGTACCTGCACGCGCTGCGACGTCTGACGAGCGAGCACGGCAGCCTGTTGATCTTCGACGAGTGCGCCACCTTCCGGCTCGGCCTACTGCAGCTGCACTACGGCATCGCTCCCGACCTGATGTCCCTGAGCAAGGTCATCGGTGGCGGTCTTCCGCTGGGCGCGTTCGGCGGCCGCGCGGATGTGATGTCGCTGTACGACCCGACCCGGCCTGGATCGGTCTTCCACGCCCAGGCGTTCGCCGGAAACAACCTCTGTCTCACTGTCGGACTCGCGGCGCTGGAGACGTTCGGGCCCGACGAGATCGAGCGGCTCAACCTGATGGGCGAGCACCTCAAGAAGCAACTGGCGGAGGCCGCTTCGGCAGCCGGGGTGAAGGTCGAGATGACCGGGTTCGGCTCGATCGGCCACCTTCACTGGGGGGAGGGTCCGATCCACAACCCTCACGACGCACAGACTCGGGCCGCGGACACCGGCGCCCTCGCCGAACTGGTGCATCTGAGCCTGCTGAACCGAGGAATCTATACGTCCCGCCGCGGCGTCTTCACCCTGTCCCTGCCCATGACAGACGGAGATCTGCAGCACTTCGCCACGGCACTGCGCGAGGTTCTGAACGAGTTGAAGCCGTACATCCGCGACACCCTGCCGCACCTCATTCGGGAAGGCGTCGCAGCGTCCAGGGAGAAGGCCTGAGATGGACCTGCCCGGACTCGGCCTGACGACGGTGGCGGGCCTCATCAAGAGCGGGGCCGTGTCTTCGGCGGAGTACGCAGCGGCGCTCTTGGACCGTATCGACGCGCGCGCGGATCTCTGCGCGTTCATCACCGTGGACCCCGATGCGCTGCTGGCTTCGGCCCGCCGCGCCGATGCGCACTTCGTCACCGCTCCGCCGGGTTCCCTCGGGCCCCTGCACGGTGTGCCGATCGCCGTCAAGGACAACATCGACACCGCGGATCTGCCCACCACAGGCGGCACCCCGGCCTTGCGTGACCACCGGCCTGCCGCGGACGCGCCTGCCGTCCGGGCGGCACGCGAGGCCGGGGCGCTGGTCCTCGGCAAGACGAGCCTGCACGAGCTGGCGTACGGGGTCACAGGGGAGAACCCCGCATTCGGTACGGCCCGCAATCCCTACGCTGCCGACCGGATCGCCGGCGGGAGCAGTTCGGGCACGGCCGTCGCAGTGTCCGCCCGGCTTGCACCTGCTGGTTTCGGGACCGACACCGGTGGGTCGGTCCGTATCCCTGCCGCGCTATGCGGCATTGCGGGACTGAGGCCCACAGCGGGCCGCTACGACGCTCGCGGCACCATGATGGTCTCCCGCACACGGGACACCGTAGGGCCCATGGCACGCACGGTCGCCGACCTCGCCCTGCTCGATGCCGCAGCCACGCGGGCAGCGGAGCCGCACGTCGACACCGATGACCTGCATGGTGTCCGCCTGGGAGTGATCCGAGGGCTCTTCTACGACGATCTCGCACCCGACATCGACGAGCTCATGGACAAACGCCTGAGCGAACTGGAGGCGCACGGGGCGCGCCTCGTGGATGTCGAACTGCCGGACGGCACCGATGAATTGATCACCGGGACCCACCCGATCGCCTTTCGTGAGACACCCGAAACCCTGCAGGCGTACCTGAACACTGTCCCAAGTGCACCCAGCCTGGCGGAGCTGATCGAGCAGTGCGGAAGTCCTGATGTCCGGCACATTCTCACCAGCATCTCGACAGACGGCAGGATTCCTGCCGTCGTGTACCAGAAGGCCATGGAGGTGTACCGACCCGCACTGCAGGCCGTCTTCCGGGACGTGTTCTCCGCGCATCGCCTCACGGCGCTCGTCGGACCGACCACACCGCTCACTGCCGTTGCTCCGGGCACGGAGACCGCCCGTCTCGGTGAGCGGGCCGTGCCGCTCCTTCTCGCCTATACGCGCAACACCAGTCCTGGCAGCGCCATGGGCTGGCCTGGACTGACGTTGCCCGCCGGACTGGGTGACACCGGATTGCCGGTCGGGCTGTCGCTCGACGGGATGCCCGGCCGCGACCGAGAACTCCTGCGGGTCGGGGGCGTCTGCGAACGCATCTTCGGGTTCCTTCCCGAGCCGCCCGGCTGAGCGGACCCTCGAGCACCCGCCCTGCTCAACTCGCCCTCACCAAGCCCAGATCGAAGAGGCCCGCACCGTGCCGATCCCGTTCCGGGAGGTCATCTCCCATCCCGACCTTCCCGCCAGATTCCCCGACGCGGAGATGATCGAGCGCTACCTCGGGGCGGGCAGCCCCGCGGGCGAGCTCATCTACCTGGGCCTCGGCGAGACCTGGACCCAGGTCGCCCCCGGTCTCGTGTCCGCTCTCGCCGGGCCGCTGCCGAGCCACAGCCACGGATACATCGTGTCGCAGTACGGCCTCCCCCGGCTGCAGCGGACCCTGCGGTCCTACATCGCCTCGTCCCACCGATTGCCCTCCGGTCTCGAAGCAGGACGGGACTTCGAAGTCGCGGTGACCAGTGGCGGCACACGCAACGCGATGTTCGACTTCGCACGACTGCTCCAGAGCGAGCCAAGCCTCGGCCTCATAGCCGAATCCGGTGTGACTCCCGTTCTCATCTCCACGCTTCCCGGCTGGAGTTACGAGAGTGTGGTCGACGCGCTCGGCTACCGGAGCCGGTATCTGCCGCTGTGGCAGGACAACGGATACCAGCCCTCGACCAAGGAGTTCGACGAACTGCTCGACTCCGTGATCGCCGACCCGGGGCAGAAGCCGGCCATCATCGCCATCAACGCCCAGCACAACCCCACCGGTGTCAACTGGCGTCCGGACACGGTCCGGCACATGATCCGACGCGCCCTGGAGGCCGGGGCCGCCGTCCTCATCGACGACGCGTACTACGGCGTACACGACCCAGGAGTGACGCCGACATCGGCTTTGCGCATACTCCTCGAAGAGCTCCAGGGCGCGCCCCCCGAGGCCCACCGCCGCTGGCTCGCCGTGCGCTCCCTGGGCAAGCAATTCCACTGCAGCGGCTGGGGAATCGGAGCGGCGACAGCCCATCCGGACACCCTGGACGCGCTCGTCAACACCGTCCTGCTGACCCGCAGCTTCGCCACGGCGGTCCCTCTCCAGGAGGCCATGGCCGACTGGCTGGAGGATCCGGCGGCCGAGCGCTACCGGGAAGAGAAGAATCAGGAATTCGCGGCCAAACGAGCCGAGGTCAGCGAGCTCGTCCGTACCCGCCTCGGCTATCCGCCCGACGCGATACACGTAGGCGACTGCACGGCATTTCTCTGTGTGAGACTCCCCTTCCCCGCGCACCGCGGCGGAGAGCACCTCGCGGAGTTCCTGGAGGAGTGCCTCAACAAGACCGGTGTTCTGATGGGCGTCGACCGCACGATCGCCGACCGCTCAGGCGAAGGCGCACACGAACCGATCTGCTTCCGGATCTATCTGGGGCCGCCGCAGGAAGTCCTCACCGAAGCAGTCACCAGGCTGGCCACTGCTGGATACACCTACCGGCTCTGACCGCGGCCGGATACACCTACTGGCCCTTACCGGCCAACTCTCCCTCCGTACACACCTGACGAGGACCACCCCATGGAGCACAAGCCCTACGTCATCGACCCCACCGGTCGTGACCTCCCAGGAGAGTCCGCTCATCTCCACTCCCTGGGTCCCGCCGTTCTCGTGGAACTCCCCGGCGGCATCCGGGCGTGGGCCGTCACCCATCACGCGGTGCTGCGACAACTCCTCATGGATCCCCGCGTCTCGAACGACCCCCGGCAGCACTGGCAGCCCTGGATCGACGGGGAGTACCGCGATCTGTGGATCCGGAACTGGATCGGCGTCGCCAATATGACGACCGCTCATGGCCCCGATCACCAGCGCCTGCGCAAGCTGGTCGCCCCCGCCTTCACCGCTCGCCGTATCAATGCCCTTGCGCCACGCGTCGAGCAGATCACGAACGACCTCCTCGACGCGTTGTCGACCGGCCGGCATTCCGAGGTCGTGGACCTGCGGGCCGCGTTCGCCTACGCCTTGCCCGTGCAGGTGATCTGTGTGCTCTTCGGCATCCCTGACAAGACCCGCTCCGCCATGGTCCGCCTCGTCTCACGCGTGGTGAACACCACGATCAGCCCGGAGGAGGCCGGCGCGACCAATGCGGAGATTCACACGATCCTGAGTGACTTGGTCGCGCTCAAGCGCCGGCAGCCTGGGGAGGATGTCACCAGCGTCCTCGTGCACGCGTACGACGAGGACAGCGGCGGCCGCCTCAGCGAAGCAGAGCTCCTCGACACGCTCCGCCTGTGTATCAGCGCCGGCTACGAGACTACCGGCCACCTCATCGTGAACGTCATTCGCACTCTGCTCACCCACCCCGCCGCACTGGAGCTCGTGCGTACGGGTGCCGTGGCCTGGCAGAACGTCATCGAGGAGACGCTTCGCTGGGCGCCGCCCGTCGCCAACGTGCCCCTGCGCTTCGCCGCCGAAGACATCGCCATCCCCGGCGGTCCGACCATCCGCAAAGGTGAGGCCATCCTGCCCGCGCTGGCCGCGGCGGGCCGGGACCCCCTGGAATACGGCGGCGACGCAGAGCAATTCGACCCCCGGCGCTGCCCCGTCGAGCACATGACCTTCGGCCACGGCCTCCACTACTGTCTCGGGGCTCCGCTGGCCCGCCTTGAAACCCGTATCGCGCTGGCCGCCCTGTTCGACCGCTTCCCGGACATGGCGCTCGCCGAACCGCCCGCCGCCCTGAAGCCGGTCGAATCCTTCATCATGAACGGCGTGCAGGCTCTGCCCGTACGGCTCCATCCGGGACGTTCGGAAACGGCCACCCGGCCCTCCTTGCTGCGTCGGGCGCGGGCAGACCACCCGACCGGGGCCCGACCCTGAATGTTCCAGGGCGACGACTCCTCTCCAACTCGTTGTCCCGTTATGCCTCGTCGTTATTGCTCCGTTTTCGTGGCCACTCCTACGCTGACGGCCCGACCCCACCACCTCGGAGAGAAGCGACCCCTACTTCATTCCGACGGTTACCCACAGCCGGGTCTCCGTCTGGTGAATGCTCGCAGCTGGATCTTTACCCTCCCCTACGCATCCTGCTGCGTGCGGGCGTCATTTCTCCCCTGGGACTTCTCCTTACCGGCGCATTTGCACCCCACTGCGCCTCTCCCTCTCCCGAGGAGATCGATGCCACCCCAACCGAAGCGCTCCTCCGACAAGCCGCTTCCTGCAGCACCCGGCAAACTCTTGACGGCCTGGCTCACGGGCGATGATCCGCATGCCGTTTACCGGGAGTTGCGCGCGATCGGTGAAATCGTCACCTACCCAGGCGGCCTGTTCGCGCTGAGCCACCGCACGTGCCGAGTGCTGCTCACCGACTCGCGCTGGGAGCCGGTGCCCCGTTCCGCCGGGCCGGAGAGCCTGGGGCTGCAGCGCTTGGGCCGCACCATGCTGTTTCGCTCCGGGGCGGAACACCGCACCGCGCGCAGGACGCACGGCGCGGCGGTCAGCAACCGGGGCCTGACGGACCTGCGGCCCCTGGTCGAACGCCGGGTGGACGAGGCCGTTCGCCGACTCCTCGATGCGTTGAATGCGGCGGGCGAGGGCGCCTCGGTGGACGCGGTCGCGCTGGTCTCCGATCCACTGCCCGTAGAAATCATCTGCGATGTGCTCGGACTGCCGCAGGACGGTCGCGGCGAGCTCGCCCGACATGCGGAACACTCCTTCCGCGTCCAGGAGTTCACCGCATCGCCCGAGGACTTGGCGGTCGCCAACCGTTCCATGCTTGAGGTGGCCCGGTACATCTCCGAGAACGATCCAAGCCTTGGCATCGACGCGATCGACAACCGCACGCTGATGCTGGCGGGCGGCGCCACGACGACATCCGCGCTCCTCGGAGCCGTGCTGCATTACGCGGCCTCCGGTGCTGTGCTGCCGCCTGCCGGCCCGCCAGGGGACGAAGCCAGGGTGCGTCTCGTCGACGAACTGCTGCGATACGACCCACCGGCCCATATGTTCACGCGTCGGGCGGCCGAGGACACGGAACTCGGCGGATTCCCGATGGCCGCGGGCACGCTGGTGCACGGAGTGGTCGCATCGGCCGCCCGCGACCCCGAGTTGCTCGACGACGGCGACGCGTTCCGGCCGGACCGGACCCCGGTGCCGCACCTCGCGTTCGGTGCGGGCCCGCACTTCTGCCCCGGATCGCGACTCGCACGGATGGAGGCGGAAGTTCTCCTCGACCGACTCGCCAGGGACGTACCGGCGTTCGTCAGTGCGGGCGCGCCGCGCCGGCCCGACTGGGCGCGGCTGATCCGGCACTTCGCACACCTGCCGGTGCGGCTCGCGCACGTGATGCGGGATTCCGCCCCGGCACAAGGCGAGGCACCACCCGGGGCCCGACGCTTCGCCCACGTCGGTGGCGGGGGTGCGGTGTGACCGTGAGCGCCGAGCACGTACCCCCGAATCGCCCGCATCCGGTGGAATCGAGCGAGGACAGCCTTGTACGGATCACCCAGCCGCACCCCGGCGTCGTCCAGCTCGCCCTGGGCGAACCTTGTCTCAGCACAGAACTCCTTGAGCGCCTCGCCGAACTGCTGACTCAGCACCAGGACGCCACAGCCGTGATCATCACCGGTTCGGGGCCCGGTTTCAGCCGAGGCGGCAAACCACGGTCCGTCCTCGCCGACACGCTCGCGCTCGCACGGGCGGGTGCCAGGGCCCATGACGCGCTGCGCGCCGTGCGCGGCGTCACCCTGTGCGCCCTGCACGGCGACTGCTTCGGCGCAGGAATCGCCCTCGCCCTCGAATGCGATCTGCGTATCAGCGACCCCGCCACCCGCTTCCGAATGCCCGAACTGGCCCTGGGGATCAGCCCGGCCTGGGCAGGAACAGCGCGCCGCATGCGCGAAGAGCTGGGTGCGGTACGAGCCCGATGGCTGCTCTACACCGGCGAGCCCGTAGACGCCCGGACCGCGTACGACTGGGGACTCGTCCAGGACATCGCCGAACCTGGACGTGCGCTGGACCGCGCGCTGGAGCTGGCCGAGCGACTGACCAAGGCGCCGGGACGCAGCGTCACCCACGCCAAAGCCTATGTGCAGGCGCAGAGTTCGGGCGACTGGCGCGCTCTGGATGCCCAGCTCCTGGACTCCTCCATCAGTGCGCTGCACAACGGCCTGAGACCTGGATGACGGGCGGCACCCGAAAGATCGACGCGCATATGACAAGCAATGCGCAAGGTACTGACAAGCGGCGATCCGCAGGATTCCTTCCACACCCCGCACAGGTATTTCGACGCGGTCAGCGTTGAACGGCAGAAGGAATCCAATGCGAAAGCGTTCACTCAGGAGATGGTCGATCACCGCGGCCGCCGCCACCGCACTCGCGGCCGGCGCCGTCCTCATTCCGGCTACCGCGGCCGAAGCACGACAGCCGTACGTGTTCCGGCTGTGCAACGAAGGCTGGAACTACTCCGTCCCGGCGGAGGTGTACGGCACGACTTCCGGCGGCCAGCTCTACAGATTCCAGCAGAGCCTGGTCAATCGCGGCGAGTGTCATGTCATCAACATCGACGCGCGCTTTACCGCCAAGGTCAACGTCCGGGCTTACGGCCCCGGCGGGGGCGCCTATGTCACCCACAGGGCCTTCGACACCGGCAAGGGTCTGAACATCACCACCTGGGGCGACCGCTACACCTACATCCCCTACAAGGTCACCTGAGAGGGACAGCGCAACACGGAGCTCCTGGCAGCACGTACGGCACTCTCATCCGCCATCTGCCAGGCGCTCTCTGGGAGTTCACGTGTTCCTACGGTCGCGGTCGCTGTCCTCCCGGACATGCGTGGTGTCCCAGATGGCGCGACAGGTGTCGAGTGCGTCGCGGTCGGTGCCCGGAATCGTAGGGATGAAAGGCGCCTGCCCGAGCAGCTCGGAGTGCGGGCGCCCGGCCGCGGCCCGAGGGTCCGCGAACCGGGTGTCAAAGGTGGCAGTCCTGTGCCAGTGCTGGCGGTCAAGCCACCAGGCGGCCCGGCGGGCGATACATCCGAGGACCGCGAGGAAGGCGAGCAGGACGACGATGGCCAGCAGTGCGACCAAGTAGTACGGAGTGGCGGTGACGATCCGGTCGAAGACGCCGAAGGCGTTCACATCCACCCCCTGTGCGCCCATCCAGAGACGGCTGAAAGGACCTTGATCTCGCCGGCCTTGTGCACGTGCAGTTCTTGTCTCATGTGCGTCCATCGCCTCGCGCGGAATCCTGACGCAAGTTGCTACGCACGCAGCGCGACCTTGGTTCACCCGACCTGGTAGACACCATCCTGGTCGGTCGCTTCCATGTACTCACTGAACTCCACGTTCGCCAGCCACAAGTTGGCGTCGACGGATGCGAAGTCGGAGACCATGGCGCGGAAGGTTCCGCCGTGTTCCTCGTACCCCGGGTCCACGTTCACGATGAGCAGCGTGCGGTCGTGGGGGCGGTCAACCGGTGCGGCCGTCCGGGCGTCGGCCACCGCCAGGTAGACGCAGCCGCTGTCGTCCGGGACAAGGTTGAGCAGTTGTTCTGCCGACAGGCCTTCGTACGCGGGATCGTTCACCAGACGAAGTCCACCCAGCAGTCCATCACTTGCGTCTTCCTCGACCCGCACGCACAGGTCGTCCCACACTTGCTCGGAGGTGAAGCACGTACGGATCAAGAAGTTTCCGTCGCCGTCAGGAAGGTTTCTCACGGGTGGTGACCTCGGTTCTGTCAGGTAGGGGTCACAGTCCAGCACATCGGATCCGGTGTGTCGCGATGGCTGCACAGGCACCTACATCCACGGAGTCAGGTGGTACATGGTTCGCGCACGACCGACATGTTGGCCGAAAGTGACATGTCCATCAGATTCGCGTGAACTCATGCACACACCGGTGCGTAGGAACCTGTGAACTGGCTGCAGGCGCTGCTGCGGCCAGTTCACTGATGCCATCCTTCGAGGAGGTCTGCTCATGTCGCTCCGACGCAAGCACCACCAGCACGAGGACTCCGCTGAGGATGATGCCCAGAGCGATGCCGAAGAGCAGTCCCCAGAGAGCGGTTCGCAGGTTTCCGACGACGCTGCCGAGCTGCTCGACGACATCGACGATGTGCTCAATGAGATCGAGAATCCGCAGGAATGGGTCGCTGCGTTCGTGCAGAAGGGCGGCCAGTAGGCGTGCACACGCCGGAATCCCGTAGCCAGGATGTTCTCTTCGTCAACGGTGGGGCCTTCCAGCATCAGTGTGCGACGTCCCCCGGTCTGGAACTAGGCGACGAGGCCGAAGCCTACTTCTGCGGGATCGAAGACATCGCATTCGCGATCTGCACCGGCCAAACCCTCGTATTCGACACGATCAGTGGCCGGGACCTGGCCGAGTTCGGGCTGATCCAGATAACAACCTATCCGCGCCCGACAGCCACGCTGCTGAGTACCGTCTCCGCGTACTTGGCCCATCGCGAGCGGCCACCCGTCAACTCGGCGGCGATCAGCGCGCCGACCAAGCTCTATCAACTGATGGTCCTCGCGCAGGACGATCTGCCGGTGCCCAACACATTTCATCTGGCAAGGCCCCTCCTGGCCGACTCCTACGCGGACCTCGCGGACCAGCTCGGCCTGCCGTTCATCCTGAAGGCGGTCAACGGCACCGGCGGGCGGCTGAACTATCTCATCGAAACCGAGGTCGATTTCCGCCGTTACCTCGAAGACCCCGCCCATGCCGAAGTCGCCTTCCTGGCCCAGCAGTTCATCCCCAACAACGGCACCTTCCGCGCCCTTGTCCTCGGCCGGGACGTACCGATCGTCATGCACCGCTGCAGCACCGACGGTTCACACCTCAGCAACACGGCGCAGGGCGGACATGCCACGTTGTTCGACGTGGACACCTTCGAGACGGATGTGCTCTGCATGGCGGTGCGCGCTGCTGCGCTGATGGGGTGTGAGGTCGCGGGGGTCAATCTCGTGCAGGACCGGAATACGCGCCAGTGGTACGTCCTGGAAGTCAGCTCCAACCCCGCGATCGCGACGGGTGCTTTCGCCCAGCAGAAGACTCGCGCCTACTCCGCCTATCTCCGCTCGAAGCTCGCGGCCAAGCCCTCCGTCGCCCGTCTGTGAGCAGCGGCAGCTCGCGGGGCGCGGCCCGGGACACGGCGGTTGTCCCACGCGCCGGCCCCGGGCCCCAGCAGGGTCGCTTCGCTCCCGGAGCGACCCCCAGTCACCGGCGACAGGTGCCAGTGACGGTGCACGCCGCTCAGGCAGCCTGCACCATCGAGTACTACGCGCCCAAGGTCGCGCAGGTTCAGCATGCGTCGGAGCGCACTCGCGAGCGTCCGCCACGTCGAGGGTCAGCCTTCGGGAACGGCATCAGAGCAAGGATCCCGCAAGGGATCCGCAAGATCCGAACGTCACGCTTGCCGGCACGTTCCCGCCATGGGAATTGGTCATGCCGCGTTGACAGTTCAGGAGAAGGTGAATGGGTACGAGCACCATCAAGAAGTGGGCCGCACGAGGCGCTGCCGCTGCCACGGTCGCGGTGTCCGCCGCACTGCTGCCCGGTTCCAGCGCCACCGCGGCCGTGGTACGGCCGGAGATTCTTTCTGTCTGCAATTACGGTCAGGACTTCCACGTCCTGGTCCGCCTCGAAGCCAAGAGTCTCTGGCCATGGCCGGGGCAGGCGCCGGAATGGACTTCTGGTCCCATCTATCGAGGAACTTGCACCGTCATCACCGTGCCCAAGGATCCCAGAATCGGCGGTGAGCGGATGGCCACCATCATGGTCAAGAGCTTCAGCAAGCAGATAAAGACCGCCCGCCAGACACCGGTCGATCCCAGTCGCGGCATGCACATCAATGTGCGCAATACCTTCCAGGCCCCCATCGTGGCCCGGTACTAGCGAGTTGGTGAGTGAGCGCAGGGCTCACGGCCGGCCTGCACGACAGCTGTTCCACTCCCGCTGGTCACGCGAAGGTCAAGACAAAATGTCAGTCTCCTTCGGCGCATTGACGCTGCATTGCGGTCACTTGTAAACGAATGGTGACCAAGATGGTGGTAGGGCGAGAGCAGCGCACTCCCCCGCCCATCCTCCCTTTCGTACTCCGATCCAAAGGACGACTGTGTTCAAGACCTCCCCAATAGCCGCACGCGCCGCGCGCGTTGCCGGTGTCGCGGCCGCCGCGACAGCCCTCACCCTCGGTCTCGCCGGCTCTGCCCTGGCATGTGACATCAGCGAGTTCAGCGCCGCCGCCGTCTGCGACGGTGAGCAGGGTGTCATCACTGTCACCGACAAGGACAGAACGGGCACACCCGCGACGGTTACCGTCTACCGACAGGCGGACGGTACCGAGAAGCTCATCGGCACCCAGGTGGTGAAGGGCAACCGCGAAGGTGTCACCATCACGTTCAAGGAGAACTGGCAACCGAAGGCCACGTACCGCGTGCATGTGAAGGCCGCCGACCAGGTCGACGAGGACATCAAGCCGCACCTCACGACCCCGGACAAGGGCTGCATGCCGGACAAGCCGACCGAGCCCCCGAAGCCGACGCCGACCCCGACTCCGACCCCGTCCAAGCCGGTCGAGACAACGCCTCCACCGACTTCGGCTCCGACACCGACCCCGACCCCGAAGCCCACTCCGGCGGGTGACTCCGAGCTGGCCGAGACCGGCTCCGACTCGAATACCGGCCTCATCGCCGGCATTGCCGGCGCCCTGGTCGTCACCGGCGGCGTGATGTTCGCACTGCGCAAGCGGGGTTCGGCCAACAGCTGACCCACTGGACCGGCCGTACGAGGACAGTCATGTCGCCTCGTACGGCCGGTTCTGCATGACCGTGCCGGCGTATCCCGCAGGCCCCATCAGAGTCGGCTCACTGATGCCTGACGACACATCACAAGAACCCACCGTGGATCTGCTCGGGATCGTCATAGGCGGAGCCGGCGAAGTCTTCGAAAGACATGTTGGCGATGGCCAGGTTGCCCACCATCTCCGCCACGGCTGCGGGCAGGATCCGGAACCGGCGTGTGAAACCCAGCCCAGGCACCTCAGCGTCTCGGTCCTCCATGTCCGGGTCAGTACTCACTGCCAGCAGCGTCTGTTCCCCTTGAATCGTGTGGCCATCGGCCAGGAACACGACTTCGTGCAGTGTCTCGTGCAGGTCTTGAGGGAGCGCAGCCAGCACCTCGTCGGCATCCGCTCCTGCCCAAGCCGGGTCGTTGACGAGATGGCATGACGGTTCGGAAGGGTCTTCGTCCCCCCACGGCTGCCGCAGGCCCAGGACGACTTGCTGCCAGGCAGCTCCGTCGGAGTAGTCGGTGCGGATCACGAGAGCGTCCCACACCGTGTCATCGGCCAAGTCGACAGGGGGATGGTTTTCCATGGCGGTCACAGCCCTGACCACGCGTTGTTGCCGCCTCGAGTTCATCGGCGCCAACTGCCCGGCAGGGCCTCGGCGCCGGACCTCTCTCAAGTGGCAAGGGTTCCGCAAGGGCAAAACAAGACGCGTCCTGACCATGAGGGGTGAAGCAACTCGACAGTGACGCCTTCCCGGCGCACCAGCATGTGAAGGAGATCCATGCACACGAGCACACGCAAGAGATGGTCGGCGCGGTTTGTGGCCCTGGCCATGGTCACAGGGGCGTTCGCCGCAGTGCCGGCGGCGTCGGCCCAGGCAGGCACCCCCGGCTTCTTCACGATCTGCAACAACAGCTCGTCCTTCGGCGTCGATGTACAACTGCCGGCCACAGGTACTCAGCGCGCCTACTACCTGCCCTTGATCGGATACAAGCAGTGCACGATCCAGACTCTGGAAAGGAATGAGACCCGCCGGGCGATCATCCACGTCCACGCCAACGGCCGCTCCAAGGAAGTACGCAACTTCACCTTCTCCAGCAATAGCGGCGTCGACGTCAAGGTTCGCGGCACTTTCACCACACCGATAGTGGCCCGCAGCTGAGCGTTTGAGCGGCTGGGATCGATCCGGCCGATGGCACACATCGAGTGGACCTGACGGCCTCTCAACCGGCGCCACCGGCCGGACCTTCCCCGGGCACAAGAGTTCAGCAAGGACACGACAAGGCACGTCGCGAATCCTTACTGACGCACCATCACCAGTGCGGCGCCCTGCGTCGCCCGTACTTCAGAAGGAAGATCATGGGACAGCTCACACGGAAGAAGTGGCCGGCACGGATCCTGGCTTCGGCCATGGTCGTCGGAGCCGCGGCGATTCTGCCGACGGCTTCGGCGCAGGCCGGCACGCCTGGCGCGTTCACCATGTGCAACAACGGCACAGACTTCACCGTCCATGCCCTCCTGCCTCCCACCGGCAACCGCCAGGGCTGGGGGTCCCGCAACCTGACCCGCGGCGAATGCGTTGGCGTCGCCCTCCTGAAGGGCTACAACCAGCGAGCCATCATCACCATCCGCTCCGGCACCAACCGCAAGGAAGTCCGCAACTTCACCTTCCCGACCAGCAGCGGTGTGCACGTCAACGTCCGGGGCACCTACGTCTACCCGATCGTCGCCCGTAGCTGAGCAGATCCGTGACGACGGCCGGCCTTCGCAGACAGCGAAGGCCGGCCGTCGTCCGTTGCCCGGGGTCGATGCCGGCTAACCGATTCCCCCTTCATCAGGACACATCCCGAGCAGCAAGGCCGACGCAAGGGCAAGACAAGACGTGTCTTGACCATGAGGGGTGAATCAACTCGACAGTGACGCCTTCCCGGCGCACCAGCATGTGAAGGAGAACCATGCACACGAGCACACGCAAGAGACGGTCGGCGCGGTTATGGACGCAGCGACTCCACAGCGAGACGGAAGGCCACACGACGGAGATCGGTCAGCCGAACCGGCCCAGGAGCGGGTTCGGGCGTGCGGCCCTGAAGGTGGGCATCGTCGCGCTCGCCCTCTTGCCTGCAGCCGCCCTCTCCGTAGTGACCTCGGGGAACTCCGCGCAGGCGTCCGCGGGCGCCAGCATCCTGCGGAACATGGAGACCGGACTCTGCCTGGACAGCAACTTCAACGGCGATGTCTACACCTCGCCATGTGGCTCGCCCATCGACAGCAACGCATTCCAGCTGTGGGAGCGGTTCGAATTCAGAGGCTCGGTGCAGCTGACGAACATCGCAACGGGACGCTGCCTTTCGCAGCGCTGGGACCGCCCCATTGCGACCGAGCCGTGCAGCCTGTCCCACCCCAGTGCCGGCTGGCAGTTCTGGGGAGTCGAAGGAGGCTGGGACAACATCGTGCTCCGCAACAGCTACTCCGACGCTCTCGATAGTGACCGGGCAGGGGGCGTCTACTCGTACCCGTACAACGGTGGCGGTTTCCAGCGCTGGAAGCTCGGCTACTGAGGCCCTCCTGTAATGATCTTGCGCCATGCCTCGGCACTCTCGCGCAGCTCGGCGGCGAAGGTCATCGAGCCGGCGAGCGGTGCCGGGGTACGCATCGTGTAGGGCGCACGCCCTATTCCGCAAGCCGCAGCGAAAGCTCTATCTCCCACTTCTCCAGGTCCGGCTCCAGGCGTGGATCGGTGTGGTAGCTCTCCAGGCGGCAGCCCCACACCTCACCCGCTTCCGTGCGCACCATGTCCCACTTCAGGCTCTTGGCATGCCCCCACTTGAGCAGGGAGGCGGCCAGGCCCAGAAGTTTGTCGGGGTGGCCGATGTGGTGGACCGTCGCATAGCTGCCGGCCGGGAGAGTGCCGGCGAACAGGTCGGCGTGCGGGAGCCGCACCCGCTCGCCGACGGGAACTCCGGCCACCACTTCCAGCTTCCCGCTCCAGGTCCGAGGGGTCGATCAGCTCGTACTTGAAGAACGGCCCGTCGACCGGAGTGATGCCGCGTTCGGCGAGCAGACCGACGATCTCGGGCAGCCGGTCGGCGATCAGCCCGAACTCCGACCAGGTGACGCGGCCCCGGACGCCGACGAACGGCTGCTCGGCCCGCTCAACGATGCGCGGTTGAGTCCCCATGCGCCGATACTGCCGGCCGCCCGGCACATCGCACCCCGACGGGCCGCGCCACATCCGTCAGCTGTCGCCGTCGAGCAGCCCCGCATCATGCGCGAGCAGCGCGATCTGCACCCGGTTGTTCAGGTCCAGCTTGGTGAGGATGCGGCTGACGTGGGCCTTCACCGTGGCGACGCTCATGAAGAGCTCCTCGGCGATCTGCGCGTTCGACTTGTCCTGGCCGACGGCGACGGCCACCTCGCGCTCGCGCTCGGCGAGTTCTGCGATACGGGTACGGGCCTGCTGTCTGCGGCCGCCGGCCGAGTCGGGGTCGGCCGTCTGAGTGATCAGCTGACGCGTCACGGCCGGCGAGATTGGCAGCACGATCATCATCCACCTGTCGATCACCCAGAACACGGTGACCGTCGGGCGCAACATGAGCGCCGACACCTACCAAGTCAGCGACGGCAAGCCGCTGTTCGAGCTCGGCGAGGAGAAGACCGGCGGCTGCACCCCCAACGATGTCGCGGGCGGCAAGAAGCTCCTGGTGCTCGACTGGTGCCTCAACGAGATCACCACATACGGGCAGATCAAGGAGGTCGATCCCAAGTCCGGGGAGATCAAGTGGCGTTACCGGCTGACGGACAAGAAGACCAAGAAGACCATGGCGTGGAAGTTCAACAAGGTGTACTCCGTGGACCCGCTCGTGGTCTCCGTCCACGAGTCCAAGGACCAGTTCAACTGGTCGGTGATCGCCCTGAAGCCCAACGGCAAGCTGCGCTCCACCATCAACGGCGGAAAGTACAAGTTCGAGCCCTGCGCGGGATCCGGTGACTCCGGGCGTGGCGCGCAGAACTGCGATGGCGACCTGGTTGGCAAGGGCCTATTTTATCTGACGACGAAGCTGGCGGGCGAGGACCTCATCGGCCGCACCGAGATCGTTGCCTTCGACCTCGACACCGGAAAGGTCAAGTGGCGTCCGGGGCCGAGGACAAGCGCCAGATCCTTCCCGTGGCGACCGAAGGGTCGTCCCTGATCGCCTACGTCGAGGCGAGGATGGGGAAGCCAGGCCGGATCGTGCGGATCGGTCCGAAGGGCGAAAGCCCAAGACCGTGCTGCAGTTCGGCAAGACGGCGCAGCCGCTTGAGTACGAGGCGATGGCCGGCCTGACCGCGCACCGCGACGGCCGCTTCTTCCTGTCGAACACCCCTGCTCACCGGCGACGACGTGGGTGAACAGGCCCGGCTGCTGTCCCGACCTACACCAAGGCCGGGGCGCCCTTCCGGTCTGCCGCCTGCGCTTGCTCCAGCTCATGATCGATAGATTTACGCAGATATCGGCCCCACGGACGGCTGCCGCTCGTTCCCGTGGACCAAAGTCGCGGGCGCGCCGATTTTCCGCCACCGCACTCGCGACCGACGGCCGATGTCACACTGAAGACTCCGTTGCTCGGCAGGTCGGTCACGGCAGTGGGTTCTCGCTCAGCTCGGCGTACAAGCGGGTGTACGGGGATCAGCCCGCAGGAGCATCGCAGCGCAGCGCTGACGCAGTGAGTGTTCGGGGAGACAGCTGCGGCTTGTTCGCTCGGCACGGCAATGTGGCCGACCGAGTCATGTTGGCACCTGCGTGCGTACACCAGCGCGCGGAAGAGCTCCCCCAGGGTCGGGAACCGCTCGTGCGCCGGACCTCCACCCAACTCGTCCAGCGCCCAGAGCGATTGAGGAATCGACGTGACCAGACTTGATCTCTCCCGGCCGGATCGTTGAACGCTGCGATCAGGGCGTCAGACTCCTACGGGGGCTTCCGCAGCACAAAAAACAGGGCCGCCCGGCACGACGCGCGCAAGGGGCCAGATGAGGCGCAAGTCGGTCAAGCAAGCCGCTCAAGCCACAGCCGTGGCCAGAATGTGGTTCCACCTGGAATCCCAGCGGCTCGCGACGAGAAGAGAGCCGCCTTGGTCTTCTGCGACATCCGCGCCTCCTCGCGGCGGGAGCACACCCATGCTCCCGCCGCGATTCGTTGAGGCCAAGGCTTTCTTGCACATGTGCCCCAACTGCAACGCTAAAGAACCAGCAGGAGTTCACGTGCTCCGGCCACCCCAAGTGCCACACCAACGCCGCGCATCGACACACTCGCTTGGCCTGGTGAACACTCCCCCAACAGTTCTCCGCCGAGCAGACAGCTCTCCGCGAGCCACTGCCACGCGCGCTCGGCCTTGTCCAGGTCGGCCGTAGTGATGAAGTCCTGTGGGCAGATCAGTTGGGCCTGACACCACACCGCCCACTCGACATCATGCTCAACAAGCTCACGGACACACCGCATGGCTTGCGCAGGATCCGTCCGATCGATGAACAGCAGCGTCAGCGTGAGGACGTCATGCGTGGCGCGGAACTCCATCGAAGCCCTGCGCCATGTCGGGCGTAACCGGCTGATCAGCCCGTACGCGAATGCCTGAGCGCATGTCCAGTCCTGCGCTTCCCATTCCGGCTCCGAAGGGTTCGCGTTACTGGAAGGAGTCGCCACAGCCGCAAGTACCTTGTGCGTTCGGATTGTCGATCGTGAACCCCTGCTTCTGCAGCGTGTCCGCGTAATCGATCACGGCGCCATCGAGGAATGGCCCACTCAGCTTGTCCACGACGACGGCGAAACCCTCGAACCACTGGAGGGATTCGCCGGCTGCCTCCATCGCGGCACGCTGGTTCGCCTCTGTGACATCGTCGGGTTCGGCGAAGCCTTCGTCGGAGTCTTCGTCCAGTTGCTTGCGCAGCGCCTTCGCGTACTCGTCGGTGAAGTACAACTGGTAGCGCATCCCTGAGCAGCCTCCTGGCTGCACCGAGATGCGCAATGCGAGTCCGGGCTCCTCCGGCTCCAGCAACTTGCGTATCTTCTCGACTGCGGCATCCGAGAGGTTCACGGAGTACCGCGGCCGCTGCGTGATCGTACGCTGCTCAGTCATCTAACCCGCTTCTTTGTCTGATGCCCTTGGTGACTGGTCGGCTGCTCGCCGGAAGACAGGGTGCAACTGATGCGAGGAGCAGCGCCCAGGTGACGCCCCAGACTCGGGCAACCTCCGTACACAGTCGGTCAGTTCGCCACGCAGGAGTTCCCCCCCACGTGGACACCAGCGGCGCTCAGTGCGCCCGGTTCGGGCACACACCCGACAGCAGTGACACCAACTCGGAAAGTCGAAGCGCGGTGTTCGTACGGGAAACTCCGTGAAAGGAACCGACAGTCCAGAACCTGCGGCGGTACTTCGGCCGCGTTGCTGGCGAGACACCCGGCCGTACTCGACAGGAGACCCACACCACGGATACGAAACGCCCTGCGTACGGCATGAACGCCGAGCGTCGCACGCCCGTAGAAGGCAGAAGAGCCCCCGCGGCAGACAGGTCCGGAAATGTTGCTGTGCGAGGAAGAGGTGCGATGAACGGTTCCGCGCCCGGCCGGAATCCCGACCCTGCACGCATCCGAGTCCTCGTCGTCGATACGGATCCGGTCGCGGCCAGGGCCCATGCTCTGTACGTGCGGCAGCTGACCGACTTCGAGGTGGTGGGCATCGCACGCACCTGCGCCGAGGCCCGCCGTCAACTCGGCTGCACGCGCGTGGACCTGCTCCTTCTCGATCTCCATCTGCCGGACGGGCACGGCCTCACGCTCGCCCGCGCTCTCCGCGCCGCCGGCCATCGCGCCGACGTGATCGCGGTTTCCTCCGAGAGCGACCTTGCCATGGTCCGCGAGAGCGTCTCGCTGGGTGTGGTCCAGTACGTACTCAAGCCGTTCACCTTCCACAACCTGCGTGACCGGCTCCTGCGCTACGCAGAGTTCCGAGCTGCATCGGGCGAGGCCAACGGGCAAGAGGAGGTCGACCAGGTATTCGCCGCCCTTCGGGGCCCCCAGCAGGCCGAGCCACCCAAGGGACTCAGCGCCCCTACCTTGGAACGAGTCAGGCACACCCTGCAGACGGCCTCCGACGAAGGACTGTCAGCAGCCGCGCTCGGCTCGGGAATCGGGATCTCCCGCATTACCGCACGCCGGTATCTGGAGTACCTCGTCGGCACGGGCATGGCGCAGCGCAACCCACGGTACGGACGGGTGGGGCGACCAGAACTCAACTACCGTTGGGTAAGCGACGTCGGCAGGTCGCGAGCGGGGACGGGTCGGCACTGCCCTGGCTGCACACGCTGCGGATGATCCTTGCTTGAAGGCTCGACACATGCAGGCAGCGGGGCCTCAAATAGGGGTCCGTGACACCAAGGTGTACGTGACAAGAGGCTGCTCTCCGGAGGTGTCAGTGGGGAGTTGCGGACGCATGGTTCCCAGAGGTCACACAGCCACTGACCGACGCACCGCCGCAGAAACGTCCCAGGGCACTTTCACTCGCATACATCAGGAGGCGCAAAGGCCGTGTCGCCGCACGTTCAAGCCATCCCTCTCGAAACCCGTTGCCGCCCCGAGATCAGGCCCTCACTTTGGAGCGTTGGGCCTTCCCCCGCGAAGGTGGGCACGCGGTTATTGATCACGCGGCGAGCGTGAGTTTAGCGGTGTGGTGTCGGTGTTCGTATTCGTTGGGGCTGAGGTGGCCGTTGGCGGAGTGCCGGCGGCGGGTGTTGTAGCGGGTCAGCCAGGCGAAGACGGTCCTGCGGCAGGTGTCGGAGTCGCCGTAGTCGTGTGCGCCCTGGAGGCAGGGACGCGTGGAAGCTTTCGCAGGCCGCGTTGTCGGCGCTGGTGCCGACAACGCCCATCGACCGGGTGACCCCGAGTTGGTCGCAGAGACCGGCGAAGGCCCGGGAGCCGTATTGGGCGCCGTGGTCGGAGTGGAACACGGCGCCGTCCAGGCGACCGCGGGTCGAGGCTGCCATCCGCAGTGCGTCGGCGACCAGGTCGGTGCGCATGTGGTCGGCGATGGACCAGCCGACGACCTTGCGGCTGAAGCGGTCCAGCACGGTCGCGAGATAGAGGAACTCCCCGTTCTCCAGGGGGAGATAGGTGATGTCGCCCATGTATTTGCGCCCCGGCTCGGTGGCGGTGAAGTCCCGCTGGAACAGATCCGGGACCGGTGAGGTGGCCGGGTCCGGGACGGTGGTGCGCACGCGTCTGCGTAGGCGGATGCCGGTGATGGAGAACGTCCGCATGATCCGGGCGACCCGCTTTTCGTTGACCCGCCGCCCTTTCCCGCGGAGTTCGGCGGTCACTCGCGGGGATCCGTAGGCGCCGCCGGACTCGCCGTGGACCTCGCGGATCTCCTCGGCCAGGACCCGGTCCTTGTGCTGCCGGGCGGCCCGGGCCTCGGCGCCGGCGAGCCACTTGTAGTAGCTGGACCGGTTCACATCCAGGACTTGGCAGAGCCGCTTCACCTCGTAGGTGTCCCGGTGGTCGTCAACGAACTGGAAGCGGCTCCTCACCAGTTCGTCTCTCCGGCGAAATACTTGGCCGCCTTGCGGAGGATGTCCCGCTCGGTGGCGAGCTTGCGCTCACTCGCCTCGAGCTCGGCCACCCGGGCCTCCAGCCGCCGCACCCGCTCGTCCCGATCAGCGGACGGCACCGCCTCCCGACGTTGGGCGCCCGGCTGCGCAGCCGCAGCGGTGACGCCACGACGCTCGCGGTCCCGCAGCACCCACTCACGCAGGGTCGCCCGGTTGATGCCCAGGTCAGCGGCGATGCTCTTGTAGGTCGCCCCGGGTGTGGACTCGTACAGGGCCACGGCATCGGCCTTGAACTCGTCCGAATAGTCCTTCATCGCCATCGGCGGTCTTCTCGCTTCCTCCGGATCAAGCAGATCCAGTATCAGCGTGTCCACCACTCAGGGGGAGGCCCCATCCGCCCGTTGCCCGGCGGCCGACGCGAGTGATCCGCCCATGGCTGAGGAGGGGCCCGGGCATGAGCCCGTGCGTGGCGCGGACGGACACGAATGGTGGAAGGAGGAAGGCACCGTCCGCCGAGCCGAAGCAGTGGATGAGCTGCGCGCGTACGGCGCGTGGCTCGGCCGGTGGCGCAAGCAGGCAGAGCGCGAACGCACCGAGCACCAGCTGCGTGACCTGTACGACCGGATCTACGCATGGCACCAAAAGCTCGCGCAGGAGGATGACCAGACGGAACTCGTACTGGCCGTTGGACTGTTGACCTTGCGGGAACCGATGGCGAGGCCGTACACCGGCATCTGCTGACACACCGCGTGGAGACCTCGGTGGAGCGCCGCTGCGCACGCGTGACAGTGAGGCTGTCGTCCGAGAGCGCCCTGCACCCGGCGGACCAGGACTTCCTGGACACCCACGACAGATAGCTACGGGAACGAGGCGCCGCGCCGGCCGAAGAGATCGTCGCCCAGGCGATGCATCCCCTCGGTCCCGAGACGCTGGAGCAGTTGGCGCAGTGGCAGGAGCGCGTGATGTCACGCCCCATGACGTTCAGCGCCGAGTGGCAGTCACCGCGTGATCCGGAGCCCGAAGCCCGGCTCTCGTACGCTCCAGCTCTGGTGATGCGCCCCCACAATGTCAACTCGCTCCTTCGCTTCTACAACCAGATTGCCGACACCATGGCGTCCGAGGCCCATGCACCACTGGGTCTGGCACAGATGCTCAGGGCACTCGGAACTGAAGAACGTGCGGCGTGGGACGGCGAGCAGCGCGCGCCACTCTTCGGCGGTGATCCGCTCTTCCCGGCAAGACCAATGCGCACCAGCACAGCATGCTCGGCCGCGTTGAGCACGACACCGGCGCATTGGTCCAAGGGCCACCCGGTCTGGGAAGACCCATACGATCGCCTGTCTCGTGTCAGCTCTGCTCGCGCAGGGCCAGCGGGTCCTGGTGACCAGCGCACGCGACCAACTGCTCACCGTCCTCCGTGACAAACTTCCGCCCGGGATCCGTGGCTTGTGCGTGCTGCTGCTCAGCTCGACGCGGCCGGACGGTGACGGAGAGCTGGAACTCCGCCCCCTCCTTGCTGCGTACCGCGTCGTGATGGCCCACGAGGCCCCGCGGAGCGCTGCCCGCCACCGAGCACGTGCCGTCTCCGAAGCCTGTCGCTGAGGTGTTCGCGGCCAGTCGCCTCAGCGACTGGGGGCTCTCCGGAGGCCATCAGGCTCCGGGACGCCCTCGCGGGTCTTGAGTCAACAGCGACAACCGAGTTGACGCTACTGCTCCACCGGAGCAGAACGGCGGTTCGGCTGTCGAGTACCGCCCGCCTCCCCGCGGCGGTAGGGCGCCGACTTGGCTGCTGCGAAGCGGAAGGCGCCGGGAATGGAAGAACTCCCCCAGCGGCAGAGCCACCGGCTGATCCCCGTACCAGCTCAACTCGAACGGCTGCGAGGCTGGACTGGCTGATGGTCGTGCCGCCGATGGATCTGGACGCGGAGGCCGCACCGACGGGCCGTTACCGCACGGCCGAGGGCCGGCTGATCGACGGCGGCGGCCATATCGCGCACGCGGATCTGGCCGTCGCGCTGCTGGACGAGATCGATCGCCCGCGCCACCACCGCATCCAGCTCGCGGTCGCGGACTAGGGCCTGTCGTCTGGATCAGTCCGGATCAGGCCGCGGGCACCAGGGCGCAGCGGACCACCAGCTCGTCCATGGAGAGGCCGAGCACCGCGGCGATCGCGGCCACCGTGAAGAAGGCGGGCGTCGGGGCGCGACCGGTCTCGATCTTGCGCAGCGTCTCGGCGGAGAGTCCGGCGGCCGCGGCCACCTCCACCATGCTGCGGTCGCCGCGCGCCCGGCGCAGCAACCGGCCGAGCCGCTCGCCGCGTTCACGCTCTTCGGGAGTGAGAGGAGTGCGCACCATGCCGTTATTCTAATGCCGGTATTCCAATACCGCCAGAACCGGTATAGTAATTGGCATGGTGGAGATCAAGACCGATACATCGATCGAGGCGATGCGCGAGGCGGGCCGCGTGGTGGCCCAGGCCCTCACGGCGGCCCGCGAGGCGGCGGACGTCGGCGTCACCCTGCTGGAGCTGGACCGCGCGGCGCGTGCCGTACTCGACAAGGCCGGCGCCGGATCGCCGTTCCTCGACTACCGCCCCAGCTGGGCGCCCGTCCCCTTCCCCGCCGTCATCTGCACGTCCGTCAACGACGCGATCGTGCACGGCATCCCCGACGACTACCGGCTGCGCGACGGCGATCTTGTGAGCGTGGACTGCGGCTCGATCCTGGACGGCTGGGTCGGCGACGCGGCCGTCAGCTTCACCGTCGGCCGCGCGCGCCCGGCGGACGGTCGTCTGATCGCCACCGCCGAAGAGGCACTGCAAGCGGGCATCGCGGCGGCGGTCGTCGGCAACCGCATCGGCGACATCGCCCATGCCGTCGGCCAGGTGTGCCGCTCGGCGGGTTACGGCATCCCGGACGGCTTCGGCGGCCACGGCGTGGGCCGCACGATGCACGAGGACCCGGGCGTCCCGAACGAGGGACGGCCGGGCCGCGGGATGCCGCTGCGCCACGGCATGGTGCTGGCGATCGAGCCGATGCTGATCGCGGGCGGCTCGGACGACCACTACACGGCGCACGACGGCTGGACGGTGCGCACGATGGACGGCAGCCGGGCGTCCCATGCCGAGCACACGGTGGCGATCACGAACGACGGCCCGCGCATCCTGACCGCGCTCTAGCCACCGCGCTCAATCACCGTGCTCCGGCCACCGCGCTCAAATCACCGAGCTCAAGTCACCGCACACTGACGACAGTAGCCGTCAGGGCGTCCGTACGAATTCCTTGGCCAAGGCCTCGCCCAGCATCACCGCGCCACTGTGGCTCTCGATCGGCGACACCCGCGTGTTCGTGAACAGGATGTACGTGACCCCTGACGCGACACCGCCGGTCCGCGGATCGGGGTTGATGCCGAGGGCCTTGGCCGTGGCGTAGGAGGCCTCACCGATGATGGCGCTCGGGCCCGTGTCACCGACGACGGCGTACTGGACCTGGTTGTTGTAGATGACGGCGACGACCGTGCCGCCCATGATGCGCTGCGTGCGGTAGTCCCAGACCGAGCTCGGCGTCGGCACCACGATGAAGGGCAGGGTCTCGGCGTTCAGCTGCTTGCCGTCGGACTGCTGGAAGGCGGTCGTGTTCTGGAACCACGGGTCGGTCGTGACACTGCAGTGAGTGGTGCGCTGCCCGTCGCAGTCGATGTCCATGTCGGCCTTCCAGAACACCGCCTCGCCCGTCTTGCAGACCGGGATGTTCGCGGACGTGCCGCTGTCCGACCTGTACCGGCCCGCGGAGATCTGCGTACAGCTCTTCACCTTGGCGAGCAGCTCGGACGCGGTGACCGAGCCCTCTCTTTCCGCGGGGCTCGTGGGAGCGGTCGCGCGATGGTGGGCATGGGCGGCGGCCGGCAGTACCGCGGCCGCCAGCAGGGCTGAACCGGCGGCCACGGTGAAAACCGCATGTCGAATACGCACAGGGAGCCTTTCTGTCCGAAAGTGTGCGAAAGGCTCCCTACCCGTTCGCGGGCCCGGCGCGTTCGATCAGCCGCCGGACGGGTTACCGCGAGAGGTTGCGGCTACGGGTTGCGGCTACGGGTTGCCGCTGGGACGGACCACCATCGCCGAGCCGCCGCCCCTGCGCACCTTCTCGGCCGCCGCCAGCCATCGCCCGTCGGGCAGCCGCTCGATGCCGGTCGCCGCGCCGATCTCCGGGTTCTGCCGGAAGCCGTGGCCGATCGCCTCCAGTTCGGCCCGCAGCGGGCTGTTCCACAGCGCCGGCTCGAGTTCCGTCGTCGTCTGGTTGCGCTGGCTGGCGCGCGGTGCCGCGATCGCCTCCACCAGCGGCAGGCCCCGGTCAAGACGTCCCGTCAGGGTCTGCAGCACGGTGGTGATGATCGTCGCGCCGCCCGGCGAGCCGACCGCCAGCACCGGCCGCCCGTCCTCCAGCACGATCGTCGGCGAGATGGAGGAGCGCGGACGCTTGCCCGGACCCGGCAGATTCGGGTCGTGGACCGCCGGGTTCGCCGGGGCGAAGGAGAAGTCGGTCAGCTCGTTGTTGAGCAGGAAGCCGCGTCCCGGCACGGTGATGCCGCTGCCGCCGGTCGACTCGATGGTCAGCGTGTACGCGACGACATTGCCCCACTTGTCGGCGGCCGTCAGATGGGTGGTGTTCTCACCCTCGTACGTCGTCGGCGCGGCCGTGCCCGATGCGGCGCAGGCCGCCGGGTTTGCGGGATCGCCCGGCGCCAGCGGACTGGTGAGCACGGCGTCGTCCTTGATCAGGCACTCGCGCGAGTCGGCGAAACGCTGCGACAGCAGACCCTTCGTCGGCACGTCCTCGAAGGCCGGGTCGCCGACCCACCGTCCGCGGTCCGCGAACGCGATCCTGCTGGCCTCGATGAAGCGGTGCAGATACTGCCGCTGCGTGGCCTTGGAGAGGTCGGTCCGCTCCAGGATGTTGAGCGCCTCGCCGACGCTGGTGCCGCCCGAGGAGACAGGGCCCATGCCGTACACGTCAAGACCGCGGTAGGAGACCTTCGTCGGCGCGCGCCGGACCGTCTCGTACGACCGCAGGTCCCGTGTCGTCAGATCGCCGGGCCGCACGATCCGCGTGGCGCCGGGGGCCACCGGCGGCTTGTTCACCGTCCGCACGATGTCCTCGGCGATCTCGCCGCGGTACAGCGTGCGGACGCCCTTGCGCCCGATCTCCTGGTACGTGTCCGCCAGGTCCGGGTTCTTGAAGACCGATCCGACCACCGGCAGTTCGCCGCCCGGCAGGAAGAGTCCCGCGGTGTCCGGGAAGTCCGCGAAGCGTGCGCGGTTGGCCTCGGTCTGGGCGCGGAAGGTGGCGTCGACGGTGAAGCCGTCCTCGGCCAGCTTCTCGGCCGGCTGGAGCAACTGCCGCAGCGGTCTGCTCCCCCACGCGTCGAGCGCCGTGTCCCAGGTCGCGGGTGTGCCCGGAGTGCCGACGCCGAGGCCGCTCGTCATGCCTTCCTCGAACGGGATGGGCTTGCCGTTCTCCAGGAAGAGCGAGGCGTCGGCGGTGCGCGGGGCGGTCTCGCGGCCGTCGATGGTGTGGACCTTGCGGGACTTGGCGTCGTAGTAGACGAAGAATCCGCCGCCGCCGATGCCCGCCGAATACGGCTCGGTGACGCCGAGCGCCGCCGCGGTCGCGACCGCGGCGTCCACGGCGTTACCGCCGCGCCGCAGCACCTCGATGCCGGCGGCCGAGGCGTCCGCGTCGACGCTGGCGACCGCGCCTCCGTAACCGACGGCGACCGGCGTCTTGCCGGGAGTACTGACCCCCGGTGCCGGCGGCGCGGCCGCGCCGATCGAGACCACGGCCGCGGCAAGGGCCAGAACCGACACATTTCGTGCGGCGGAGCGACGCATCCGTACCTCCAGTCAACGTACGTCCGCGCAGGGTAACTTCACCGCACCGTCTGCGTCAGGACCGCCTCGAACAATGTTCCAACAACACCGCTAACATGCGCGCCCATGGATGACGACGTACGCAACATCGTGCTCGGCGTGTTGGCCGCCGGCATCAGCGCCTCGCTCGGCTGGCTTGCCCGCACCTATCTGTGGCGGCGCAGACTCCACCGCAAGCAGACCTTCTTCGGGCTGCCCGGAAATTCCGAATCGCTGCTGGTCGTCAACCGCGAGGCCGGCCGGGACGGCTCGGTCCACCGGTTCGACGTCTTCGCGCTGCTCGAGCTCTCCGCGCTGATCAAGGACTGCGGCGCGCATGCCCAGATCGTCTGGCACGACATAGCCCAGCAGGGCTTCGGCGACCGCACCGAGTTCTGCGTCGGCGGACCGGTCTCCAACCGGCGGATGGCGGCGCATCTGCACTCGATGCTGCCCGGAGTGCGCATCAACACGGACCCGGATCCGGGCCCGGACCAGGGCGCGTTCCAGATCGGGTCGGAGCGCTACCGCATGGAGCCGGGCGTCGCCGAGTACGTCCTCCTGGCGCGGCTGACCGCCGGGCAGGACTCGCGGCCCGTGTTTCTCTTCTGCGGCCAGCGCGCCATCACCAACCAGGCGGCGACCCGCTATCTCGCCCGGCACCACGAGAAGCTCGCCCGCAAGCACGGCGGCAACTCCTTCTGTCTGCTGCTCAAGGTCGTCAACTCCGCGGCGTACGGACCCGACGTGGTCGAGCTGGTCGCCGATGTGACCCGCTCGGCGCAGTCGCCGGCCCCGGCCGCCCGGAGCTCGCAGCGGGCGAACACCTAGGGCCTTTCGTTTGGATCAGGCCGGATCAGTGAGCGGGTCTGGTGCCATGGGGCCTCACCGGGCCCTCAGGGCCCAGGGGACGGATCGCAAGGCGGAGGAGGGAGGCATGGCGGAGCCATGCCGACCGACGACAACGCGGCGAGGCGCGGTGCCAGGGCACGCGAGCCCGGCAAGATCCAAACGACAGGCCCTGGGACCAGCTACGCGGCGGTGAGCGGCAGCGACTTGATGCCGTTGATGAAGTTCGAGACCAGCCGTCGCGGCTCTCCCGCGGTCACCAGCGGCGGCAGCGCCGCCATCGCCTCCTCGTGCAGCACGCGCAGCTGGAGCCTGGCGAAGTGAGCGCCGAGGCAGACATGCGGCCCGTCGCCGAAGGAGACATGCGGATTGGGTGAGCGCGCGAGGTCGAGAGCGGCCGGCCGGTCGAAAACCCGTTCGTCGTGGTTGGCGGATGCGTGGAAGACGACGACCTTGTCTCCCGCGCGGATCCGCTGCCCGGCGAGCACGGTGTCTCGCACCGCCGTGCGGCGGAAGCTGAGAACGGGCGGATGGCGCCGCAGCAGCTCGTCCACGGCCCGGTCCAGGTCCACCTCGCCGGCCCGCAGGCTCCGCTGCGCGTCGAGCTGCTCGGCGAGCACCAGGAAGCCGCCGGGCGCTGCGCTGCGTACGGTGTCGTTGCCCGCGACGGTGAGCAGGAAGAAGAACATCTCCAGCTCTGCGTCGGTCAGTTCGGACGTGGCGAGCGAGGTCATGACGTCATCGGCCGGACGGTCGCGTTTGTACGCCGCCAGCTGCTGGGCGTAGCCGAACATTTCCTGGAGCATGGCCGGCGAGCGCGGATTGACCGGCCGGCCGTCGGGTCCGAGCACGGGCGGCTCATCCGGGTCCTGGTAGGCGATGACCCGCTCGGTCCACTTCAGCAGCAGCCCGCGGTCGCTCTCCGGGACGCCGAGCAGATCGGCGAGATTGAGCAGGGCGTAGTCGTCGGTGACGGCGTGCACCAGGTCGAAGACGGGGCCCGACTCGCGTGCGGCGACGAGCAGTTGGCGGGCGCGCGCCCGAGCCCTGGCGGTGAACCGGTCGATGCGTCCCGGGGTGAAGGCGCGGCTGACGAGCCTCCGCAGCCGACCGTGGTCCGATGGGGTCTCCCCCGCGAAGCGAGGGGAAGGGTCCTGGTTGAGCATCATGCGCCGGATGAACGGCAGATCGGCCGGATCCGGATCGCGGATCTGGGTGGCTCCGAGGTGCGAGGAGTACGACGCCGAGTCCTTGAGGACCCGTACGACGTCGGCGTGCCGGGTGACCGCCCAGAAACCGGGTCCCGCGGGCCAGCCCAGTACTTCGTACTCCTCCTGCCAGGCCACCGGATGATGGTCCCGCAGCGCGCGATAGGCGTCGTACGGGGGCCCGGCGGCGTAGATCCGCGGGTCGAAGACATCGGGCACGCTCTGATCCGGTGCACTCTGATCGGGCATGCCTGGCATTGTCATACGCGGACGGCGGCCCGGAGAAAGTCTTCGACGGTACGGATCAGCTGAAGCGGGGTCTCGTCCATGGCGTGGTGTCCGGCGCACGCCAACTCGGCCAGTTCGCCCCGCTCGTAGCAGCGCATCCACGTCTGGCGCATGAAGTCCGCGCTGATCGCCGGGTCGAGCGCGCCGGTCACCGCCAGCGCCGGAGTCTCGGAGCCCGCCACCTCGGTGTGGAAGTCCTCGCCCGCCCAGGAGTCGAGCCAGGCGCGGAGCGCGGCTGGGTCACTGTGGGCCAGCGACCGGTCGACCATCCGGTCCAGCCAGGCCGCGGGCCGCATCCATCCGGTCGTCGAGTCGATGATGACGCGGCGGTTCTCCGGCTTCTCGGCGGCCGATGCGAACAGTTCCCACTGCTCCGGCGGCATGGTCAGCCCGCTCGCGGGCACGGGCGAGATCCCGACCAGCCGTCGCACCCGGTGCGGCGCCGCGGCCAGCACACGCTGGACGACCGAGCCGCCCATCGAGTGCCCGACGAGCGAGAACGAGTCCCAGCCGAGCCGGTCGGCGAGCCGGAGGATGTCGTCGGCTCCTTCGGCGGTGGTGAACTCGCCGGGCGCGTGCAGCGCCTCGCCGTAGCCGCGCAGATCGACGAAGAGATAGCTGAAGCTCTCCCGGTCGAGGTCCGGCAGTACGGCGGCGTAGTCGGCGCGGTCGGCGAGCCAGCCGTGCACGGCGATGACGTGGTGGGGGCCCGATCCGTGAAGGGAATGGGGCAGGAGGAAGGGGGCCACGGCTACTCCGATCGCCGGCGGGCCTGACTCCACCACGGTGGGGTCAACGCTCTTTCCGGGCAAGGGACGGGAGGGGGCCTGCGGTTGCGCGATGGCGCGTTCTGTCTGTCGGTCCGGTCGAGCCGCTCCTGCCCGGCGCGCGGGATGAAAGGGGTGTTCAGCGTCACACCGGGTGTTGCCGGAAATACGAGCACTTCCGGAACCTCCGGTCTCGGCTCGGGCTCTTCGTCCGCGACAGAGATCGCATCGGAGGTTTCCCCTTGAGCCGCATACGCCCGCGCTTTCCGCTCGGCCGCCGCACCACCCGCCATGCCGTGACGGCCGGCGCAGTGACGCTCGCCGCCGCGCTCACCGCCTGCTCCGGCGCCACCGCGGACTCGGGCAGCGCGGCGGCGGGCGGCGGCAAGAAGCCGACCGAAATCTCGGTGAGCCTCTCGGGCAAGCAGGCCAAGGCGGGCGAGCCGGTACGGGTGACGATCGCCGACGGGAAGCTGACACAGGTCACGGTCACCGACTCCAAGGGCGCGCGGCTCGACGGCCGGCTGTCGTCGGACGGCAGGAGCTGGATCTCCTTGCGCGCGGCCGCCCCGGGCACCGGTTACTCCGTCGCGGCGAAGGACGGCAACGGCGGCAGCGCCACCGCCGAATTCACCACCGCGGCACCGGAGAAGGTCAACAAACTGACCCTGGCGCCCGGTAAGAACTCCACGGTCGGCATCGCCCAGCCGCTGTCCATCGTCTTCGACCACCCGGTGAAGAACAGGGCCGAGGTCGAGAAGCACCTCAGGGTCACGACCTCGAACAAGACCGAGGGTTCCTGGGGCTGGATGCAGGACTGGTCCGGCAAGGACCGGGTCGACTGGCGGCCCAAGGAGTACTGGAAGCCGGACACCAAGGTGACGCTCGCGGCCGAGCTGAACGGGATCGACTCGGGCTCGGGCGGCTGGTTCGTACGCGACTACACGACCAACTTCACCATCGGCAAGAACCAGTTGGTCGCGGTCGACCTCGACAACCACCGGCTGAAGCTGGTGCGGGACGGCCGGGAGATCAAGGACGTGCCGATGTCGGCGGGCACACCCGGCGGCGAGAAGGCGTCCTGGCGGGGCAGGACCGTGCTGATGTCGAAGGAGGGCACGATCAATATGCGCTCCGAGACGGTGGGCCTCGGCGACGCCTACGACAAGATGGTCGACTACTCGATGCGGCTGACCTGGTCGGGAATGTATGCACATGCCGCTCCGTGGAACGCCGGGTACTTCGGCAGCGCCAACAAGAGCTCCGGCTGCATCGGCATGAGCGACGCCGACGCGCGGTGGATCTACGACCAGGTACAGGTCGGCGACCCGTTCGAGGTCACCGGCGACGACGCCAAGGGAACCCAGGCGCTCAACAACGGCTACGGCGAGTGGAATCTGTCCTGGAGCGAGTGGCAGGCGAAGAGCGCCCTGCGCTGACGCTTCGCCCGTTCCGGGCCATCGCTACTGACGCGACGTCCAATTATCGTTACCCTCACGTAACTTACCGAGGAGTTACTTCGGGTAAGGCCGCGCGGTTACCGTCGAGTCACTTCGCAAGTGACACGAGTGAGGAGTGACCGTGGGACAGCCGCGCAAGGTTCTGCGTACGGCCGCGATCGGCACGGTTTCCGCCGCGCTGCTCGCGGGCCCGGCCGTCGGGGCCGCCCCCGCCGCACCGGTGGCGGGGGCGGTCCAATCCGCCTCCTCGGGCGTACGGTTCGTCGACATCGAGGGCGACGGCGGCACCGTGCTGAAGGCCAATGTCGTCACACCCGCAGACGCCGACGGCAGCCGCACCTATCCGGTGATCGTGCTGCCCACCAGCTGGGGCATGCCGCAGATCGAATACCTCGCCCAGGCCAAGAAACTCGCCGACTCCGGCTATGTGGTGGTGAGTTACAACTCGCGGGGCTTCTGGCAGTCCGGCGGAAACATCGAGGTCGCCGGCCCGCCCGACATCGCCGACGCGTCCAAGGTGATCGACTGGGCGCTGGCGAACACGCCCGCCGACCCGGACAGGGTCGGCATGGCCGGAGTCTCGTACGGCGCGGGTATCGGCCTCCTTGCCGCCGCGCACGACAAGCGCATCAAGGCCGTCGTCGCGCTCAGCGGCTGGGCCGACCTCATCGACTCCATCTACAGCGGCCGCACCCAGCATCTGCAGGCCGCCCTGCTGCTCAGCGGCGCCGGCTATCTCACCGGCCGCCCGAGCCCCGAACTCCAGAAGGTCATGGCCGACTTCCTCGGCTCCAACCTCGCCGAGGAGGAGAACATGATCGCGTGGGGCAAGCTGCGCTCCCCCGCCACCTACCTGGACCGGATCAACGCCAACGGCGCGGCAGTCATGCTCGGCAACGCCTGGGGCGACTCGCTCTTCCCGCCCAATCAGTACGCGGCCTTCTACGAGCGGCTGAAGGGTCCCAAGCGGCTGGAGTTCCGGCCCGGCGACCATGCGACGGCCGAGGGCACGGGTCTGCTCGGTCTGCCCAACGACACCTGGACCAGCGCCCACCGCTGGTTCGACCACCATCTCAAGGGAGTCGACAACGGCGTGGACCGCGAGCTGCCGGTGCGGCTCAAGTCCCGTACCACCGGCGGCTACGAGAGCTACCCGGACTGGAAGTCGGTCACCGCGACACAGCGCAAAATCGAGCTGGGCGGCACCAAGCGGATCCACGCCAATGTCGACTCGGGCGCCAACGGCGGCGTCATCTTCCTCTCCAGCATCCTGGACCAGTTCGCCAAGCTCCCCCCGATGGCGTCGATCCCGCTGCTGCCCCGTTCCTTCGCGGCGGTCTGGCAGTCCGAGCGGTACGGATCCGAGCAGCAGGTGCGCGGCACCGCGAAGCTGCACACCACGGTCACAAGTACCAAGGAGAGCGGCACCCTCGTCGCCTATCTCTACGACGTGGGCCCGCTCGGCCTCGGCAAGCTGGTCAGCAATGCGCCGTACACCTTCCACGGCAAGACGCCCGGCAAGCCGTTCGCCGTCGACCTGGAGCTCTTCTCCACCGCCTACGACGTACCGGCCGGCCACCGTCTCGCCGTGGTCGTCGACACTGTCGACCCGCTCTACATCGAGCACAACCCGTCCGGCGCGCAGCTGACCTTCTCCTCGTCCGCAGCCGACCCGTCCTATCTGTCGGTCCCGCTGCGGCAGAAGTGATCACCGGCTGCTGCCAGGTCGTGCCCCATGTGCTGCTGCACCGTGCTCCCGGGCCCTAGCGGGCCTGGGCGGGACCCCCTGGCAGCAGCAGTCCCCGTTCGGCCGGAACGACGTCCTCGGCCGGTGTGGAGGGCAAATCGTAGTCGAGATCCGACGCGATGAGCTTGCCCTCGGGTCGGAATTCCTCGTAGCTGAGCATCAGTCAACCCCCGTCAGTGCTTGAGAATCTTGGAAAGGAAGTCCTTGGCGCGGTCGCTCTCCGGATGGGTGAAGAAGTCGTCCGGACTGCGGTCCTCGATGATCCGGCCGTCGTCCATGAACACCACACGGTTGGCGGCGGAGCGGGCGAAGCCCATCTCGTGCGTGACGACCACCATCGTCATGCCGTCCCGGGCGAGTTGCTGCATCACCTCCAGCACCTCGTTGATCATCTCCGGGTCGAGTGCCGAGGTCGGCTCGTCGAACAGCATGACCTTGGGGTCCATGGCGAGCGCGCGGGCGATGGCCACGCGCTGCTGCTGTCCGCCGGAGAGCTGGGCCGGGTACTTCTCGGCCTGGTCGGCGAGGCCCACACGGTCGAGGAGGCGGTGGGCGCGCTGTTCCGCGTCGCCCTTCTTGCGGTCGCGGACCTTGATCTGGGCGAGGGACACGTTCGACAGCACGGACTTGTGGGCGAAGAGGTTGAAGGACTGGAAGACCATGCCGACGTCGGCACGGAGTCCGGCGAGCGCTTTTCCCTCATCCGGCAGAGGCTGTCCGTCGATCGTGATGCTGCCGGACTCGATGGTCTCGAGTCTGTTCACCGTCCGGCACAGCGTCGATTTTCCCGAGCCGGAAGGGCCGATGACCACCACCACCTCTCCGCGTCCGACGGTGAGGTTGATGTCCTTGAGGACGTGCAACGATCCGTAGTACTTGTTGACATCACGCAGCTCGATCAACGGATCGACGGCCATACGCAGCCCTACCCACTCTCAGCTGTGTCGAGATCACGCAAACTATCCAGTCCGATAAGGGACTTCACACTCGACACGCATAAATAGGGCATAAGCCGTATTTATGATTCAGGCCTCGGCGGCTTCCGCGTAGACCTGGGAGAGCTCGGGCACTCCGTTGACCGCCCAGTCGAGCCCCGCCTCCACAACGCCGATCTCCCGCCCCGAGGCCAGCCGCACCACCGGATGGCCGCCGGGCCAGATGTGCCAGCTCGCGCCCGGGACCGTACGCACGATCACGGTGCCGAGGTAGAGACCCGCGTCATTGCCCAGCCAGGGCAGCTCCTCCGGGTCGTCGCGCCAGCGCGGCGGCAGCTGGTCGAGAGCGGTCAAGGAGGCCGGGGAGTCGTCCAGTTCGAGCCCCAGCTGCCCTGCTCGGACACGCAGCAGCTCACACTCCGAGAGCAGCTCGGCGATGGCCGCCGCGCGCTCCGGGTCGTTCTCGGCGGCGGCGAGATCGGTCTCCTCCTTGTCAGCGCCGTGCCGCCTGAGCCAGTTGTCCAAGAAAGGGATGTTCATACCACTCAGCCTCGCATCCCGGCCGCCGGACGCACCACAGGGCGCGCGTCAAGCAACATCAGATGTCCAGATCGACAACGACCGGGGCGTGATCCGACGCGCCCTTGCCCTTTCTCTCCTCACGGTCGACGTAGCTGTCCTTGACCGCCTTGGCGAACGGCTCATTGCCATAGACCAGGTCGATGCGCATGCCCCGGTTCTTGGGGAAGCTCAGCTGGCGGTAGTCCCAGTACGTGAAGGGGTGGTCGTACTTGAGCGGGCGCGGCACCACGTCGCCGAGGCCCGTCTCGCGCAGCGCCGTGAGCGCCGAGCGCTCGGGCTCGGTGACATGCGTCTGGCCCTCGAAGAACTCCCGGTCGAAGACGTCGTCGTCGGTCGGAGCGACATTGAAGTCGCCGAGCACCGCGAAGGCGCGGGCCGCCGAAGCGTCGGCGGCGACCGCCGCCTTCAGGGCCTCGATCCACTGCAGCTTGTAGGCGTAGTGCGCGTGGCCGGGCTCGCGGCCGTTCGGCACGTACACCGACCAGAGGCGGACCGGGCCGCAGGTCGCGGAGACCGCACGCGGCTCCTGCACCCCGTCGTACTCCGGGCCGCCGGGCAGGCCCTTGACGACATCCTCCAGGCCGAGCCGGGAGACCAGCGCCACCCCGTTCCACCGGCCGGTGGCGTGCACCGCGGACTCGTAACCGAGCTCGCGCAGCTCGTCCGCGGGGAACTGCTCCTCGGTGGTCTTGGTCTCCTGGATGCACAGCACGTCCGTGCCGCTGCTCTCCAGCCAGGCCAGCAGCCGCGGCAGCCGGGCGGTGATCGAGTTGACGTTCCACGTGGCGATGCGCATACGGAGAAGCGTAGCCGGGGGGTGTGACAGTCAGAGCTCGGTGGTCTCGCCCGGTGCGAGACGGCTGTGCTCGGCGCCGCCCAGGTTGCCGATATGGGTGTCGTAGATGGGCCGGGCGAGGTCGGTGAGCAGTGCGTCGTGGACGTCGATGGCACGGCGCGGCTTGACCTCGCGGACGTACTCGATGACCTCGGACACCTTGCTCCAGGGAGCCATCACCGGGAGCATCAGCGTCTCGACGACCTGGGCCGGGACGGTGAGCGCGTCGCCGGGGTGGAAGACCGAACCGTCCACCAGGAAGCCGATGTTGGTGATCCGCGGGATCTCCGGGTGGATGACGGCGTGCAGTTCGCCGTGGACCTGCACGTCGAAGCCCGCGGCGGTGAAGGTGTCGCCGTGGCCGACAGTGCGGACGCGGCCCGGGAAGGCCGCCGAGAGCTTCTCGGCGACGCTCCGCAGCGTCCAGACCACGGCGTCCGGATTGGCTTCCAGTGCCGTGCGCAGCCGGCCCTCGTTGAAGTGGTCCGGATGCTCGTGCGTCACGAGGACGGCGTCGGCGCCGACCGCGGCGTCCTCCTCACTGAAGCCGCCGGGGTCGATGACGAGGGTCTGCCCGTACTTCTCCAGCCGGATACAGGCGTGCGATTTCTTCGTGAGCCTCATGGACCCATCCTGCTACGGACACTCCCTAGGGCGTGGTCTCCTCCTGGATGACGGCGTGGGCGACTTTGAAGGCCGAGTTCGCCGCCGGAACGCCGCAGTACACCGCCGTATGGATCAGCACTTCCCTGATCTCGGCGGGCGTCAGGCCGTTGCGCAGTGCGGCCCGCGTGTGGAACGCCAGCTCCTCCAGGTGACCGCCCGCGACCAGCGCGGTCAGCGTGATGACGCTGCGGGTGCGTCTGTCGAGCCCCTCTCGGGTCCACACCTCGCCCCAGGCGTAGCGGGTGATCAGCTCCTGGAAGTCACCGGTGAATCCGTCCGCGCCGGCCGTCGCGCGGTCGACATGCGCGTCGCCCAGCACCTCGCGGCGGACCTTCATCCCGGCGTCGTACGGATCGGGCCGGCCGGAGTACACCGCCTCGGGCTGTCCGGGCGAGGCGGGCGCGATCTCCGCGACCGGGGTCACCGGCGCGGAGATCGCCGGCGTCACCGGGGGCGCCGGGATGGCGCTGAGCGTGTCCTGCCAGGAGGTGGAGAAGTGGCGGCCGAGCAGATCGGTCACCGCGGCGGGCTGCTCGACGGGCGCGAGATGAGACGCGCCGGGCACGAGCGCGAGCCGGGCGTCCGGTATGCCGGCGACCAGCGTGCGGGCCTCGGCGGGACCGGTGACCTGGTCCTCGGAGCCGACCAGGACCAGCGTCGGAACGCCGACCCGGCCGAGTTCGGCGCGTACGTCGAAGGCCGCGAGCGCCTCGCAGGAGGCGATGTAGCAGCCGGGGTCGGTGGTGCGCACCATCTGGACGGCCCACTCGACGATCGCGGGCTGCGCGGCGGCGAAGCCGTGTGTGAACCAGCGCTCCGGCGCGCTGCGGGCGATCGGGTCCAGACCGTTGGTGCGTACGATCACGCCGCGCTGGCGGAACTCGTCGGCGGTGCCGAACCGCGGCGAGGCGGCGACCAGTGCGAGCGAGGCCACCCGGTGCGGATGGCGCAGCGCCAGCTCGATGCCGATCGCGCCGCCGATGGAGCAGCCCACGTAGCCGAAGCGCTGGATCCCGAGCTCGTCGAGCGTCGCGAGCAGCCGGTCGGCCAGCTCGCCGACGGCGGTCGCCGGGTGGGCGGGTGCGCCGCCGTGGCCCGGCAGATCGAAGCGGAAGACCCGCCACTCGCGGGAGAGATCGGGCGTCTGCCGGTCCCACATGTGCCATGTAGTGCCGAGGGAGGGTCCCAAGATCAGGACCGGTGCGTCTTCTGGCCCGTCAATGCGGTATTGCAGGCTCTTAGCCGTCGTCTCACTCACCCGCTCACGCTCCCACATCTCACAACTGCCCCTATGACGGGGGTCACGGCTGTACGGGCCTGACCAGCTGGAACACCTCGCGGGCAGCGTAGCGCTTGAGGCATCGGACGATTTCACGTCGGGTCTTGCCCTCATTGATGCGGCGTTCGTAGTACTCCTGGGTGCGCGGGTCGAAGCGCAGGCGGGTCTGCACGATCCGGTGCAGGGCGGCGTTGGCCTGCCGGTCGCCGCCGCGGTTGAGGCGACGGTACTGCCGAGTGCCCGTGCGCGGAAACCCCGCGATAGGTGACCGCGCATGCTGCGGGGCCTGTGCGCAGTGCCCGCTCAGCTGCCTGGGGTAGTGCGTGTGGTGCGGCCTGCGAAGGGAAGGAGACGGTGCAGTCGGGGTTGACCGCTCCGAGACGGTTGTAAGGCCGGCAGAACAGGTGGGTACGGGCCTGAACCGTCTGGGGATACCGGCCGCCGTCCTGGCCCTGTCCTTAACGCTCGCCGGATGCGGGGGCATTGGCACCGGGACAGCCGACGACGCCCGGTCGGCGACCGTCGGTGCAGGGGACGCATCACCCACCGCGTCCGGCGTCCCCAGCACGACACGGGCCAGGCCCCGACAGACACCGGCGGACGCCGATGCGTCCGCCGCATCCGTCCCCGCGCAGCTGCCGAGCCTGGGCCCCCAGACGCTGGCCGGAATCCCCAAGAACGCGTGCGGCAGGTTGTCCTGGTCACCGGCCGCGGCAAGGACTCCCCGAAGTCGCAGGTGGTGCTGTACCGGCGTACCAGCGCGGGCTGGGAGCCAGGAGCCACTTGGCCGGCGCACAACGCTCTCAAGGGCTGGACGGACGACCATCGCGCCGGCGATCTCCACTCGCCCATGGGTGTGTTCACCCTCACCGATGCCGGCGGGCTGCTGGCCGATCCCGGCACCAAGCTGCCGTACGACCAGTCGTCGCAGGGCTTCAGGTTCGGCGGCACGGGCTTCGAGGGCGAGCCGCTTGCGGGCTCCTTCGACTACGTCATCGCGATCAACTACAACCGCAAGGCCGGAACCTCCCCCCTCGACTGGACCCGCCGCCTCGGCGACGACAAGGGCGGCGGCATCTGGCTGCACGTCGACCACGACGGGCCTACGCACGGCTGCGTGAGCCTGGCGCGGAAACACATGAAAGAACAGCTGCTCACGCTCGATCCCGACCAGCACCCGGTGATCGTCATGGGAGACGCCGAGTCCCTCAAACGCTGACGCGAACAGTCGAAGACGAAAGCCAGGAGCGCTCCGGAGATCCCGGGGCGCTCGGGCGCTCGGGCGCTCGGGCGCTCGGGCGCTCGGGCGCTCGGGCGCTCGGGCAAGTGCCGAACAGGAGGGGAACGTTGATCCGTACTCGCTGGTACGTGACGGTGTCCATCTCCGCCAACGGGATCAACGCGCAGGATGCGATGGAGGACGGCGCGGCCCAGGCCCGTTCCAGCGGCGGGAGTGAACGGTGAGGTAGCGCATGCCGAGCGTTCGGGCCGAGCATCTGCCAATGGCCCTGTAGCGGCCCGCCGGGTCGCAGGGCCTTGAGGGTGCCCCCATCCGGAGACTGGACGCACCCCCGTACGCTCCCAACCTGGTCCTGAAATGATCAGTACGGCCGGGTCGGCACCCTGGTGCGGTAGGCGCCCGGGGTCGCACCCGTCCACCGGCGGAACGCGCGGATGAACGCCGCCGCATCGGCGTACCCGAGCCGTACGGCGATCTGGTCGAGTCCCAGTCCGAGGGTGGACAGCATCTCGACAGCGCGAGCGTGCCGCGCTCCGTCGACGAGACGCCGGTAGGAAGTGCCCTCCACAGCCAGACGCCGGTGCAGTGTGCGGGTGGAGACGTGCAGCGCGGCTGCGGCAACGCCCATGTCGGGGATCCCGTCCGGCCACTGCATGAGCAGTTCCCGTACCCGCGCTGCGAATTCGGTGTGGGCGCGCCGGGCCAGCAGGAGGCTGCACTCGCGTTCGCACACCCGCATCGTGTGGCGGTCCGCCTGCGGCAGCGACTGCTCCAGTACCGCGGCCAGGGTGACGATCGCGTTGCGCGGCGCCCCGAAGGCGATCGGCGCGTCGGCGAACGCCTCGTACGCTGCGGGCTTTTCAGGCCGCGGGAAGCGCACCTCCAGCCGGAGGGGGGTGAAGGCCCGACCCAGAATGGTGTCCAGGATGGTGCGGATGTTGGCCATTTCCCGCTCGACGAAGAAGTGCCGGACGGGCTGGGGCACAAACCCGTCGTCCAGGACGAGGTGGACCTCGTCCCCTTCCTCCTGAAGGTGGATCCCGACCATGGTGAAGGTGAGTTCCAGGTAGCGCAGTCCCACAGCCGCCGCTTCGCGCAGTGTTGGGCTGGCCAGCAGTGCGAAGCCCCACACGCTGTACTTGCGCAGCGGAATCCGGCTGCCGACCTCCAGCCCCAGGCCGGGAGCATCGCCTGTGGCACGGACCAGGTTCTGCGCCACGACGAGCTCCTGCCAGGCGCGGACGTGTGCGGCATCGTCGGCAAGAGTGTTCTCGTCCACACCGCTGCCGTCCAGGCATGCCGGTACGGGAACTCCGCGCTCGACCCCGACATCCACCATCGCTCGCACGCCTGCGATGCCTCGCGGGAACAGCCGCGGAGCCGTGGAGACTTCGTCGACCCCCGCCCCGTGTCCGGAA
Organism: Streptomyces sp. NPDC020681; assembly: GCF_044334895.1. NCBI lineage: Bacteria > Bacillati > Actinomycetota > Actinomycetes > Kitasatosporales > Streptomycetaceae > Streptomyces > Streptomyces sp. NPDC020681. The sequence continues at coordinate 240,187 of NZ_JBIRTX010000010.1, read as the reverse complement.
CGGCCAACAGCATGGCCGCCATTGCCTAGAACCAGCATTGCCAATCCCCCTAGCATCGGAAGGGATCGATGCGGCGAATCCCGCCGCAGGCTGTCATTCAGCCTAACCGGGATCTGCGTGCCGGCCAGGGGGGCATATGCGGTATCAGCCACGGTCACCAGTAGGGCTCAGCGCGCGCCACAGCCATCGCGTGTGCAACCGCTGTACCGGAATGCGTTCTTCCCAGTACCCGTGAAACCACGCCGGTCAGGAGACCACGGAGTGGAATGGGGACCACACTTCCGAATCGCACAGGCGGAGTGATTGATGGACGAATTCAGCACGTTGGAAGTAATGCTGGTCGACAATGAGGACCTTGTGCGCCGCGGTTTCCGGCATGCACTCGGGAAGGCATCGGACATCACCGTGGTCGCCGATACGAGGGTCGGCGAGGAGGCATTACGAATGTTCGAGCTGCGGCGACCGCAAGTCGTACTCGTCGATGCCGAATACGAATTCATCCGCAAACTCGCCAAGCCTTCGGCGGCGGCAGCACCAGGAATCGCACCCGGAATCGTACCCGGAATCGTCGTCCTCACCAGCATCGACCTCGACAGCCATCTGTTCGGGTCGCTGAAGGCGGGCGCAAGCGGTTTTCTGCTCAAGAGCAGCAGCCAGGAGGAGCTGACCTCAGCCGTCCGCGCGGTCGCCGGCGGCGCGGCTTTCATCTGCCCCACGATGACCCGACGGCTGATCGATCGGTTCGAGATTCTTCCGCCGCCACAGGAGCGCTCCCACGCGGTCGCCCTGGCCACCCTGAGCGGCCGGGAGACCCAAGTCCTGTCCGGTATAGCCATGGGGAGGTCGAATCAGGAGATCGCCCGCGAGCTGCATGTAACGCCCGCCACCGTGAAGTCCCACGTCTCGCGCATCCTCGCCAAACTCGAGTTGCCGAACCGGATGCACGCGGCGCTGATGGCTCAGCGGAGCGGTCTGGTGCACCCGCCCCAGCCTGCGCAGGCTCCACGGGCCTCCGCAGGCCCTCCAGTAGCCCCCAGCCCCTCAAGCCCCCTCTCCTCCGGGCGGTCCCGCGCCCCTGGTCAGGCGGACTTGGTGAAAGCGAGGACCACGTTGTGACCGCCGAAACCGAACGAGTTCGAGATGGCCGCGGTGACCTTGGTGTGCCGAGGACTTCCCGTGACGATGTCCACCTTCACCTCGGGGTCCTTGTCGTCGAGGTTCCTGGTCGCGGGAATCACGTCGTTGAAGATGCTCAGGACCGTGAAGATGGCCTCGATCGCGCCCGCCCCGCCTATGAGATGGCCCGTGATCGACTTGGTCGCCGTCACCAGAGCATGCGGACCGATCGATTCCAGCAATGCCGACGCCTCGATACGGTCACCGACGGGCGTACCGGGAGCGTGAGCGTTGACGTGAACGATGTCGTGCGGGCCGAGGCCGCCGGAGCTCAAGGCCTGGCGGATCGCACTGATCTGACCGTCCGCTGAGGGAGCTGTCATGGCGTGGGCGTCGGAGCTCATCCCCGTACCGGCAAGCGTGGCATACGCCCGCGCGCCACGAGCTCTTGCGGAATCGGCTCGTTCCAGAACGACGGCTCCGGCGCCCTCCGCCATGACGAAGCCGTCACGCGCGCTGTCGAACGGCCGCGATGCGCTCTGAGGTTCGTCATGACGGCTGGACAGGGCTCCCATGCGGGCGAAGGCCGCCATGGACAGCCGCCCGATGCATGCCTCGGTGCCGCCGGCGACAACGACGTCGGCCCGCCCGGCACGAAGTATGGCGAGTCCCATGGCGATTGCCTCCGCTCCAGAGGCACAGGCGCTGGTCGGTGCGTGGGCGCCGGCACGGGCGCCGAGGTCCAGACTGACGGCGGCGGCCGGGCCGTTGGGCATCAGCATCGTCACAGCGAAGGGCGACACGCGCCCCGGCCCCTTCACCGAGGACAGGTCGTGCTGGTCGACCAGGGTCTTCCCGCCGCCGAGGCCGGTGCCCATCACCACGGCCAACCGCTCCGGCGCCACCGCGGGCGCGCCGGCGTCGGCCCATGCCTGCCGCGCCGCCACCATCGCAATCTGCTGGCAGCGGTCCATCCGCCGGGCCTCGACCCGGTCCAGTACCTCGGTCGGTTCCTGACTCAGTCGGCCTGCCAGCCGTACGGGCAGGTCGCGGGCCCACGCTTCGTCGAGCACGGTGACCGGGGATTCGCCGGCGAGCAGCCCCGTCCAGGTGGAGTGGACGTCGGCACCCAACGGCGTGGTCATTCCCAAGCCGGTGACCACAACGCCGGTTGTGCCGAGGACCCCGTCCGGGGAACCGGGGAGATCGGGGAGCTTCGGATAACCCAAGAAGTAGTCGTCAGATGCTTCGTAGGACATCACGGTTCCCTTTCTGAAGCCTTCTAGGGAATGGTCTCCCTTGGACACGGGCGTGGGCACGGGCCATTCGTTGTCAACTGGCCGTCGTCATTACGGTAGAGAGCACGAGGTGCTTTCCATAACGGCCGGCGGACGGAACCGTGAGGGCGACCGGAGGCTGGTTGTCATCCGTCCTACGACTTACCCGGCACTCGCCTCCGGTAGGGGGTGGACGCCTTCCGCCGGCGGATACCCGATATTTCTCCGCCGACCTAGCATCTCTCCGAGTGGAACGAACGTGACGCAGGCGTACAGCAATGGCTGGGCAAATAGCCAAGTCCTCGCGGCCAGTGGGGGAAATGGCGGGGCAATGGCAATGGCCAAGCCGAACAGGAGGACCACGATGTCAGAGGATGCCATCACAGAATTCCGACTCGAGCCGACGACCTTGGTCGAGCTCTGCAGGTATCGCGCGTCCAGGGACCCGGATCGACGGATGTTCGCCTTCCTGGAGAACGGCCTCGAAGAGTCCGACTCGCTCACCCTCGCCCAACTCGACGCCCGCGCAAGGGCGATCGCCGTGCGTCTGAGCAGGCATGCCCCGCCGGGCGCCCGCGCCGTTCTGAGTTACCCGCCGGGTCTGGACTTCGTGTCCGCCTTCTTCGGCTGCCTGTATGCCGGCCTGATCGCGGTGCCGGCTCCTCCGGTTCTGCGCGTCGGCGTCGACGACCGCTATACGCGCTTCCGGGCAATCGTCAACAGCTGCCAGCCGGATCTGGTGCTGTCGAACGGGTCCAGGCTGGACCGTGTCGACACTTTGCTGAAGGACATGTCCACACCGCGCCGGCCGACCTCTGTGGCGACTGACGAGATCAGTGGGACGGACGCATACGGCTGGAATGCCCCCCGCATCGGCCCGGACACGATCGCGTACCTGCAGTACACCTCCGGCACGACCGGTCCGCCCCGGGGTGTGGAGCTCACCCATGGCAACGTCCTGCACAACCTCTCGCTGATCCTGGCCAACGGTTCCCGGGACACGGACGACTTCGACCGGCTGCCGCCCGTTGTGTCCTGGCTGCCTGTGTTCCACGACATGGGACTGATCACCGGGGTCCTGCAGCCGCTCTATGTCGGGTACGACGCCGTACTGATGCCGCCGTCGGCGTTCACCCAGGATCCGGTCAACTGGCTCCGCGCGATATCGGACCGCGGGGCGGGCATAAGTTCGGCACCCGGTTTCGGGTACGAGCTGTGCGTGCGGCGCGTCTCCGAGCAGCAGCTGCGTTCCCTCGATTTCAGCGGCTGGCGGATCGCGGTGGTCGGGGACGAGCCGGTGCGTGCAAAGATGATTGACCAGTTCAGTGCCGTGCTCGCCCCGTTCGGCTTTCGCCGAGAGGCGTTCTTCCCGAGTTACGGCATCGCCGAGTCCACCGTGATGCTCAGCGGCGGGCCGGTGGAGCCCGAACCGGTGATCCGGCGGTTCGACGCGGTGGCGCTGGCGAAAGGCAAGGTGCAGCGAGCCGGTCGCGAGGACGGGGCCCGCCGACTGGTCGGCCTGGGCCAGTTGCACCCGTCCATGACCGTCGCGGTGGTGGATCCGGCCACCGGCGAACCGTGCGCCCCGGACGAGACAGGGGAGATCCTGGCATCCGGACCGAGTATCGGTGCCGCGTACTGGAACGCCCCGGAGGAGACGGCAAGTACGTTCAACGCCACCGTGCGCGGCCACGAGGGCCGCCAGTTCCTGCGCACCGGCAGCCTCGGCTTTCTGGACGGCGGTCAGCTCTTCGTCACCTGCCGGGTGGACGACCTCATCGTCGTGGAGGGCATGCAGCACTACCCGTACGACATCGAGGCGACCGCTGGAGGAAGCCACGCGGCCATACGGGAAGGCTGCTGCTGCGCATTCACCGTCGAGGACGGCGGACGCACGCGCCTCGTCGTCCTGGCTGAGATCAACAGCCGGCACCGCGTCGTGGCCGGCCCCCCGCCGGACGCTCCGTCAGGTGCACGCGCGACCGTCGGGGCGGACGAGGTCGAAGAAGCCGTCCGGGAGGCCGTCTTCGCCGGGCACAGCCTCCGGGCCGACGAGGTCCTCCTGGTCAAGGCCGGTTCGCTGCCGTTCACCACCAGCGGCAAGCTGCAGCGCTCGCGGTGCCGGTCCAGGTACCGGGCGCGGGTGTTCGAGACGGTCTGAACCTCGCTCCATGCAGGGAGGGCGCGCGAACTGCCGCCGCCTTCTTCCTCCTTCCTCCGTTTGGAGTGGTCTCATGCAAACCAAGCATCAGCACGGTGTCCGCCTGCCCGAGGGCGTGGCCGGTGAGCATGGCGCACTGACGACGTTGATCGACCTGTGCCGCACTCGTGCGGCAGCCGAGCCCGACCGGAAGAGCTTTGTGTTCCTGGGCGATGGTGTCGATGAATCCGACTCACTGACCCTGGCCGAACTCGACCGCTATGCGCGGGCGATCGCCGTGACGCTGCTGAAGCAGGCTCCAACCGCACGCGCATGCGCGCTGCTGAGTTACCCGCCCGGACTGGAGTTCCACGCCGCCTTCCTGGGCTGCATCTATGCGGGTCTGATCCCGGTGCCGGTAGCTCCGCTCGACGGCACGCGGGGCAATGCCAAATGGACTCGGGTGGAGTCGATTGCCGCCAGTTCCGAGTCCCGGCTGTTCCTGTCCACCGGCCCTATGCTTGCCGCCGCGGAGCCCGTCCTCACCGGCACCGAAGGGCTCGCCCGACTCGACCGGGTGGCGACCGACGAGGTATGCCTGGACCTGGCCGGGCAGTGGACCCCGCCGGTGATCGCCGCTGAGATGGTCGCCTACCTGCAGTACTCCTCGGGATCGACCGGAGTGCCGAAGGGCGTCGCGATCACTCACAGCAATGTGCTGAACAATCTGTCGTTGATATACGACAACACGCGTCGGTCTGCCGACGACGCCGGGCTGCCCCGCCCGTCGTCGGTGTCGTGGCTGCCGCCGCACCACAACATGGGCCTCATCTGCAACGTCCTCGAGTCCCTCTTCTCCGGCCGGGACGTCACACTGCTGCCGACGATGACGTTCGTACAGCGTCCGCTCACGTGGCTGCGGGCGATCTCCCGGCTCGGACGCGCGGACAGCTGCGCGCCGAACTTCGCCTACGACCTGTGTGTCCGCCGGGTGACCGACGCTCAGCGCCGGGAACTCGACCTCAGCCGTTGGGAGATGGCTCTGGTCGGAGGTGAGCCAGTCCGCGCCGATACCCTCGACCGCTTCTGCGCGGCATTCGCAGAGGCCGGCTTCCGGCGCGGGGCGCTGTCCCCCGCGTACGGCCTCGCCGAGGCGACAGTGATGGTCACGGCCGTGCCGGTCGGCCAGGGCCCGGAGGTCCTGCGCGTGGACTTCGAGGCGCTCGCCGCCGGAAAAGTGCGCCCAGCCGCGTCGGCACTGGACAGTCGGGAGCTGGTCGGCTGCGGCCCGATCCATCCGTTGAGCACGGCTGTCGCCGTCGACCCGGAGACCGGCAAGCCCTGCGATGAGGACGAGGTGGGCGAGATCTTCGTGTCCGGCCCGAGCGTCGCAACGGGCTACCTGAACGCTCCCAAGGAGAGTGCCGAGACCTTCATGGGGACCCTTCCCGACCAGCCGGGCGAGCGGTTTCTCCGTACCGGTGACCTCGGATTTCTGCACAGCGGGGAGCTGTTCATCACCGGTCGGGCGAAGGACGTCATCATCATCGCCGGTGCCAACCACTACCCGCAGGACATCGAAGCCACTGTTGAGGCCAGCCATCCGGCAGTCCGCGAGTTCGGTGCTTGCGCGGTGTCGGTCGACGACGGCGCACATGAACGGCTCATCGTGCTCGCCGAGACGACGGCGGCAGCCGGCGGCGGGAGTGACGAGCCGGTGACCGCGCAGGAGATCAAGCAGGAGATCAGGCGCGCCGTCCATGCAGGACACCGCATCCAGGTACACGATGTCGTCCTCCTCAAGCCGGGGACGCTGCCGCTCACGACGACCGGCAAGCTGCAACGTCGCGACAGCCGGGACCGATACCTGGGGGGTTCCTTCGAGGCCGCCCTCATCGAATGAGGGGATGCGGTCGAGTGGCGCCGCCGGCTGTTGAGCTCAGTCGGCGGTGGCGGTGGCGGCGCGGTCGTCGGATGCCGGTGTGCGAACGGCGATGAGGGCGACGTCGTCGCTGCTGTCCTGAGCGAGGCCGGTGAGGAGCTCGTCGCAGAGGGCTCCCAGGGTTTCTTGGGCGAGGGCGGCGGCGTGCTGGCGCAGCCGGGCCGCGCCGCGGTCGAGGTCTTCAGTACGCCGTTCGATGAGGCCGTCGGTATAGAACAGGATCGTGGCGTTCGCCGGCAGGACTTCGGTCGCGTCGGGGCGTCGGGATCCACTCCCAGAAGCATGCTGCGGCCGTCGGTCAGGAAGCGTGTGTCGCCTTCAGCTGTGATCAACAGCGGGGCGGGATGGCCGGCGGCGGCGTACTGAAGAGCCCACGGCTCATGCTCGGCCGGTTTCTCGACCAGCGCGTAAAAGCAGGTCAGGGTCTGGTGTGGGTAGAGGATGCTGTTGGCCGCGTCCATGCGGCCAAGGATCTTGCGTCAGGTCCTGTCAGGGTGTCGTGGTTGACACGACATAAACCCTGGGCCGGGACGTATCGGTCATGTCGACGGTGATGTCCTGGGAGGGTCGCGGCTGCTTCTGCGTGTGCGTGGTGCCGGCCCAGTCGCCGTCCGCTCCGAAGTCCCAGCCGACCGTCTCGGCGTCCCGCTCGTTGATGGTCACCGCGTCGTCCTCGAGCGCGGCGCGGCTGGTCCCGACACCCTCGAGGAACAGGTCGAGGCCGGCGGATGTGGTGCGGAACTGCACATACAGCCGACTGGTCTTCCAGTTGCTCGTCTCGTAGTAGGCGACGCTCGTGGACTTCGGCGGGATCGGAACCTCGAAGACACGGCGCTTCATCTGGGACGGCCAGGTCTTGCGCAGCCCGCTGGCCGACGACTCGGCCTCCTTGTCCCGGCCGCTGTTCCGGCTCTGCTCGGCGGAGATCACCAGATAGCCGGCCGGGATGCCGACGAGCAGCACGATGGTGATCGCCGTCAGCCAGCGCCTGAGCAGCATGTGGCGCCGGCCCTCGGGCGGGCGGAAGCTCTCGTCCGAGGACGTGGACTGTCGGGGCACTGTCATGTGACTACGGTTCCTGGGTGGGGCGGGGTGAGCTGGAGTTGCGAAGGGCCTGCGCATAGCGCTCGTACCGCTCGTGGCGCTCCACCCGGCGCCGGTTGGCGCGGCGGAAGCGGCGCGCGACGAGCCGCGCGAGGTCTGCGGCGCCGACCATACCCGCCTCGGGGCCCAGCTGTGCTTTCGCGATGCGCGCCTCTGGCCGGTAACCGCGGCCGGTGAGATGGCGGCGGAAGGCGTCCCTGGCCGGGCCGATGAGCAGGTCGTCGGCCGCGCTCACACCGCCGCCGATGACAAAGCAGGACGGGTCGAGGGCGGCCGCGAGATTGGCGATGCCGACGCCGAGCCACTGGCCGATGTCCTGGAACAGCTCGATGCACATGGCGTCGCCCTCGCGGGCGAGCTCGGTGATCAGCGGTCCTGTGATGTCGCCGACATTGCCGCCGACCCGGTCGATGAGGCTGTGCGCGACGGGCGAGTCGGCGGCGGCGAGCTCACGGGCCTCGCGCACCAGCGCGTTGCCGGAGCTGTACTGCTCCCAGCAGCCGCGGTTGCCGCACGGGCAGCGGTGTCCGCCGGGCACGACCTGCATATGGCCGAACTCGCCGGCGACTCCGTACTTGCCGCGCTTGACCTGGCCGTCCTCGAGGATCGCGCCGCCGATGCCGGTGCCGAGCGTGATCATGACGAGATGGTCCTCGCCGCGTCCGGCGCCGAAGCGCCACTCCGCCCAGGCGGCGGTGTTGGCGTCGTTGTCGACGAGGACGGGCACCGCGAGCCGGCCCGCGAGCGCGTCGCGCAACGGCTCGTTGCGCCAGGCGAGATGCGGCGCGAAGAGGACCTTGGAGCGGTCCGCGTCGACCCAGCCGGCCGCGCCGATGCCTACCGCGTGCACGTCGTGCCGGTCGGAGAGGTCGAGGACCAGCTCGACGATGGTGTCCTCGACGACCTTGGGGCTCTTGGACTTGTCCGGCGTCTCGGTGCGGACCTTCTCCAGGATGATCCCGTCGGCGTCGACGACGCCCGCCATCACCTTCGTACCGCCGATGTCGATGCCGACGGTGGGGACGCGGGGGGCGGTGAGATGCGAACGCCGCTCGCGGGTGCCGACGGTACGCAGGACGGTGGCGCGGGCGGAGCCGCGGTTCGCGAAGTCGCGGTAGGTGCTCATGTCCCTGCGGGGTCTCGGGGGCGGTGCCTGTCAGGGCCTTGATTCTGCCATCCGCGGCCGCCCCGCGCGGTCGGGCGCGGTCCGAGCCGGATCCAGGCCCGCGGCCCGGGGCGGGATCCGGCGCGGTTCGGGCAGGGACCGGAGTGGCCAGGGGGCGTCCGCAAGGTCCGGGCGGGTCCGGGGCGGAGCCCGGGTGATCCGGGCCGGTCCGCACGGCGGCCCGGATCCGGGCGGGGTCCGGGGCGGAGCCCCGGGTCACGGATTCGGGTGCCCGCCCAGGTGCGTCGGCGTCGGGGCCCGCTCCAGTTCGTGGCGGAGGTCCTCCAGCTCGCTGCCGCCCGCCATCTGGCGGGTGAGCTCGTCGAGCGTGACCGAGTCCTTGGTGTGGCTGGCGGACATCGTTCCGCGCTTGAGCAGGATGAACCGGTCGCCGACCAGAAACGCGTGGTGCGGATTGTGGGTGATCAGCACGACTCCGAGGCCCGCGTCCCGTGCCGCCGCCACGTACTTCAGCACCACACCGGACTGCTTCACACCGAGCGCGGCGGTCGGCTCGTCCAGCACCAGGACCTTCGCGCCGAAGTAGACGGCCCGGGCGATGGCCACACACTGGCGCTCGCCGCCGGACAGCGTCCCGATCGGCTGGTCGACGTCGCGCAGGTCGATGCCCATGCGCAGCAGCTCGGAGCGGGTGGTCTCGCGCATCTTCTCGACGTCGAGCCGCTTGAAGGGGCCCGCGCCCTTGGTCGGCTCGGAGCCGAGGAAGAAGTTCCGCCAGACCGGCATCAGCGGGACGACGGCCAGGTCCTGGTAGACCGTGGCGATGCCGCGGTCCAGCGCCTCGCGCGGGTTGGCGAGGCTCGCTTCCTCGCCCTCGATGCGGAAGGTGCCCGCGTCATGCTGGTGCAGACCCGCGATGATCTTGATCAGGGTGGACTTGCCCGCGCCGTTGTCGCCCAGCACGCAGGTGATCTCGCCCGCGTGGACCACCAGGGACACGCCTTCGAGCGCCCGGATGTTGCCGTAGTACTTGCTGACGTCGTCGAGCTCGACCAGCGCGGTCGAGCGCGCGTCGGACGTCTTCGCTGTCTTCGCGGTTGTCATCGCGTCGCCTCCGCACGCTTGCGGACCCATGCGTTGAGCAGGGTGGCCAGGAGGAGCATCGCTCCGAGGAAGAACTTGAACCAGTCCGGGTTCCACTCCGCGTACACGATGCCCTTGCTGGTCATGCCGAAGATGAACGCGCCGACCGCCGAGCCGATGGCGGAGCCGTAGCCGCCGGTGATCAGACAGCCGCCGATGACGGCCGCGATGATGTACGTCAGCTCGTTGCCGACGCCCTCGCCGGACTGCACCACGTCGAACGAGAAGAGCAGGTGCTGGCCGGAGATCCAGGCGGCGAAGGCGACGCCCATGTACAGGCCGATCTTGGTCCTGGTGACCGGGACGCCGACCGCCCGGGCCGCGTCCGCGTTGCCGCCGACCGCGAAGATCCAGTTGCCGAAGCGGGTGCGCAGCAGGATCCAGGTGGCCACCGCGACGAGGGCGATCCACCACAGGATGGTCACCTTGAGCGTGACGTCGCCGAGGGTGAGCTCGGAGGCGAAGAGCTTCTTCGCCGACTCGAAGCCGTCCATGTCGGCGATGGACTTGGTGGAGACCGTGCCGCTGATCAGCTTGGTGAAGCCGAGGTTGAGGCCGGTCAGCATCAGGAACGTGCCGAGCGTGATGATGAAACTGGGAAGTTTCGTACGGGTCAGCATGAACCCGTTGAAGACGCCGACCGCCAGCGTGACCAGCAGCGAGACAAGGACGCCGGCCCAGACGTTCGCCGTCATCTGGTAGCTGAACATCGCGGAGATCAGCGCGGAGCTGGTGACCATCACACCGGCCGAGAGGTCGAACTCGCCGCCGATCATCAGCAGCGCGACGGGCACGGCCATGATGCCGAGCGTGGAGGCCGCGTACAGCACGGTCGAGAAGCTGGACGCGCGCAGGAAGGAGTCCGCGACGATCGAGAAGAAGATGAAGACGGCGACGGCACCGACGACCGAGCCGAGCTCGGGCCGGCCCATCAGCTTGCGCAACGGCGAGGTGCGCAGCAGCCGTTCGTCGGTCTTGCCGGGCTGCCGGGTGCCGGCAGGTGGTGCGGTAGCACTCATCGTGTCCCCCGCTCGGTGTAGGCCTCGAGCGCGGCGGCGCTGCTCTCGGTGATGATCTGCGGCCCGGTGAGCACGGGCCGGCCGCCGCCGAGGACATCGGCGTTGTACTTGTAGAGCCACAGCAGGTCGATGGCCTGGTACCCCTGGAGGTACGGCTGCTGATCGACCGCGAAGCCGAGGGTGCCCGCCTTCAGCGCCCCGGCGACCTTGGCGTTGAGGTCGAAGGTGTCGACCTCGGCCTTGCTCTCCGCGGTCTTCTTCGCCTGTACGGCGGCGTCCGCGAACGGCGCGCCGAGCGTGACCACGGAGTCGATCGAGCGGTCGGCCTGGAGCTTCGCCTCGATGGAGGCCTGGACGTCGGGCATGTTGGTGCCGTCGACGTACAGGTTCTGCAGCTGTCCGCCGAACGTCTTCTTGACGCCCGCGCAGCGCTGCTCGTGGCCGACGTTGCCCTGCTCGTGCAGCACGCACAGGGCCTTCTTGCGGCCGCGCTTGTCGAGTTCGTCGCCGACGGCCTCGCCGGCGACGGTCTCGTCCTGGCCGATATGGGTGAGCGCGCCGTACGCCTTGGACTGCTCGGAACCCGAGTTGACGGTGATCACCGGGATGCCGGCCCTGGTGGCCTTGGCGACGACGTCCTTCATCGCGTCCGGCTTGGCCAGCGTGACGATCAGGCCGTTGACCTTCTTGTCGATGGCGGCCTGGACGAGCTGGGCCTGCTGCTGGCCCTCGTCGCTGTGCGAGTACAGGAAGTTGATGTTGTCCTTGGCTGCGGCCTGCTTGGCGCCGTTCTGGACGATGTCCCAGAAGGTGTCTCCGTCACCGGAGTGCGTGACCATGGCGAAGGTCCAACGGGGCGTGTTCACCGCCGCCTTGCCCGCGGCCGCCTGGGCCTTGCGGGCGTCCTCGGCGCGCTTGCCGCCCGTGCTGCTGCATCCCGCGAGAGAGGCTCCGAGTACCGCCGCCAGCACCGCGCCGAGTGCGCGTGCCCCTGTCCTTGCCCAAGGGTCTTTCGTCTGGATCTTGCCGGGCTCGCGTGCCCTGGCACCGCGCCTCGCCGCGTTGTCGTCAGTCGGCATGGCTCCGCCATGCCTCCCTCCTCCGCCTTGCGATCCACGGCACCAGACCCCGCTCACTGATCCGGCCTGATCCAGACGAAAGACCCTCACCACGACGCCGTGCCCTTCATGCCGTACTTCCCGGTGCGGCCGGGGGGCGAATGATCGCGCCCCGGCCGCCCAAGTATGTGTCACGGCAGGTCGGCGGGTCGGCATGGGGTGTGCCGGGGTTGTCATCAGGCAGACCCGATGAGTCATCGGGTGCCGTCGGCGGTCAGCTTCTCGAGGGCCGGCACGTCCTTCTCGGTGATCAGCGCCGGGCCGGTGAGGATCGGCTTTCCGCCGCCTATGACATTGCGGTTGACCTTGTTGAGCCACAGCTCGTCGATGGCGAGGTAGCCCTGGAGGTACGGCTGCTGGTCGACGGCGAAGCCGATCTCGCCGGCCTTGAGCTGCTTGACCACTTCCGCGTTGAGGTCGAACGTGTTGACCTCGGCGCTGGAGCCCGCGCCCGACTTGGCCTTGACGGAGGCGGCGGCGAACGGCGCGCCGAGCGTGACGACGGCGTCGATGTCCTTGCCGCTCTGCAGCTTCGCCTCGATGGAGGAGGTGGAGGCGGGCATGTTGGTGCCCTCGACGTTGATGTTCTCGACCGAGCCCTTGAAGGTCTTCTTCACGCCCGCGCAGCGCGCCTCGAGCGAGACATTGCCCTGCTCGTGGATGACGCAGAGCGCCTTCTTCTTGCCGCGCTTGTTCAGCTCCTCGCCGACCGCCTCACCGGCCACGGCCTCGTCCTGACCGATGTGGCTGAGCGCGCCGACCGCCTTGGAGAACTCGGCGCCGGAGTTGATGGTGACGACGGGGATGCCTGCGGCGACGGCCTTCTTGACGACCTCCTGGACCGCTTCGGGCTTGGCGAGGGTGACCACGATGCCGTCGACCTTCTGGTCGATGTAGGTCTGGACGAGCTGCGCCTGCTCCTTGCCCTCCTTGTTGGCGGCGTAGAGGAACTCGACGTTGTCCTTCTTGGCCGCGACCTTGGCGCCGCTCTGGACGATGTCCCAGAAGGTGTCGCCCTCGCCGGAGTGCGTCACCATCGCGATCTTCAGCCGTTCGGTGGCGGCGGGCACGCCGCCTCCGCCGCCCTCCGAGGGGCTGTCCTTCGCCTCCTTGCCGCCGGAACTGCTGCATCCGGCGACGACGACCAGGGCACATGCGGCGAGCAGCGCTGCTGCCGTGCGGTTGGTACGCATGGTGGTTCCGCCTTCTCTCCCGGCCGCCCGGTTGCGGCTGGGAGCGTTTTTACGGCGGCTGCGCGACCCCGTCAAGACTTTGTCCGAACATTCTTACGCGAAGGACATTCTTACGTGACCTGAACGTGCCGGTCGGATGCCCGCTCAGGGCCGTACGAGCAGCTGGAACTCGAAGGCGTACCGCGAGGCCCGGTAGATGTGTGACCCGAACTCGACCGCGCGGCCCGTGTCGTCGAACGTGGTGCGCTCCATGGTGAGCACCGGAGCGCCGGCCGGCTCGGTGAGCAGTTCGCCCTCGTCGGCGGTGGCGGCCCGCGCACCCACCGACTGGCGTGCGCTGTGCAGCGTGATCCCGGCGGCCCGCATCATCCGGTACAGACCCGTTGCCTCGAGCCGAGCGGTGTCGCAGTCGAAGAGGCCGGCGGGCAGATGGTTGCGCAGCAGAGCCATGGGCTCGCCGTGCGCGTACCGCAGCCGCTCGATCAGCTGGACGTCACTGCCCTCGGCGACGGCGAGAGCGGCGGCGACCTCGGCACTCGCCGGTTCGACGGTGTTGCGCAGGACGACGGTGGCCGGCCGCTGACCGGCCGCCTCCAGGTCGTCGTACAGGCTGCTGAGCTCCAGCGGACGCTTGACCTGGCTGTGCACGACCTGGGTGCCGACACCGCGGCGGCGCACCAGCAGGCCCTTGTCGACGAGGGACTGGATGGCCTGGCGGACGGTCGGCCGGGACAGGCCGAGCCGGCCCGCCAGCTCGATCTCGTTGCCGAGCAGACTTCCGGGGGTGAGGGTCCCTTTCTCGATGGCTGCTTCCAGCTGCTGGGACAGCTGGAAGTAGAGCGGGACCGGACTGGTGCGGTCCACGCTCAGCTGGAGAGACAGGGACGAATCCGTCACGTGTCTGGGCTGCTTGGGCACGGGGCGAGCGTAGTCGCAGGGAATGTTGACGGGAAGTCGTGAAGTTCGGTTGTCAGGACAAAGTCTTGACACGATGCCTGGCACGGCAGCACCTTTGGGCCATGCGCATCGGACTCATCGGGACGGGACGAATCGGGACTTTCCACGCGGGGGTGCTCAGCCGCCACCGGGAAGTCGGCTCACTGGTCGTGGCGGACGCCGACCCGGCCAGGGCCGCCGCGGTCGCCGAGCGGACCGGGTCCACCGCGGCGCCCAGCGCACGCGAGATCTTCGCCTGGGGCGTGGACGCGATCGTGATCGCCTCGGCGACCGCGTCGCACGCCGATCTGATCGCCCGCGCTGCCCGCGCCGGGCTCCCGGCCTTCTGCGAGAAGCCGATCGCGCTCGATCTGCCGGGCACGCTGGGAGCGCTCCACGAGGTCGAGTCGGCGGGCACGGTGCTCCAGCTGGGCTTCATGCGCCGGTTCGACGCGGGTTACACGGCGGCGCGCGAACTGGTGCGTTCGGGCCGCCTCGGCCGGCTGCACACCGTACGGGCCATGACCTCCGACCCCGCCCCGCCGCCCGCCGAGTATCTGCCGCTCTCCGGCGGCCTGTACCGGGACTGCCTGGTCCATGACTTCGACATCCTGCGGTGGGTCACGGGCCGCGAGGTCGTGGAGGTGTACGCGACCGGGTCGGACGCGGGCCCCTCGATGTTCCGCGAGGCCGGCGACGTCGACACGGCTGCGGCCGTGCTCACCCTGGACGACGGCACGCTGGCCACGGCCACGGCCACCCGGTGCAACGGCGCGGGCTACGACGTCCGCATGGAGCTGGCCGGCGAGCTCGACCAGGTCGCGGTCGGCCTGGACGACCGCACACCGATCAGCTCCACCGAACCGCAGGGCCCGCCGGCCGCCGACAAGCCGTGGCCGGGCTTCCTGGAGCGATTCGCGCCGGCGTACGAGGCGGAGCTGGACACCTTCGTCCGAGTGGTGGCGGGCGAGGCGGACAACCCGTGCGACGGCCGCGAGGCGCTGACGGCGCTGCGGATCGCGGAGGCGTGCGAGCTGTCGCGCCGGGAGCACCGGCCGGTCCGCCTGGAGGAGATCCCGTCGGACTGACCGCCCGCGTCCGGCCTGATCGGCCGGACGGGCCCTAGGCGGGCTCCTCCTCGTCCAGCAGGCCCGCATCATGCGCCAACAGGGCAATCTGTACTCGGTTGTTGAGATCCAGCTTGGCCAGGATCCGGGACACATGCGTCTTGACCGTCGGCACGCTCATGTACAGCGTCGCCGCGATCTCCGCATTCGACTGGCCTCGTCCCACGGCGACCGCAACCTCCCGCTCCCGTTCCGCCAGCGAGGCCAGCCGCCGGGCCGCAGCGCCGCGGCGGGTCTCCGGTGCGCGGTCGGCGACATGGGTCATCAGCTGGCGGGTGACCGCCGGTGAGAGCACCGGATCGCCGGACGCCACCCGGCGGACCGCGGCGACGATTTCGGCGGGCGGCGTGTCCTTGAGTACAAAACCGGCCGCGCCCGCCCGCAGCGCGCGCAGCACCTGCTCGTCCGCGTGGAAGGTGGTGAGGACGACGATCTCCGGCGCATCCGGCCTGCTGCGCAGTTCCTCCGTGGCGGTCAGCCCGTCCATCGTCGGCATCCGGATGTCCATCAGCACCACGTCGGGCGTCAGCCGGTCGACGAGTTCCGCGACCTCGGAGCCGTCCGCCCCCTCCCCCACGATCTCCAGATCGTCGGCCCCGCCGAGCATGAGGGAGAGCCCTGCCCGTACGAGCGGATCGTCGTCGACGACGAGCAACCGGATAGTCATGCCGCCCACGGTAGCCAGGCCCGGACACGGAACCCGCCGTCGCCCGTCGCTCCGTGCTCGAGCCGGCCGCCCGCGAGCGTGGCGCGTTCGGTCAGCCCGATCAGGCCCTGGCCGGATCCCGGCACCTTCGGCACCTCTCCGAGAGGGGCCGGGTTGTCGACGTCCACGGTGAGACCGCTGCCCGGTCCGCCGACGACCGCGACGGTGACCTCCGTGCCCGGCGCGTGCTTGCGGGCGTTGGTCAGGCCCTCCTGCGCGATGCGGTAGACCGTGCGCCCGATGGCGGCCGGGACGGCATCCGGGTCGTTGATCCGGTTGTCGAGAGTGACCTTCATCCCGGCGTCCCGGGACTCGGCGACCAGCGATTCCAGCGTGGCGAGCGTCGGCTGCGGCCGGTCCGCGCCGTCGCCCTCGCCGGGCGCCCGCAGCACGCCGATGATCTCGCGCAGGTCCTGGAGCGCCTCGTGCGCGCTGTCACGGATCACACCGGCGGCCCTGGCGACCTCGGCGGGCGGCGCGTCCGGCCGGAACTCGAGGGCCCCCGCGTGGACGCTGAGCAGGGTGAGCCGGTGCGCCAGCACATCGTGCATCTCGCGGGCGATGGCCTCACGGGCCAGCCTCTGCGCCTGCTCGGCGCGCAGCTCGGCCTCCGTCTCGGCCCGGTGGGCCCGCTCGCGCAGTGCGACGACCAGCTGGCGGCGGGAGCGTACGAGCATGCCCCAGCCGGTCATCAGCAGGATCAGGACCAGCCCGGCGATCACCGAGGCCAGAAAGGACATGCCCGGGTCGGGGCGGACGGCGGCCTGGACTACGGAGCCCGCGACGGCGAGCGCCCCGACGATCGCGACGGGCTTGAAGGGCCGGTGCACGGCCAGGCTGAACAGGCTCACCAGCAGCGCGCCCGCGGCGACTGGCACCAGCACGCAGACCACGATCAGCGCGACCGCGAGCCCGACCGGCGCCCGCCGCCGCACCCACAGGGCGCAGCAGGCCACCGCGCCCACGAGTTGGTCGGCGAAGACGACCAGGTCGGTGTTGCCCGCCTGCTGGCTGGTCTCGGCGGCGAGCATGCCGATGATCGCGGCGAAGACGAAGAGCAGGATGTCCACGACCCAGTCGCGCACGGTACGGCGCGGCCTGGCCCGGCCTCCGTCGCCCGGCCTGTCCGGGTCGGACGGTCCTGCCATGGCCGACGGAAGCAGCCAGGGGTATTCCGTACGCGTCATGTCGACAAACCTACGCAGGTGAGCGGTGTCCGGCCGTGCCTCGGCGGCGGGAAGCTACCAAAGTCGCGGACGTCGAGACTTTCGACGCTGCGGCACATCCCGAGGGCCGACGCGAGGGCCCGGCCCGGGCCGCGAGGATCGCGGCATGAAGAAGATTCTCGAGGGCGTCGGCACCGTGCTGCTGGTCGTGGGCGGGTGCGGAGTGATCCGTGAGCTGACCGGTTGGTTTCCCTTTCTGGGCTTCACCCGCTTCGTCACGGAGCACATCGCGTTTCTGCACGGCCGCGAACTCTTCACGCACATCGTGCTCGCGGTGGTCGGCTTCGGCGTGCTGATGATCGCCGACCAGTACCGCAAGGCGTGAGCGCCGGGGTCAGACCTTCGCGTTGTTGAGCCGCGTCACTTCGGCCAGGTGCTCCGCCATTCGGTTGCTGACGCCGCCGCCGGTGAAGAGCACGGCCCCGACGACGGAGACCGGCACGGACAGCCCGAGTACGCCGAGCAGCTCGGGCCAGTCGCGCTCGGCCGTGCACTTGTTGCCGTCGCTGTACCCCTCGTCGGCGGTCGACCGCTCCGTGAAGAGCCGCGCCTCGCAGGCCGACTCGTAACCCGCGTCGTACGGAGTGAGCAGCAGCACGCCGAACCACACCCAGAGCAGCGCCGCGACCGAGAGCAGCCCCGCGCCCCATGCCTGCGCGCGCTTGGCACGGCTGCGGAATTCGATGTCGTAAGGGAGTGATCGCATGGGCCCCGAAGCTAGCAACGGCCAGGCAGGCGGCCCGGATCGGGTCGCTCGACTAGGCGTTTTCGGGGAGTTCGTACGTGCCGAACTCGGGGCGGCCCGCCAGTTCGAGCGTGTGGATGGACACGCCCGTGCTCGTCGTGCGGGACTCGACATGCTTGAAGGCGGTCGGCACCGCGCCGTTCGCGAAGAAGTGCCGGCCCTTGCCGAGGACGACCGGGAAGACGAGCAGATGAACCGTGTCGATCAGGTCGTGCGCCATCAGGGACTGGGCGAGGGCGGCGCTGCCGTGGATCTGGAGCTCACCGTCCGTGCGTTCCTTGATTGCGGCGACCTCTTTGACGAGATCGCCCCTGACGACGGTGGTGCCGTCCCAGTCGGCCTTGTCGATCGAGTCCGACACGACGTACTTCGGCAGCGAGTTGAGCCGGGAGGCAACCGGGTCATTGGGGTCCGTCACCTTCGGCCAGTAGCCCGCGAAGATCTCGTACGTATGGCGGCCCAGGAGAAACGCGCCGGCCCGGTCGAAGACCTCGGTGATGAACCGGCCGAAGTCCTCGTCGGCGTACGGCACGGTCCAGCCGCCGAGGTCGAAGCCGCCGCTGCGGTCCTCGTCGGGGCCGCCGGGAGCCTGGTGGACGCCGTCGAGCGTGACGAATGCAGTGATCGAGAGCTTTCCCATGACTGCGCCTGCTTTCGAGTCGTGCGGGTCTCCTGCCATCAGCTCAGACCACGCTCCGGCCCGCAACTCATCGCTCTAACCCGTGTGCGTCGAGAACGTGCCGCCCGTCGGGCCCTGCTTGTCGCCGCCCCGCGCCTTCCGCAGCGCGTTGGCGAGGCCCTCGATCGTGAGCGACTGGAGGATCACCCGGCCGTTGCCCTCCAAGGTGGCGAGCGACAGGCCCTCGCCGCCGAAGACGGCGTTCATCAGCCCCTGGCGGTTCAGGCCGCCGACCCGCTGGACTCCGTACTGGATGCCTTCCTCGAAGGCGACGATGCAGCCGGTGTCGACCTCGACGCGGCCGCCGAAGTCCGCCGGGTTCAGGTCGATGAAATTGCCCGCGCCACAGATGATCACCGTTCCGGTGCCGGTGAACTTCTCCAGGATGAAGCCCTCGCCGCCGCTGCGGCCCGTCTTGCCGCCCCGGAAGGCGATGCCGAAAACGACGCTGGACTCGGCGGCCACGAAGGCGTCCTTCTCGGCGAACCAGGCGCGCGAGCCGTCGAGTTCGAGCGCGCGCATCTCACCGGGCAGGACGCCGGCGAAGCCGACCGTGCCTTCACCGCCGGTGCAGGTGAAGTACTGGAAGGCCAGCGACTCGCCGGCGAGGGCGCGCTGGCCCGCCTGCATGGCGGTGCCCATGGCCTGGCGCAGCACGCCGCCCATGCCGCCGCTCCCGGGCTGCTGGCCGCCCGCGGACGGTGAACCGGGTCCGGAGAGGCGGGTCTCCATCGTCACGTTGGACGTCTTGAACAGGAACTTTCCGGCCTCGCAATAGACAGTCTGGCCGGGCTGGAGGGAGACGACCGCCATCTGCATGGCGTTCCCGACGATCTCTTGCTGAAGGGTCACACCGGGATTCAACGTCCGTTTGCCGCCAGCGCGGAGGAGGCGGGGCCGCTTTCCTTGAGCCCGTAAGCACTACGGATAAAGCCGATGAAGCGGGCAAAAGGGGAGCGCATGTCCAGGACAGCTCTGGTGACCGGAGGCAGCCGCGGGATAGGAGCGGCGATCGCGCTGCGGCTCGCGCAGGAGGGCGTCGATGTCGCGATCACCTATGTGCGGGACGAAGAGGCCGCACAGGAGGTGGTGCGCAAGATCGAGGCGGCCGGGCAGCGGGCCGTCGCACTGCGGGCGGACGCGGCCGACGCGGAGGCGGCGGGCTCGGTCGTCGGACGGGCCGTGGACGCGCTCGGCTCGCCCGGCTCGCTCGACATCCTGGTCAACAACGCGGGCGTCGGTGTGCTCGGCCCGATCGGGACGCTGTCGGCCGACGACGTGGACCGGGCGCTGGCGGTGAATGTACGGGCGGTCTTCCTGGCCTCGCAGACGGCGGCGGCCCGCATGGAGCGCGGCGGCCGGATCGTCTCCGTCGGCACCTGCATGACCAAGTACGTGCCGGGCCCGGGCGGCACGCTCTATGCCATGAGCAAGGCGGCGCTGATCGGTCTGACGAAGGCGCTCGCGCGTGAACTGGGCGACCGCGGGATCACGGCGAACCTGATCCACCCGGGCCCGATCGACACCGGCATGAACCCGGCGGACGGGCCGTACGCGGACC
This sequence comes from Streptomyces sp. NPDC020681, assembly GCF_044334895.1. Lineage (NCBI taxonomy): Bacteria > Bacillati > Actinomycetota > Actinomycetes > Kitasatosporales > Streptomycetaceae > Streptomyces > Streptomyces sp. NPDC020681. The sequence continues at coordinate 220,029 of NZ_JBIRTX010000010.1, read as the reverse complement.
CGCAGAAGGCGAGTACGGCGCTGGGCCGCTTCGGCACACCTGACGAAGTCGCGTCGCTCGTGGCGTACGTGACGAGCGACGAGGCGGCGTACATCACGGGCGCGGAGCTCTCGGTCGACGGCGGCCACGCGGCCTGACCTCGGGGCTGTGCCCCGAACCCCTGCCGGCCATCGGGCACGGAGCCGACGGGGCCGCCAGTTCCGGCCGGCGGCCGTGTGCCCCGGACTCGGCTTCGCGTCACGCACGCCGCCTGGTGCGGAGCCCTGGCGGGCCGCCGCTTCCGGCCGCGCGCCGGGCTGCGCCCGAACCCGCGCCTGCGGGTTCGGGCGCGGAGCTCTCGGTCGACGGCCGCCACGCGGCCTGACCTCGGGGCTCGCCCCGAACCCCTGCCGGCCATCTGACACGACGGGGCCGCCAGTTCCGGCCGCTGGCCGTGTGCCCCGCACTCGGGCCTCTCGCCCGCGCACGCCCCCTGGTGCGGAGCCCTGGCGGGCTGCGCCCACCGGCGCTCCGCTCGCCGGGGCGTCGGCGGAGCCGAGGTGCCCGGCCCGGATCGAGGAGCCTGCCCCCAGGCCCCGGTCACGTCCCTCGGCGACGATCGGCTCTTCCGCGGGGCCGGACTTTCCAGCGCCGCGCGGGCCCTGTTGTCGGCCCGGCAGTTCCCACCGATGTCCGGGCTCCGCCTGAAGCTCGCCCACGGCGGTGGTCTGGAGGCCTGACCGGGGGACTCGCCCCGGGGCCTTCACGCCTCCGCCCATGGCTGGACGTGTGCCCCGCACTCGGGCCTCGCGCCACGCACGCCGCCTGGTGCGGAGCCCTGGCAGGCCGCCGGTTCCGGCCGCGCGCCGGGCTGCGCCCGAACCCGCGCCTGCGGGCTGGAATTTCCAGGCCCGCCCGGTGGGCCTCAGCGCCGCCTCCCACGGCCTGCGGGTGTGGGAGGCCGGCTGAGGTGTGATGCCCGGTCCGGGGCAAGGGGCACCCCCCGGACCACGGACGTCCCGGGCGGCGAGGGGCGGTCCCTCGGACGAAGTCCGGCTCACGCCCGCAGGGCGTACGGGGTCTGGGGGCGGAGCCCCCAGACCAACATCAGCCGCCCAGTTCCTGGTGGCGGGCCTTCAGGCGGGCCGCGCCGTCCGACGTCAGCGAGCCGAACAGGCGGAGGCGGGAGATGCCTCCGTCGGGGTAGATGTCCACCCGGACATGCGTGCCCACCGCCGGGGTGTCGAGCACGAAACGGTGGTTCGTGTCCGGCTGGAGGCGCGTCCGCGGGAGGACCTCGGTCCAGGAGTCCGAGCCGTCCGAGCCGTCCGAGACGGACAGGGACGCCCAGCCGGCCGAGTTGCCCTTGAGATACGCCGTGTCGATCTCCACCGCGCGGATCTCGGACTGGGCCACCAGCTGGTAGCGAATCCAGTCGTTGCCCTTGTCGCGCCGCCGGCGGGTCTCCCAGCCGTCGTCCATCTTGCGCGAGCGGCCCGGCTGGATGGTGTTGGTGGCCGGCGAGTAGAAGCGGTCGGAGGCGTCCTCGACCTGGCCGCCGTTCTCCAGCGCGACAAGGTCGAAGGTGCCCAGCGTGCCGAGCCAGGCCGGGTCGGGCGCGACCTCTCCGTAGACGCGCAGCCGTGCGATGCCGCCGTCGGGATGCTGGTTGACGCGCAGATGCGTGAAGCGCTGCTCGACGTCGACCGCGAAGCCGTTCGCCGCGTGGCCGCCGACCGCGGTGCGCGGCACGAGAGTCACCCACTTCACGTCGTCCGCGAGGAGGTCGTCGGGGGACGGGGAGCCGGGCAGGGACGTGGCCTCGACGGAGACCGCCTGCGGATAGTTCCCGCGGAAGTGCGCGGTGTCGACGACGATGCCGCGTACGACGCCGGGCGCACCGAGGCGTACCAGCGCCCAGTCGTGGTCCTCGTCCGTCGGATGCGGCCGGTCGGCCGATACGCCACGGCGGCGGCGGGTCTCCCAGCCGTCCATGATCTTGCCCTTGTGGCCGAAGTGCTCCGGGTCGAACTCCGCGGGCTCGGGCTTCAGCAGGTTCTCGCGCTCGGCGAAGAACTCGTCGTTGGCGGCGAGGACGCCCGCGCCGAGACGGCGGTCGGCGAGGTCGGCGTGGTGCACAAACGGAAAGTCGGCCGTGCGGTAGTCGGCGTACGGGTCGCCGCCGCCGAACGGGCTGGCGTCACCGGTGAAGGAAGGGATGGACACGATCAGTTGTTCCTTTCGAGCAGCCGGCCGGTCGGTGCGGCCAGGGTGCCGTTCTCGACGATGCGTTCGCCGCGCAGCCAGGTCGATGTGACGACTCCGTGCAGGGTCTTGCCCGCGTACGCCGTCACCTGGTTGCGGTGGTGCAGCCGGGCCGGGTCGACGGTGAAGGTCTCGTCGGGCGCGAGGACCGCGAAGTCCGCGTCGCGTCCCGCCTCGATGGCGCCCTTGCGGTCGAGTCCCGCGAGCCGGGCCGGGGCCGCCGACATCCAGCGGACCACGTCCTCGAGGCTGTGGCCGCGCTTGCGGGCCTCGGTCCAGATCGCCGGGAGACCCAGCTGGAGCGAGGAGATGCCGCCCCAGGCGGATGCGAAGTCCGGGGTCTTGAGGTCGGTGGTGCACGGCGAGTGGTCGGAGACGATGCAGTCGATCGTCCCGTCGGCCAGGCCCTGCCACAGCGCGTCCTGGTTGGCCGCCTCGCGGATGGGCGGGCAGCACTTGAACTCCGTTGCGCCGTCCGGGACTTCCTCGGCGGTGAGGGTGAGGAAGTGCGGACAGGACTCGACGGTGAGCCGCACGCCTTCCGCCTTGGCGGCGGCGATCAGCGGCAGCGCGTCACTGGACGACAGATGAAGTACGTGCACCCGGGCGTTCAGCCGCCGGGCCTGCGCGATCAGGTTCTCGATCGCGGTGTTCTCGGCGTCCCGGGGCCTGGACGCGAGGAAGTCGGCGTACTTCGGGCCGGACTCCTGCGGGGCGGCGGCCAGTTGGTGCGGGTCCTCGGCGTGCACGATCAGCAGTCCGCCGAAGCCGGCGATCTCGGCCAGCGAACGGGCGAGCTGCTCCTGGTCGAGCTCCGGGAACTCCTCGACGCCGGACGGCGACAGGAAGCACTTGAAACCGAAGACACCGGCGTCGTGCAGCGGCCGCAGATCCTTGACGTTGGCCGGCAGGGCTCCGCCCCAGAAGCCGGTGTCGACATGGGCCTTGGGCCGGGCGACATCCTGCTTGGTCCGCAGATTGTCGACGGTGGTGGTGGGCGGAAGGGAGTTGAGCGGCATGTCCAGCAGCGTGGTGATGCCACCGGCGGCGGCCGCGCGCGTGGCGGTCCAGAAGCCCTCCCACTCGCTGCGGCCGGGGTCGTTCACATGGACATGCGTGTCGACGAGGCCGGGAAGGACGACCTGGTCACCGAAGTCCTCGAACCGGGCTCCGGCCGGCACCTCGGTGTCGTACGGCAGCACCGCGGCGATCTTCTCCCCGGCGACGGCGACCGAGGCGGCACGCGTCCCTTCCGGAGTGATGACGCGTGTCGAGCGCAGCACCAGGTTCACGTCCACGTTCACGTCCGCGTTCACGTCCACATTGGACACCCGTGCCCCTCACTTCCGCTTCACCCGGCTTTCCGCCCGGAAAATTCAACGAACTGTTGAAGGAGTCTTCACTTCCGAGTCCGGCCAGTCAAGACCCCGCCAAGACGCCGCCCCCGGCGCTCCATCACCTTGGACGTTTCCATGAAGTGAAACTAGAATTTCACTGAGCAGAAGGTAGCTTTACCCTAGGAATGAGTCGAGAGAGCGCGGGAGGTGCGGACGACACCCTGACAAACACCCCCTGACCGGCAGAGACGCCTTTGACGAGTGCACTGTGCCGGACTCAGCCGCCCGGTAGGCTGCTCACTTGTCTGCCTGCCCGAAAGGACCGCCCACGTGCCGACGCCCAGCGCCAGCGCCACCGACGCCGCCAAGACCGCGAACAGCGGCGGCGTGCAGTCCCTGGAGCGCGCCTTCGACCTGCTCGAAAGAATGGCCGACGCCGGCGGCGAGGTGGGTCTCAGCGAGCTCTCGGCCAGCAGCGGGCTGCCGCTGCCCACGATCCACCGCCTGATGCGCACGCTCGTGGCCTGCGGTTATGTACGCCAGCAGTCCAACCGCCGCTATGCGCTCGGCCCCCGTCTGATCCGCCTCGGCGAGTCCGCGTCCCGGCTGCTCGGCACCTGGGCCCGCCCGTACCTGGCGCGGCTGGTCGAGGAGACCGGCGAGACGGCGAACATGGCGCTGCTCGACGGCGACGAGATCGTTTATGTCGCGCAGGTGCCGTCCAAGCACTCCATGCGCATGTTCACCGAGGTCGGCCGACGGGTCCTGCCGCACTCCACGGGCGTGGGCAAGGCGCTGCTCGCGAACACCGCGCCGGACGAGGTGCGGGCGCTGCTCGCGCGGACCGGCATGCCCGCCGCGACGGAGAAGACGATCACCACGCCGGACGGCTTCCTGGACGCGCTCGAACAGGTCCGGCGCAGCGGCTACGCGGTGGACGACAACGAGCAGGAGATCGGGGTGCGCTGCCTCGCGGTCCCGGTCCCGAACTCCCCCACCGCGGCGGCGATCTCGATCTCGGGCCCTGCGGGCCGGGTCACGGAGGCGGCGACGGAGAAGATCGTCCCGATCCTCCAGGAGGTGGCGGAGGAACTGTCCTCGGCGCTGGCGAACACGGCGGCGCAGGGCTGACGCGCGGTTCGGGTAACCCGGGGCGTTCCCGTAACCGGCGGCGTTCGCGTAACCGGCGGTGTTCCCGTGACCGATGGTGTTCGTGTGGCCGGGGTGTTCGCGTAACCGACGGCGTTGCCGCCAACGCGGCTCGGCCCGTGGTTACGCGCGCCTGCGCGGCGGGATCTCGCCGAAGTGGTCCACCGCGTTCCGGACCTGCATCAGCGCCGGGCCCAGCGCGCTCACCGACCCGATCGCGCCCGCGATCAGCAGTAACGACCGCCGCATCCGCGGGATTTCGGGGTCACCCGCCGCCACCATCGCGGCCAGTACCGCCAGTTCGTCCTCCGCGATGCCGCGGTCGGGGAACTCGGCGGGATGACCGGCCAGTTCACGGCGAAGCCGGGAGACGGCGGATCTCAGCGCCGTCGCCCTCGGGTCCTCGCCGCTCTCTGTCACCCGCGTCTGCCCTACGCTCCGCAACAAAGCCCTCCCCCTCGCACGTCGTTGTGCCGATTCGACGACCGTCAGCAGTTGGACGGACACTGAGGGTCGCGGGAAAGCTACGCCATCCGATGCGGTACGCGCCACTCCACGGACGGAATTCAGTAGGAGGGCTGTACGGAGTCGATCGCGCCGCGCCAGACAGTGACATCAACGGTCACGTAGTGGCTGGGATCCGACTCCGGCGACCTCCCCTGGAAAGTCACCAGGCCCACGTTCCCCGTCTCGCTCAGCACACAGAACTTCGCACCCTTCGAGAGGTTCTCGATCTTGAGCGAGGTGGCGAAGCGGGTTTCACCCTTGCAGGTCGCCAGATCGGCCTTCTGATCCGTGCGCAGCAGGATGATCTTGCTGTTCGTGGCAGTGATGGTGCCGAGGTAGTACTCGTGCTCGAAGTCGACGGTGTTGGCGCCGTCACCCTCGGTCGGCTTGACCGGATCGTCGCCGAGGTTGATGCCGTAATCGTCGGTCACATTGAGGCCGTTGTACGTCTTGGGCGTCGGGTCCTTGACCGGTTCGCTGGGCTTCGAGGACTTGTCGCCGCCCGGGCTGTCGGTGGCGCCGTTCCCGCTCGCGTCCGGCGTGCTGCCGGGGTTCTCCTGGCCCTGCGACTGGTTGTCCTTGTCCTTGTCCTTGCCGGACAGATAGATGCCGCCGCCGACGAACGCGCCGAGCACCGCCACGGCGATGACGACGGCGATGCCGACGCTTCGGCCGTTCTTCTTGGGCGCACCGGGCACACGGGCGCCGGAGGCCGCCTGGTACGGCTGCACCGGGTACGGCTGCACCGGCCTGACCTGTTGAGGCGCGGTGTGCGCGTGCGGGGTTGCGTGTGCCTGCGGGTAGCCGTAGGTCGGGTTGTGGGGTGCCGGCCCGAAGCCGGGCGGCGGGGTCGCCGGTGCGGACGCCGTGGTGGGCGGCGGAACGGGAGCGGACGCGTGCATCTGGGCCTGGCCGGCCGCCTGGGTGGGCGCGTAGTGCGGCGACTGGGCGGGCGGCTGCTGAGCCGGAGCCTGAGTGGCGGCCTGCGTGGGCGGGTGGGCCGGCGGCTGCAACGGAGCCGGGGCCTGTCCGGCCGGCGGCGTCACCGGCGGCGCGGGGGCTGCCGCGCGCGTCGTGATCTCGGCCGCGACCGCACCGGGCAGCCACTCCTCGGGACGCCGCAGCACCGTTTCCGCATTGGCGGTCTGGCACATGGTCAGCAGCTCGGCGACCGACGGCCGGCCCTCCGGCTCCTTCGTCAGACAGCGGGTCACCAACTCCCGCAGCTGGTCGGGCAGTTCGGTGAGGTCGGGCTCCTCGTGCACGATCCGGTACAGCACGCCGTGCGAAGTGCCTTCACCGAAGGCTGCCTTGCCGGTCGCCGCGTACGCCGCGATCTGGCCGAGCGCGAAGATGTCGGTCGCCGGGGTGACCGTACTGCCGGCCGCCTGCTCGGGGGCCATGAAGGACGGCGTGCCGATGGTGACGCCGCTGCTGGTGAGCGAAGTGGCGTCGGCGGCACGGGCGATGCCGAAGTCGATGACGCGCGGCCCGTCCGAGGCGAGCAGCACGTTGGCGGGCTTGAGGTCGCGGTGGACGATGCCCGCACCATGGATGACATGGAGCGCCTCGGCGATACCGGCGACCAGCAGCAGCACAGTCTCCACCGGCAGCTTGCCGTGGTCGCTGACGGCGTCGGCGAGTGAGGGCCCGGGGACGTACGCCGTGGCGAGCCAGGGCTGCTTGGCCTCGGCGTCGGCATCGATGACCGGCGCGGTGTACAGGCCCTGAACGCGCTGCGCGGACTGCACCTCCTGTGCGAACCGGCGGCGGAATTCCGCGTCTTGGGCGAAGTCCGGCCTGATCACCTTGATGGCGATGGGCCGGCCACCGGGCGTGTACGACAGATAGACCTTGCCCATGCCGCCGGCGCCGAGCTTGGCGGCGAGCTTGTATCCCGCAACGTTCTTCGGGTCGTCCTCGCCCAGCGGCTGAAAGACCGTGCCCTCGTGTGCTCGCCCACTCATCGACTCTCGTCCCCCATGCCGAACTTCAGTACCGGAGGGCACCCTATCCAAGGCGCGCCCCGCTCTCCACGTCGGACGACGGGTGCGGTGCACGCGGTTGCGGAAGACGGCGAGCGGTCCATGAATCGTTCGGCATTTCGACCGGCGAGGTTCGGCACTTCGACCGGTTATGAGGTAGGGAGTCCTTATGGCACACCCGCACTCAGGCCCCCACGCGCGGCCATCCAAGGAACCCGTCGTCGCCGGGCTGTTGCTCGCCGCCGGTGGCGGACGGCGGCTCGGCGGACGGCCGAAGGCACTGCTCGAACACCGAGGGCGGCCGCTGGTCGAGCACGCGGTGCGCGTGCTGCGCGACGGCGGCTGCGGCCCGATCCATGTGGTGCTCGGCGCGGCGTCGGACCGGGTCCGGGAGCGGGCCGAACTCGCGGGCTGCGTACTGGTCGACAACCCGGACTGGGAGCAGGGCATGGGCTCCTCGCTGCGCGCGGGCCTGGAGTCGCTGGCCGGCACAGGCGCGGACGCCGCGCTCGTGTCGCTGGTGGACCAGCCGGGGATCGGCGCAGCCGCGGTGTCCCGGGTCCGGGCGGCGTACGGCTCCCGGGATGCGCTCGCGGCCGCGGCGTACGAGGGTGAGCGGGGGCATCCGGTGCTGTTCGGCGCGGACCACTGGAAGGGCGTCGCGGCGAGCGCGGTGGGTGACCGCGGGGCGCGCGCGTATCTGCAGGAGCACGCGGCCTCGGTGGCCCTGATCGAGTGCGGCGACATCGCCCAGGCGTACGACATCGACACGGCGGAGGATCTGACGCACCTCGAGCAAGGCCGGTCCGGCACGTGAGTGACACCATGCGTGAACGGCGTGGCACTGAGAGCCATGGTCCCTCGACCCGGAGAATCTCGATATCAACAAACCATTGAACTTCCACCATGAGGAAACTACTATCCACTGGTCAGAAGCGCCCGACTCCACAGAAGCGCCCGCGACCGCACCTCGGCTCCGGCGGCACCGAGTGCCGTATACCTTGCCCCGGCGGCCGTCAGGCACCGCCCGCTGAAGGAAGTGACAGCTCATGTCCGCACCAGCGCCCTCCCCGCTGGCCATCGTCGAAGCCGAACACCTGCCCCGGCAGGAAGAGGTCCTGACCGACGCGGCCCTCGCGTTCGTGGCCGAGCTGCACCGGCGGTTCACCCCGCGGCGTGACGAGCTGCTCGCCCGCCGCGGCGAACGCCGCGCCGAGATCGCCCGCACTTCATCGCTGGACTTCCTTCCGGAGACGGCCGCCGTCCGCGCCGACGACTCCTGGAAGGTCGCACCGGCCCCGGCGGCCCTGAACGACCGCCGGGTGGAGATCACCGGACCGACCGACCGCAAGATGACCATCAACGCGCTGAACTCGGGCGCGAAGGTCTGGCTCGCCGACTTCGAGGACGCCTCCGCTCCCACCTGGGAGAACGTGATCCTCGGCCAGCTCAATCTGATCGACGCCTATGAGCGCCGGATCGACTTCACCGACCCGAAGTCCGGGAAGTCGTACGCCCTGAAGCCCGCCGACCAGCTCGCCACGGTCGTCATGCGCCCGCGCGGCTGGCACCTGGAAGAGCGCCATCTGCAGTTCGACGGACGCCCGGTGCCGGGTGCGCTGGTCGACTTCGGCCTGTACTTCTTCCACAACGCCAAGCGCCTGATCGAGCTCGGCAAGGGCCCGTACTTCTATCTGCCGAAGACGGAGTCGCATCTGGAGGCCCGCCTCTGGAACGACATCTTCGTCTTCGCGCAGGACTACGTCGGCGTCCCGCAGGGCACGGTCCGCGCGACCGTCCTGATCGAGACGATCACCGCCGCGTACGAGATGGAGGAGATCCTCTACGAGCTCCGCGACCACGCGGCGGGCCTCAACGCCGGGCGCTGGGACTACCTCTTCTCGATCGTCAAGAACTTCCGTGACGGCGGCCAGAAGTTCGTCCTCCCGGACCGCAACGCGGTCACGATGACGGCCCCCTTCATGCGCGCCTACACCGAACTCCTCGTCCGCACCTGCCACAAGCGCGGCGCGCACGCGATCGGCGGCATGGCGGCCTTCATCCCGTCCCGGCGCGACGCCGAGGTGAACAAGGTCGCCTTCGAGAAGGTCAAGGCGGACAAGGACCGCGAGGCGGGCGACGGCTTCGACGGCTCCTGGGTCGCGCACCCGGACCTGGTGCCGATCGCCATGGCCTCCTTCGACGCGGTGCTGGGCACCAAGCCGAACCAGAAGGACCGGCTGCGCGAGGACGTCTCGGTGGCGGCCGGCGACCTGATCGCCATCGACTCGCTGGACGCCAGCCCGACGTACGACGGCCTGCGCAACGCCGTCCAGGTCGGCATCCGCTACATCGAGGCATGGCTGCGGGGACTCGGCGCGGTCGCGATCTTCAACCTGATGGAGGACGCGGCGACCGCGGAGATCTCCCGCTCCCAGATCTGGCAGTGGATCAACGCGGGCGTGGTGTTCGAGAACGGCGAACTCGCGACGCCGGAGCTGGCGCGCAAGGTGGCGGCGCAGGAGCTGACGGCGATCCGCGAGGAGATCGGCGAAGAGGCGTTCGCGGCGGGCAAGTGGCAGCAGGCCCACGACCTGCTGCTGCACGTCTCACTCGACGCCGACTACGCGGACTTCCTGACGCTGCCGGCGTACGAGCAGCTGATCGGCTGAACCTGTCTGTACGCCTGACGACGCCCCCGGTACCGCACAGCACCGGGGGCGGAGCCGTATCTAGGCCTTCTCCGTGTGCCCCAGGGTCCGGCCCGGCGCCACCCGGTCACGGACCAGCCGCTTGACGGCCGTCGGCTCCGGAAACCCCTGCTCGCGCCGGTCCCAGACGACCTCGCCGTCGACCCGCACCACGAACACACCACCGGTCCCCGGCTTGAGCGCGAGCTCGGTCAGCTCGGCCTCGAAGGTGGTGAGGAGTTCCTGGGCCAGCCAGGCGGCTCGCGGGAGCCAGCGGCACTGGGTGCAGTACTCGATCTGCACGTGGTGAGCAGACGTGTTCAAAACTGGACGCCACCTTCCGGCTGGTGCGGGCGTACGGTGCGGACTCCATTGTCCCAGGTGGCGTCGGCCGAGAAGTCGCCCCACTTGGGTAGGCGCACAGAGCTATGTGCCATCTGGACGGAATGAACGGGCTTGGCTACCTTCGCCGTAACCGGGCTGCGGGGGCGGGCCCGCGGGAGGGGGCCCGAGCGCCGTGCTTGCCGAGGTTGCCGCCGGAGTGATCGTCGAAGCCGTCGCGGGAACGGCGCGCTGGCTCAGGAAAGAGTCAGCCGGACCAGACGACGCGGAGCAGGCGCTCGTGCGCTGGTTCGACACCTATCAACTCTGCGGTCCAGGCCTCGATATGGACCTTCCGCCAGACCTGGCACCCGCGCGCGTTGAGGAGTTCCTCCGCTGCGACGACAGTCATGCCGTACTGCATGAGCTGCTCGCCGCGCGGCTTACCGATGCGCCGGAGGCAGTCGTCGAACAGCTTCGTCAGGCATACGAAGCCGCAGGGCGAGCCATGCTGGCTCCCGCCGGTGCGGATGGTGTGGGCGAGGAGCTCTTCGACTACTTCGACGTGGAAATCGCCTCAGCAGTCGGCCGATTGGCCGCCTCCAATGCAGAACTGCACCAGTGCGTACGCAACGAGGCGTTCTCAGCGCGCATCGCCGCCGTGCTCGGCGCGATCGAGCAGCATGTGCGGGCCCTCACTGTCCGCGACTCGGCTTGCCTGGCGGCGGACCAGGCCTTTATGACGGAATACCGCCGCCAGCTCGCGTCGGCGCACGGATCACTGGAGCCCCCAGACTTCGCGCGCCGACGACGCGTACCGATCGACGCCCTCCACGTCAGTCCAAGCATCCAGCGGGATCTGGAGCGGCACTCCACCGGGGAAAATGGACAGGGGGTAGGCATCGCGGAGTTCGAGGACATCATCGATCGGACGGTGCTGCTCGGGGACCCTGGCTGCGGCAAGTCCACCACCTGCCAGGTCCTCATGCACCGGCGCGCGACCGACGCCGGTGGGCCGCTGCCCTTCCTCGTCGTGCTTCGAGACTTCGCACTCTCGGACGCCGACGAACGCTCGGTCGTCGACCACATCGAACACCGGCTGGAGACGTACTACCAATGCCCTCCCCCGCCCGGTGCGGTCAACCGACTCTTGCTCGCCGGGACGGCATCGGTGATTTTCGACGGCCTCGACGAACTGGTCGACTCCGCGCGCCGCCGGGAGGTCACCGAGATCGTCGAGCTCTTCGCCACCCGGTACCCGCAGGCAGCCGTCCTCGTGACGTCACGCGTCGTGGGCTACAACGAGGCACGGCTCGACGACCGCTTCTTCGAGTGCTACCGGCTGGGACCCTTCGACGAGGCGCGGACCGAGGCCTACGTCACCAAATGGTTTGCCCAGGAGGAGGGGCAGACGGCGGAGGAGTCGCGGCATGTCGCAGACGCTTTCCTGGCCGAGAGCGGCGGCATCGAAGATCTGAGATCCAATCCCCTGATGCTCGCGCTGATGTGCCTCCTCTACCGAGGCACGGGCAGCATCCCGCGCAGCCGCCCCGAGGTGTACGAACAATGCGCGACGATGCTCTTCCACAAGTGGGACGTACGGCGCAGGATTCACGTCGAACTCAAGATGGCCTACCTGGTCGAGCCCGCCCTGCGGCACCTTGCCTATTGGCTCTTCACCCAGGACCGCGATCCTCACGCGGTCGCTGAACGCGAACTCGTCGGCAGGGTCGTGGACTTCCTTCGCGCGCGTGGCTACGAGGACCTTGGGGAAGCCGAGTCTGCGGCACGGCAGTTCGTCGGCTTCTGTCGCGGACGAGCCTGGGTGTTCAGCGAGGCAGGCACAACGGCACACGGCGAGAGCCTCTACACCTTCACGCACCGCACCTTCCTCGAATACTTCGCCGCGGCACAGCTGGCCAGCACCAGCGACACTCCGGAGGCCCTCGCACGGCGTCTGGCCCCGCGCGTGGCCCGGCAAGAGTGGGACATCGTGGGGCAGCTCGCTGTCCAGATGAAGGAGCGCACAACGGAGGACGGCGGCGCGCGAGTATTCACCGCGCTGCTGTCCGAACGGCGCCGCAGGTCTTCGGCCGGGCGCGGAAACGTGCTGGCGTTCCTAGCCCGTTGTCTCACGTATGTGGATCCACCACCCCGTCTCGTTCGGCAGCTGACCCGCGCGGCAGTAGAGCACGTGGCCAGCGGAGACGCGCGCTCGGACGAATTCAGCGGGCCGGTCAGCTGGTTGCTGAGCAGTTGTCGGCACTGCAGCGATTGCGTCAGCGACGAACTCGCCTCGGCGATCGCCGACCTGGTGACCTCGGAGGACGAGCACCGGCGGTTCACAGGCCTGCGCCTTGCCGCGTACACGGGAAATGGCACCGCCGGCCGGTCCCCGTCGCCGGAGCTGCAGAGCCTGTGGTGGGGCTTCGCGTATCGCATGATCCGCGAGTACGCGGAGCAATACCGGGCAACGGCGCACATTGACGTCGGTCTGATGGATGTGTGCCTAGGGCATGGTCTCGCCGGTCTCGGGGACTACCTGCCACAGTTCCGCACAGGGATCAGCTCGCTTTTCGAGTCCTGGCCGACGGGGATCTTCGGCAACTGGCATCCCTATGCCACTCGGTGCATCTATGTGCTCCTCGGCGGCCAAGAGGGCTCACGCCCTCCCTTCGAAAGTGCCGTCCGAGACTGCTCGGCGGTCGGTGCTTGGTTACGTGAACACCCCAATGCCCCGTGGGCGTCAGCGCCGGTCGACGTGTCGGGTTTCCTGGAGTACTTCACACAGGACCTTGCCTCGTCGACGCCCGGTACCCCTGCCGTACTGGACCCGGATGGCTACCTGGGCGCTGCCGTCCTGCTCCTGACGTCGATCGAGGCCAGCCAGGACGTTTGCCCCCGGCACCTGCCAGAGGTGCTCGGTCCGCTGGCCGGACTTGCCCCATACCTGCAGGCGCGGCACGGCGACGGGACGACGGCCCTCCCCGACCTGCCGGTCCCGGACGGATTCGGCGAACTCCTGCGATCGTGGGCGCGGCGCGAGGTGCGATTCGTGCGGCAATAGCGTCTGGCGACGCCCGTCCGAACGCACCCAAGGCGAGTTTCGGCAGCCGGTAGGGGGCTCGGGCAGCCAATTGGCGTCAGCTCTCTAGCGGACCACCACCGTGCGCTGTGCCGAGAAGTCACCCCACTTGCCGTCGGGCAGCTTCGCTCGGAGCTTGACGCTGAAGCGGGTGCCTGGCTTGTCGGTGACCATGAGTTCGTACGTCGCCGTCCCGGCCGGCGGCATCGCGCCCCAGACGATGGTGGTCGTCAACTTCCCGTTGAGGAACAGCTGATGCTCCTTGACCTGCGTGCCGGTCTCGGGTGGGGTCCAGGTCAGGTCGATGGCCCCTTTGCGGGCCGTGGCCTTGAGATTGGCGGGAGCGGTGCTCGGTCCGTCGCCCGGGGCGGCCGGGGTCGTGAGGTCCACGGCGGTGCTGTCCGGCGACGAGTTCTCGGCGGCGTCCCGGGCGCGGACGGTGAAGGTGTAGACGGTGCCCTGGCGAAGTCCGGTGACGCGGGCGGTGGTTGAGCTGCCGGGCACGCTGTGGATGCGGGAGTCCTCCTGGTAGATGTCGTACGAGGTGACCTCGATGTTGTCGGTGGCTTTGCCCCAGCTCAGGGTGACCGCCCGGCTCCCGTCGACCTTGCCCTGGAGCTTGGCCGGCTGCGTCGGCGCCTTCTTGTCCTCCGGCGTGGGGGCCGGGGTGGTGACGGCCACGGCAGGGCTGGGCTCCGACAGGTTCCCCGCAGCGTCGCGGGCCCGCACGGTGAAGCTGTACGCCGTCTTCGGGCTGAGCCGGTCCACGTCGACCATGTGCTTGGTCGCGGGCAACGACTTGACCCGGGTGCCCTGCTGGAACACCTCGTAGCCGGTGACGGCCTTGTTGTCGGTGGCGTGGTCCCACATGACGTGGACGGATGTTGCGCTGCCGGCCTGGGCGGTCACGCCGGAGGGCTTGGAGGGGCTCTGGGTGTCTTTGTCCTCGCCTCCGCAGGCGGTGAGAAGAGAGCTGAGAAGGAGGGCGGCGGCGCAGGCCAACGCGGGGAAGGTGGGGGGACGTTGCACGGTCGGGCCTCCGCGGACGACGGCAATGGTCCAGACCTATATCCCATGGACGGCCGCTGCCGACAAGAGGGCCGGGCGAGATGCACCTGCCAATACGCCCGGATCTTCCTCATCGGACTCTTTCGGCTTTCTTAGGGCTTCTTGAAGAAGCCCTTCCGAGCCGCCCTCCACGCCCTGTCACCTCTACGCTCTCGTCAACCCCCCACGATCCCGGTGGGCGCGGTCGCGCCTACCGGGGTCCCCTTGCTGGACCGATTTCTCCTTTCGAGGTGTCGTACGCATGAGTTCCCGCCGAGCCGCTCGACCTCAGCCCCGGTCCCACGCCCGCCCCAAGAGCGGGCTGCGGGCACGCAATGTCGTCCTGGCGCTGGGCGCATTCACCGTCGCGACGGGCGTCGGAGTCACTCTTGCGACGGGCGGCGGCCAGGGCGGGGCAGCGGACCGGGTGAAGACGAACGCTGCCGACGATGTGCCCGGCTCGGCGAACGCCGATGCCGCGGCGGGCAGCGCCACGCCCCTGGCCACGCCGTCGGCGAGCCCGAGCGTGACCGCCTCCCCCAGCCCCAGCATCAAGGTCTCGGCCAAGCCCAAGCCGAAGGCGAGCCCGATCGCCACCCCGAGGACGCCGGCGAAGAGCCAAGGCACCTCGGGCGGTGGCGCCGCGCCGACCCCGAGGTCCGGTGACTCGGGAGGCGACGGCGGATCGTCGAACGGCGCCGAGGCGCAGGTCCTCGCTCTCGTCAACAAGGAGCGCGCGGCGGCCGGATGCTCGCCGGTGACCTCGAACGCGAAGCTGGTCAGGGCAGCCGACGACTACAGCGACGTCATGGCCGACTCCGGCGTGATGTCCCACACCGGGCCCGACGGCTCCACGATGACCAGCCGGGTGGAGGCCGCCGGGTACGCCTGGTCGACACTGGGCGAGAACATCGCCCAGGGGCAGTCCGACGCGGCAGCGGTCATGGACGCCTGGATGAACAGCCCCGGCCACCGGGCGAACATCCTCAACTGCAGCTTCAAGGAGATTGGCGTCGGCGTGCATTTCGGGGACGGCGGCCCCTGGTGGACGCAGAACTTCGGAACCGGCCGCTAGAAAGCCACGAAGCTACGAAGTTACGAAGCCGGGCCAGGGCCCCATGGGAGGGGCCCGGTCACAGCTTGGCTGCGACCAGGCCGAACGTCACCTGCACCCGAGCCCCTCCCATGGGGCCCCGAGTGATCCGCAGCTCTCCGTCGGCGGCGCGGGCGGCACGGGCCACGATGTCCAGTCCGAGGCCGGTGGAGCCGCCGACGCTGACCCCGCGGGTGAGCGCGGCGTCCGGGTCGGCCACGCCGGGGCCCGCGTCATCCACGGTGAGCAGCACGTGCCGGTCGGTGCGTTCCACGCGTACGGCGAGGTTGGTGCCCTGAGGGGTGTGCCGGAAGACGTTGCCGATCAGTGCGTCGACGACGGCGGCGAGGTCGTCCTCCGGGAAACGTACGGGGGTGGGCCTCGGCGTGAAGGAGCGTTCGCAGAGCCGGTCCTGCTGCCCGGCGAGCACCGACCAGAAGTCGAGCCGCATGGCGACGACCTCGGTCACTTCGCACGGTCTCGCGGGCATGGTTCCCGCGCCCTGGCCCGACGCGGCCAGTGGGGTCCGCGCCGCCGTGATGATCGAGTCGAGCTCGCTCTCCAGCTGCGCGACGGCAGCCGTGACCCGCCGGGCGCCGGGTGAGCCGCCCATCAGGTCCGCCTCCAGGTAGAGGGCGGTCAGCGGGGTTCTCAGCCGGTGGGACAGGTCCGCGACCATCTCCCGTTCGATGGCGAGCAGTTCCACCACCCGGTCGGCCATGGTGTTGAACGCGACACCGGCCTCTTGCAGCTCCGGCGGGCCGTCCGGTTCCACCCGTACGCCGAGATCTCCCGCACCCAGCTCGAGCGCGGCACGCTTGAGGCTCCGGGAGGAGCGGACCACGCGGGCGCCCAGCCGGTCGGCGACCAGGACCGAGCCGCCCACGAGGCCGAGCGCCAGCAGCGACATGACGCCCCACGAGGCCCACACGCCCCGGGTGAGATCGGGTCCGGGCACATATGCCTGGACGACCGCCACCCGGTCCTCGGCGAGGACGACGGGCTGGAGGTAGACCCAGCCCTCGGCGGTGTCCATGGCCAGCGTCTCGCGGTTCCGGACGGCGCGCTCCAGCGCTTCCGGCGGGGCGTGCAGGGTGCCGACGAGTTCTCCCTCGGGGAGGCGTACGGCGAGCCGGTCCGGCGAGCTGAGCCCGGAGACCGCCTGCTTGACGTCCTCGGCCCTCGTGGTCAGGGCGAGGACGGGGGAGAGAGCGGCCGCCCGTTGTTCGGCGGCTGTGGTCACCCGGTCCCGGGCCTGTTCGCGTACCAGGAGGGCGAGGGGGATGAGGAAGGACAACGCGACCATCAGCGTGGCGGCCAGTGCGATTCCCGCGAGGGCACGTCTCATGGGGCGGTGACCAGTTTGATTCCGATTCCGCGCACCGTGTGCAGAAAGCGCGGATCCGACGCTCTTTCGCCCAGTTTCCTGCGGAGCGCGGAGAGATGGACATCCACCGTCTGATCCTCCAGATACGGCTGCTGCCACACCTCGGCGAGTATGCGCTGACGGGATATGACCTGGTCGGCATGGGCCGCGAGGTAGGCGAGCAGGTCGAACTCCCGCCGGGTCAGCGACAGTTCCTGTTCGGCGAGATGCGCGGTGCGGGCCAGCGGATCGATCCTGAGGTCAGCGACCTGGACGACCGGCTGCCGGTCCCCACCGGTTCCGGCCGGCACGGATCGCCGCAGCACCGCGGCCAGTCGGGCGGCGAGCTGCCCTCCGGAGAAGGGCTTGACCATGTAGTCGTCGGCTCCGGCGTTGAGCAGCCTGATGATTTCCGTGTCGTCGTCCCGAGCCGTGGCGACGAGCACGGGAACCCTGGAAATGCCGCGGATCATCCGCAGTACGTCGAGTCCGTCCAGATCGGGCAGCCCCAGGTCGAGAACCACGATGTCGGGCGGAGCCTGGGTGACTTCGCGCAGCGCTTCAAAACCCTGGTGGGCGGTCTTCACCACATAGCCGTGCGCGGTGAGGACCTCGATCAGCGCCGCACGGATCACAGGGTCGTCCTCGACGACAAGTACGGAGGCCATGAGCAGGCACGTTAGCCGGTCCGCCACTATGGTGTCGTGCCCCGGTTCCTGCGCTACCTGCTCATCTGGCTGTCCTGCACGGCGGCCAGTGTCACGGCCGTCATCATCACGGTCCACTTCGTGGTGGGATCGACCAGACCGACCGCACCGGTGGCGCAGTCGGCGCCGACGGACTTCGCCGCCTCGCCGTCGCCCTCGGCGACACCGAGCCCGTCGCGGAGCCCCAAAACGACCCCGAGTGCGTCGCGCAGCCCGGAGCCGACGCCGTCACGGAAGACCGAGAATCCCCGTACCGCGACGCCGACTCCCGCGGCTCGCACGACTTCTCCTCCACCCGAGCCGTCGGAGCCGTCGAACCAGGGCTGCGAGGAAGGCGGCTCTGGCGTGCACACCATCCCGTCCGAGGGCGGCCAGGCCACCGTGCGCTACGGAAGCGGCGGGGTCTGCCTCATCTCGGCCGTGCCGAACCAGGGCTTCACGGTGAGCACCACGCAGAGCGCGCCCGAGACGCTGACGGTGACCTTTTCGGCCAGCCGCCATCGTTCGGAGGTGACGGCGACGACGGAGCCGGTGGACAAGGCGAGTGTGAGCGAGACGTCGTTCTAGGGTTCGCCGGGCGCATACACGCCAAAGGCCGGATGCTGGAGATATGCAGCTACGGCCGAAGGAGAGGAAGTCCGCCCGCCACCGCTCAGCGGGAATGGTCGGGCTGCATATGGACGGCAGCATGGCGGCCGGGCTGGTGTACGAGACGCTGAGCGCGATCTTCAGGCCCGCGCCGCCCGGGGCCGGGGCGATCGGATCGGACGGTGGTCCGACCGTCTCGACCAGGTCCTTCGACGTACGCAGACAGCATCCCCTCAGCGAACTGGTACGGCTGCGTGACGAGGTCCCCGCGCTCGTGCACGGCCGCCCCGCGGACGTGAAGCGCCTCGTCGCGGGCCTTCGGTCGTACTTCACGGTGGTGGAGGAGACAGGGGCGCGGGACGTCGGCCACAGGCAGGAGGAGCGGGGGCTGCGGATCGGGCCGAAGGAGTGACCGGTCGAAGCGATGACCGGTCGAGCGATGAGTTTCGGGCGGCGGGGTCGTCTCCCCTGTATGGACTCCACATCGCAGACCTCCACCCCTGACCTCCGCCCTGCCGCCGACGCCGTGGCGGCGCTGATCGACGCGATCGGCGACGAACGGCTCGACGACCCGACCCCTTGTCCCAAGTACGCCGTACGGGAGCTGCTGGGCCATCTCGTCGGCCTTGCCACCGCCTTCCGCGACGCCGCACGCAAGGACCTCGGGCCGACGACGAACACCGACCCCGGTTCCGTGCTGCCGGTGCTCGAAGCGGACTGGCGGACCGTGCTTCCGCAGCGGCTGGACGAGCTGGCGCAGGCCTGGGACCGGCCCGGAGCGTGGGACGGTGACACGCAGGCCGGCGGCATCACCTTCCCGGCCGCGATCGCCGGGCGCGTGGCCGTCAACGAGCTCGTGATCCACGGCTGGGACCTGGCACGCGCCACCGGCCAGGCGTACGCGCCCAGTGAGGCGAGCCTGGCGGTGTCGTACGAACTGCTGAAGCCGGCCGATGACGATCGGAGCCCGGACGGCATGTTCGGGCCCATTGTCACGGTGTCCGGGGACGCGCCGCTGCTCGACCGTGTCGTCGGGCTCAGCGGCCGCCGCCCGGACTGGCGGCCCGGGGACTGAGCAGTTCGCGGGCCTGCTCGCGGAGGCTCTCGTCGCTCGGGACGATCCGGGGCTCCACTCCGGAGGTCACCACCCGCAGGTCGCGCTCGGCGAGCGCGGTCAGTCGGGCCGTGACCTCAGGTATGAGCGCGTCCGGGCCGAGGGCGTGCAGAGCTTCGAGGGCGGTCACCGGGTCGGCGTTGCGTTCGGCGGAGTCCAGGAGGTACTCCGCCGCGCGGGCGGGGTCCAGGCCGTTGCCGGTGGCGTGCAGGGCGAGGACCGCCGACGGAGCCTGCTCGGGATCGTCGAGCAGAGCTGCCAGGTCCGGGCCCAACGCGTGTGCCGCGGGGCCCAGTTCGGCGGCCGCCCGGGACGCGTGCCGGGCCGACCAGCGGGTCCAGGTGTTGCCCAGGGACTCCTTCAGGACGCCGGAGAGTACCGGGACGGCCTCCTCCTCGGATCCGGTCAGCCGCCACAGCGCGCGAGCGATCTGCACGTCCCTGTTGAGCTCCGGAACGGTGCGCTGCTTGCCGGGCGCGGTCAGCGCGGCACGCAGCTGCGGCAGGAGCACGGCACCGTCCGGACCGAGGTCGGCGATCGCAGCGGGCGTCTCGGGGGACACATGCTCGGCCGCGAGTTGGCGCTTGAGCGCCTTCACCAGCGGGCCGGTTTCTCCGGTGAGCTCCCGCAGCGCTTTGGCCGCCGCGTACCGGCCTCCTTCCGGGCCCTTTCCGGCCGCGCGCCGCAGCAGCGCGGCCGTGCCGTCGCGGGCGCCGGGCGGGCAGACCGCGGCGAGCGCCGGCGGGACTTGGGACGGGAACCGTCGCAGCGCTTCGGTCAGTTCGGGCGTCGCGGCCGCGGCCCGCACTCCCCAGTGCGCGAGCAGCCCGGTCAGCTGGATCGGCTCGTTGCCGTCGAGGCCGTCGTCGGTCAGCCGGTGGCGGATCGCGTCCAGCAGCTCGGCGGCGAAGGGAATCGCAGGCTC
Organism: Streptomyces sp. NPDC020681; assembly: GCF_044334895.1. Lineage (NCBI taxonomy): Bacteria > Bacillati > Actinomycetota > Actinomycetes > Kitasatosporales > Streptomycetaceae > Streptomyces > Streptomyces sp. NPDC020681. The sequence goes on along the minus strand of NZ_JBIRTX010000010.1, from coordinate 199,871 downwards.
GGTCCGCGAGCCGGGAAAGCCCGCCGCGGCCGCCAAGGCCCGAGGGCGGTCGGGCAGATCGCGGGCCAGCAGGGGGACGGCCCGCTCGGGCGCCACGGAGACAAGGACCGCAAGGGCACGGTCGGCGAGGTCGCCGTCCGCGGACGCGACGGCTGCCAGTGCCGGTGCCGCCGCGGCGGCCCGGCCGCCGAGCTTGCCGAGGACCGGCAGCAGCGCTTCGGTGTGCGGGCTCTGCGGGGACGAGTCGTCGCCGAGCAGCGCAAGCAGAGGAGGTGCCAGCGACTCCGGCGCGCTGCGGGAGATCATGCACGCATGGTCGGCCGCCCACACTGCCTCCGCCCGTGCGTCGGCGTCCTCGGAGCGCAGCGCCGCATCGAGCAGTTCGTACGCCGCTGAGCGGTCCGCGTCCGTGTCGCGGCGCAGCAGCACTTCGACGACGTAGTGCAGTGGCTCGGTCCGGTCCTGGTCGAAGCGGCCGGAGACCAACGGGTCCGCGGGAAGCAGCGACAGCATCGCTTCCCGGTGCTCCGCCGACCAGGGCAGGCCCGCGTCGAGACAGGCGAACACGGCGACGACGCGCAGCTCGCCGGGCTCGTCCGAGGACATCGCGGCGAGCGCGGTCGCGCCGGTGCCCGCCGGGTCGAGGCGGACCGTGGCGGCCAGCGCCTCCGCCCGCACGCCGGGCTCCTGTTCGTCGGCCCAGCGCTGCCGCAGCACGGGAAGTGCCGCGCCGGCGGCGCCGGTCCGGCCTGCCGCCCAGGTGGCGGCCTGCCGCACCTGCGCGTCCGAGGCCTCCATCAGCGGGAGTATCAGCGGCAGTTGGGCCGCGACCGCGGCACGGCATGCGCCGGGTGCGTCCAGGCCGTACTCGTCCTCGCTCTCCGCTATCGCGCCGAGCAGCACCAGCAGATCAAGGGTCCGCACTCCGGCCGCGGCCATTCCGGCGAGATACGGCACCGCCGCGGCGGTCGCGGCGTACACAGTGCCCTGGTGCACGAGGCTGGACCAGAGCTCGTCAAGGGCTTCGGTGGACTCGCCGTCGTCGTCGGACGCCAGCGCCCGCAGCGCCTGCGGCAGGTCCTCCGCGCTGCCGTAGGCGTGGCTCAGCTCTGTCCACCGGGGGCCGTCGAGACCGGCGAAAACCTGTGCAAGATCCATGTCCCCGAGCATGGCACGGGGGTCTGACAACGCCCGTCGACCGGCCTGCCGTTGCGGCGCAGGCGCCTCTCGGCGGCGTCGTCACGGCACCCCACGCTTCTCGTCGTACGCGGCACGCGACTCCGCGATGGTGACGCGATGACGGTCGGCCCAGTCGGTCAGCGTCTGCAGCCTGCTGTGCAACTCCCTTGCCACCGGGGTGAGTACGCACTCCGCCTTCGGCGGCACCGTCGGGTAGACCGTGAAGGTCAGCAGTCCGTCCCGCTCCAGATTGCGCAGGGTCAGCGTGAGAATCCGCCGAGCGCTAGTGGCCTTTGCCGTGCCCGACACCCCCGAGGAAGTGGAGGTGAACCAGCGTGACCGGGCGGCTCAGGACCGGCAGATGGAGGTAGCGCGAATCGGCGTCCTCAAAGTCGAGGCTGCCATTCACCGCGTAAAGGAGCTGGAGCGCCGCATCCACGGCCGGAGCTAGGCCGTTTCGAATGGATCTAGACTTTGCAGCTCGCTGCCGTCACCGGCTCTGACGGCGGTGGACGCCCTGGATCACTGGAGGGAGGGTGGCGGTGCACACTGTGCCCTGGGTGCACGTCGTTCCGGAGCAAGGCGCCCTGCCTGTCGATCTGCTGCTTCCCAAGACCGGCAGGACGTACGTAGCGCGTCTCGACGGCCGGGAGATGCGCGACACGGACGCCGCCTTCCAGCAGTTCTACGACGGACTGAGGCTGCCTGATTACTTCGGGTGGAACTGGGATGCCCTCTCCGACTGTCTGCGCGATCTGCAGTGGCTGCCCGCGGACCACTACGTACTGATCGTCGAGGCCGCGGATGAGGCACTGTCGGACGATGCCGCCGGACGGCAGCTGCTCCTCAGGACCCTTCTGCGGGCAGGACAGCGATGGTCCTACACACAGCGGCCCGAGGGCATCGACCTCAGCAGACTCGTAGTCGTCATGTCCTGCGACGCAGCATCCGTTTCGGACCTGCAAGAACAGCTGCGGTTGTGCTGGGAAGAGACGGTCTCGTCATAGGAGCGGCTTCATCTCGCGGGCCAGAGGAAGATGCCCGCGACGTGGAGTCCCGCCAGGCAGATGGTCGCGGTCTTCTCAAAGCGGGTGGCGATGCCGCGCCACTGCTTCAAGCGGTTGATGCACCGCTCAACCGTGTTGCGATGACGACGTTAGCTTCGCCCATGTCGGTAACGGCCGTTGCCCGGCCGGCGATGCTGGTCATGCAGACCAGACTAACGAGCTGGTGCATGGTTGGCGGTGAGGCGTCGAGGGGTTCGCTTGGGCTCCGGTTTCACATCTGCTGAGCTGATGTCAGGTCTGCGCTCTGCTGATGGGACAGCAGGCCGGCGATGGCTTGGACGGTCTCGCTCATGTGCTCGCGACGGCCGAGGTGGCGGGCCAGGGCCCGCCAGTTCTTGAGATGTGCAATGCCGTGCTCGACGCGGATACGGCGTGAGGAATGCGCCTTGCGCTGGCGCTCGTACATCTCCTCGTACCAGTCCGGTGCGTTCTTCTTGAACTTGCGGTGCGGTGGGGTGACCACGCGTCCGCCGGTCTGTGCGCCCAGCCCTTGGTAGCCGGCATCGGCGAGGATCTCGACCGCGGGCCCGCCGGCCAGGAGCTTGACCAGCCCTAACTGGCGGGCGTGGGTGATGTCCGCGCAGCTTCCGGGCCGGGTCGAGCTGCAGAACAGCACGCGGCCTTCGCCGTCCGTGACCACCATGGATTTGACGGCGTTCTGCTTGTTCTTGCCGGAGATGAACTTGTCCCGGTCCTTGCGTCCGGCGGCCGGCCGCCGGACCCGGATCTCGGTGCCGTCGATGATGCCGGTCTTTCCGGTCGCGCCCAGATGGTCTACGACTTCGGCCAGGGTCCGCAGCCGCACATCGGGGCTGATGGTGCACCCCCGCTCGGCGAGCAGCGGACGCACCTCGTTGATGGCTCGAGTGATGGTGGAGCGGTCCGCGCCGAACCAGCAGGCCAGCACGTCGTGGGTGGCCCCGTGACGGAGATGGATAAGGGTCGCCAGGAGCCGGTCGATGAACACCAGCCGGTGCTTCGCGCCGGCGCCTACGGCCCGCTTCCGCTGCCGGGAGGCAAGCCTTGCCTGGTGGCGTTCGTGCCACAACGGGCCGATTTCGGCGACGAGTTCAGCGATCACATCGGCCGTCAGGCCCGTGATCCGCCGGTTGCTGATGACCACTGCTCGAGTCGCATTTCCCACCACACAACCATGATCAACGATCAAGGGTTCGACGCCTCACCGCCAACCATGCACGAGCTCGTTAGGGCGTGTTGCGAAATTGCTGGCACAGCTAGTTGTTGACGGCGATCGCTATGCCGACCTCGTCGGCCATTCCGCCCTCAGCGTGATCGATTGCCGCTGGCTGCAGCGGTGTTGGAGCGTTCGAGGATGACCGTAGCCATCGCGCATCTCAGCGATCCGCATATCACGACCGGTCCCCTTGCCGGCGCTCCCTCGGAGGGGCTGAACCGGGCACTGGGCCGTGTCCTCGCGCTTGACCCGCAGCCCGACTGCGTGGTGATCACCGGCGACCTAGTCGATCAAGGCAGTCCGCAGGAATACAAGATCCTGCGCGAGGTGATCGGCAGCTTCCCGCTGCCACTGCACCTGACAGCAGGCAATCACGACGATCCCAAGGCGCTGCTGGAGGAGTTCGGCGGCACGCGTTTTCTGGGTGGTGCGACAGGGGCGCACTACAAGGTGGACTACCCCGCGTTCACCCTCATCGTCCTGGACTCGAAGGTGCCCCGCTCAGCAGGCGGCCACCTGGGAGCCCCGCAGCTGGAGTGGCTCGATGGCGTCCTCGCTCGCAGACCGCAGAACCCGGCGATCGTCTGCCTGCATCACCCTCCGATCGCGGTCGGCATCCCGTTCTTGGACGGGATGCGCCCTGGACGACGGTGACGAGCTAGGGGAAGTACTCGCCCGACACAGCCAAGTCGCCAGGATCCTGGCCGGCCACGTGCACCGCCCCGTCGTTGCTGGCTTCGCGGGCAGCACCCTGGCCATCGCTCCCAGCACTCACCTCCAGAGTGGCCTGATGCTGCGCCAGGGAGTCCCCAACTACCTCCCGGAGCCGACGTCCTTCATGCTCCACCTCCTCAGCGGCCCTTCCTGGGCCACGCACATCGTCCCCGTCAGCCACGCCGCAGCACCGATCGCCGGTTTCTAGGTAATCGGGCGAAGATGCTGGTCACAGCCACTCGTGGATCACTGCGACCGGCACCGTCGCTTCGTAGCGGACCGCAAGCTCGTCGTATCTCGTAGCCACCGCCCGGTGCCGCTTGAGCCTGTTGATCCCGCACTCGACGGTCGGCCACCGCGAGAGCCGAGTCGCTTGCGGTTGTGGACCTGGTCGGCCTTCTCGGGGATGGCGCAGCCGATCCCACGCCTACGCATGCAGGCTCGATTGGCGCGAGAGCCATATGTCCTATCGGCCCGGACCTTCTGGATCGCCGACACCACCGCGGACGCGCTGCCGGTGTCGGCGGTGGTGTCGGCGATCCGGCCTCGTACAACTGGACGTCCTGTACTGGTATCTGCTGCGCCTCACCGGCGCGAGCCCCTTCGTGCACTCGAGCTGCCTGGACATGAAGACGCTGTAGGCGACCAAGGCGCGCCTGCCGCAGCGTGCCGTGGCGAAGGGCACGATCCCGCCCGACCTGCTCTCGCAGCGCAGGCACACGCACCACGCGCTGGATGGCGCGATCGAACAGGCGGAGCTGTTCAGCAACCTCGTGACTCCTCCCCCCGGGTAAGTCCGGGGGGTTCTCCATTCGGTGGCTAGGCCACGTCAGGAAGGACCAGCCCGGCCCTCACAGCGACGTTGAGTGCGCCGATCTGATCGGCGTTGGAGGTGTGACCGCAACTGGTGCACTCGAACTTCTCTTGGGTGGTGCGGTTCTCGCCGGACACGTGCCCGCAGGCGGGGCAGGTGCGGGAGGTGTTGCGGGGGTCCACGGGGATCAGTCGACGACCGGCGCTTTCAGCCTTGTGCGCGAGGATGCCCAGGAACACCCCCCAACCCGCATCGTGGATGCTTCGGTTCAAGCCCGCCTTCGCCGCAGCACCATTTGGCAGGAAGCTGCCGAGCTGTTCGGGGTCGGGCTTGGGCTTGGGTGCGCGGACCATATTCGTGATGCTCAGGCGTTCGTGCGCGATCACGTCGTAGGTGCGCACCAGCGCCAGGGCGGTCTTGTGCGCGTGGTCGGTGCGCTGACGGCGCACCTTACGGTGCAGCTTGGCAACCTTCTCCACCGCCCGGCGGTGCTTGGCGGTGCGGCTCTCCCGCTTCCGACGCGGGAACACTTTGAGTGCCCGCTGCGCTTCGGCGAGAGCATCTGCATGGCGCTTGCCGTGCCTCGGGTTGGGCTGGTGCTCGCCCTCAGAGGTGGTGAGGAAGTGGGTTACGCCCATGTCGATACCGGTCACGGCTCCGGCCGCAGGCAGCGGCTCGACGGGGACCTCGTCGCAGGCGAGGATCACGTACCACCTCTTGCCCTCACGCTTCACGCTGACGGTCTTGACCCTGCCCTTCACCGGGCGGTGCTGGTGCACGCGGACGTGCCCGACCCCTTGTAGACGGACGCGGGTCACGGGGTCGTGCGGGGTGGAATCCCAGCGACAGCCGTCGCCGTCCTTGGGAAAGTCCACCGTGTCGAACCACATGGCACCCCGAAAGCGCGGATAACCCGGCTTCTCCCCGGCCTTGACCCTGCGGAAGAACGCCTGCATCGCCTTGTCCAGCCGGCGCAAAGTGGCCTGCTGCGAGGAGAAAGACCAACGGCCCTGACTCTCCGGATCGAACGCCCGGATCTCCTTGAGCTGCGCCGACTGCTGCCCGTACTTGATGCTCGTCTTCGACGAGTGCCGGTAGGCGTCACGGCGTTCCTGCAAAGCCCCGTTGTAGAGGGAACAGTGATCGCGCAGCATCTCGCCCAGAGCCTGCCCCTGACGGACCGTGGGGCGAAGGAGGAACCTATACCCGCGGTGCACGTTCGCCCTCCACCTCCTTCCGCTGCTTCGTCCCGGGGCCCACTGGGTGTTGATGCATTGCTTCGATCAGCCCGCGCAGCCGGACCGCGACACTACCGTCGAAAACCCGGCGGCGGCACTTCAGGTACCACACCACATGCAGCCCAAGGCATACACGCCACCGGAGTACCGGCGAACCTCCGCGTCACGGCCATGACGATCACCATATACATGACCCAAATCTACTCAATGCGGGTCAACAGTGCAGGCTCGCGCCAACAGTTGAGGCCAACAACGGCCCAGAGGAGGGACTCCCCCACGCCCAAGGGCCTGAGCCCTTTCGCAACCTCATGGCGTGGCCCGGGCGCTGAGCCCGGCCCGGCCGGAACGCTCCAAATTCCGTGCAACGAAGGGGTGTACGAGCCGTTCGACTCTCTGATAGGAAAGCTTCCTAACAGAACACGAGAACGACGAACTCCCGATGGAGGCATGGTGCCCACCCCCCATAAGCGCGCCAAGAGTCCGATCAGGTTCCTCCCCCGCGTGGCACTCGGAGTCGCGCTGATCGCGATACCCGCCACCGCTTTCGCGGCCGCCTCACCCTCCGGCTCCGACGCGCCGGCCACTACCACGGCAGCGCCGGCAGCCGTCGGACTCGACGACCCGGCGAAGAAGGAAATCGCCATGAAGCTGGTGTCCAGCGCCGAGAACTCCTCGCTGGACTGGAGGGCGCAGTACAAGTACATCGAGGACATAGGCGACGGGCGCGGTTACACCGCCGGGATCATCGGATTCTGTTCCGGTACCGGCGACATGCTCGATCTGGTGGAGCTGTACACCGAACGCAAGCCCGGCAACGTACTCGCCAAGTACCTGCCCGCCCTGCGCAATGTCGACGGCAGCGACTCGCACGAAGGCCTCGACCCCAACTACACCAAGGACTGGGCGAAGGCGGCCCAGGACTCGGAGTTCAAGAAGGCGCAGAACGACGAGCGCGACCGCGTCTACTTCAACCCGGCGGTCAACCGCGGCAAGAGCGACGGCATCGGCGTTCTCGGCCAGTTCATCTACTACGACGCGATCGTGATGCACGGCGACGGCGGCGACTCCACCAGCTTCAGCAACATCCGCAAGAAGGCACTCGCCAAGGCCAAGCCGCCGGCCCAGGGCGGCAACGAGAAGGCCTATCTCAATGCCTTCCTGGACGCCCGGGTCTGGGCGATGAAGCAGGAGGAGGCGCACGAGGACACCAGCCGCGTCGACACGGCGCAGCGCGTCTTCGTCAAGAAGAACAACTTCAACCTCAACACGCCGCTGGACTGGAAGGTCTACGGCGAGAGCTTCCACATCGACTGAGACTGAGCACGGCGCAAAACCCAGAGGGCCGGGTGCACCGCAATTGCGGGCGCCCGGCCCTTCGGCGTGCCCTCAATCGATCGATACGCTCAATTGCGCAGAAATACTTGAGCACTTGACCACAGCGATGCTAGAAACCGGTCACTTCGCAAGGTGCTCGTGCCCCGGCACACCCCCCTCGGCTCCGGAGACCCCCAATGACGACTCCCTGGACCCGTCGCGGCTTTCTGCGCGTGACAGGCTGCACCGCCCTCGCCCTGACGATCACCGGACCGGCCTTCACCGTCGAAGCCGCCGAAGCCGCCGACGCGTACGACGCGCTGCGCACCACCTGGCGTGATCTGATCCTCGGTACCGGCTTCAGCCCCACCGCCGAGCCCTTCAGGACCAGGCTCACCGAGATCGGCACCGCGGCCGCCGGCTGGCGCGACTCGATGGCTCCGGCGAGCGGCTCGCTCTGGCCCGACCTCGTCTTCGCCGACCCCGAGCCGGACACCGACCAGGAGTCGTACGGCTTCTCCGCGCGGATCGTGGACAGTTACTCCCGGCTGCGCACCATGGCCGAGGCGTATATCCGCCAGGGCACCGGCCTCACCGGGAACGCCGCCCTCACGGCGGACGTCCTCACCGGCCTCGACCATCTCCACACCCAGGTCTACAACGCGACTCAGGCGCGGTACGGCAATTGGTACAGCTGGCAGATCGGCGCGCCCCAGATCCTCCTCGACATCTGTGTGCTGATGTACGACCGGCTGTCGGCCGCCCAGATCGCCAACTACTGCGCCGCTGTCGACCACTTCGTACCGGACTCGGCGGTCGCCTCCTACACCGGCACCAGCACCGGCGCCAACCGGGTCGACCTCTGCCGCGTCCTCGCCCTGCGCGGGGTCGTCGGCAAGAACTCCGCGAAGATCGCTCTCGCCCGGGACGCGCTCTCCCCGGTCTTCCCGTACGTCACCAGCGGCGACGGCCTCTATACCGACGGCTCGTTCATCCAGCACACCTATGTGCCGTACACCGGCGCGTACGGCTCGGTGATGCTCGGCGGGCTCGGCCTGCTCTTCGCCCTGCTCGCCGGATCCGGCTGGGCCGTCACCGACCCCAACCGCCAGATCGTCCTCGACGCAGTGGAGGACGCCTGGGCGCCCTTCCTCTTCAACGGCCTGATGATGGACGGGGTCTCCGGCCGCTCCATCAGCCGCGGCGTCCAGGGCACGGACCCCAAGCAGACCCAGCAGGACGACCACACCCGCGGCCACGGCGTCATCACCTCGATCGCTTTGCTCGGACAAGGCGCGAGCAGCGCCGAGAACGCCCGCTGGCGCGGCCTGGTCAAGGGCTGGCTGCAGCGCGACTACTACAGTCCGGCCACCAGCAGTCCGGCGCTGAGCATCGCGGGACTCGCCCGCCTCGCCGCCGTCCAGAACGACGCCTCGGTCACCGCGATCGCCGAGCCGAATGGGCACCGGCTGTTCGCGGCCATGGACCGGGCAACGCACCGCCGGCCCGGGTGGGCCGCGTCGATCAGCATGGCGTCCAAGAGGATCGCCCACTACGAGACCGGCAACGGCGAGAATCTGCGCGGCTGGCACACCGGCAACGGAATGCTCTACTGGTGGGGCGACAGCTACGGCAACGGGCAGTACTCGGACGCCTTCTGGCCCACCGTCGACCCGTACCGGCTGCCCGGCATCACGGTCTCCAGGAAGCCGCTGGCCGACGCCGCGGGCGGCGACTGGGGCGCGTCCCGGCCGGACGTCAACTGGGTGGGAGGCGCCACCGACGGACAGCACGCGGCGATCGGACAGTACGTGAAGGGCCTCTCCAGCACTCTCGTCGCGAAGAAGTCCTGGTTCTGCCTCGACGACACGATCGTCTGCCTCGGCGCCGGCATCGGCTGCACGGACGGGACGGCCGTCGAATCGGTCGTCGAGAACCGGAACCTGGGCCCGGCGGGCAACCACGTGCTGACCGTCGACGGCGTCGTCCAGCCGTCCGCGGCGCTCCCGTGGTCCGCCACGCTGTCCGCCGCCGGCTGGGCCCACATCGGCGGCTTCGGCGGCTATGTCTTCCCGGGCGGCAGCACGCTCAAGGCGCTGCGCGAGCAGCGCACCGGCAAGTGGAGCGACATCAACAAGGGCGGTTCCACGAGCGCGCTGTCCCGCCGTTATCTGACGCTCTGGTTCGACCACGGCACCGCCCCGGTCGACGCCGGATACGCGTACCAGCTGCTGCCGGGCGCGAGCACCGCGCAGACCTCGGCACGCGCCTCCGACAGCGGCTGGCTGCAGATCCTCGCCAACACCGACGACCAGCAGGGTGTCCGCGTGCCCTCGCTCGGCTTCACCGGAGTCAACTTCTGGTTCGGCGGGACGGTGGGACCGCTCGTCGCGAGCGCGCCCTGCGCGGTGATGATCCGGGAGAAGGGTGACGGCACGGCGGTGGTCTGTGTGTCCGATCCGATGCGGATGCAGACCTCGCTCACGCTCACCTGGAACCGCGCCGTCACCTCGGTGATCTCCAAGCCCGCCACGGTCACTTCGGCGACCACCGGCAGCTCGCTGCGCCTGACCTTCGGGAATCTGAGTGGCACCGGCGGCGCCACTCAGAAGATCACCGTCAGGCTCGGCTGAAGCCGACCCGTAGCCTCGTCGGCCTTGCGTGCAGGGTGTGCTCCGGCAGCGTGCCGGGACCGCAGGACGCCGTGCCGATGCCGTGGTGGCCGGCGTCGATGTTCACGAACACCCGGTCCCGCGGGGTGAGTTCGGCGGTGTGCCGGGCTGCGTCGAGATCCTCGGAGGTCCAGCGGCGCACCGTGAGGTCGATGTGCGGTTCACCGGTGACGATCAGTCCGCCGCCGTCTCCGGTGAGCCGCGCCTCGCGTACCTCGCGGCGGTTGCCGTTCTCCTGCGGCCGTACGTACGGGGTCTGCATCGCGTCGACCGTCAGACGGTGCCGGCCGACACGAGCGGCCGCTGTGGTGTCGCGGTATGCCTCGCCGGGGCCCCGGCCGTACCAGTCCACGGCGGAGATCGAGCCGGGCAGGGACAGTCGGATGCCCAGGCGCGGCAGCGGCACCGGCCACTCGCCGGCCGGAGCGGTGGTGAGATCGAGCCGGAGCCGCTCCGCGTCGCCGGTCCAGCGCCAGGTCGCGGTCATCGCGGCGTCGGTGCCGGCGGCCGCCGTCCGGGTGGTCACGGTCAGGCCGTCGCCCGCGGGCTCGACGGAGAGCACCTTGGTGGTGAGCCGGTGCAGTCCGAGGGCCCGCCATTGGTCGGCCAGCCGGAGGCCCAGCTCGTCGTTGTCGGTCGGGGCGCGCCACAAGTCGAGCCGGGGGCCTTCGAGTTCGAGGTCGCCGACGCGGACCAGCCGTCCGGTCACCGTGTCGAACACCCCGGGGCCGAGCTCCAGACGAGTGCCGCGGCGGACCGCGGAAACGGGCCGTTTCCGCGGCACCCGGGCGCCGTCGACCGCCGCCTGGCCCCAGGCGATCTCGTGTCCTGCTTCGGCCCAGGGTTCGTCCTTGGCGAGTTCCGCGCAGACAGTGAGCCATCGCTCGCCGCCGTCCCCGGCGGGCACCTCCGGCCAGGTCAGTACGGCGCTCTCACCCGGCGGCAGGACCGGGACGTCGAGATCGCCTCCGGCGGTGTCCTCGACCCGCCAGCGGAACGCCAGATGGGCCGTGTCCCGGAAGTCGTGACCGTTGCGGACCGTGATGGTGCGGGCGGCCGCGTCCACCGTGATCCGTACCGGCTCGACGACCTTCTTGTACTCGGCGAGCCCGGGCGAGGGCGTACGGTCCGGGAAGACGAGACCGTCGGCCACGAAGTTCCCGTCGTGCACCGGCTCGCCGAAGTCCCCGCCGTACGCGAAGAACCGCCGCCCGTCCGCCGTCCGCCGCGCGATCCCGTGGTCGATCCACTCCCAGACGAACCCGCCCTGCAGCCGCGGGTAGGTCTCGAACAGCCGCTGGTACTCGCTCAGTCCGCCGGGTCCGTTGCCCATGGCGTGCGCGTACTCGCAGAGGATGAACGGCAGCGCACGCCGGTGAGCGTCCAGTGACGGGTCCTCGGTGACGGGCTCCTCGCGGCGTCCGATCAGCTCGGTCTCGGCGTGGTCGGCGTACATCCGGCTGTAGACGTCGACGTATCCGCTGTCCCAGTCGCCCTCGTAGTGGATCGGGCGGCCCGGGTCGCGGGTGCGTGCCCAGGCGGACATGGCGGCCAGGTTCTCGCCCGTGCCGCTCTCGTTGCCGAGCGACCACATGATGACGCTGGGGTGGTTCTTGTCCCGCTCGACGACCCGGCTCATCCGGTCGAGGCACGCGTCCTGCCAGGCCGGGTCGGCGCTCGGGTTGCCGCGCCAGCCGGTCAGCTCGAAGCCGTGTGTCTCCAGGTCGCATTCGTCGACGACCCACAGCCCGAACTCGTCGCACAGCTCGAGGAATTCACTGCTGGGCGGATAGTGACTGGTGCGCACGGCGTTGATGTTGTGCTGCTTCATCAGCAGCACATCGCGCAGCATGGTCTCGTACGAGAGCGTGCGGCCGGTCTCCGGGTCCCATTCGTGCCGGTTGACCCCGCGCAGCAGGATCCGGCGGCCGTTGACCTTGAGCAGGCCGTCCTCGACGGCGACCCGCCGGAAGCCGATGCGCAGCCGGACGCGTTCGCCGGGGGTGACCAGTTCGGCCTCGTACAGCCGTGGCTGTTCGGCGGTCCACGGGACAGCGCCGGATATGCGGTGCGGTCCCGCCGGGTCCGCGTCGGTGATGCCGAGTTCCGGCACATGCAGCCGGGCCGCAGCTCCGGACGTCTCGACCGACAGGATGCCCTCGCCCGTGGTGTGGTCGTAGTCGGCGTGCACGAACAAGTCGTCCAGTCCAGCAGCCGGGCGGGCCAGCAGCCGGACGGAGCGGAAGATGCCCGAGAGCCACCACATGTCCTGGTCCTCGAGGTAACTGCCGGCGGACCACTGGTGCACCCGGACCGCCAGGACGTTCCGGCCGGGCCGCAGTACGTCCGTGACGTCGAACTCGGTGGGCAGCCGGCTGCCCTTGCCGTCGCCGAGCGGGGTCCCGTTCAGCCAGACGGCGAAGCACGAGTCGACGCCTTCGAAGCGCAGGACGCCGCGGCCGTCCGGCCAGGCGTCGGGCAGGGTGAACTCCCGCCGGTACTCGCCGGTCGGGTTCTCGTCGGGGACGCGCGGCGGATCCACCGGGAAGGGATAGGTGACATTGGTGTACGCGGGCGACCCGATGCTGTGCTGCTGCCAGCAGGAGGGCACCGGCAGGGTGTCCCAGCCGCTGTCGTCGAAGCCGGGGTCCTCGAACCCGGGGGTGAGAGCGCCGAGTCCGGGCGCAGCCCGGAATCGCCAGTCGCCGTCCAGCGGGACGGCCTGGGCGTCCGAGGCGAAGGAGGCGCGGGGCGCGAGCCGGCCGCGCCCCGGGGAGGGGTCCTCGACGTATCCGGTACCGGGGTCGGGGACGGGTGCGGGCGGATTCACCATGATGGCGGGCTCCTAGGAGGTGTCTTTCGGGTCAGGCCGACCGGGCGAGCTCGGAGGGCCCGACCTCGTGGACGAACGGCAACCCACGGGCGTAGCGCTCCAGTTCGTCGACGGCCCAGTCCGTCATCCTGCCCAGCTCGTTGCCGAGCGATCCGGCGACGTGTGGGGTGAGGAGCACATTGGGCAGGTCGTACAGCGGCGAATCGGCGGGCGGCACATCCGGTTCGGTGACATCGAGCACGGCGCTGATCCGGCCCGTCCGCAGCTGCTCGGTGAGCGCCCGGGTGTCCACCAGCGAGCCCCGGGAGGTGTTGATGAGTGTGGCCCCGTCACACAGCAGCCCCAGGCGGTCCGCGTCGAACATGTGGTGGGTCTCGGGGAGTTGGGGCGCATGGATGCTGACCACATGGCTGCGGCGCACAAGGTCGTCGAGTCCGGTGGCCTCGGCCCCGAGCGCGGCGGCGTCGGCCGGTCCGAGGTAGGGGTCGTGGAGGAGGACGTCGAGGTCGAACGGCGCGAGCAGTTCGACGACCCGGCGGCCGATCCGTGACGCGCCGACGATGCCCACGGTGCGGCGGTAGTTGCCGAGTCCGGAGAAGCCCGCGAGATGGTCGGGAGCGGCCCGGGTCCGGCGGTAGCTGCGGGCGCTGTCCAGGACGCCCTTGTTGGCGAAGAGGATCGCGGCGAGCGTGTACTCCGCGACCGGCAGGGCGTTGGCCGCCGCCGCCGAGGAGACCGCGATGCCGCGCGCCCAGACGGCGTCGGTGACATGGTGCTTGACGCTGCCCGCGGCATGGATGACGGCCCGCAGTTTCGGCATGGCCCGCAGCGTGTCCTCGGTCAGCGGTGGACAGCCCCAGTGCGTGAACAGGACTTCGGCACCGGCCAGGGCTTCGGCGAGGGCGGGCCCGGGGCTGCCGTCGCCGGCGGTCAGTACGAGCGTGGTGTCGACGGTGGCGGTCCGCAGCAGCCGGTCGAGCATGCCGTCCCGGTGCAGCCGGTCGTGCACACTCCGGCCCATGCCGAGGACGGTGCGCGGCTGTGCGGACGGTGGCTGGTTCGCGGTGCTGTTCAGCTGTGTTCCTTCGGGTTTCGGCATGCTCGTCCTGCTCACTTCACCGCGCCTGCGGTCAGTCCGGAGCGCCAGAAGCGCTGCAGTGCGACAAAGGCGATGATCAGCGGGACGACCGCGACGAGCGAGCCGATGATGGTCAGCGAGTAGAACTCGGGCTGTACTTGGACCTGTCGGTCCCACATGTAGAGGCCGAGGTTGACGGGGTAGAGGTGTTCGTCGTTGAGCATGATCAGCGGGCCGAGGAAGTTGTTCCAGCTGGCCGTGAACGAGAACAGGAAGATGGTCATGTACCCGGGAGCCAGCATCGGGAGCGCGATCCGGGTGAAGGTCCGTACTTCGCCCGCGCCGTCCACCCTGGCGGCCTCCAGCACCTCGCCCGGCACATAGCCCTCGGAGAAGACCCGGGCGAGATAGACGCCGAACGGGTTGACCAGGGCGGGCAGCAGCAGAGCCCAGTAGGTGTTGACCACACCCGCCTCGGAGGCGAGCAGATACATCGGCAGCTGGACGACGGTGGCCGGGACCAGCACGCCGATCAGCACCACGCCGAACAGCTTCTCCTTGCCCGGGAATGCGTACTTGTCGAAGGCGTAGCCGGTGGCGACGCAGACCAGTGCGGAGGCCGCCGAGCCGACGACGGAGTACAGCACGCTGTTGCCGAGCCAGCGCAGGAAGATGCCGTCGTTGTAGCTGAACACATCGGCGAGATTGGCGAGGAGGTTGAAGTCGCCGAAGGAGAAGCCGGAGGTTCCGAAGAGGTCGCGGTGGTTCTTGGTCGCGGCGAACAGCAGCCAGCTGACCGGCATCAGCATGTACGCGGCGACCACGATCAGCAGGCCGTTGACGACGGCCTTCGACATCAGCACGTTCGAGGACGCGGGACGCCGGGCCGGTTGCCGGTGGGTTCGGGCGGTCGGCGGCGCGGTTGCGGGGGCCTTGGCCGCGGTGTCGGTGCTCATGCCGTCTTCCCCCGGTTGCCGAGCTTGGTGACGATGAAGGAGAGCACCGCGCCGAGGAGCGCGAGCAGCAGCGAGGCCGCGGCGGCAAGCCCGTAGTCGTGCTGGAGGAAGGCCGCCTTGTAGATGAACATGGTCGGCGACCACTCGGTGTCGATGGACGGCGCCCGCAGGCTCATGATCTTCGGCTCGGTGAAGAGCTGGATGGCGCCGACGCAGGTGAAGAGGGTGGTCATCACGACCGCGGAGCGGATCATCGGAATCTTGATCTGCACGGCGGTACGGATCGCTCCGGCGCCGTCGACGACGGCCGCCTCGATCGTCTCGCGCGGGACCGCCTGGAGCGCCGCATAGAAAATGATCATGTTGTAGCCGGTCCACTGCCAGGCGGCGACGTTCACGATGGACGACAGCACGTGTTCGGCCGAGAAGAAGGACCACGATCCGCCGGCGGCGTCGATCCAGTCCAGCACCGGGCTGAGTCCCGGCGTGTAGAGATAGATCCAGATGATCGTGGCGATCAGACCGGGCACGGCGTGCGGCAGGAAGTACGCCAGCTGGAAGAACCGCCGGGCACGGGCGTGGGCCGAGTCGACCAGCAGCGCGAGGACGAGGGCCGTGCCGACCATGGCCGGGATGTAGATCGCGCAGTACAGGGCGATGTGCAGGAAGGACTCGCGAAAGCCCGGGTCCGACAGAGCCTTGGTGTAGTTGGCGAGGCCGCCGAATACCCGCTCGGTGCCGCCGAATCCCAGGCCGGCGGAGCGCTCCTCGTACAGGCTCATCCAGACCGCGTAGCCGATGGGCGCCGCCATCACCGCGGCGAAGAGCACGAAGAACGGAGTGAGGAAGAGAGCGGCCGCGCGGTGCTGGCTGCGCCGGAGGCGGTTCGCGCCCGGCCGGGCGCTGCGTGCGGTGCTCGCTGCGCTCTCTGTGCTCTCT
The DNA here is from genome assembly GCF_044334895.1 of Streptomyces sp. NPDC020681. Classification (NCBI taxonomy): domain Bacteria; kingdom Bacillati; phylum Actinomycetota; class Actinomycetes; order Kitasatosporales; family Streptomycetaceae; genus Streptomyces; species Streptomyces sp. NPDC020681. The sequence continues at coordinate 183,872 of NZ_JBIRTX010000010.1, read as the reverse complement.
GTGCTCTCTGTGCTCTCTGTGCTCTCGACGGGAGCGGGGGGTGCTGCCACGGTGGTGCTCCTTGCGGGAGGCGGACGGGTCTGGAGGCGGCGGCCGCCGGGCGCGCGGTGCGCCCGGCGGCGGTGGATCACTCCGCGAGCTTCAGACCCCGGTCCTTGATCGCCGTCCGTGCCGTCTGCTGGCCGGCGGCCAGACCGTCGGTGAAGGTGGTCTTCACCGCCGCGTCCTGGATGGCCTGGTAGACGTTCAGCTGCACCGGGCCCCAGGTCCAGCCGGGCTGGATGGTGTCGACCTGCTCGGAGCCGAGTTTGTAGAGGTCCTGGCCGCCGAGGTACGAGGTGTCGAACTCCTTGGCCGCCACGGCACGCATCTCCGGGTTCGCGGGCAGGGCGCTGCTCGGCGACTTGAGCGAGCCGAGGCGGGCCTTGACCGCGTCGCCGTTGGTGGTGACCCACTTGATGAACTCGACGGCGGCCTCGGCCTTCTTGCTGCCCTTCATCACCGCGTACGAGGTGCCGCCGTAGTTGCCGCTGGCGGGTGTGCCCCAGTGCGGGATCGGTGCCGCGGCCCACTTGCCCTTGAGGTCGGGCATGGCGGTGGACATCCCGCCCGCGGACCACGAGGCGCCGAGGAAGGCCAGGGTCTGGCCGGAGAGCCGGGCCTTGGTCTCCTCGGGGCTGTAGCCGGCGAAGTTCTGCACCAGGTCGTCCTGGATCAGACCGTCCCAGTAGGCCGCGACCTTCTTGGAGCCGGCATCGTCGACGGCCGGCTTCCAGGAGTCGCCCTCCGTGGCGAACCACTTGCCGCCGGCCTGCCAGGACAGCGCGGCGAGCAGGGCCGGGTCGGTCTTGGGGAAGCTGGCTATCCGGGCGTTCTTTTCGGCCTTCTTGACCTTCTCGGCCGTGGTCTTGAACTCGTCCCATGTCTTGGGGACTTCGATGCCGTACTTCTTGAACAGGTCGCTGCGGTAGTAGAGCAGCTGCGGTGTGGCGTCGAACGGCACCGACCAGGTCTTGCCGCCGAAGGTCACCAGGTCCTGAAGTCCCTTGGGGAACTTGCTCTCGACCGTGTCGGCGGCGTACTCGCTGATGTCGACGAGGCTGCCCTGGCTCGCGAACTCCGGGACCATCTGGTACTCGATGGTGGCGATGTCGGGTGCGTTGCCCGCCTTCACCGCGTTCGAGATCTTGGTGTAACCGTCCGGCTGGCCGGGGATCTCGGAGAACTTCACCTGGATGTTCTTGTGCGTCCGGTTGAACTCGTCAACCGTGTTCTGCGCCCCCAGAGTCCAGCTCCAGTAGGTGAGAGTGATCGGCTTGCCGTCCGATCCGGCGTCGTTCGAGCTGTTGCCGCTCCCGCCGCAGGCCGTGGCGAGCAGCGCGAGTGCGGCCGCCGACGCGGCGAGAGCGAAAGTGGACGTGCGGGAAGTGCGCGACATTGCACGGCTCCTACGTGAACCTCGTACGGGAAGAGGCGAACGCAGCACATCATTTGTGAGCGACCGATCGACGTCAAGAGCGAACGCACAAGACAATCAATACGATCGGAGAACGCCGATCAATCAGTCGCTACGAACCTGTGTGCCGTCGGCACCGCCGGGAGCGGAGCCGCAGGAGGCCCGGACTCTCAACTCCGGCAGCAGGTCCAGGTGCTGACGGGGCATCGGCTGCCGGCCGCCGTCGCGCTCGGCGATCCGTTGCAGCAGCAGCTTCGCCGCCAGTTCGCCGACCGACCGCTTCGGCGGGGCGACCGCGGTCAACGGCACGTCCGCGAGAGAGGCCACCTCGTCGTCGTACGCGACGATCGCCAGGTCACCGGGCACACTGATGCCCTTCGACTGAAGCTTCGGCACCAGCACGATGGCGTCCTCGTCGCTGTGGACCAGCGCCGCGGTGACGCCGTGCCGGGTGACCGCGTCGGCGAGATGCGCGGCCAGCGCGTCGTAGCGCGCCTGACTGTCGCGGTCGGTCGCCATCGTGAACGGTGAACCGGGGGCCGGAACCAGGCCGTGCGCCTCGACGGCGGCCCGGTACCCCGCGGTGATCTGAGCCGCGTGCGGGCCCTCCTGGACCACCGCCGTGACCTTGCGGTGCCCCAGCGACGCGAAGTGGCCGAGGGCCACCGCGGCACCGTGCGCACGGTCCGTACGCACCCGGTCGAACCCCGCGGCCGGATTGCCCGGCGGCGCCCAGCGCTCGACGAGCACGACCGGCGCCCCGCACTCCAGCAGCCATTTCTCCTGGCCGCCGGCCGGCACCCCGCCGAACCAGCTCGGGGCCGCAAGCAGCCCGTCGGCACCGCCGGCGAGCAGATGCTCGGCCTGCACCGGGTCCTCTGTGTCGAGATAGCCCGACATGCCGAGGACCAGCCGGCCGCCCTGCACCTCGACGGCGTCCCGCGCACCGCGCACGATGTCGGCGAAGATGAAATTGGTGGTCGGGACGATCATTCCGATCACCGCGCCGCCGGTCTCCGCGCACCCGGCCTTCGGCTCCCCGGACGGCTCCCCGGACGGCTCGCCGCCGGGCCAGACGACGGAACCGTGCATCCGGTGCACCCGCCCCTGGGCGGCCAGCGTCTCGACGTCGCGGCGCAAGGTGACCGCGGAGACTCCCAGTTCGGCCGCGAGGTCGGACACCCGCAGGCTGCCGCGCTCGCGGACGAGCTCGAGCACCCGCTCATGACGCTGGTCGACATGCAGTCGCATCCTGTCCCCCATGTTCCGATCCGCCGGTGGGGACACTGTACGCCTCGCAATCGTATCGATCACTTTTCGATCCATTCGATCGACGAAAGGGTCCAGCGGCCCCTGCCGGACGGACCGGTCAGTGGACGGCGGCCGACTCCGCCTGCGCCGGGACCATCGGCGAACTGCCCTTCCTGCCCAGGTGGTTGAAGGCCAGATTGAGCACGATGGCCACGATGCATCCGGTCGAGATCCCGGAGTCGAGGACGACGAGCGCGTCCTTCGGGAAGGCGTGGTAGAAGCCCGGCGCGGCGATCGGGATCAGGCCGATGCCCAGCGAGGCGGCGACGATCAGGGCGTTCTCGCCCTTCTCCAGCGCGGCCGAGGCCAGCGTCTGGACGCCGCTCGCGGCAACCGAGCCGAACAGCACGATGCCCGCGCCACCGAGGACCGGCAGCGGTACGAGTGCGATCACGGAGGCGGCGACCGGGCACAGGCCCAGCAGGATCAGGATGCCGCCGCCCGCGGCGACGACAAACCGGCTGCGTACCTTCGTCATCGCGACGAGGCCGATGTTCTGGGCGAAGGCGCTGCACATGAAGCCGTTGAAGAGCGGGCTGACTGCGCTGCCGAGCGTGTCGGCGCGCAGCCCGCCCTCGATGATCCGCTCGTCCGCGGGCCGGTCGACGATCTTGCCGAGGGCCAGCATGTCGGCGGTCGACTCGGTCATGCAGACCAGCATCACGATGCACATCGAGACGATCGCCGCGATCTCGAACTGCGGTGCGCCGAAGTGGAACGGTGTGGGAAAGCCGATCACGTCGGCGTTCTTGATGGCGTCGAGGCTGGTCATGCCCAGCGGTACGGCGATGATGGTGCCCGCCACCAGGCCGAGCAGGATGGCGATCTGCTGAAGGAAGCCACGCAGCACCCGGCGCAGCAGCAGCACGATCACAAAGGTGAGGGCCGCCATGCCGATGTTCTTCATCGAACCGTAGTCGGCGGCGGTGGAGTTGCCGCCCTGCGACCAGTTGAAGGCGACCGGCAGCAGCGAGACGCCGATCAGGGTGATGACGGTGCCGGTGACGACGGGCGGAAAGAAGCGGACGAGTTTCGAGAAGTACGGCGTCAGGACAAAGCCCAGCACGCTGGCGACGATGATCGCGCCGAAGATGACGGTGATGCCGTCGGCTCCGCGGTCCTTGCCGATGGCGATCATCGGCGTCACACCGGCGAACGAGACTCCGTTGACGAACGGAAGCCTGGCCCCGACCTTCCAGAAGCCAAGGGTCTGCAGCAGGGTGGCTATGCCCGCGGTGAACAGGCTCGCGCCCATCAGGAAGGCCGTCTCCGTGGCGCTGAGCCCCACGGCCGGCCCGACGATCATGGGTGGGGCCACCACCCCCGCGTACATCGCGGCCACATGCTGCAGGCCGCTGGTGAACATTTTCAGGGGAGGCAGGGTCTCATCGACCGGATGCTTCCCCTCCGGTGCTGCGACTGCATCTTTCGATGGGCTGGACTGTGCGGCCACGTGTGGTGCCTCCGGTCGGTTACGCATCGGCGGTGACGCGGGTGTCAGGGAGGTGGTGCGCATGGTGCAGCGGTGAGCACAGTGCTTCGGGGGTGTGAAGACACGAGTCACCGTCCCGGGGGGGGGGGGGGGGGGGGGGGGGGGGGGGGGGGGGGGGGGCGCGGCGGGCGGGGGGGGGGGGGGGGGGGGGGGGGGGGGGCGGTGGGGGTGGGGGGGGGGGGGGGGGGGGGGGGGGGGGGGGGTGGGCCGCGCGGGCGGGGGGGGGGGGGGGGGGGGGCGGGGGGGTTGGCGGGGGGGGGGGGGGGGGTTGCGGGGTTGGGGGGCGTCGGGGTCCGGGGGTGACATCGGTGTTGGGGGGGTTTTAACCCCCCCCCCCCCGGGGGGGGGGGGCCCCCCCGGGGGGGGGGCCCCCCACTCCCCGGTCACGGCTGCCATGGACCCCGCTCGGGTCCACGGCCTCCGGTCGAGGGCCGTCCCCCTCGACCGGACTCCTGAGGGCCGAGGCCCTAGTCCTGCGCGGCGATCCGCGCGAGGCGCCGGGCCTCGTCCCGCGTCGAGCGGGCGATGGCGTCCTCGTCCACCGTGGTGAGGTGGTTGTCCTCGACGACGGTCTTGCCGTTGACGAGGGAGAGGGTGACGGGCGCTGCCGCGCCGAAGACCAGGGCGGTCACCGGGTCGGCGATGGAGGAGTGCGCGAGCGTGTCGAGCTTCCAGAGCACCAGGTCGGCGAGCTTGCCGGCTTCCAGCGAGCCGATCTGCTCGGTGCGGCCGAGGACCTGAGCGCCGCCGTAGGTGCCGAGGCGCAGCGCCTGGCGGGCGTTCAGGGCGGCCTCGCGGTGTGCGCCGAGCCGGTTGATGAGCAGCGCGTTGCGCAGTTCGGTGTGCAGTTCGCCGGACTCGTTGGATGCGGTGCCGTCGACGCCGAGGCCGACCGGGACGCCTGCGGCGAGCATGTCGGGCACGCGGGCGATGCCTGCCGCGAGGCGGGCGTTGGAGGACGGGCAGTGCGCCACGCCCGTGCCCGTACGGCCGAAGGCGGCGATGTCCGAGTCGTTCATGTGGACGCAGTGGGCCATCCACACGTCGGAGCCGAGCCAGCCGGTCGACTCGAAGTAGTCGGTCGGGCCCAGCCCGAAGAGCTCCTTGCAGAACTCCTCCTCCTCGACCGTCTCCGAGCCGTGGGTGTGCAGCCGCACGCCCTTGCGGCGCGCCAACTCGGCGCCCTGCTGGAGCAGTTCGGTGGTGACGGAGAACGGCGAGCAGGGCGCGACGGCGATCTGGGTCATCGCGTCGAAGGAGGCGTCGTGGTGCTTGTCGATGGTCTCCTCGGTGGCGGCCAGCGCGCCTTCCAGCGACTCGACAGCGAAGTCCGGCGGCAGACCGCCGTCCGACTTGCCGCGGTCCATGGAGCCGCGGGCGAGCGTGAAGCGGACGCCCATCTCGCTCGCCACGCCGATGATCGCGCCGGACAGGTCGCCGGCGCCCTGCGGGTAGACGTAGTGGTGGTCCATGGCGGTGGTGACACCGCCGCGGGCCATCATGGCCAGCGAACCCTGTGCGGCCGCGCGGGCCATCGGCTCGTCGATGCGCGCCCACGTCGGATACAGCGCCACCAGCCAGTTGAACAGGTTGTGGTCGGTGGCGAGACCCCGGGTGATCCACTGGTAGAAGTGGTGATGCGTGTTGACCAGGCCGGGGGTGGCGAGATGGCCGGTGCCGTCGATACGGCGGACCACGTTCTCCAGGCCGGCGGGTGCCTTGCCGGCTCCCACGGATTCGATCCGGTTGTCCGCGACGACGATGTGCCCGGAGGCATATTCGGTGTCGCTCGCGTCCACGGTCGCGATGGCACAGTTCTCGATGACGATGCGCGAAGCCGCCATGGCGGGTCCTCGTTCTTCCCATTGGTGGAACGGACCCGGGGGTCGAGCGGGGTGACGACCGGATCCGCGGTGCTGTTGTTGCGCAGATGCCCCCGCTCTCCCCCTGGGACCTCGGGGGGTGTCTTTCGGATCTTGCCGGGCTCGCGTGCCCTGGCACGGCACCTCGCTGCGTTGTCGTCAGTCGCCTACGCTCCGCGTGGGCTCCATCCTCCGCCTTGCGATGTACCGCACCAGACCCCGCTCACTGATCCGGCCTGATCCGAAAGACACCCCCCAGACGCCGGCGCACACGTCGGGGGTGCAGAGAACTTCTACAGGTTGGTCATGTCGACCGGGATCTGCGGCTCGACGCCGTCCCTCAGAACGGTGGCCTCGATGAGGCCGTACGGCCGGTCGGCCGCGAAGTAGACCTCGTTGTCGTTCTTCAGCCCGAAGGGCTCGAGGTCCACCAGGAAGTGGTGCTTGTTCGGCAGCGAGAAGCGGATCTCGTCGATCTCGCTGCGGCTGTTGATGATGCGCGAACCCATTTGGTACAGGGTCTGCTGGAGCGAGAGGGAGTAGGTCTCGGCGAAGGCCTGGAGCAGATGCTTCCTGGCCTGCTCGTAGGACTTCTCCCAGTTCGGCATCCGCTCCGCGTCGGACGACCAGCTGTAGCGCCACTTGGCGGACACCTGGGTCGCGAGGATGCGGTCGTACGCCTCCTGGAGCGTCGTGTACTTGTCCTTGACGTAGCCCCAGAACTCGGAGTTGGTCGAGTTCATCACCGTCAGGTCCTTGAGACCGGAGATGACCTGCCACTTCTCACCGTCGAAGGTGATCTGGCTGACCCGCGTCTCCTGGCCCTTGCGGACGAAGGAGTGCTTGACCTCGTCGGCGCCGATGAACTTGGAGTTGCCGTCCGAGGTCTCGATGCGCTCCCAGGCGTACTCCTCGATGCGGATCCGCGCCTGGTGGATCGGCTCCTGCGTGGTCACGAAGTGCCGGGCGAGATGGATGCCGAACTGCTCGGCGGACTCGATGCCGTACTCCTTGGCGAACGCGTACACCGTGTTCTTGGTGGTGTCGGTCGGCAGGACGTTGGCGTTCGAGCCGGAGTAGTGGACGTCGTCCATGTCGCCGGAGAGCGCGACCGAGACGTTCAGGTCCTTGATGTGGTGGGTGTCGCCGTCCCGCGTGATCTTGACGACGCGGTTCTCTGCTTTGCCGTACTGGTTCTGGCCGAGAATCGTGGGCATGTCTGCTAGCTCCCTCGGTAAACGGAGTAGCCGAACGGGTTGAGCAGCAGCGGTACGTGATAGTGCTCGCCCGGCGTGACGGCGAACGTGATCGCCACCTCCGGGAAGAACGCACCGCTGTCCCTTACGCGGGGGGCGTCCTGCTGCGCCTCGGCTTGCTTGTTGGCGTTGTTCTTGGCGAAGTACGCCTCGGTCTCGAAGTCGAGACGTACGTGGGTGGTGCCCTCCGGCAGCGCCGGCAGGTCCTTGCAACGCCCGTCCGCGTCGGTCGCGGAGCCGCCGAGCGCCACCCACTGCGCGTCAAAGCCGCTGCGGGCCGCGAGCGAGATGGCGACGCCCTCGGCGGGGCGGCCGACGCTGGTGTCCAGGATGTGCGTGGACACAGAAGCCGTGGTCTCGGTGCTCATGAGCTCTCTCCTTCTGCGAGGCGGGCCAGCCGGATCCGGTTGATCTTCACGAGCTCGCCGCGGGCTGTTTCCCGCTCCTGCTCGTGGGTGTTCCCGATCCGGACCTTGACCGCGTCCCGCATCTGCTCACCGGTCGCACCGGTGGCGCAGATCAGGAAGACATGGCCGAACTTCTCCTGGTAGGCCAGGTTCAGTTCGAGCAGCTCGACCTTGAGCTCCTCGGAGGCTCCGGCCATCCCCCGCTGTTCGCGGGCGGAGGTCGGGTCCCCGGGCTTCGGCCGGCCGATCGGCGGGTGCCCCGCCATCGCCTCGGCCAGATCCTCGGCGGTCAGCTCGGCCATGGCGGCGTCACTGGCGTCGAAGAGGGCCTCCACGGTGGCGTACGGACGCTGGGCGAGCAGCTTGCTCCCCCACGCCGAACTGGCGCACACCTCATGCAGTGCGGCGAGGGCCGCACTGTCCTGTGAGGTGTTGAACCGGGCGAGGCCCGGTGTCGGACTCGAAGTCACGGGAGCCTCCGTGGCTATTGTGCGTCGTGCATCGGACGGGCTGCGGATAGCTAACGCCCTCGGCAACATCACGTCAACACTTTGTTGAAAACTCGGCAACACAAAAGCCGCCGCCCGGGCATCCGGACGACGGCCTCCAGCCTGCTTGCCTCAGTCGCCCTTGGCGGCGTTTTCCCTGTTCAGGGCATCTTCTCGCGGTTCAGGTAGTTGTAGACGGTGAAGCGGCTGACCCCCAGGGCGCCCGCCACCGTCTCCACACCGTGCCGTACGGAGAACGCGCCACGCGCCTCCAGGGTCCGTACGACGCCCTGCTTGGTCTTGCGGTCCAGCTCCGACAGCGGCATGCCGTGCCGGCGCTCCATCGCGGCCAGGATGTGGTCGAGCGAGTCGGAGAGCTGCGGCAGCCGTACGGCGATCACGTCCTCGCCCTCCCAGGCCAGCACCACATCGTCGGGCTGCGCCTGCTCGGGGCTCAGTATCTCCGCGCCCATGGCGTCGACCAGCGGCTTCACGGCGCTGACAAGGGGGTGGTCGGCAGGCTCGGTCACTTCTCGCCCTCCCCGATCACATTGACCTGAAGCGAGACCCGAGTGGCGCCGGCTTCGAGGGTCCTGCGCAGCAGCGCGTCGACGGCGGTGAGCACCTCACCCGCGTCGCCCTCCGCCGTGTTGCCGAACGGCCCGACGTCCACGGCGTCCAGTTCGGCCGCATTGATGACCTCACGGGCGACCACGGCATGGGCAGGCGCCTCATCCAGGTCGAACGGTTCGGTCGTGAACTCCACTCTCAGTCGCACCATGCCCCCACGTTAGCGACGGTATGGATTCGATGAGCGCCACCCTCTCCACAACCCTGGATACCGGACGGTAATGTCGCGTCCCGCCGGGCGCACGTGACCGGCGGGTGAGCGCAAAGGGGCCCACAACATGGCGGAGACGTCTCACGATCGGTGGCAGCGGGCGTGGAGCCACCGCGAGCAGCTGCTCAAGGTGGCCCGCCGCAGATCCATGAGCGCGGAGGATGCCGAGGACGCCGTGCACGAGGCGATGCTGCGCGCCGCGGAGAATCCGCACCTCGACGACGAGCGGCTGGGCGCCTGGCTGACGACGGTGACGATGCGGCTGTGCGTCGACCGGTATCGCCAGGTCAACCGCGAGGCCGAGGTGGTGCGCAGCAGCCCCACGCTCGTACCGCCGGGCCCGGTGCCCGTCGAGGAAGCGGTGTGCGACCGGGCCGAGGCGAAGTGGCTGGCCGTACGGAGCGGGGAACTGCCCGCGCGGCAGGCGCAGGCTCTCTGGCTGAAGTCCCAGGACCTGGACGTGGACCAGGTCGCCGTGCGGATGGGGCTGAGCTACCGGACGGTCGAGTCGCTGCTCGCCAGGGCCCGCCGGACGCTGCGGAACTCGCTGGCCGGCACGCTGGGTCTGGCCCTGTGGCTGTGCAGCCGCGGACGGCCGCGGACGGGCGGGAACGCTCACGCGGTGGCCGTGGCCGGGACGGCGGCGACGCTGGCCATCGCGGGGTTCGTCGTGCCGTACGCGCAGGACTGGGCCCGGCCCGGTTCGTCGCCGGAGCCCGCGGCGCCGGCCGTTTCCGAGGCCGCGGAAGTGCGGGGAGCGGACGACAAGGGCCGGGTGCCGCCTCCGGCTGCGCCTCCCGGCGAGAGCGCGACCCAATCACCCGGCGACCGGACGACGCTGGTGCCTCTGTCCGTGCCGTCTCTGCCGTCCCTGCCGTCGGTGCCAGAGGTCCCACTGTCCGCTCCCGACGCCCCAGACGTCCCAGACGTGCCCGAGGTGCCCGCCGTAACGTCCGTACCGGAGCTGTCCGTGCCGTCGGCGCCGGTGCAGACGACTCCCCCGGTCCCCCTGGACGTGCCGGACCCGCGGGACACCGCCGTCGAGCTGCCGGGCGACGCCGCGCACACCCGCGTTCAGCCCTGATTTCGGGCCCGTAAAAAATCTCGCGATTGCCGCGACGGACGGGCCGCCCTTCCCCGTAGAGCAGATGTAGGAGCTGCTCCACGGCTGAAGGGTGAACCGGATGGGTGTCGAGATCTGTGTGGAAGGGCTGACCAAGTCCTTCGGCCACCAGGTCATCTGGCAGGACGTCTCGCTGACGCTGCCCGCCGGCGAGGTCTCGGTCATGCTCGGCCCCTCGGGCACGGGCAAGTCGGTGTTCCTCAAGACGCTCGTCGGGCTGCTCAAGCCGGACCGCGGTTCGATCCGGATCGCGGGCAGCGACATCACCAAGCTCCGTGAGCACGACCTGTACGAGGTACGGAAGCTGTTCGGCGTGCTGTTCCAGGACGGCGCGCTGTTCGGGTCGATGACGCTGTACGACAACATCGCCTTCCCGCTGCGCGAGCACACCCGCAAGCCGGAGAGCGAGATCAGACGGATCGTCCTCGAGAAGATGGACATGGTCGGCCTGATCGGCGCCGAGGAGAAGCTGCCCGGCGAGATATCCGGCGGGATGCGCAAACGGGCCGGGCTGGCGCGGGCCCTGGTGCTCGACCCGGAGATCATTCTGTTCGACGAGCCCGACTCGGGTCTCGACCCGGTGCGGGTGGCGTATCTCAATCAGCTGATCGTCGATCTCAACGCGCAGATCGACGCGACCTTTCTGATCGTCACGCACGACATCGCATCGGCCCGGCAGGTCCCGGACAACATCGGGCTGCTGTTCCGCCGCGAGCTGGTGCTGTTCGGCCCCCGCGAACAGCTCCTGACCAGCGACGAGCCGGTCGTACGACAGTTTCTGAACGGCCGGATGCAGGGGCCGATCGGGATGGCGGAGGAGAAGGACGCGGCACTGGTCGAGCGTGAGCTCGCGCAGCTCGGCGAGGCCGCGGATCCCGCGCCGCAAGGCATACCCGAGCTGACGCCGCGCCTGCTGCCCACCGCGGGGATCACCCGCCCACCGCGCTGGGAGGCGGTCGCCCAGCGAGAAGAGCTGCGGCAGCTGCGTGCCGCGGTGCGGGGGAAGGGGGCGGACCTGTGAGCCTGTCGCCCACCGGTGCGCTGAGGCACACGGGCAGCTTGTTCGCGATGGCGCTGGATGTGCTGCGGACCATACCCAAACGCCCGTTCCAGCTACGGGAGTTCATCCAGCAGGCGTGGTTCATCGCGAGCGTCACCATCCTGCCCACAGCGCTTGTCTCCATCCCCTTCGGCGCGGTCATCGCCCTCCAGATCGGCAGCCTGACGCGGCAGTTGGGCGCGCAGTCCTTCTCGGGCGCGGCCTCGGTGCTCGCGGTGCTGCGGGAGGCATCGCCGATCGTCACCGCGCTGCTGATCGCGGGCGCGGGCGGCACCGCGATCTGCGCGGACCTGGGGGCGCGCAAGATCCGCGAGGAGATCGACGCGATGCAGGTGCTGGGCATCGACCCGATCCACCGGCTGGTCGTGCCGCGGGTGCTGGCCTCGATGGTGGTGGCGGTGCTGCTCAACGGCCTGGTGTCGGTGGTCGGAGTGGCCGGCGGCTACTTCTTCAACGTCATCCTCCAGAACGGCACGCCGGGCGCGTATCTCGCCTCCTTCACCACTCTCGCCCAGCTGTCCGATCTCTGGGCCGCCGAGCTGAAGGCGCTGGTGTTCGGCGCCATCGCGGCCGTCGTCGCCTCGTACAAGGGACTGACCGCCAAGGGCGGGCCGAAGGGCGTGGGCGACGCGGTGAACCAGTCCGTGGTGATCACCTTCATGTTGCTCTTCGTGACGAACTTCGTGATGACCGCCGTGTACTTCCAACTCGTCCCGCAGAGAGGGTAGTTGTGCGACTTGTCGACCGCCCGCTCCGCTCCTTGGAGGAGCTGGGCACCCAACTGGTCTTCTACGGCCGCTCGCTGGCCTGGACCGGCCGCACCGTGCGCCGCTACAAGAAGGAGATCCTCCGGCTGCTGGCCGAGGTCAGCTTCGGCCGCGGCGCCCTTGCGGTCGTCGGCGGCACCGTCGGCGTCATCGCGTTCCTCTCCTTCTTCACCGGCACCGAGGTCGGACTGCAGGGCTACGCGGCCCTCAACCAGCTCGGCACGTCCAACTTCGTGGCGTTCCTGTCGGCGTACTTCAACACCCGGGAGATCGCGCCGCTGGTGGCCGGACTCGCGCTGTCCGCGACCGTCGGAGCCGGATTCACCGCGCAGCTCGGGGCGATGCGGATCAGCGAGGAGACGGACGCGCTGGAGGTGATGGGCGTTCCCTCGCTGCCGTTCCTGGTGACCACCCGCATGATCGCCGGCTTCGTCGCGGTGATCCCGCTGTATGTGGTCGGGCTGCTGTCCTCGTACTTCGCCGCCCGGACCATCACCACCGGCTACTACGGCCAGTCCGCGGGCACCTACGACCACTACTTCCAGCAGTATCTGCCGCCGGTCGACGTCCTGTGGTCCTTCGGCAAGGTGATCGTCTTCGCCGTCGTGATCATCCTGGTGCACTGCTACTACGGCTACTACGCGAGCGGCGGCCCGGCCGGTGTGGGCGTCGCGGTCGGCCGTGCGGTGCGCACCTCCATCGTCGCCATCAACGTCCTAGACTTCTTCCTCAGCCTGGCGATCTGGGGCGCCAACACGACCGTACGGATTGCGGGGTAGGGCCGGTGCGGATCGTCCGACTCAGGCTGTACGGCATCGTCTTCATCGCGGTCATCGCGCTGCTGCTGGCGCTGTCCGTGGCCGTCTATCAGCAGGTGTTCACCTCCGTCGTACGCGTCACGCTGGAGGCCGACACGCTCGGCAACCAGCTGGATCCGCGGGCCGACGTCAAATTGCGCGGGCTGCTGGTCGGCGAGGTGCGCGAGGTGCGGGCCGACGGCGAGAAGGCGACCCTCGACATCGCGCTCAAGCCGGAGCACGTCTCCCGCATCCCGGCCGATGTGCACGCCTGGCTGCTGCCCAAGACGCTGTTCGGCGAGAAGTACGTCGATCTCGTGGTGCCGCGCGGCTCCTCCGGCCGGCACATCCGCGCCGGGGACGTCATCACCCAGGACCGCACCAAGGCGGGCATCGAGCTCCAGCAGCTGATGAACGACCTGCTGCCGCTGCTGCGTACCGTACGGCCCGCCGAACTCAACGCCACGCTCTCCGCGTTCGCCACCGCGCTCGAAGGTCGAGGCGACCGGATCGGCGCCAACCTCACCCGCGTCGAGGGCTATCTGGCCAAGCTCAACCCCCACATGCCGGCTCTCAAGGAGGACATCTCCCGGCTCGCCGACGTGGCCGAGATCTACGGCGACGCGGCACCCGATCTGCTGAGGATCCTGCGGAACACCGTCACCACGAGCCGGACCCTCGTCGAGAAGCAGGACCAGCTCGCCGCCCTCTTCACCTCCACGGCCACCGTCGCGGGCACCGCCGACGGGTTTCTCGACGAGAACGGGGAACGGCTCATCACCCTCGGCCGTGTCTCCCGGCCCACGCTGGCGCTGTTCGCCCGCTATGCGCCGGAGTACCCCTGTCTCCTCGACGGTCTGGTGAAGCAGGAGGCGGCCTCCGAACAGACCTTCAGAGGCGGAGAGATGCACATCACCCTCGAATTCGTCCGCCCGCGACCCGCGTACCGCCCCGGTGAGGAACCGCGTTACGCGGAGCGTTCAGGACCCGACTGCCGAGGGCTGCCGCGTCCCCATGCCCCGGCGCCGGACGTCAAGCTCGACGACGGTACGTCGAAGGTGTCCGCGACAGACGCCGAACAGCGCGCCGTGAGCTCACTCGTGGCGCCCGTCATGGGCGTGCCGGCCGACGAGGTCCCGGCGGTCGCGACGCTGCTGTTCGGTCCGATGGCACGCGGAACGGCGGTGAGCGTCGCATGAGGGTGGCACGGGCAACGCAGACCGCGTCGCCGCTGATCAAGTTCAGCCTCTTCGCCGTGGTGACCGTACTGGCGACCGCACTGCTCGCCGCCACGATCGTCAATGTCTCCTTCACCCCTGAGCACACGTACAAGGCGGTGTTCAGCGATGTCACCAGCCTGGAGGAGGGCGACGACATCAGGGTGGCCGGGGTGCGCGTCGGTGAGGTCAAAGACGTCGCGATCAAGGACCGGACGCTGGCAGAGGTCACCTTCTCCGTCACCCGCGACCGGCCGCTGCTCACCAGCACCGGAGCCGTCATCCGCTACCGGAACCTCGTCGGGCAGCGGTACATCGCCCTGACGGAGGGCGCGGGCGACAGTACGCGGCTGCGGCCCGGCGGCCGGATTCCGCTCGCCAGGACCCAACCGGCGCTCGATCTCAACGCGCTGCTGAACGGGTTCAAGCCGCTGTTCGCCGCGCTCAGCCCCGAGGACATGAACCAGCTCGCCACCGAGATCATCAAGACGCTGCAAGGCGAGGGCGGAACGGTCAACAGCCTGCTCGCCCACACGGCTTCGCTGACCACCACGCTCGCCGACCGCGACAAGCTCATCGGCTCGGTGATCGACAACCTCAACACGGTGCTGTCGACCCTGGACAAACGCAGTGCGCGCTTCTCCGGACTGCTCAAGCAGTTGCAGCGGGTGATCTCCGGTCTGTCCGCCGACCGCAAGCCCATCGGCGAGTCGCTGGTGAACATCGGCGCCCTGACAGAGGCCACCTCGGGACTGCTCAAGGACGCCCGCCCGGCGCTGCGCGACGACATCGCCGGGTTGGCGGATCTCACCGGAACGCTGAACAGGAACGAGAAGACCGTGGAGGGCGTGCTGAAGCGGCTGCCGAACAAGCTCAACAAACTGACGGGGACCGCCTCGTACGGCTCCTGGTTCAACTTCTATCTCTGTGACTTCGACGGCCGGATCGTGCTGCCGAAGACCCGAGAGGTGCTCACCCCCGAGCTCCATGTCGCCCGGGCGAGGTGCGCATGATCCCCTTCCGGGAACGCAACCCCGTGCTGATCGGGGCAGTCGGCCTCACCACGCTGGCGCTGCTGACCGTTGCCGCGTTCAACGCCGACAGCCTGCCGCTGATCGGGGACGGAGAGACGTACAGCGCCGCCTTTTCCGAGGCGGGCGGTCTCAAGCCCGGTGACGAGGTCCGCATCGCGGGAGTGAAGGTCGGCAAGGTCGACGAGGTCGATCTGGACGGCGACCACGTCAAGGTGGTCTTCCGGGTCAAGGGCGATCCGGCCTTCGGCACCAGGACCGGCGCGTCCATCCGCGTCAAGACGATCCTGGGCGCGAAATACCTCGCGCTGGAGCCGAAGGGGCCGGGGCAGCTGAAGCCGGACAGCGAGATCCCGCTGAACCGGACGACCCCCGCCTACGACGTCGTGGCCGCCTTCAGCGATCTGACCACCACCACCGAGAAGATCGACACGGACCGGCTGGCGAGGGCCCTGGACACCGTCTCCACCACGTTCAAGGACTCGCCCGCGGAGGTGCGGGCGTCCATCAAGGGCCTGTCGAAGATCTCCCGTACGGTCGCGTCCCGCGACGAGGCGCTGCGTGAACTCCTCGACCAGGCAAACGGGGTCACCGGGGTGCTCGCCGAGCGGTCCGGCGATTTCTCCGCCATGGTCAAGGACGGCGACCAGCTGTTCAAGGAGATCTCCCGGCGGCGGGCGGCGATCCACGCGCTGCTCAAGAGCTCGGCCGCGCTCGGCATCCAGCTCTCCGGCCTGGTCAAGGACAACCAGAAGGAGATCGGCCCGGCGCTCAAGGGCCTGAACTCGGTGGTCACGATGCTCGAACGCAATCAGGCGAGCCTCGACCGCAGCGTCAAGCTGCTCGCCCCGTATGCGCGGGTCTTCACCAACACCCTCGGCAACGGCCGGTGGTTCGACAGCTACATCCAGAATCTGGTCGCCACTCCGGTGGTCCCGCGGACGGGAGATTCGTCATGAGCACGCGTGAGTTGGGCGCGCGTCTGCTGCGTACCGGACTGTTGCGTACAGGCCTGATGCGTAAAGGCCCGTTGGGTACGCCCCTGCTGCGCCGGGTCTCGCTGCTCACCGCGCTGGTGGTCGTCGCCGCTCTCGTCATGGTGGTGTGGCCGGGGCCCGACCCCGTCCGGGTCACGGCGTACTTCCCGCGCACGGTCGGCATCTATCCCGGGTCCGACGTGCGCGTGCTGGGCGTCCGGATCGGGGAGGTCAAGAAGATCACTCCGGAGGGCGAGCGGGTCCGGGTGACGCTGGAGTACGAGGCCGGGCGCAAGGTTCCGGCGGACGCCAAGGCCGCGATCATCAACTCCTCGGTGGTCAGCGACCGTTACGTCCAGCTGCTGCCGGTCTACCGGAGCGGACCGGCCATGCGCAGCGGCGATGTGATCCCGGAGCGCCGCACGGCCGTACCGGTCGAGCTGGACCGGATCTTCGACAGTCTCCACACGACGGCGGAGGGCCTTGGCCCGCGCGGCGCGAACAAGGACGGTTCGCTCTCCCGGCTGCTGGGTGTGAGCGCGGACAACCTCGAAGGCCAGGGGCGGCAGTTGAACCAGACCGTGAAGGATCTCTCGCTGGCCCTCACCACGCTGTCCGACGGCCGGCAGGACCTGTTCGGCACGGTCCGCAATCTGCAGGTGTTCACGGCCGTGCTGGCCGCCGACGACAGGAGTGTGCGGTCGTTCAACGACAGTCTCGCCAAGGTGGCCGACCAGCTGGCCGGGGAGCGCAAGGACCTCTCGGCGGCGCTGAAGCATCTGGGCGTTGCGCTCGCCGATGTGTCGGACTTCGTGAAGAACAACAAGAAGGCGCTGACGGCCGATGTGAAGGGCCTGAGCAAGGTCACCAAGGTGCTGGTCACCCAGCGGGCCGCGCTGGCGGAGCTGCTGGAGGTCTTCCCGGCCGGTCTGTCGAATCTGCAGAACGCCTACAACCCGGGGTCCGGGACACTCGACACCCGCAACAACGCCGAGCAAGCGCAGGATCCGGCCGCGCTGCTGTGCTCGCTGCTGAGCACGGCCGGTGAGGCAAAAGCCGCCGACTGCAAGGAGCTGGACAAGCTGTTCGACTCCCTGCCGGAGCTGGGGCCGGCCAGTCGGCCGGTGTCCGGGACCGGATCGGTCGACCGGACGCTGGGCGGAATCCTGGAGGCGGGCGCATGAGGGGGTCGCGTCGTCGCACGCTGGTATGGGCGGCCGCCGGTTCGCTGCTGCTGTCGGGCTGCGAGTTCAACGGCTGGTACGACGTCCCGCTGCCCGGGGGCGCGGCCGCCGACGGCAACGCCTACCGGATCACCGTCGAGTTCCGGGACGTACTCGACCTGGTGCCGCAGTCCGCGGTGAAGGTCAACAACGTCACGGTGGGCGCGGTCGAGAAGGTGGAGCTGAACGGCTGGCACGCCCGGGTGCGGCTGCGGGTCGCGGACTCGGTGAAGCTGCCGGGCAACGCGATCGCCGAGCTGCGGCAGACCAGCATGCTCGGCGAGAAGTACGTGGCGCTGTCGGCCCCCGTGGACGCGGCCCCCACCGGCCAACTCACCGACGGCGCACGGATCCCGCTGTCCCGCAGCGGCCGCAACCCGGAGATCGAGGAGGTGCTGTCCGCGCTGTCGGCGCTGCTCAACGGCGGCGGGGTGGCCCAGCTCAAAACGATCACCACCGAACTCAACAAGGCCCTGGAAGGCCGGGAGAACCGGGTCAAGTCCCTGCTGACGGAGCTGAACACGTTCATCGGCGGGCTCGACGCGCAGCGCAAGGAGATCGTCCGCGCGCTCAACGGCATCGACCGGCTGGCCAAGCGGCTCGGCCAGGAGAAGAAGACGATCGCCCAGGCTCTCGACACCGTGCCGCCCGCCCTCAAGGTGCTGGCGGACCAGCGGCGCAAGCTGACGGCGATGCTCACCTCCCTGTCGAAGCTGGGCCGGACCGGCACCAAGGTGATCAACACCTCACGCGCCGACCTGGTCGCCAACCTGCGCAGTCTGCGGCCGGTCCTGGAGCAGCTGAACAAAGCGGGCGACGATCTGCCGAACGCCCTGGAACTGCTGACGACCTATCCGTTCCCGCGCAATGTCGTCGGCGCGATCAAGGGCGACTACGTCAACCTCAAGGTGACCGCCGATCTCGATCTGGCGAGCATCTACGGCAATCTCACCGACGAACCCGCCAAGCCGGGCACCCCGGGCAAGCCCGGGCTTCCGGAGCTGCCCGAGGTACCGGAGCTCCCCGGGCTGCCCTCGGTCCCCGGTCTCCCCCGGCCGACCGGGCTGCCGGACGCACCGGAGCTGCCGGACAACCCCGGCGACCCTTCGGCCCCTTCGGAGGGCGGTCCGCTGTGCCCGCCGGTGTGCACCAGCAGTTACACCGCCAACGAGGACGGGGACCGCTTCGGGCCCGGGATCGATCTCGCCCTGGCAGAGCTCCTGTTGAAGGGGATGCAGCCGTGATCACACGTACGGTCAAGGCCCAGTTGCTGGCCTTCGCCACCGTCACCGCCGTCGGTGTGTCCTACGTCGGAGCCCAGTACACGGGTCTTGCCGACAGCTTCCTCGACCGCGGCTTCACCGTCCGGGCCGACTTCGCCGCGTCCGGAGGCATCTTCCCGGGCGCCGAGGTCACCTATCGGGGAGCGCCGGTGGGCCGCGTCGGCGAGCTGCGGCTGACCGGCTCAGGCGGGGTGTCGGTGACGCTGGATATCGAGGACGAGCAGCGGATCCCTTCCGACACCCTGGCCGTGGTGGCGCACCGCTCGGCGGTCGGCGAGCAGTACGTCGATCTGCAGCCGCGCGTGTCGACCGGCCCCTATCTCCGGGACGGCAGCACGATCGCCCGTCGTGACACCCGGGTGCCGCTGCCCACCACGGATCTCGTCCTCAGCCTGGACCGGCTGGTCAACTCCGTCGGCAAGGAGGATCTGCGGATCACGGTCGACGAGCTGGGCAAGGCGTTCGCCGGAACCGGACCGCAGCTGAGCCGGCTGGTGGACTCGGGCAACAGCCTCGTCGAGTCGGCGTCCGACTCGCTTCCGCAGACGATCTCGCTGATCGAGGACTCGCGGAAGGTCCTCAAGACGCAGACCGACAAGGGCTCCGCCATCACCTCCTTCTCCCGCGACCTGGCGGCCCTCACCGCCGAGTTGAAGGCCGGCGACGGTGACATCCGCCGGCTGATCGGCGCCGGTGCGCCCGCCGCCCATGAGGTCAACTCGCTACTGACGGCGACCCGGCCCCATCTACCGGTCCTGCTCGGCAATCTGATCAGCGGCGGCCAGATCACGGTGGCACGGCTGCCCGGTGTGGAACAGGCCCTGGTCACCTTCCCGGTGGTGGTCGCCGGCAGCTTCACCGTGATCCCGGGCGACGGCACCACCCACTTCGGCATGGTCGCGGGCGCCGATGATCCGCCGCCGTGCCGACAGGGCTACGGGACGCAGCGCCGCGACCCCGCGGACACCTCCGGTCGGGCGGCGAACACCGAAGCCCGCTGCACGGCCCCGCGCGGCGGCAAGACATCGGTCCGCGGCGCCCAGAACGCCCCCGGCGCATCGGGGCGCTCCGGTTCCAGCGGCGCGGACCCGGCCGCGTACATCACTCCGTACGACCCGGAGACCGGCACTGCCGCCGGACCGGACGGAACGCCCGTCGAGATCGGCTCGACGGGCGGCGAACAGAGCGTGTTCGGAAAGGACTCGTGGCAATGGCTGCTCGTCGGACCGATGGCATGAGGGCATACGGGCGCCGCATCGGCGGCCGGCTGAGGGAGACCGCCCGGCACCGCTGGGCGCTGCCCGCGGTCGCCGCGGCGACCGCGCTGACGATGGCGCTGACCGGCTGGCTGGGCGTGCGGCTGTACGAACAGCAGGCGGAGAACCGGCGGCACCAGGACATCCTGGCCGCGGCCCGCCAGTCGGCGCTGAACTTCACCTCGCTCGACTACCGGCACTACGCGCGGGACAGCGAGAACGTGCTGAAGGGCGCCGCGGGCGACTTCAAGGAACAGTTCGCGGCGCAGACCGCCGAACTGACGAAGCTGGTCGCCGCTAACAAGTCGGTCTCCGAGGGGCAGGTGCTCGAAGCCGGTATCACCCGGGCCGACGAGCGCACCGCCCGCGTCCTGGTGGTCGCCGACAGCAAGGTGACCAATACCGCCGCCCCCGCCGGGCAGGCCCGCACCTACCGGCTCCAGCTCGACCTGGTACTCGAAGGCGGCCGCTGGCTGACGTCCGACGTCGAGTTCGTCGGCTGACCACGCCCCACTGTGAGGAGAGAGACCGTGGCAAACCAGACCCTCCGAGGCCGCGGCGTCGGCTCGCCCGCCCGCCGCTCCATGACCGCGGCCGCCCGCGCGGCGGCAAGGCGCACCGAGCGTGCGGGCACGGACGCGGACGCCCCCGCGACAGGGCCGGCTGAGCCCGTGGTGGCCGGGCGGACCGTGCACGTGGAAGACGAGGAGCCGACGGCGTCGGAGGCGGCCGAGCCGGACTGGGAGGCACCTGACTGGGGGGACCCGGATCCGGCCGATCCGCTCCCGGCACCCCTTTCGGCCTCCGCCGGGTCGGAGGAAGCCGCCGCCGGGCGCTCGCACGGGCGCCGCCGAGTGCTGATCAGTGCCGTGCTCGCCCTCGCCGTCGTGGCCGGACTGGCCGCGAGCACGGTGCTCGGCCTGCAGTACGGCGACGGCCGACAGGCGGAGCGGGCACGGACGCAGGCTCTCGCAGCCGCGCAGAAGGCCGCGCCGGTCGTCCTGTCGTACGACTACCGGCACCTGGAGCGCGACTTCGCGGCGGCGCGCGGCCATCTCACCGGCTCCTTCCGCGACGAGTACCGGAAGACGACCACGGCGGTGGTGGCGCCGACCGCCACGAAGTACCAGGGCGTGGTCAAGGCGACGGTGGTGCGGCCACCGGGCGGTGGTGCCCCGGCGGCCTCGGTGGTGTCGGCCTCGCCGGAGCGGGCCGTGGTGCTGCTCTTCGTCAATCAGGTCACCAGGAGTACCCAGGTCCCGGGGCCCCGCGTCGATCTGAACCGGGTGCGCATGACGCTCACGCTCACCTCCGACGGCTGGAAGGTGAGTGCCGTGGACGCGCTCTAGCGCTACGAATCCGTACGGCGGTCCATCCCCGCCGGGGCACCCAGGGTGCCCCGGCGGGGCTTTTTTGTGGCCGCGTCTTGACAGCCCTCCCCCACTCCAGGCAATCTTCCATTAAGCAGAAACAAACTTCCGCAATACGGAAGGAGCGCCGCCCCTCATGGCCCGCTTCTCAGAAGGCGCAGTCACGGACCAGCGCTTCGATGTGAACCTGTCGATCCTCTTCACGGAACTCCCGCTCCTGGAGCGCCCGGCGGCAGCCGCCGTGGCGGGCTTCACCGCGGTCGAGCTGTGGTGGCCCTGGATCGAGACCCCCACTCCGCCGCAGGCCGAGCTCGACGCCCTCAAGAAGGCGCTCGACGACGCGGGCACACAGCTGGTGGGACTGAACTTCTACGCCGGACAGCTGCCCGGTCCCGACCGTGGCGCGCTCTCCGTGCCCGGCGAGGAGTCCGACCGCTTCCGCGCCAATATCGACGTGGCCGCGGACTTCGCCGCCTCGGTGGGCTGCAAGGCGCTCAACGCGCTGTACGGCAACCGCGTGGAGGGTGTCGACCCGGCCGTCCAGGACGAACTCGCCCTGGAGAACCTCGTCCTGGCGGCCCGCGCGGCCGACCGCATCGGCGCGACCCTGCTGATCGAGACCCTCAACAAGCCGGAGTCGCCGCTCTACCCGCTGGTGAGCGCCCAGTCCGCGATCGAGGTCGTCGACAAGGTCAACGCGGCGACCGGGCTCGGAAACGCGACATTCCTCCTCGACATCTACCACCTGTCGATGAACGGCGAGGACGTCAACCAGGTCATCGACGCGTACGCCGACAAGACCGGCCACGTCCAGATCGCCGACAACCCGGGCCGCGGCGCGCCGGGCACGGGCTCGCTGCCGCTGGCCGAGCTGCTGGGCCGCCTGAAGAAGGCGGGCTACGAGGGCTGGGTCGGCCTGGAGTACAAGGCCGGCGACCGCCCGAGCGCCGAGTCCTTCGACTGGCTCCCGGCCGACGCCCGCGCGGCGCGCTGACCACTTCTTCCCGTACCACCAGGTTTTGAGAGGCACCCTCACCATGAGCAATCTCGCTGATTCCTCCCAGCCCACCCGTCCGGCGATTGCCTGGATCGGCCTCGGCATCATGGGCTCCCCCATGTCCGAGAACCTGATCAAGGCGGGCTACTCCGTCACCGGCTTCACGCTGGAGCAGGACAAGCTGGACCGGCTGGCCGCGGCCGGCGGC
Source organism: Streptomyces sp. NPDC020681 (assembly GCF_044334895.1). NCBI lineage: Bacteria > Bacillati > Actinomycetota > Actinomycetes > Kitasatosporales > Streptomycetaceae > Streptomyces > Streptomyces sp. NPDC020681. The sequence continues at coordinate 161,450 of NZ_JBIRTX010000010.1, read as the reverse complement.
ACCGTCGCGCCCTCGATCGCCGCCGCCGTCAAGGACGCCGACGTCATCATCACGATGGTGCCCGCCTCCCCGCAGGTCGAGGCCATCTCGTACGGCGCGGACGGCATCCTGGAGAACGCCAAGCAGGGCGCGCTGCTGATCGACATGTCCTCGATCACCCCGCAGACCTCGGTCGACCTGGCGAAGAACGCCGCCGGCAAGGGGATCCGCGTGCTGGACGCCCCGGTGTCCGGCGGCGAGGCCGGCGCCATCGAGGCCGTGCTCTCCATCATGGTCGGCGGCGAGCAGGCCGACTTCGACAGCGCCCTGCCGATCCTCGAGGCGCTCGGCAAGACCATCGTGCTCTGCGGCCCGCACGGCTCCGGCCAGACGGTGAAGGCCGCCAACCAGCTGATCGTCGCGGTCAACATCCAGGCGTGCGCCGAGGCCGTGGTCTTCCTGGAGAAGTCCGGCGTGAACCTGTCGGCCGCCCTCGACGTCCTGGGCGGCGGCCTGGCCGGCTCCACGGTCCTGACCCGCAAGAAGGACAACTTCCTGAACCGGGACTTCAAGCCCGGCTTCCGGATCGACCTGCACCACAAGGACATGGGCATCGTCACCGACGCCGCCCGCAATGTCGGCGCGGCCCTGCCGGTCGGCGCCGTGGTCGCCCAGCTGGTCGCGTCCCTGCGCGCGCAGGGTGACGGCGGCCTGGACCACTCGGCCCTGCTGCGCTCCGTCGAGCGCCTCTCGGGCTCGCAGGTCTGATCCCCCAGATTTCCGGGTGGCGCCGGCGCTGACACCTGTCCTGTCGCGCCCAGGCGCCGGCGCCACCCGGAACACCATCCTTCGTTTTCAACAAATTGTTGACGCGTCGTTCTCTGTGAATTTACGCTCCAGGGGCCGTCAGCAGCCCCAGCACGGAAGGTCAATCCCGCCACCATGACGCAGCGTGTGCTCACGACCGAGTCAGGCGCCCCGGTCGCCGACAACCAGAACTCAGCCACCGCCGGCGTCGGTGGCCCGCTCCTCCTGCAGGACCAGCACCTGCTGGAGAAGCTCGCCCGCTTCAACCGCGAGCGCATCCCGGAGCGCGTGGTGCACGCCCGCGGCTCCGGCGCGTACGGCTACTTCGAGGTGACCGACGACGTCACCGGCTTCACCAGGGCCGACTTCCTGTCCGAGGTCGGCCGGCGCACGGAGACCTTCCTCCGCTTCTCCACCGTCGCCGACTCGCTCGGCGGCGCGGACGCGGTCCGCGACCCGCGCGGCTTCGCGCTGAAGTTCTACACCGACGAGGGCAACTACGACCTCGTCGGCAACAACACCCCGGTGTTCTTCATCCAGGACCCGATCAAGTTCCCGGACTTCATCCACTCGCAGAAGCGCGACCCGTTCACGGGCAAGCAGGAGCCGGACAACGTCTGGGACTTCTGGGCGCACGCGCCCGAGGCGACGCACCAGATCACCTGGCTGATGGGCGACCGCGGCATCCCCGCCTCGTACCGCCACATGAACGGCTACGGCTCGCACACCTACCAGTGGACGAACGCGGCGGGCGAGGCCTTCTTCGTCAAGTACCACTTCAAGACGAACCAGGGCATCCGCTGCCTCTCCTCCGAGCAGGCCGCCGAACTCGCCGGCAAGGACGCCAACAGCCACCAGACGGACCTGCTGCAGGCCATCGAGCGCGGCGTCAACCCGTCCTGGACGCTGTACGTGCAGATCATGCCCGCGGCCGAGGCGGCGGAGTACCGCTTCAACCCGTTCGACCTCACGAAGGTGTGGCCGCACAGCGACTACCCGCTGCAGCGGGTGGGCCGGCTGGTCCTCGACCGCAACCCCGACAATGTCTTCGCCGAGGTCGAGCAGGCCGCGTTCTCGCCGAACAACTTCGTGCCGGGCATCGGCCCTTCGCCGGACAAGATGCTGCAGGGCCGGCTGTTCGCGTACGCGGACGCACACCGCTACCGGCTGGGCGTCAACCACACCCAGCTGCCGGTGAACGCGCCGAAGGCGACGACGGCCGAAAACTACGGCCGCGACGGCCTGATGGCCACCCGCAACGGCTCGCGCCACGACAAGAACTACGAGCCCAACTCGCACTCCGGCCCCGCGCAGTCGGACACCGCACTCTCGGCCCCGCTCGCCGTCCAGGGCTGGACCGGCACCCACGCGGCCCCGTCCCACGTCAAGGACGACCACTTCTTCCAGGCCGGTGAGCTCTACCGGCTGATGTCGGCGGAGGAGAAGTCCCGTCTGATCGCGAACATCGCCGGCGGCCTGTCCCAGGTCACGCGCGACGACGTGATCGAGAAGAACCTCGCCCACTTCCACGCCGCCGACGCCGACTACGGCAAGCGCGTCGAAGAGGCGGTCCGCGCCCTGCGCGAGGACTGACCGGGCAGAGCAGCGCCCGGCCCTGACGGGAGGTCAGACACCGGGCGCCCAGCTCGCTCCGCGGACCCCGATGAGGGGTGGTCTGCGGGGCGGGCGGAGGCTGGGGAGTGTCCGCAAAGTATCGCCGTCCGCCCGGAGGGCGTCGCATGTCAGGCGAGACGTTGCGGACACGACCTAGGGCCGCGGCGGTCGTGCGATGCCAGTGCGGTGGTGAAGGCTCCGCAGCCGCTTCTTGACCAGAAGGAAGCGACTGCGGGACCAATCGCCGCCGCCGCGGTCCCAGCCATCTAGGGTCTGTCGTCTGGGTCAGGCCGGATCAGTGAGCGGGCTCTGGTGCCGTGGATCGCAAGGCGGAGGAGGGAGGCATGGCGGAGCCATGCCGACCGACGACAACGCGGCGAGGCGCGGTGCCAGGGCACGCGAGCCCGGCAAGATCCAGACGAAAGGCCCTTAGCTCCGCCCGGCGGTGCGAATGTACTGTCGCGCCAGCCTCGCGCCGTCGGGCGGCCATCACGGCCAGGTGGACGGCCTACGAACCACCCGGGCTCCTGCGCCTTCCGATGCGCCGCCGCATTCCGCGCCCCGCAGCGCGACGCGCCAGGACGTCGGCAAGTTCCCTCAGCACCAGGGCTTCCTCGGCGTTGTCGCCCAGATGCGCGGCCACCTCCGCGGCGTCTGCGTGGAGTTCGCACGCTTCCTCCAGTCGCCCCACGGCGGCGAGCGCGAGCCCAAGTCTGCTGAGCGCGTCGCACAGGGCGTGCTCGTGCGCCCTGACATCCTCCGCGGCCAGCTGCCTGAAGACGTCCACGCCCTCGACGGCCCGCAGCACGGCGTCTTCCGGTCTGCCCGCCTTCAACAGCTTCGCGCTGAGATGGATCAACGTGTCGGCGAACCACCTCTGGAAGGCCCCCGGGGCCGCCTGTGCCTGGCGTCTGCGGATCTCCACGGCTTCCTGTGCGGGTGCGACGGCCTCCGCGTGCCGGCCCAGGTCCGCGAGCGCAACGCTGAGGTTGTGCAGTGCTCCCGCGAGTTCCACCTCGAGGTGTGCGGGGTCGTCCCCGCGTGTCCATCGGCGTCCGATGGACACGGCCTCTTCGGCGGCCACCCGGCGCAGTTCCGGATCGCTCTCCTGGATGCCGAGGTTCGCGAGGGAACGTCCCACCAGACGTTCGAAGTCAGGCTGGTACCGGGCGAGTTCCCGGTAGATCCTGATGGACTCCTGTGTCGCGACGACGGCCTCCGCCCGCCGCCCGGCCCCGAAGTGCGCCATGCCGAGGATGGTGTGGAGCCCGCCCCGGTCGCTCGCCGTTCCGTGACCGTCGACCACTGCCAGCGCCGCCTCCGTCACAGCGGTTCCGTCGTCGAAGTAACGCCACTGGAAGAGGCGGAACCCAAGTTCGAAGGCGATGCGCACCACGACGTCCGGATGGCTCCCGGAGAAGGTCAGGGCGGCAGCGGTGAGGTTCGCGCGCTCGCTCCTGATCCAGCCGAGCGCTTCACTGCGGCTGCCGAACCGCCGACCGTTGCGCTCCTGAGGCAGGTCCGCCAGGAGCGCGCTCGCGGCTTCGAAGGTCGTGGAGTAGTGCTCCAGCAGCCGGTCCACCGCCTTCGCCCGCGCCTGCGCACTGTCCCCCTCCGCCAGTTCCGCCGCGTACAGCCGGATCAGGTCGTGCATCCGCCATCGCCCTCCGCCCACCGGCTGCTCGCTCAGCAGTGCGGTACGCGCGAGGCCCGCGAGCAGGCCGCGGGCCGGGCGGCCGATCAGGGCTCCGGCCGAGTCGGTGGACACGTCCGGGCCGGGGTTGAGGGACAACAGCCGAAAGAGCAGGGCCTGTTCGGGATCGAGTCGACGGTACGAACCCTCGAACGCGGCCCGGACCGCGAGGGAATGGCCGCCGTCGTCGTAGCGCAGGTGCTCCAGGCGGCCGCGGGTGTCCGCGAGTTCGGAGGCCAGTTCGGCCAGAGAGAAGCCCGGGTCTCCCGTGAGCCGGGCCGCCGCGATCTCCAGCGCGAGCGGGAGCCTGCCGCAGTGCCGTACGACCTCTTCCAGTGCCTCACACTCGCGCGCAGGGCGAGTGTCGTCGGGACGCGCGCGGGTGAGGCTGGTGCCGATGAGTTCACGGGCCGGATCCGGCGCGAGTTCGTCGAGGCCGAGCTGGCGGGCGGGGAGGGCCGCCAGGATGTCCCGGGAGGTGACCAGCAGCCGGTGTTCCCTGCGGGCGGGGATGAGGGCACTGACCTGCGCGGCCGTGGAGGCGTTGTCCGCCACCACGAGGACTCTTCGGCCCTGGTCGGCCATGCGGGCCAGTTCGGAGCGGTACACGGCCGCCTGCTCGTCCGTCGTGGAGGGCAGGTCCTCTTCACGTACGCCGAGTGCCCGCAGCAGCGCGGCAAGTGCCTGCCCGCCGGTGACCTGGCCCTCGGGGTCGTAGCCGCGCAGGTTCACGAACAGGACACCGCCGGGGTACCAGTTGCGTACGACCGCCTCGTGCGCGACATGCAGCGCCAGCGCCGTCTTGCCGATGCCGGCGAGTCCGGACACCGCAAAGACGACGACGGCGGCGGAGGGGCCCTGGCCCGCGGGGTCGAGAAGTTCCAGCAGCTGCTCCGCCTCACCCGTCCGCCCGACCAGATGAGCCGGGCCGGCCGGGAGCGCGGCGGTGGCCTGCGGTACGGGGCCGGTGCCCGCGGTCAGGAAGTTGTACTGGTCGCCGGCGACCTGTTCCACCCGTCCCGTTCCCAGGGCGCGGGCGTGCTGCTCCATGCGCCGCGTCCGGCGCATCTCCCCCGCCATCCGGCTACGGCCCCGTCGGGTGCTGGTCGCCACCGATCTGTGTGATGCGCGCCGAGCCCGACGATTCGGCCTGCTGCTCCACGCCACCCGGGGGCAGGGAACCGCCTGCGGTACCCCGGCTGCCGCCGACCTGAGTGGTCCGTGAATCGCCCGTCGCCGTCGCCTTCTGGACCACGCTGCCGCCTCGCGTCTCGCGTCCCGCCCACCATCCGAGCGGCGCTCCTACCGCGCCCGCGACCACCGCGGCGAACGCGGCAGCGATCGCCCAGCGTTCGGTCTCCGTGCGCGGAAGCCATCCGAAGGAGGCGGATCCGGCCAGCCAAAGACAGATGCCGAACGCCGCGACCGATGCTGTCACCGCCAATAACCACCGACCCGCTCGCACCACCGCGGCCCCTCCCGTCGTGTTCCCCTCACTTCAAGGGTTCCAGGCTCCGGCCGGTCTGGGAACACGGCATCAGGCCCCCGGGACTCCGTCGTCGGAGTCCCGGGGGCCTGTGCGCGTGGACGCGAAAGTGTCAGACCTTCAGCGGCCTGATCGACGTCGGGGCGTGGCCCGGTTCCGTCGCCAGGTCCTCCCACTCGTTCACGCCGTCGATCTGGACGCCCATGGAGATATTGGTGACCCGCTCCAGGATCGCCTCGACGACCACCGGCACGCGGTACTCCGCCGCCAGCTTCTTGGCCTCCTCGAAGGCCGCCAGCAGTTGGTCCGGCTCGGTGACGCGGATCGCCTTGCAGCCGAGGCCCTCGACGACCTTGACATGGTCGACGCCGTAGACGCCCAGCTCCGGGGAGTTGATGTTCTCGAACTCCAGATTGACCTGGAAGTTGATGTCCAAGTTGCGCTGCGCCTGACGGATCAGGCCCAGGTAGGCGTTGTTCACCAGGACATGGACGTACGGGATCCGGTGCTGCGCGCCGACCGCCAGTTCCTCCAGCATGAACTGGAAGTCGTAGTCGCCGGAGAGCGCGACGACCGTGGCCTCCGGGTCGGCGGTGGCGACACCCAGCGCGGCCGGGATCGTCCAGCCGAGCGGGCCCGCCTGGCCGCAGTTGATCCAGTGGCGCGGCTTGTAGACGTGCAGCATCTGCGCGCCGGCGATCTGCGAGAGGCCGATGGTGGTGACGTACCGCGTCTGAGGGCCGAAGGCCTTGTTCATCTCCTCGTACACGCGCTGCGGCTTCATCGGCACGTTGTCGAAGTGCGTACGGCGCTGAAGGGTGGCCTTGCGCTCCTGGGCCGAGGCGGCCCATTCGGAGCGGTCCGGCAGCCTGCCCGCGGCCTTGAGTTCCTTGGCCACCTCGACGAAGAGCTCCAGCGCGGCCTTGGCGTCGGACGCGATGCCGTAGTCGGGCGCGAAGATCTTGCCGATCTGGGTGGGCTCGATGTCGACATGGACGAACTTGCGGCCCTTGGTGTAGACGTCCAGGCCACCGGTGTGGCGGTTGGCCCAGCGGTTGCCGATGCCGAGGACGAAGTCCGACTCGAGGAACGTCGCGTTGCCGTAGCGGTGCGAGGTCTGCAGGCCGACCATGCCGGCGTTCAGCTCGTGGTCGTCGGCGATGGTGCCCCAGCCCATCAGGGTCGGGATGACCGGGGTGCCGGTGATCTCGGCGAACTCGACCAGCAGGTCGGACGCGTCGGCGTTGATGATGCCGCCGCCCGCGACGATCAGCGGCCGCTCCGAGTCGAGGAGGAAGGACACCGCCTTCTCGATCTGGGCGCGGGTCGCGGCCGGCTTGTAGACCGCCAGCGGCTCGTACGTCTCCGGGTCGAACTCGATCTCCGTCAGCTGGACGTCTATCGGCAGGTCGATCAGGACCGGTCCGGGACGGCCCGAGCGCATCAGGTGGAAGGCCTGCTGGAAGACGCCGGGGACCTGCGCGGCCTCCAGGACCGTGGTGGCCGCCTTGGTGACCGGCTTGGCGATCGAGGCGATGTCGACGGCCTGGAAGTCCTCCTTGTGGATCACCGCGGTCGGCGCCTGGCCGGTGATGCACAGGATCGGGATCGAGTCGCCGATGGCGGAGTAGAGGCCGGTGATCATGTCGGTGCCCGCGGGGCCCGACGTACCGATGCAGACCCCGATGTTGCCGGGGTTGGCGCGGGTGTAGCCCTCCGCCATGTGAGAGGCGCCCTCGACGTGGCGGGCGAGCGTGTGGTCGATGCCGCCGCCTTCCTGGAGGGCCTTGTAGAAGGGGTTGATCGCCGCGCCCGGCACACCGAACGCGTTCGTGACGCCTTCGCGCTTGAGGATCTCAACTGCTGCACGCGCAGCGGTCATACGAGGCATGGGTGCTCCTGCTTCGGCCAGGCGGAGTCGGGCTCTGTTGCGTCACTCAAGAGCCGCTATTCCGTATTGCGGAAGTATTGTTCTGCTATACGGAAGCAATGTAGGACGCCCACGGTATGGAGTCAAGGGATGGCCGAACTCCCTCCCCAAGGCCGCGCACTTGTTGGACGATGGACAGGAGTACGAGGAAAGAGGGGGTAGCGCGATGGCGGACACAGTGCCGGTGCGCTGTCCGTCCTGCCGCCGCGAGCATCTGTATGCAGCACCGGTCTATCCGTGCGCGTGCGGAGCCCCGCTCGCGCCGCCGCTGCTGCGCGCCGCTCCCACGGAGCCGATCACGCGCCGCACCTGGCTGGACGACTGGGTGACGGTTCGCTGCACGGAGTGCGGAAGGCAGGACCACTGGCCGCAGCCTGAGCTCGGCTGCCCCTGCGGGACGGTGCTGCGCATCCCGGTGCGCCCGGTGAGCACGCCGGTCCCGACGACACTCCGAGGCCTGACCGTCGCCTCGCCGTCGCACATCCCGCTGCCCCGCACGGCGACGGTGCCGCGGCCCTCGTTCCGCCCGGTCACCATCCGCACCGCGCGCGACGCGGTGACCGCCGCCGCGCTCTATCTGAAGTGGCTGGGCTTCCGGGACATCGTGCAGCCGGAGGTCAGGCCCTCGTCCGGGATCGACCTGCGCGGCCCCGGCCTGGTGGCCCAGGTCGAGCCGTCGACCCGACCCGCGAATCTGCGTTCCGTGGAGTGCCTGTGGCTGAACGGGCTGAACTCCTCCGCGGCGAGCGTCTTCTTCTCACTCGCGGGTTACGCGGACGATGCCAGAAGCCGCGCGGACGACCTGGGCATCCCGCTGTTCATCATGGATCTCACGGGCAGCCCGCAGCCGGTCAACGGCCCGGCGGACGAACTGGTCTCCATGGGCGCGTGACACCGGCCTCCGGCGCCCGCGCCATACTTCCCGTATGCGTATCCGACCGGCCGCACGCTCCGAGCTGACCCTGCTCCAGGACATCGAGCGAGCGGCCGGCGAGCCGTTCCGTGCACTGGGCATGGCCGCGATCGCCGACGACGATCCGCTGCCGGTCGAGGTACTGGAGCACTACCGCAGCGCGGGCCGCGCCTGGGTCTGTGCCGAGGACGCCGATGACGCCGAGGACGGCCGTCCGGTGGCGTATCTGCTCCACGACGAGATCGACGCCGCCGCCCATGTCGAGCAGATCTCGGTCCATCCCGCCGCCGCCCGCCGGGGCATGGGCAGCGCGCTGATCGACCACCTCGCCGCGCGCGCCGGAGCCGACGGCCGTACGGCGCTGACACTGACGACCTTCGCCGAGGTCCCGTGGAACGCGCCGTACTACGCCCGGCTCGGCTTCCGCACGCTCGACGAGTCCGAACTCACCGAAGGACTGCGGGAGATCAGACGCCTGGAGAAGGCCCACGGCCTGGACCGCTGGCCACGCGTCTGCATGCGCCGCGAGCTCTGAGCCACCCGTGGGGCGGTGTCATTGGACCTAGGGCCTGTCGTTCGGATCTTGCCCGGCTCGCGTGCCCTGACACGCACATCTGCTGCGTTGTCGTCAGTCGCCAATGCTCCGCAGTGGCTCCTTCCTCCGCCTTGCAGCTGCACGCGCCAGACCCCGCTCGCTGATCCGGCCTGATCCAAACGACAGGCCCTAGCGCAGGTCTCCTTCGGCGTACTCCGCGCTCGAGCCCCCGGCCGTACGCTCGCGCAGCTCGATCCGGCGGATCTTGCCCGAGACGGTCTTCGGCAGCTCCGCGAACTCGATGCGGCGGACGCGCTTGTACGGCGCGAGGACGGCGCGCGAGTGCTCGAAGAGCAGCTTCGCCGTGTCCGGCCCAGGCTCCCAGCCCTCCGCCAGCACGATGTACGCCTTCGGGACGGCGAGCCGCAGCGCGTCCGGCGCGGGCACCACCGCCGCCTCCGCCACCGCCTCGTGCTCCAGCAGCGCACTCTCCAGCTCGAACGGCGAGATCTTGTAGTCGGACGCCTTGAAGACGTCGTCGGAGCGCCCGATGTAGGTGATGTAGCCGTCGGCGTCGCGGGCGCCGATGTCGCCGGTGCGGTAGAAGCCGCCCGCCATCGACTCGGCCGTGCGTTCCGGGTCTCCGTGGTAGCCGGTCATCAGACCGACCGGCCGGTCGAGAAGATCGAGTGAGATCTCGCCCTCGGCCGCGCCGGGCTCGCCGGTCACCGCATCCAGCAGCTCCACCCGGTAGCCGGGGCTCGGCCGGCCCATCGAACCGGCCTTGAGGAGCTGGCCCGGGCTGTTGGCGACCTGGACGGCCGTCTCCGTCTGCCCGAATCCGTCCCGGATGATGACTCCCCACTCGCGGCGGACGGTCTCGATGACCTCCGGATTGAGCGGCTCACCGGCGGCGACGACCTCGCGCGGCGGCGTGCGCAACAGACCGAGGTCCTCCTGGATCAGCATCCGCCACACCGTCGGCGGTGCGCAGAAACTGGTCACGCCGGCCCGGTCCATCTCCGCCATCAGCCGGCCCGCGTCGAAGCGCGTGTAGTTGTGGATGAAGACCGTCGCCTCGGCGTTCCACGGCGCGAAGAGATTGGACCAGGCGTGCTTGGCCCAGCCCGGCGAGGAGATGTTCAGATGCACGTCGCCGGGCCGGAGTCCGATCCAGTACATGGTCGCCAAGTGGCCCACGGGATACGACACATGGGTGTGCTCGACGAGCTTGGGGCGGGCCGTCGTGCCGGAGGTGAAGTACAGCATCAGAGGGTCGTCGGCGGCTGTGACACCGTCCGGCCGGAAGCCGGCGTCGGCCGCGTACGCCTCCTCGTAGGAACGCCAGCCGTGGACCGGTTCGCCCACCGCGATCCTCGTGTAGTCGCCGGGCACCTCGGCGAACTTCGCGGTGTCCTCGGAGCGTACGAGCACATGCGCCGCGCGGCCGCGCTCGACGCGGTCCCGCAGATCGAGCGGGCCGAGCAGCGGGGTCGCCGGGATGACGACGGCCCGCAGCTTCATGGCGGCGAGCGCGCTCTCCCACAGCTCCTGCTGGTTGCCGAGCATGACGAGGATGCGGTCCCCGGCACGGACGCCCTGGGCGCGCAGCCAGTTGGCCACGCGGTCGGAGCGTACGGACATCTCGGCGAAGGAGGTCTGGGTCTCGCGGCCGTCCTCGTCGACGATGTGCAGCGCCGTGCGGTCATTGCCGTCCGCGATCACGTCGAACCAGTCCAGCGCCCAGTTGAACCGCTCCGGGCGCGGCCATACGAAGCCCTCGTATGCCGCTCTGTAGTCCTCCCGGTGCCGCAGCAGGAAGTCCCGTGCCGCCCGGAACTCCTCCGTAGCGCTGCCTTGCCCCATGCGTCCTCCTCATCAAGAACCCGACGGAGATCCCACTACCCCGATACGAGGTGACCCAGCACAATGACGCCATGGTGTCCGCCGACCGTTTCCTCGCCTTCGCCGCGATGTCCCTGCTCGTGATCGTGATCCCGGGACCGAGCGTGCTCTTCGTGATCGGCCGCGGGCTGGCCCACGGCCGCCGGACGGCGGTCGCCACCGCTCTCGGCAATGTCTTCGGCTCGTACGTCCTGGTGGTGGCCGTCGCGCTGGGCATCGGTGCGCTGGTGGAAAGGTCGGCGACGGTCTTCCTGGCGGTGAAGCTGGCGGGCGCGGCCTATCTGGTCTTCCTCGGAGTGCAGGCCTTCCGGCACCGCAAGGACATGAAGGTCTCCGACATGTCCGCCCCGGCCGGGCCCGCGCGGGGCGATGTCCGCACGGTGGTGGACGGCATCCTGGTCGGCGTCACCAATCCCAAGGGCATCGTCTTCTTCGCCGCGGTGCTGCCGCAGTTCGTGGACCACTCGGCGGGCAGTCTGCCCGCGCAGATGCTGCTGCTGGGCCTGGTCCCGATCGCGATCGGTCTGGTCACCGACACGCTGTGGGGCCTGGGCGCGGCGGCGGCCCGCGGCTGGTTCGCGCGTTCGGAGCGGAGGCTGTCGCTGGTCGGCGGCGCGGGCGGGTTCGCGATGATCGGCCTGGGTGTGACGGTGGCGGCGACGGGCCGCTCGGACTGAGCCCTGAGCTAGCTCAGAAACGTCTCGAAGCGGATGTCGTACGCCGTCGTCGCCGACATCGTGGTCAGCATGCGCTCCGCCTCCTCGGTCACCTCGTCCCGCTGCGCCCGCGTCAGCTTCCCGAATACCTGCACGGTCAGCGTCGCCGACTCCTTCGTCTCGGCCAGCTGCCAGATCCCGGCCAGGAAGCCGTCGACGAGCAGCGTGCTGTACGCCTGGTTGCCCCGCCAGGTGCGGCCCTTTTGCTCCCCGCCCAGCACGCGGCTGCGGTCGGCGTGCGAGAGCAGCAGATTGTCGAACTCGGGCAGGAAACGCGGCGGCGCCGGGGTCTCGGCGTCCGGCCTGGGCGCGTCCGGGAGGTCGAAGAGCTCGACGCCCTTCTCGTCCTGGAAGACGGCGAGCCCGGGCCGCAGCCGCTCGAAGACCTCCCGCATCCGGGTCAGCCCGCACCAGGTCTGCATGTCCTTGACCGACGCGGGCCCGAAGGCGGCCAGATAGCGCAGCACGGCATCGTCCGCCGAGGCGGCCGGCTGTGCGTTGCGCCCGAACCAGTGCTCGGCCGTGGTCAGCGTGACCTGACCGCTGCGGCCCCACAGGCCGCGCGGCGTGATCTGCACCAGCGGAAGCACGCAGCGGACGGCGACGGAGAGCGAAAAAGGATCGGCGTCCGGCCACTCCTTCAGCAGCGCCTCTCGCAGCTGCTTCATGGTCATCGGCTCCTCCTCGACCAGCTCGCGGCCGAGCGCCGCGAGACGGTCCGTGCCGACGCCGGCCAGCCCGCCCCGGGCCTGGAAGATCTTCAGCTCGCGGTCCGGCCCGCCGGCCTGCATGAGGGGCCGCAGCGCCAGGCAGTCATCGGCGGAGTGCGTATGGATGGTGGACCGCATGGTGACCAGGCGGGCGACCTCACGGGATGCCATCAGCGCGGAGAGCTCTTCGGGGTCGAACGCGTCCAGGCGGGCGGCGAGTGCGTAATACGGCGGCTTCACATTCTGCGCCTGGAGGCCGACGAGGTGCTCGACGGCCGCTTTGACGGACATCTCGGACCGGGGGACGCGGCGCAGCAGCAGCTGACGGTCGAGGGTGGCGCGGTTGAGGGCGCGCTTGCCGAGCACGGGGTGCGTCGTCTTGTTCGCCGTCTTCGAGTTGTTCGTCGTCTTCGAGGCCATGCACATCACGCTACTCAGCCTTGCGGACAGGCTCTGTCCGCAAGACCGCTCGCGTTCATGACCTGGCGTCCGTCGCGCCGGGGCAATTCGACACGGTTATCCTGCACGAGGCCGTACAGGCGCGGGCGGGCCGCGCCGTGTGCCCGACGTGGGAGGTGAGAGCGCGATGCCGCTGACTCCGAAACGCCCGCAGTGGCGCCGTCGCCCGCTCATCCCCGCGAACCCGCCGCCGCCGGAGGCCGCGCAGGGCGATCCCGGCGCCCCCTCCCCCGTGGACAAGGAGCAGGGCACCATCGTCCAGGCGGCGCTCTACCGCGACGGCCGCCGCGTCTCGGCGCCCGACTCGCTCGCCGAGACCTATCGCCAGCTGGGCGAGTACCCGGACGGCATGGCCTGGATCGGGCTGCACCGCCCCACCGAGTCCGAACTCTTCTCGCTGGCCACCGAGTTCGACCTGCACGAACTGGCCGTCGAGGACGCGATGGAGGCGCATCAGCGCCCGAAGCTGGAGCGCTACGGCGACACGCTCTTCGTCGTCCTGCGCGCGGCCCGCTATCTCGACGCGCAGGAGGAGGTCGACTTCGGCGAACTGCATGTCTTCGTCGGCAAGGACTTCCTGATCACGGTCCGCCACGGCGCGGCCCCAGACCTGTCGGCGGTACGCCGCCGCATGGAGGGCACTCCCGAACTCCTGGCGCTCGGCCCGGAAGCGGTGCTGTACGCGATCCTGGACGCGGTGGTCGACGGGTACGCCCCGGTCGTCGCCGGTGTCCAGAACGACATCGACGAGATCGAGACCCAGGTCTTCGGCGGAGACCCGGCGGTCTCCCGCCGTATCTACGAACTCGCCCGCGAAATGGTCGAGTTCCAGCGCGCCACCCGCCCGCTGGTCGGCATGCTCCACGCCCTGATGGCGGGCTTCGCGAAGTACGGCACGGACGAGGAACTGCAGCGCTATCTGCGGGACGTCGCCGACCATGTCACGCACACGAGCGAGCGCGTCGACAGCTTCCGCCAGGCGCTCGCGGACATCCTCACGGTGAACGCAACGCTGGTGACGCAGCAGCAGAACGAGGAAATGCGGTCGATGGCGCAGGCCGGCATCGAGCAGAACGAGGAGATCAAGAAGATTTCGTCGTGGGCGGCAATCCTCTTTGCTCCGACGCTCGTCGGAACTATCTATGGCATGAACTTTGAGCACATGCCTGAGTTGAGTTGGCGGTTCGGTTACCCCTTCGCGATCGGCCTGATGGGGGTTGTTTGCGTCAGTTTGTACGTGATTTTCAAGCGGCGGGGCTGGCTATAGGATCCTGCACTCGCTCCTGAAGCTACTCGCACTGTTTGCTCTCGCACCTGCCGAAAACAGAGCCGCAACAGGCTCTGGGGAGCCCGTGGGGAGAAATGATGCGGGTGATCTCCTCGCCCTATTTTCGACGAGCCTCTGACCAGGTCTTTTGAACACCAGCGAACGCTGGGGAGATTCCGGGGGGAATCAGATCGAGTACAGCCTCGTCGAGAGGACCCCCGACCGCGAGCTGCTGCCGATGGCCGAAAGCCTGGGACTCTGCGCCGCCCTGTGGTCCCCGCTCGGCGGCGGTCTGCTCACCGGCAAGTACCGCCGCAGCGCCGAGGGGCGGCTGACCGATCTCAGGTCATGGGCTGCCCGGTCGCCTATCTGCCGGGGCTGACGATGCGGCGGATCGCCGACCTCTACGCCGGCGACGCCAAGGCCGACGCGAAGGACGCGTTCATCATCGCCGACGCCGCCCCATGTCTTCGAATACCACCCGGACAATCCGGATGTGCTGGAGCTTTCGAGCCATGTGAACGGCGGCTGCCGCTACTACCGCCACCCGGGCATCGAGCCGGGCGCCTGGGTGGACCTGAAGGTCGAGTTCGACGCCCGGTCCGTCGTCTGGTGGGTGAACGGGGACCGCGTGTTCGCAGCCGGTACCGGTGTGGGCGAGCGGTGGGGTGCCCACCTCATCGTGAACCCCCGTCTGCGCGGGCCTGTACCACCCCGCGCCGGAGCCGGATGTGACGGACATGCCGTTTCGGGGTGAAGCGGCTTCGCGCGTACCGGCCTTGAGGGGGAGGCCAGCCGATGGCCGTCACCCGGTGCGGGTGACGGCCATCGTGTGCGAGCGGGGTCAGGCGCTGGGGTCGTGGGCGGTGCCGACGAGTTCTTCGAGGACGTCTTCCATGGTGACGAAGCCGATGACGGTGTCCTTGTTGCCGGTGACGGCGGCGAGGTGGGTTCCGGCGGCGCGCATGGCGGTCATGGTGTCGTCCAGGGGGGTGTCGATGGCGACCTTGGTGATGGGGTGCAGGGAGGTGCGGGGGAAGGGCTGGGTGCGGTCGGCGGCACCGAGGGCGTCCTTGATGTGGAGGTAGCCCAGGATCGCCTCGCCGGGTCCGATCACCGGGAGGCGGGAGAAGCCGTTGGCGGCGGCCGCCCGTTCCAGGCCCTGCGGGGTGGCATCGTGGCCGACGGTGATCATCTTGTCGAGCGGCACCATCACTTCGCCGACTGGGCGTGTGCCGAGTTCCAGTGCGTCCTGGAGGCGTTCGCCGTCTTCGGGGTCGAGCAGGCCGGCGGCGCTGGAGTCCTTGACCAGCCGGGCAAGTTCGCCGTCGGTGAAAACGGAGGCGACCTCGTTCTTGGGTTCGACGTTCATCAGCCGCAGCAGGGCGTTAGCGAAGGCGTTGATCCCGAAGATGACCGGCCGCAAGGCCCGGGTGAGGGCGACGAGCGGCGGGCCGAGCAACAGTGCGGTCGGCGCGGGTGCGGCGAGCGCGATGTTCTTCGGCACCATCTCGCCGAACAGCATGTGCAGATACGTGGCCAGGGTCAGCGCGATGACGAACGCGATCGGGTGGATCAGCGCGTCGGGGATGCCGATGGCGTGGAAGGGGGGTTCCAGCAGGTGCGCGATGGCCGGTTCGGCGACCGCGCCCAGCACCAGTGAGGACACGGTGATGCCGAGCTGGGCGGTGGCCATCATCGCCGAGAGGTGCTCAAGACCCCACAGTGTGGTCTTCGCACGCAGGTTGCCCTTGAGGGCGGCCGGTTCGATCTGGCTTCGGCGCACTGAGATCAGTGCGAACTCACCGCCGACGAAGAATGCGTTGGTGACCAGGGTGAAGGCGCCGATCAGCAGCTGGATCGTGGTCATCGGCCCTGTTCCTTGAGGGTGGTGGAACCGGCGGGCGCGGTGATGGAGACCCGGTCGGCGCGGTGGTGCTGGACATCGACGACGAAAAGGTCCCAGCCGCCGACGGTGATGGTGTCGCCCTGGGCGGGGATGCGTGCGAGCCGGGTGGCGATCAGGCCGGCCAGGGTCTCGTACGGGCCTTCGGGTGCGGCCAGGCCGATGTCTGCGAGCTGGTCGAGGCGGACGCTGCCGTCGGCCTCCCAGACCGGACGGCCGTCCTGGTCCGGGGCCCGGAGGAGGTCGGGGGCTTCGATGGGGTCGTGTTCGTCGCGCACCTCGCCGACGACCTCTTCGACGATGTCCTCGACGGTGGTGACGCCGGCGGTGCCGCCGTACTCATCGATGATCACGGCCATGACGCGGGCCTTGCGCAGCCGCCCGAGCAGCGTGTCCACCGGCAGTGAGTGCGGCACCAGCAGCGGCGGAGTGATTAGGTCGGTAACCGGAGTCATGGCCCGCTTGTCCGCCTCCAGGGCGAGGACGTCGCGGATGTGGAGGGTGCCGATCACCTCGTCGAGGCTGTCGCGGTAGACGGGGAAGCGGGACAGGCCGGTGGCCAGGGTCAGGTCTGCGGCGTCGGCGGCGGTGGCGTGGGCTTCCAGGGCCTGCACGTCCACGCGCGGGGTCATCACGTTCTCCGCGGTCAGTTCGGCCAGGTGCAGGGTGCGGACGAACAGCTCGGCCGAGTCCGCCTCGATCGCGCCCTGGCGGGCGGAGTGCCGGGCGAGCGCGACCAGTTCCTCCGGCGTGCGGGCGGAGGCCAGCTCTTCCTGCGGTTCCAGGCCGAAGCGGCGCACCAGGCGGTTCGCGGTCTCGTTCAGGTGCCGGATCAGCGGCGCGAAGGCGGCGGTGAAGCCGCGCTGCGGGCCGGCCACGACCTTGGCGACCGCCAGCGGGCTGGAGATTGCCCAGTTCTTGGGGACCAGCTCGCCGACCACCATCAGCACCACGGTGGCGATGGTGACACCGAGCAGGGTGGCCACCGTGGAGACCGCCCCGGAGGGCAGCCCGGCCGCTTCCAGCGGGCCGCGCAGCAGCGCGGCCAGCGAGGGCTCGGCGAGCATGCCGATCACCAGCGACGTCACAGTGATGCCCAGCTGGGCACCGGACAGCTGGAAGGTCAGGCGCTTGGCAGCCTTCAGGGCGCCCTCGGCGCCGCGCTCACCCGCCGCGGCGGCGCGCTCGAGCTCACTGCGCTCGACGGTGGTGAGGGAGAACTCGGCGGCGACGAACACCGCGCACGCCAGCGTCAGGGCCAGCGAGAGGAGCAGCAGCAGGACTTCGGTCACCGTGCCACCCCCGCTCCCCGGCTCGGACTCTGCGGGCAGGGCGTGGCACGGTGAGGACTGGGAGGTTCACCCATTGCGGGTCTGCTGCTCCTTCTTGGCTCGGTGGATCGGGCGGATCCACGGGTGTTGCGCTGGTGGCTGGGGCGGCAGTGTCCCCGAACTCATCGTAAAGGGTCGGCAAAATCTCTTCATCGGGTTGCTTCGACTCCCGGCCGGACGCTTTTCGGACTTTCTCCTCCACGCCGCCGGGATGCCGCCTCTGCGGGGCACCTACCCCTATGCTTCTACAGCCGTGTAGAAAATGCGAGGGTCGGCCCGGATGTTCTCGGCTGCCCCCGTGCGGGCGACGGGACGACCGGCCGGAAGGGGCGCGCCACGATGGACAGCCCACCGCCCCCGGCCGGGTGCGTCGCGCGCATCCTCATCTCCATCCGCAATGCCCCGGGAGAGCTGTCGTGGATTCGATTGACCCGGACAAGGTGCTGGACAAGGTGTAACCGGACAAGAGCCTGAAGGAAATCCTCGCCGCTCCCGTCGCCGCGCCCAAGGCGGTCTCGGACCGGGACGGCGAACTCCTCGATGAGACGTTCGGCGTCAAGACGGTCGCCGATCTGGCCGACCTGAAGTACGCGCGCTGGGCGCAGGCCCTGGCAGCCGTGCTCAACACGTCGGTCAAGTAACCAAGATCTGCGGACCGGTGCATTCCACGGCTCCCGGAATACACCGGCCCGCTGCGCAAACACACGTACACATGAAGGAGTGAACGCCACGATGGTGTTCAAACGACTGCTCGGCTCGCTCGGCGCGGGCAGGCCCGCGGTGGACACGGTCCTCGATGCGGGTGCGGTCCTGCCCGGCGGCAGCCTCAGCGGACAGGTCCATCTCAAGGGCGGCAACGCCGACTTCACGATCGAACAGATCACCCTGGAGCTTGTGGCCCGCGTCGAGGCCGAGCACGACGGCGGAGAGTCCCACGGGACGGTCGTCTTCGACCGGTTCACCCTCGGCGGCCACTTCCACCTCGCCGAAGGCGAGCAGCGCAGCGTTGCCTTCACCGTGAGGCTGCCGTGGGAGACCCCGGTCACCGAACTGCACGGCCAGAGCCTCGGGGTCGCACTCGGCGTGCGCACCGAACTGGAGGTGGCCGACGCGAAGGACAAGGGCGACCTCGACCCACTCACGGTGCGACCGCTGCCCGCCCAGGAGGCGGTTCTCGAAGCCCTCGGCCAGCTCGGCTTCGACTTCAAGTCCGCCGACCTCGAGTACGGCCGGATCCGCGGCACCGGCCAGCAACTCCCCTTCTACCAGGAGATCGAACTCGCCCCGTCCCCGCAGTACGCGCAGGCAGTCAACGAGATCGAGCTGACCTTCCTCGCCAACCCGGGCGGGATGGAGGTGATCCTGGAGGCGGACAAGCGCGGCGGCTTCTTCTCCGAGGGCCACGACGCGGTGACCCGCTTCACCGTCGGCCCCCACGAGATCCAGCACCGCGACTGGATCGCCGATGTCGACGCCTGGATCCGTCAACTGGCGGAGTACCGCGCCTCCTACGGTCCCCACGGCTCGTACGGGAACGGCAGCCACCGCGGCCATGGCGATCACCGCCACGGCGACGGACACAGTCATCGCTCCGGCCCTGGCATGGGCACGGTCGTTGCGGCAGGTGCGGCGGGGCTGGCCGGCGGGATGGCCGCGACCGAAGTCGTCGACGAGGTCGGGGACTTCTTCGAAGGCGACGAGGAAGAGGGAGGCGAAGGCTGAGGCTCCCTTGCCGACCCTGGTAACTTCTACATCAATGTAGAAAGAGTGGTGGTCCGGGCCGTCCCTTTTCCGGCCCAAGCCGCCCTGACACGTACGGAGTTCTCATGGCCCTGTGGGACCGCATCAAGGAGTCCGCATCGACGATGCAGACCCAGCTCAACGCCAAGAAGAACGACCTCAAGAGCGGTGCCTTCCGCGACGCCAGCATGGCGATGTGCGCGCTGGTCGCCGCCGCCGACGGCACCATCGACCCGTCCGAGCGGCGCAAGGTGGCCCAGCTCATCGCGAGCAACGAGGTGCTGCAGAACTTCCCCGCCGAGGACCTCCAGCGCCGCTTCGACGACAACTGCGACAAGTTGACCGCGGACTTCGACTTCGGCAAGGTCACCGTCCTGCAGGAGATCGGCAAGGCCAAGAAGAAGCCGGCCGAGGCCCGTGCCGTGATCCAGATCGGCATCGTCATCGGCGGCGCCGACGGCGACTTCGACAAGGACGAGCAGGCCATCGTCCGCGAAGCCTGCTACGCGCTCGACCTGCCGCCGCACGAGTTCGACCTCTAGACCCCATCCCGCACGGCGAGGCCTTCCGTCTTCACGGCAGGTCCTCGCCCTGCGGGGTTGCGGCCCCGGCCCTCTTCTGGCAGGCATGGGCGGCATCCGCCCAGCACAACAGGTATCGAGAGGAAACAGGCAGGAGATCTCCGGCGACCCGATCGCGTCCTGCCCCTGATTCTCTACAGCGGGGTCGCCGTCTTCAGGATGAAGAACAGCGTGACGGCCGAGTTCGCCGAGGACAGCGCGGAGACCATGGTGCCTGCCGCCGCTCCCCACGCCGCCAGGCCCACCGCAGTGAAGAGCGGCGGCCAGCTGCGTGCGGCGGGGGTCGGCCTGAGCAGCGCAGCCACCCGGCGCGGCACCGGCCCTGGGGACGCGAAGCCCGCCAGCGTCGCCACGGGCGCTCCGCGCGAGACCAGCGCCGCCTTGCCGACCGACCGCGCCACGACGCGCCGGCTGCCGACGGCGGCGGCCGCCTCCTCGTCCGCCCATCGCTCGGCGGTGTACATCACAGCCGTACGGAGTGGCCGCAGGAACGGGTTCGCCCGCGCCGCGAACTGCACCGCCAGCAGGAACCGGTGATGACGGGCGGTCAGATGGGCGCGCTCATGGGCGAACAAGGCCCGGCGCTCGGATGCACTCAGCGCGGCAAGCATCCCGGTGGTCACCACGATCCGGTCCCGCCTGCCCGGCAGCGCGTAGGCATACGGCATCTCGTCCGGCAGCACCGCCACCGACGCGGCGGGCAGCCCCGCCAGCGCCCTGTCGGCCCGGCGTCGCACCCGGTGGTGCCGCCACGCCGCCCGCGTACACGCCGTGATCACGACGATCAGGGCGGGGATGGCAGCCTTGCCCGCGACTTCGTCGTACGGAACCGCCTCGCGCACCTCGGGGTCCGACCAGCCGTCCGGCAGCGGATTGCCCGGCAGTTGGGCGGTGCCGACCACCATCAGCAGCGCCAGGCACAGCGTGCTGCACATCGCGAGCACGGCAGCAACGGTGGTCAGCAGCCAGGTGGCGGCGCGCGGATGGAGGTGCTGTTCGGCCAGGCGCGCGATCGGCCATGCCGTTAAGGGCAGTACAAGTGGCAGGAAGACGAAGACCCCCATGCCCTCAGTCTTCCTCCTCGCCGGCCGTCTGGGCCAGTAGGTCTCGTAGCAGCCGCTCATCGCCCGGCGACAGGGCGGTGACGAAGCTGGTCAGGACAGCTTCCCGGTCCGTCTCGGCGTCCAGGACCTTCCTCATGCGCAGCGCGGCGAGTCCGGCCTCGTCGGCTACCGGGGTCCACTCGAAGGACCGGCCGGCCCGCTCCCGGGCGACCGCCCCCTTTGTGTGCAGGCGGGTCAGGATGGTCATCACCGTCGTGTACGCCAGATCGCTACCGAGCCGCTCCTGCACCCAGGCGGCATTCACCGGCCCCGGCGACTGACGCAGCGCGGCAAGCACCTGCGCCTCCAACTCGCCCTGGCCCCGCCGTCGGGGATGCTGTCCGGCGACGCCCTTGTCGTGATCCGCCATACCCTCTCCCTTCCGCCTTCCGCCCCGCGTGCTGCCGCAGCGGCGGTTCATCGTACTGAGTCATGGTCCGGCCGTCGGTCTCCGTTCGACGGGCGTTGGCGCTACCGACGTCTACGCCCTCGCGGCCGCGGTGTCCGCATCAGTTCCCTGGACGACTGCCCGGGTCACGCGATGCGTCGGGGCCGAGCCGGGTCCGCAGCGACTTCTCCTCGTCCGGCGACAGTTCGGCGACGAACCGGCTCAGCACGGCCTGCCGGTCACTCCCTCCATCAAGCACCTGGTGCATCCGCCGGGCTGCCAGCCCGGCTTCGTCGACTACGGCACTCCACACAGAAGAGGCTTGTCCTGGTTCCTGCCCACCTGGCTGTCCCATCCGTCACGGCTGCCGGATGCGGGCGAAGGGACTTCCGGCGCACACGTTCACGACGCCCATCCATCCCATCACCTTCTACGCCGTTGTAGATTCTTGACTCCGCCGTCACGTATCCAAGGCCCGAGCAGGACGCAGGGCACGGCAGCCGGGGCCCGTCGGGCCGGGTGGTGTAGAGGTGACCTGCGCTGCTGACTACACCCAGGCAGGCACCTAAGGCACCCTGTGGCCGAACGAAGGCGGACGGGGAACCTGGGGGCTGTCGAGCGGGCATCCCCGGCCGGTTGCCGAGGCCGTGGTATCCGGCTGTGTGGACACACAGCCGCACCTACGACCGACCACAGCCTGGCTCGAGCGCGCCACCGTGGCGGATGCGGGCGACAAGGGTGACGCACTGGTTCAGACTTTCCACTGAAGGAGCATTCCGTTTCTCACCCCCCGATTAGGGGTCCCCCGGTGCTCGATGTCCCATTCTGGCTGTGGGCGGCGTTCGCCGTCACCGTGCTGGTGTCGCTGGCCGTGGACCTGCTGGCGCACCGGGAGGCGCATGTCATCGGGTTCAAGGAAGCCGCAGCCTGGAGTGGAGTATGGGTCAGCCTCGCCCTCGTCTTCGGCGCGGTCGTCTTCCTCGTCCTGGGCACGACGCCAGGGGTGGAGTACACCACCGCGTGGCTGCTGGAGAAGAGCCTGTCGGTCGACAATCTGTTCGTCTTCGCGCTGATCTTCGCCTACTTCAGAGTGCCGCGCGCCTACCAGCACCGCGTGCTTTTCTTCGGCGTCATGGGCGCTCTGGTGTTCCGCGGAATCTTCCTGGCCGCCGGTGTCGCCGTGGTCAGCCGCTTCACCGCGGTGCTGTTCGCCTTCGCGGCGGTCCTGTTCTACAGCACCTACAAAATCCTCAAGGGGGAAGAGGAAAGCTTCGACCCGGGCAAGAGCTTCGCAGTGCGGCTGCTGCGCAAGGTCATGCCCGTTCGGGACGAGTACGCCGGGATGAAGTTCTTTGTCAAAGAGGCCGGTAAACGCGTCGCCACCCCGCTGCTCGCCGTCGTCGCCGCCATCGAGGCAGCCGACCTCATCTTCGCCGTGGACAGCGTGCCGGCCGTGCTCGCGGTCAGCGACGACGCCTTCATTGTCTATACCAGCAACGCGTTCGCCATCCTCGGTCTGCGGGCGCTGTACTTCCTGCTCGCGGGCCTGCTGGACCGATTCCACTACCTGAGCAAAGGCATCGCACTGATCCTCGCCTTCATCGGCGTGAAGCTGATCCTCCAGGCATCCCACAAGACGATCAACAGCAGCATCCCGGAGATCCCGTCACCGCTCAGCCTGGCGGTCATCGTCACAGTCCTGGGCGTGTCCATCGGCCTGAGCATCAGGCGCCCCATCCAGCCTGCCGAGGAAGGAACTGCCCCGGCCGGACGGAACGGGAACGGCGTCGCCGCCGACTCGGCTGACGAGCACCTTCCGGCGGATGGACGGGAGCCGGGGGCCGGGGCGGACGAGACCCGGCGGCCGGGCGACCCGCCGCAGGACAGCTGACCAAGTCACCCGCCATGCAGTCGCCCTTGGCTCGGCTTGCCCGACGTTCTGCATTGCCGCCGACACTCCGGGCAGTCGCGACGGCATCGCGTCGGCGTCTGCGCCACAAAGCCACTACAAAATTTGTTCCATTTTATTGCAATCAACCTATTCTGGATGTATGCGCAGCAAAGAGCGTGACACCGGATCGCAGGCCGGACACGTCTGCCCCGCCTGCAAACACCCCGTGACCACAGTGGTCAAGCGACACAAGACGCTTGGGACCTTCGTCCCCCTCTGGGCTCCGGGCCCCTGCCACAACCCCGACTGTCCGGAGTTCGAGCCGGAGTGGGTGCGCAAGGAGCCGGAACGCGACGGACCGGAACGGCAGGAGCCCGGACAGCGGGAGACAGAGCCTTCGTGACGGGACCGGCCCGGCGACTCTGTGTCCGCATCGGGCGCTGCGGCCGATCGATCGGCCGCAGCAGTGCCCCGCCAAGGGTTCCATGGCAACCAGCACGGTCTCGCGATGCCGGAACGGGCAGCGAGGAGAGCGTTGAGATCGGTGCCGGTCCAACCGCGTGCTTCCCCCCACTGTCGCTCAGGGACAGGAACTGGGGCGTTCTTCACTCCTGCCGCCTGCCACCAGCGGGGAGTTGGTCTGGCGTGCCTGCCGCAGCGTCCGACGCTGTCAGTACATGTGCTCGCCCGGAGAGCCGCCTCGCGGTGGAGTCAGCAGCTCACTCGGCCAAGATCCGGACCGGTCACGGGCCCCCTGTCCCCGACAGTCACGGAGCGCGCCTCAGGCCGTGCCGCGGATGGACTGGCTTCCCACGTCGTCCCTGCCCGCGACGCGCGCCATCCTTGGGGAGAATCTGGGGAGCATGGAGCGTGCTGGGGAGCGCGTGGGGAGAATCGACTGCGTAACGCGATACGGGCTTGAAAGATGCCGAAAGACTCATCCGCGCAGGTCAGAGGCGACTGTAGCCGCATTTCCGCAGGTCAGCGCCATGGGGTAGACACCTTCAAGAAGATTTCGTCGTGGGCGGCGATCCTCTTTGCTCCGACGCTCGTCGGAACTGTCTATGGCATGAACTTTGAGCACATGCCTGAGTTGAGTTGGCGGTTCGGTTACCCCTTCGCGATCGGCCTGATGGGGGTTGTTTGCGTCAGTTTGTACGTGATTTTCAAGCGGCGGGGCTGGCTATAGGATCCCGGACTGGCGGCGGCTGCATGGCCCTTCAGGACCTGCCGAGCCGCACCACATCCCCCGCTCCGCCACCGGCGAGGACATCGATACGGACACCGCTGTCGGGGTCCGTGAAGGTCTGGCCGGGTGTGAACGCCGCCAAGTCGAGTCCGGTGCAGCCGGTGGGCGGCGTCGCGGTCGGGTTGCCGTTCATGACGCGGACCGGTCCCTCGCCGGTCGGGGCCGCGGAGTCGACCTTGTAGATGAGGACGCCGGTCGAGCACGCGTCCCGGTCGTTGCCCTCGGCCCGGCGGGACTCCGCGACGTACGCCGTCGTCTCGCTGGTGCGCAGTACGGCGATCTTGGTGCCGCCGGGCCGCTCCACCGGGGTCAGGCGCGCGGTGCGCCGTCCCGGCGCGGCCAGGCAGGCGACCTGGCTGTCGCGGGTCCAGCCGAGCTTCCACGAGTGCCAGCCCAGGTACTGCGGGGCGTGGCCGGCGATGTTGCCCATCACGTCCCAGCCGCCGACGTACTGGTGAGTGGCGCCGGTGAACGAGTACAGGTCAGGGAGGCCGAAGGTGTGGCCGGTCTCGTGGGCAGCGACTTTGGGGCCCCAGCGCCACAGGTCCTGACCGAAGGTCACCGCCCACTTGATACGGGCGCCGTCGGCGGTCACGCCGGACCCTGTGGGGTCGTAGAGGTAGGTCGGGGAGAAGGAGATCGCGGACGCCGCCCTGGTGGGGACGACATAGACCATGTCGTAACGGGAGAAGTCCGCGTACGGGTCGGCGGCCGCGATCGCGTCGCGCATGTACTTCTCGTGGGTCTCGAAGGTGAGGCCGCGTTCGAAGCCATACGAGTGAGCATCCGCGGGCATGCGGATCCAGCGGTGCAGTGAGGTGATGGCGAGACGGGAGCGGCCGTAGCTGGCCGTGCGCATCCACTTGGCGGCCGGGGCGAGTTGAGCCGCGTACTCGTCCGTGGAGTCGGCGGCCCGTGCGTCCGGGAAGTCGACGAACAGCGTCAGGACGCGCCGGGTTCCGGAGGCGGGCTGGAACTGGACACGGTCGGTGTCGTGTCCTTCGTCGGTCCAGCCCGTCCTTCCGGGGAGCGCGCAATCGGAGGCGGGAGCGGCTGACTGGGGCGCAGGTGATGGGGCGGCCGCGTTCGCCGTGGCGGGGGCGGTCAGGCACGAGGCGAGGGCGAGAGCCGCGGTGGCGGAACGCAGACAGGTCGGCAGGACAGACATGGGACTCCTGTCGGAGGCGGGCGATGACTGACAGGGCATGAGCGGCGAAGCGAGGATGGCGGGTCAGGCGCGGCCCGCGGCCAGGTCCATCAGGCGGGCGAGGACGCGGCCGCCGGAGGCGGTGACGCCGTCGTGCTCCCACTCATTGGTGACCCAGACGTGGCAGGCGCCGACTTCGCGAGCCGTGCGAAGGGAGAGTTCGGCGTCGACGTACATGTCGTCGTGGTAGACGACGGCGGCCAGGGGGACCTGGTTGGCGGCCAGGCGGTGAAGGTCGTACAGCGGGGGCCAGTCGGTGCGCTGGGCCAGGAGTTCCGCGGCGTCCGCGAAGGGGCGCAGGCCCTTGATTTCTTGGAACATCCAGGGGTAGATCATCTCCCCGGTGAGGAGGAAAGGTTCCGCCTCCTCGGCGAACTCAGGGAAGTCGACGAGCGCCCGGGAGGCCGCCCAGCCGGTCGGGCCTGCCCCCTGCCCGAACAGCGTCTCCTGCATGACGGCGAACAGCGGGTTGTCGGTGAAGCCGGTCAGGGCCTCCACCTGGTGGAGGAAGGTGTCCGTCAACTCGCCGTATGCGTCCAGGGATTCATCGAGCAGCCAGTGGATCCGCTCGAAGCCGTCCCCCATGCCGAGAGCGAGGCCGAGGGTGCGCAGGCGGCGGGCCGTGAGGCGGTCCCCTCCCGGCAGCCGGATGTCGTCGGCAGCGAGGAGGTCGGCGGTCTTGCGGAGTCGAGCGGCGTCGTCCGGGTATCGGGCGTAGAAGTCGAGGACACGCTCCCGCACTCGGGGGTACGTACGTGCGTACACGTCATCGGCGGTCGCGGCGAGACCGGGGAGGCCACCGGTGACGTAGCAGGCCCGCAGACCTTCGGGGGCCTGGGAGAGGTAGGTGAGGGTGATGAAGCCGCCGTAGCTCTGGCCGAGCGTCTCCCAGGGCGCGTCGCCACACAGTCGGCGGCGTATCAGTTCCGCGTCGGCCACGATGGCGTCGGCGCGGAAGCAGGCCAGATGCGCGGCCAGTCGGGCCGGGGAGTCGAACCGGGAGGCCGTGCGGGCGGTGATCGGGGTGGAGCGGCCGGTGCCGCGCTGGTCGAGAAGCAGCACCCGGTGGGTCTTCAGCGCCTGAGGCAGCCACCCCGGCGAACCTGCCGAAGGGCGCGGCGCCTTGCCGCCGGGACCGCCCTGCAGATAGAGCAGCCACGGCAGTTGTTCACCGGTCCGGGCCGGGTCGACGACCTCGCGCGCGAACACCTGGATGGTCGGGCCGGCCGGAAGGGAGTGGTCCAGCGGGACGGTGAAGACGTGATCGGTGGTGGCGTACGCCGGGTTCATGGATCCCCTTCACGGAACGCAAGCCCAAAGTGGTGCGTGGAGTGGTGTGTGACATTGCATAGGTAGCGTGCATCACCGACCCCGTTCCGAGGAGCTCTCAGTCGGGCATAGCACCGCGTTATGGGGCCTGTGCGCCTCAGGCCGAGCGCTTTCCGGTGCCGCGCGCAGGTCGCTTGGTTCCGGCCGAGGAAGAGCCGCCGCCGCCGGCCCACAGCGAGCGGACATGCCCCAGGTGCCTGGCCATGCACTTCTCGGCCTTCTTGGCCTCGCCCTCGAGCATCAGGTCGAGGAGCTCCAGGTGCTCCTCGGCAGAGGGGATCAGCTCGCCACGCTTGTCCAGGCCGGTGAGCCCGTACAGTCGGGAGCGCTTGCGCAGGTCGCCGACGGTCTCGACGAGGCGCTCATTGCCCGAGAGTGCGAGGAGCGACAGATGGAACTGCCGGTCGGCCTCCAGGTAACCGATCAGGTCGTGGTCACGGGCTGCCCGGACGATCGCCTCGGCGACCGGGCGCAGCGCCTCCAGCTCCTCGCGCGCGGCGCTGCGGGTGACCAGGCCGACCGTGGGGATCTCGATCAGGGCGCGGATCTCCGTGTACTGGTCGAGGTCGCGCTCGCTGACCTCGGTGACCCTGAAGCCCTTGTTCCGGACGGGCTCGACCAGGCCCTCACGGGCCAGGTCGAGCATCGCCTCGCGCACGGGGGTGGCGGAGATGCCGAAGTCCTCGGCGAGCGTGGGCGCCGAATACACCATGCCCGGCCGCAGCTCACCGGAGATCAAAGCCGCTCGCAGGGCGTTGCTGACCTGGTCGCGCAGCCGCTCCCGGGTGGCATTGAGATCGTGGTGCTTCAGATGCCCCATGCGGTGGTGATCCCTTCGATCTGGTCCGGACCACAACCGTACAATGTCACGTTGCTCCTGCGGTCGACAGGGTGTAGGTCCGGCTCGAGGTGTAGAACTCCAGCGCCGCCCGGCCCTGTTCGCGCGGCCCGTGGCTGGATGCCTTGGCGCCGCCGAACGGCAGGTGGAAGTCGACGCCGGTGGACGGTGCGTTGATCCTGATCATTCCGGTGTCGAGCCGGTCGAGTCCACACAGCGCCGTGTTCAGATCGGCGGTGTGGACGGAGGTGACCAGGCCGTACGGCACGGAGTTGGTGATCCGCACCGCGTGGGCCAGGCCGTCGGCGGGCAGCAGGGCCGCAATGGGGCCGAAGACCTCTTCGCGCAGCAGCCGGTGGCCCACCGGGACCTTCTCGACCAGGGTCGGGGCCGCGTACCAGCCGGGCTTGTCGGACACTGTGCCGCCGGCCAGCGCGCACAGGCCGTGCCAGGCGTCGCCGACCTGGCTTCGAGCGTGTTCGTTGATGAGCGGCCCGCACACGGTCGCCGCCTCGGCCGGGTCGCCCACCGGCACGGCCCGCAGCGCTTCGGCGAGTGCTTCGCGCAGGGGCTCAAGAGCCGCGCCGACCGCGATGACGCGGCTGGTGGCGGTGCACTTCTGGCCCGCGTACCCGGCGATGGACGCGGCGAGGTGGGTGGCGGCCTGCGCGATGTCGGCGTCCGGAAGGACGATCGCCGCGTTCAGGCCGCCCATCTCGGCCTGGACCGGAACGCCACGTGCCGTGGCGGCGCGGGCGACGGCCTGGCCGACGACGGTCGAGCCGGTGAAGGAGACCACGTCAGCGGCGGAGACGAGCGCGTTGCCCTCCGTCGCCCCGCCCGGCAGGACGGTGAACACCCCGGCGGGCACGGCCTGTTGGATGATCTCGGCCAGGCGCTGCGCACAGGCGGTGGCCTCGGGTGCGGGCTTGAGGACGACCGCGTTGCCCGCCGCGAGCGCCGGGGCGGCCTTCCAACTCGGAATGGCGAAGGGGAAGTTCCAGGGCGTGATCAGCCCGGCGACGCCGTAGGGGCGGCGGCGGGAGAGCAGCAGTCCGGGGCCCGCGGCGGTCTCGTGGACCGCGCCGACGGGCTCGTACGGAGCCTGGGCGTAGTAGCGCCAGATTGCGGCGGTGCGCGCGACTTCGGCACGGGCCTCGGTGAGGGGCTTGCCCACCTCGCGGACGGCGAGTGCGGCGAGCTCGGCCGCCGCGGCATCGATGGCATCGGCGACCGCGCCGAGAGCGGCCGAGCGGGCGGCCGCCCCGCCGAGCAGCCAGCCCGGCTGAGCGGCGCGGGCCCGCTCCACGGCGTCGACCGCCGCGAAGGCGCCGGGCGCCGGAATCTGAAGGATTACGTCGGACGGGTCGGCCGGATTGCGTGAGGTGATGAGGGATGCGGTGGCGGTCACAGGAGGAAACCTCCGGGGAAGGGGTCGTCCGGGTCGAGGAAGTACTGGGCGGTGCCGGTGATCCAGGCGCGTCCGGTGACGGTCGGCACGACGGCGGGCACCGCGCCGACGGTGGTCTTCTCGATCAGGCGGCCGGTGAAGCGGGTTCCGATGAAGGACTCGTTGACGAAGTCGCGGCCCAGGGGCAGCTGCCTGCGTGCGTACAGCTGGGCCATCCGGGCGGAGGTGCCCGTGCCGCACGGGGAGCGGTCGAACCAGCCGGGATGGATGGCCATCGCGTGCCGGGAATGACGGGCGTCGGAGCCGGGAGCTGCCAGGTACACGTGCTTGACTCCGGCGATCTCCGGGCGCTCGGGGTGTACGGGCCGCTGGGCCGAGGCGTTGATCGCGTCCATGATGGCGAGCCCTGCGGCCAGCAGGTCGTCCTTGCGTGCACGGTCGAACGGCAGCCCCAGCGCGTCGAGTTCGACGAAGGCGTAGAAGTTCCCGCCGAACGCGAGGTCGTAGGTGACCGTGCCGTGGCCGGGCACGTTGATCTTGCTGTCCAGAGCGGCGCAGAAGGCCGGCACATTGGTGAGCGTGACCGCCCTCGCCGCCCCGTCCGTCACCTGGACCTCGGCGGTCACGAGTCCCGCCGGGGTGTCGAGCCGGACCGTGGTGACCGGTTCGGTCACCGGCACCATGCCCGTCTCGACCAGGACGGTGGCGACCCCGATCGTGCCGTGTCCGCACATCGGGAGCAGCCCGGAGACCTCGATGTAGAGGACTCCGTAGTCGGCGTCGGGGCGGGTGGGCGGCTGGAGGATGGCGCCGCTCATGGCGGCGTGGCCACGCGGCTCGTACATCAGGAGCGTCCGGAGATGATCCATGTGCTCGATGAAGTGGAGCCGCCGCTCGGCCATGGTGGCGCCGGGGATCGTACCGACGCCGCCAGTGATGACGCGCGTGGGCATCCCCTCGGTGTGTGAGTCGACTGCGTGGAAGACATGGCGCGTACGCACGGGCTTCCTTTCGGTCAGCGGGCGGAGTGGTCAGCGGTGGCCGTCGGCGACGGCCTTCTCGGTGGCAGCCCGGACTCCCGCTTCCGTCTCGCCGGTGAGCGGGAAACGCGGCGGGCGGGTGGGCCCGCCGGGCCGCCCGACGATCTCCATGGACAGCTTGATGGACTGAACGAACTCCGTCTTGGAGTCCCAGCGCAGCAAGGAGTGCAGGGACTTGTACAGCGGGAGGGCCGTGCCAAGGTCACCTGCGACGGCGGCGTGGTACAGCGTGGAGCAGCTGGCGGGGAAAGCGTTGGGGTATCCGGCGATCCAGCCGACGGCGCCGGCGACGGCGAGCTCGAGGAGCACGTCGTCGGCGCCGATCAGCAGATCCAGTTCCGGAGCGAGTTCGGCGACCTCGTAGGCCCTGCGGACGTCACCGGTGAACTCCTTCACGGCGACGATGCTGCCGTCCTGGTGCAGCCGGGCCAGCATGCCGGGGGTGAGATCGACCTTCGTGTCGATGGGGTTGTTGTACGCGACGACCGGCACCCCGGCCCGGGCGACCTCGGCGTAGTGGGCGCGCACGGCCGGCTCGTCGGCGCGGTACGCGTTCGGGGGCAGCAGAAGCACCGAGCCGCAGCCCGCCTCGGCCGCCTGTTCCGCCCAGCGCCGCGCTTCGGCGCTGCCGTAGGCGGAGACCCCGGGCATGACCCGCGCCGCGTCGCCCGCGGCCTCGACGGCGGTGTGCACCACGCGGGCCCGCTCCTCGTCGGTGAGGGTCTGGTACTCGCCGAGCGAGCCGTTGGGCACGACGCCGTCGCAGCCGTTGTCGAGCAGCCAGCGGACGTGGTCGGCGTAGGCGTCGTAGTCGACGGACAGGTCGGCCCGCAGGGGCAGGACGGTGGCGACCATGATGCCGCGCCAGGGGTGGATGCTGTTCCAGGTGGTGGCGGTCATGCGAGAACCTCTCTATGGAGTGTGACATTTCATTTGGGTGGCGGGGTGCCCACGAGGGGCCTGCCGGTCAGCCGTCGGCGGGTGGGAGAGCGCCGGGCTCGGATTCGGTTTCCGACTCGGCGGCCCTGCCCCTGTGCCGAGGCACGACCGGGCTGTCGAGGGCCGCAAGCGCCGCGAGGGGAAGGGGGACCGCGAAGGGACGGCGTTCGGCCGGGAGGTCGGCAGCTCCGCCGCGTGCCGCGAGGCAGGCCACGGCCGGACCGCACATCCGCCCCTGGCACCAGCCCATACCAGCCCTGGTGAACAGCTTGACGGTGCGTGCATCACGCGCTCCCAGGTCCTCGACCGCCTCACGGATCCGCCCGGCGGTGACCTCCTCGCAGCGGCACACTTCGGTGTCGTCCGTGAGCCAGTGCGGCCAGCCAGAACCGGGCGCGTGGGCGGCGGCCATCACATCGGCGAAGGAGCGCATCCGGTCCCGGCGGCGCTGGAGCTCCCGCACCCGGCCGCCATGGGCAGGGCGTCCCAGCAACCGGGCGGCAGCGGCGACTCCCGCCAGCTCCCCTTCCGCACGCGCAAGTTGAGCCCCTCCGACTCCCCCGGTCTCGCCTGCCGCCCACAGGCCGCGCACCGAGGTCTCCTGGAGACCGTCCAGGGCGAGCGCCCTGGTGCCGTCCGGCAGTGTGCGGGTGGCGCAGCCGAGCGCCGTGGCCAGTTCGATCTGGGGGATCAGGCCGTGCCCGACGGCCAGCGCGTCACAGTCGATTCGGCGTCCCGTCCCCGGCACGGGCCGCCAGTCACGATCGAGCCGGGCGACGGTGACGGCCTCCACCCGGTCGGCGCCGTGCACCTCGGTGACCGCACTGCGCAGCCGTACCCGCACCCGGTGCCGCAGCAGCGCGGCCCCGTGGACCAGCGCCTCGACCGCCTTGTGCGGATTGGTGACGAGCGCCCCGGGGTGCCGGGCGTACCGCAGATATCCGGACGCCTCGACGACAGCCGGCACCGTCGCGCCGGCGGCTGCCAACGAGGACGCGACCGCGAGCAGCAAGGGGCCGCTTCCCGCCACGACGACCCGCCGGCCGGGCAGCACCAGGCCGGACTTGAGCATGGCCTGCGCTCCCCCCGCAGCGACGACACCGGGCAAGGTCCAGCCGGGAAACGGCAGTTGACGTTCGTACGCCCCGGTCGCGAGCAGCACCGCACGGGCCCGCACGAGCACGGGGCGCTCATCACCTCCGTCGACTCCGGTGACGGCGTGCACGGCCCACAGCCCCTCGCCGTCCGGAGCGTCACCGCCGTCCCTGGTCACGCCCCATACGTGGTGTCCGGGAAGAAGACTGACATCGCTCTGAGCCAGTCGTCGACGCAGATCGGTGTAGGCGGACCAGTCATGGTGCAGGGCCTCGGGCCGCACTGCTCCGGCGGCCGGTGCGGGATGCCGGTAGAACTGCCCGCCCGTGTGCACGGAGGCATCCAGCAAGGCTACGGAGAGGCCGAGTTCACCGGCCGTGACGGCACCGGCCAGGCCCGCGGAGCCGGCTCCGACGACCGCCAGGTCGTACGGCTCAGACTCCGAGGTAATCATGGCCGTGTCCCTCCTGTGTGGTGATCACGTCACCGGGGTGCGCGGGCACCAGGCAGGCCCTGCGGTTCGGCTGTGCATTGATGGTGGCCAGGCAGTCGAAGCACTGGCCGATGCCGCAGAACACGCCTCGCGGGCGGCCTTCGCCCCGGGTGGTACGCCAGGCCAGAATGCCGGCGCCCCATAGTGCGGCGGCTACCGACTGCCCGGGTCGGGCGGTGATGCGACGGCCGTCGAAGGTGATCTCGAACGACGGATCGGGCTGCGCCCCGACCAGTTCGGCGGGTGTACGGGCCACTGCGGGCCTCCTTTCTCGACGGGCGCGGATGAATGTGCGGACGGATTCAGGCATCGGCGAGCGGACTCGGCGCGGCCGGGGTGAACCGTTCGGGCCTGAAGGGGCTGATGTCGAGGGGTGGTTCCCCATCGGCCAGGCACTTGGCGACGATCAGACCCGTCGCCGGCGCGAGCCCGATTCCCGCCCCCTCATGGCCGCACGCGTGCAGCAGGCCGGCCACGCGCGGGTCGGGGCCGATCGCGGGCAGGTGATCCGGGAGATACGGGCGGAAACCGGTGTACGTACGCATCGCCCGCACCTCGGCCAGCACCGGGAAGAGCGCCGTGGCCCCAGCTGCCAGACGCCGCAGCGCTTCCACCGACAGCGTCCGGTCGAAGCCGACCCGCTCACGGCTGGCGCCGATCAGGACCGGTCCTGCCGGAGTGCCCTCGACCACCGCCGAGGTCTGCAGCGCGGCGGATCCGCTCGCCACGTCCGCCACGTAGTCGGCCGCGTACACCTTGTGGCGCACGACGCGCGGCAGCGGCTCGGTGACGAGGACGAATCCCCGACGGGGCCGAACGGGAAGGTCCACACCCGCGAGGCGGGCGAAGTCGCCGCCCCAGGTACCGGCGGCGTTCACCACGTACGGTGCGTGGAGCTCCCCCTTGGGTGTCCGGACTCCGCGCACCTCGCCACCGTCGCCGACAAGAAGTCCGGTGACCTCCTCTCCCAGCCTCAGACCCACCCGGTCGCCACCGGCGCGCAGCAGGTGCGCGGCGGCAAGTGCGGGCATGACCTGGGCGTCTGTGGGGTAGTGGAAGCCGCCGGTCAGACCGGGGGCAAGGTGCGGCTCCAGGTCGTGGAGCCCGCCACCGGAGATCTCCTCGGCGGTGACACCCGCCTTCCGCTGCCGCGCCGCGAACTGCCTCAGCGCGGCCATCCCGGCCTCGTCCGAGGCGACGACGAGACCGCCTTTGAGTTCATACTCGATCCGCGGCGGCAGCAACCCGGCCAGTTCGGTCCACAACCGCGCGGACAGCAAGGCGAGCTCCAGCTCCGGGCCCGGCTCTTTGTCGGAGACGAGGAGGTTGCCCTCGCCGGCCCCGGTGGTGCCGCCCGCGACGGCACCGCGGTCGATCACGGTGACACGGAGACCGGCGCCGACGGCGTAGTAGGCACAGGCCGCGCCGACCGCACCGGCGCCGACGACGATGACGTCCGAAGAGTTTCTCGTGAGCACGGCAGTAATATTTCACATTGCACATCGGCTCGCCAGACTGCAGCGCCAAGCTCTTCGGACACGGGTGGATAACGAGGCGGCCGATGCCTTGTCAGTGCAATTTCACATTACTATGTTACAGGTCACATTCCAGCCGCCCTCGGCTGTCCAACTGCTTCCGGAGTGACCACTCATGGACAAGCGCACCTGCACCGCTCTCGCCACAGCACTGGTGGCGACCCTCGCCCTCGGCACAGCCGGCTGCTCCGGCGGGCCGGAGGCGAGCGGCGAGCGCAACGGCAAGAACCCGGCAACGACCAACAACGGCCAAGTCGTTGGCGGGACACCGAAGAAGGGCGGCACCCTCACCGTTCTCTCCAACCAGGACTTCACCCACCTCGACCCGGCCCGTAACTGGGTGATGGGCGACATGGACTTCGGAACCCGGCTGCTCTACCGCACCCTCGTCACGTACAAGGCGGAACCGGGCACCAAGGGCGGCGAGCTGGTCCCCGACCTCGCCGAGGACCTCGGCGTCTCCTCCAACGGGGCCAGGACGTGGACCTTCAAGCTCAAGAAGGGCCTGAAGTACGAGGACGGCTCGCCGATCACCGCCCAGGACATCAAGTACAACGTGGAGCGGTCCTTCTCCCCCGACCTGCCCGGCGGCCCCGACTACGCGGCCCGCTATCTCGCGGGCGCCGAGGGCTACCGGGGTCCGGCCCAGGGCAAGCACCTCGACTCCGTCAGGACCCCCGACGACCACACGATCGTCTTCGAACTGCGCAAGCCCTTCGCGGAGTTCCCCTACGCGACGGTCCTGCCCACCTTCGCCCCGGTGCCGAAGGCGAAGGACAAGGGGCCCCAGTACGACAACCGCCCCTTCTCGTCGGGGCCGTACAAGATCGAGTCATACGGCCGCGACAAGCAGTTGGTGCTGGTCCGCAACACCCACTGGGATGCGAGCACGGACACCGTGCGCAAGGCGTACCCGGACAGAGTGGTCGTTGTGATGGGGCTCAAGGCCAACCAGATCGACGACCGGCTCATCGCCGGCCAGGGCCAGGACGCCTCCGCGGTCCCCTGGGGCAAGCTGCGTCCCGAGTCCACTCCCAAGGTGCTGACCAAGGCCGATGCCAAGAAGCGGCTGCTCGCCGAGTCCACCAACTGCACCGAGATGGTGCAGATGCACACGGGCCGGGCGCCGTTCGACAACGTCAAGGTGCGCCAGGCCGTGCAGTACGCCCTGGACCGCGACGGCATCCTGACCGCCTCCGGCGGGCCGGCTCTCAACGACGTGGCCACCGCCTACATGCCCGGTCCGCTCTTCGACGGCGGCAAGCAGCCGGACGTCCTCAGGATCCCGGCGGCCGGTGACGTGGAGAAGGCGAAGCAGCTGCTGAAGGAGGCGGGCAAGCCGGACGGCTTCTCCACCAGCATCACCGTCTCCAACGGCGACAAGGGCGTCGGCGAGGCGATCCAGCAGTCCCTCGGCCGGGCCGGGATCAAGGTCACCATCGAGACCGTGGACCCGTCCGCCTTCTACGACACCATCGGCGACACCAAGAACCGCACCGACCTCGTCTACACCGGCTGGTGTCCCGACTATCCCTCCGGCTCCACCTTCCTGCCCTTCGTCTTCGACGGCCGTTACATCAAGGAGAAGGGCAACTCCGGCAATCACTCGCTCTTCCGCGACGAGGCGGCCATGAAGCGGATGGACGAGATCGCCGCCATGACCGATGCCGGGCAGGCGGGCAAGGCGTGGCGCGAGCTGGACAGAACGATCCTCGCCAAGGCCCCGGCGGCACCCGCCGTCATCGAGCGCATGCCCCTTCTGCTCGGCACCAACGTCGCGGGCGCGTTCGGCCACACCTCCTTCGGCGGCCAGATCGACTACGCCACGGTCGGCCTCAAGGACCCCTCCAAGAGCAGCAATTGAAGGTACGTCACCTCATGGCTTCCACCGTCTCCGTTCCGGTGGGCAGCAGCCCCTGGCAGCTCGCCCGCGCGGAACTGCGCCGTCGCCCCTCTGTGAAGGTCTCCCTCGTCGTGGTCGCGCTTTTCGCGGTCATGGCAGTGGCCGCCCCGCTGCTGAGCGGGCTGGGCGGCTGGTCCCCGGAGGAGTTCGACAAGTCCGCCGTCGACCCCTATCTGGGCGGACAGCCCATCGGTCCGCTCGGTGGCGTCTCGGCCGAGCACTGGCTCGGCGTCGAACCCGTCACGGGCCGGGACCTGTTCGCCCGTGTCGTGCACGGCGCCCGGATCTCCCTGCTCATCGCCTTCGCCGCCACCGCGATCGTCGTCATCGCGGGGACGGTGGCCGGGATCGCGGCCGGCTACTTCGGCGGCCGCACCGACGCCGTGCTCTCCCGCCTGATGGACCTCACCATGTCCTTCCCGTCCCTCATCTTCATGATCGCGATGATGTCCGTGGCCAAAGACGTCAACCGGGTCGTCCTGATGACCGCCGTGATCGGCCTGTTCGGCTGGCCGGGCATCGCCCGCGTCGTGCGCGGCCAGACGCTCTCGCTGAGGCATCGCGAGTACGTGGACGCAGCACGCGTCGCCGGATCCGGGCCTTGGCGGATCATCGGCCGGTCCATCCTCCCGGGCGTCGCCGGGCCCGTCATCGCGTACACCACCCTGATCATCCCGGGGATGATCGCCACCGAAGCAGCCCTGAGCTACCTGGGCGTCGGCGTCCGTCCGCCCACACCCTCCTGGGGGCAGATGATCGCCGAGAGCGTCGCCTTCTACGACACCGATCCGATGTACTTCGTCATCCCGAGCCTCTGTCTGTTCCTCACTGTGCTCGCGTTCACCCTGCTCGGCGACGCGCTGCGCGACGTCCTCGACCCGAGAGGGAACCGCACGTGATCCTCTACCTGGGCCGCCGGATCGTCGCCGTCATCGGCGTTCTGATCGCCGTCGCCGCAGTCACCTTCACCATCTTCTACGTCCTGCCCTCAGACCCGGCCGCCGCGGCCTGCGGCAAGTCGTGCAGCACCGAGCGCCTGGAGGCGATCCGCGCGCACATGGGGCTGGACCAGCCGCTGTGGCGGCAGTTCGCGGACTTCGTCAGTGGCATCTTCACCGGCCGCACCATGGGCAGCGGCCAGTACGCGCTGCGCTGCGACTTCCCGTGCCTGGGCTACTCGTACGAGAACAGCCAAGGCGTGTGGGACCTGCTGATGGACCGGCTCCCGGTCTCCGCCTCACTCGCCCTGGGCGCCGCGGTGATCTGGCTGTTCCTCGGCCTGACCGCGGGAGTCACCGCCGCCCTGTGCAAGGACACCCTCACCGACCGCGCCCTGATGGTCGGCGCGGTCGCCGCCGCCTCCCTGCCCGTCTACTTCACCTCGGTGATGCTCATCTACGGGCTGATCCGAACGGCCGGTCTCCTCCCCTACCCGCAGTACGTGGAGTTCACCTCCGACCCTCTCCACTGGGCCTCGAACCTGCTGCTGCCCTGGCTGGCCCTGGCCATCCTGTACGCGGCCATGTACGCGCGCCAGAGCCGCAGCTCGATGATCGAGACGATGGCGGAGCCGTACATCCGCACCGCCCGCGCCAAGGGTCTGCCGCGCCGGACGGTGGTGGTCAAGCACGGGCTGCGGGCCGGCGTGACGCCCATCCTCACCATCTTCGGGATGGACCTGGGCGGACTGCTCGCGGGCGCGGTGATCACCGAGTCCATCTTCGGGATCCCCGGCATCGGGCGGCTCTTCTACGGAGCGCTGTCCACCGGCGATCAGCCGGTCATCCTCGGCGTCACGCTGCTCGCCGCCACCTTCATCGTCGTCGCCAATCTGGCCGTCGACCTGCTCTACGCCGTCGTCGACCCCCGAGTGAGGTACTGATGGGCTCCCCCGAACCCGTGCTCTCGGTACGGGACTTGACGGTCACTTTCGCCACTTCTCGCGGTCCGTTGCGGGCCGTGGACCGCCTCGGCTTCGAGGTGCGGCACGGAGAGACCCTCGGCATCGTCGGCGAGTCCGGTTCCGGCAAGTCCGTCACCTCCCTGGCGGTGATGGGCCTGCACACCGGCGCCTCGGTCACCGGCTCCATCTCCTTGGGCGGCCGGGAGCTGACCGGTCTGCCGGAGCGCGAGCTGAACCGGTTGCGCGGCCGCAGGATGGCGATGATCTTCCAGGACCCGCTTTCCAGCCTCCATCCGTACTACACCGTGGGCGAACAGATAGCCGAGCACCACCGCGTGCACTTCGGCAGCGGCAGAAGGGCCGCCCGTGAGCGGGCCGTGGAGGCGCTGGCCGAGGTCGGCATCCCCGAGCCGAGACGCCGGGCGCGGGAGTACCCGCACCAGTTCTCCGGCGGCATGCGCCAGCGCGTGATGATCGCGATGGCCCTGGCCTGCGAACCCGAGCTGCTCATCGCGGACGAGCCGACCACCGCCCTGGACGTCACCGTCCAGGCGCAGATCCTGGAGCTCATCGCACGGATCCAGCAGGAGCGGGGGCTGGCCGTCATCATGATCACGCACGATCTGGGCGTGGTCGCCCGCGTCGCCCACGAGGTCCTCGTGATGTACGGGGGCAGGGCCGTCGAAAGGGCCGACGTGGACGCTCTGTTCGCGCTGCCGGCCCACCCCTACACCCGCGGCCTGCTCGACTCCCTTCCCCGCCTCGACGACAGCGACGGCCAGCCGCTGCGGGCGATCCCCGGCAGCCCACCGTCCCTGCTCAACCCCGCTCCCGGCTGCGCGTTCGCGCCCCGCTGCCCCAGGCTCGCCCGGTCCTCCGACCAGGAGCGCTCCCGCTGCGAGACGGCGCTCCCGCTGCTCGAGGGTCCGGCGGCACATCCGGCCGCCTGCCACTTCCCCGCGTACGAAGGCATCGCCTCATGACTCCCACTGAACCTCTGTTGTCTGTACGGAACCTGACGATGACGTTCCCCGGACGGCGTCGGTCCGCCCCGGTCCGGGCCGTCGACGGCATCACCTTCCACGTGGCCGCGGGCGAGACGCTGGGGCTGGTCGGAGAGTCCGGCTGTGGCAAGTCCACCACCGGACGCATGATCGTCCGACTCCTGGAACCCACCGCCGGCTCCGTCGCCTACGACGGACACGACATCAGCCACCTGTCCCAGCGGGAACTGAAGCCGCTCCGCAAAGACCTGCAGATGGTCTTCCAGGACCCGCACTCCTCCCTCAACCCCCGTCAGACGGTGGCCCGGATCATCTCCGACCCGCTGCTCGTACAGGGCAGTTCGACGGCGGACGCCCGCACGCGCACCGCTGAGCTGATGGAACTGGTGGGGCTCATCCCCGAGCACATCGACCGCTACCCCCACGAGTTCTCCGGCGGACAGGCCCAGCGCATCGGCATCGCCCGCGCACTGGCCACCGGCCCCCGGCTCGTCGTCGCCGACGAGCCGGTGTCCGCGCTCGACGTCTCCGTCCAGGCCCAGATCGTCAACCTGATGGAGGAGCTGCAGCGCGAACTCGGCCTGGCCTACCTCTTCATCGCCCACGACCTGTCGGTCGTCAAGCGGGTGTGCGACCGGGTCGCCGTGATGTATCTGGGCCGGATCGTCGAGATCGGCCCGAAGGACCAGGTCTACGCCGCCCCGGCCCACCCGTACACGCGCGCACTGCTGTCGGCCGTACCGCTGCCCGACCCGGCCGCCGAACGGGCCCGCGAGCGGATCACCCTGCTCGGCGACCCGCCGAGCCCGGCCTCGCCCCCGCCCGGCTGCACCTTCCATCCGCGCTGCCCCAAGGCCCAGGAGATCTGCCGTACCGAAGCACCGTCACTGGGGAACACGGCACCGGGCGGGGCACGGGAGGTGGCCTGCCACTTCCCGGAGGCCGCCTGAAACGGTTGTGCCCTGGATCCGCGAGGTTCCAGGGCACAACCAGGGTCTGCTGCCGGCTTACGACTTGGTGATGCGGACGGTCTCCCCGTAGCCGTCGGCGCCTGTCACCTCGATCTTCACTCCGGCGTTGCTGTCCTCGAACGACTGGTTGATCCAGTACGGCGCATCGTCCAGCGGGTGACAGCCGCTCTTGGG
This sequence comes from Streptomyces sp. NPDC020681, assembly GCF_044334895.1. NCBI lineage: Bacteria > Bacillati > Actinomycetota > Actinomycetes > Kitasatosporales > Streptomycetaceae > Streptomyces > Streptomyces sp. NPDC020681. Next base: position 121,405 of record NZ_JBIRTX010000010.1, on the reverse strand, counting down.
CACGTCATTGGGTTTGGCGTCCATCACGCGTATCGGCCCCTCGCCGGTCTTGACGGACGTGTCCACCTTGTAGACCAGGGCTCCTGTCGAGCAGGCGTTCTCGTCGTTGTGGACCGCCCTTCGTGATTCGACGACGTACGCGGTATTGGCTCCTGTCTTGATCACGGCCATCTTCTTGTAGCTGGTGTACTCGACGGCGCTCAGGTACACGGTGTCCGTGCCCGCCGTGGCCCGGCAGAGGACCTGATCGTCGGCGGTCCAGCCCAGCTTCCAGGAGTGCCAGGCAAAGAACTGCGGACCCTTGCCCGAGACGTTCCCCATCACGTCCCAGCCGCCGATGTAGCGGTGGATGTCGCTGCTGGAGTCGAAGGAGTACAGGTCCGGCAGACCGAAGGTGTGGCCCGTCTCATGGGCCGCCACCTTGGGGCCGAAGTCCCACATGTCCTGGCCGAAGGTGACCGCCCACTTGACGGTGGTGCCGTCGGCGCGGATGCCGGTCGTACCCGGCGCGTAGACGTAGGTGGGGGTGAAGGAGATGGCTTGCGCGTTCTTGGTCGCGACGACGTAGACCATGTCGTACTGCGAGAAGTCCACCTTCGGATCCGCCTTGTTCACGGCGTCCTTGATGTACGCCTCGTGCTCCTCGTGCGTCAGCCCGCGCTCGTAGCCGTAGTCGGTGGAGTTCTTCGGCATACGCAGCCAGTCGTTGTGCCGGCTGATGGACAGCCATGTCTTGCCGTACGAGGCCTTCCACATCCAGTCCGCGACCGGTGTGAGCTGGGCGGCGTCACTGGACGTGGTCTCGGTGGCCGCCGCGTCCGGGAAGTCCACGAAGAGCATGATGACTCTCTTGGTCCCGGTGGGCCGCTGGAAGACGTTGTAGTCCGTGTTCTGGCCTTCGTCCGTCCAGCCGGTGGTGCCGGACAGTCGGCACGAGGACACGGGGTCGGCCGCCTCGGCGGACGGCGTACTCAGCAGGAGCAGGAGCAGGGCGGCGAGTAGCAGCGGCAGAAGAGCCGGCCGGGTGGTCCGCGAGAGATGTGGGGGTCTCACGTGATCACTACCTTTCCATGAATGGCGTGTGACATTTCACATAAGACTGATGACGCACGGCCCTGTCCGAAAGCCGTCGCCGGTCCATAACATCCGCGCCATGGACTTGGAGATACGGCACCTACGGGTGGTGTGCGCGATCGCCGAGGCGGGGAGCCTCACCCGCGCCGCCGCCGCACTCCACATGACGCAGCCAGGACTCAGCGCCCAACTGCGCCGTATCGAAGCCATGCTGGGCGGGACCCTGTTCGACCGGCGACAGGAGGGCAGCGTCCTCACACCCTTCGGCGAGCTCGTCATCGGGCGGGCCCGCGCCGTCCTGCCGGGCATCGACGGGCTGCTTGCCGACACGGCCCGGGCCGCCCGCCGCATGTCGGCCGCAGACCGGATCCGCGTCGGCTCGGTCGGCGCCCCGCTGCTCGGTCATCTCCTCCTGGCCGTGAAGGCGTTGCTGCCCGAAGCCCACCTGACCGCCCGCTGTCAGTACTCCCCCGGTGCTCTGCTCGACGACCTCGCCGCAGGCCGGCTGGAAGCGGCAGTACTCGGTGACCACCCCGACCAGGAGCTGCCGCAGCGTGAGGGCGTGGCACTCCACGCGATCGTCACCGAACCGGTCTTCGTCCTCCTGCCGGCGACCCATCCGCTTGCCGCGCGGGACGAGGTCCCGCTGCCCGAGCTTCTGGACGAGGACTGGGCGGTTCCCCGGCCCGACAGCGACCGGACCCGCGAATACTGGGCTTCCGTCTGCGCCCTGACGGACCGCGCTCCGTTCGCCCCTTACGAAGCGGAGGGGCGGCAGCTGATCGAGATCGTACGGGCGGGCCTGGCGGTCAGCCTCTGCCAGGCCACGTTCATCGAGGTGCCCGGCGTCGCGGTCCGCCCCCTGGCCGAGAACCCCTTGTGGTACCGGCACATCCTGGCCTGGCACCACGATGGCCCTCTCAAGGCCTGCGGCACCGAGATCCTGCGCCGGGTCGTCGACGGCTACCTGTCCACCTGCTCCGCCAGCCCGACGTACGCGCGCTGGCGGGAGCGGCACCGGGCTGAGGCCCGGCCCTGAACTGTCCGAGGTGCCGCTGCGAGGGCCCGCTGGACTCTCCCTGCCGGAGTGAACCATCTGCCAGGTTCGTCCCGGGCTGGCCGGATTTTCGTGCGTACCCGTACTTGAGCGTCCCCTGATTGTTCCGGCTCTGGTCCGGCGGCCAAGGTGGCAGGCACGAGGTTGTCCCACCAGACGTCCCCACCCCACGGCCCGGCCGTCGAAGGCCAGGAGCGTGAAGGAGCTCCACGTGATCACAGTCGAGAAGACACGCTCCGTTACCTTCGGTTGTCCCTCGACCCGGACCGCCAACCGGGCGAAGCTGGCCGTGTGCGTCATGCCTGCCGCTGCCGAATCGGTGCCCGTCCTGCGGCGTTTCGCCCGTGATGTGGCGCGGCGGTGGGCGCCGTCCGACGCGGTCGACGAGGCGCTGGCCGTCATCGTCACCGAGCTGGTCGGGAACTCGGTGCGGCACAGCGGCGGTCCTGACGTGGCCGTGCTGCTGGCCGTCACCGACGCGACGCTGACGGTCCAGGTCCAGGACACTGGGCAGTGGCGGCCCCGGCCGGCCGCGCGCCGCGTGAGTGAGGACGAGGTCGGCGACATGGCGTGCTGCGGTCGTGGCCTGCGGATGGTGGACGCATACGCGACCAGCTGCGCCGTCATCGTCACGCGGAGCGGTACCCGGGTGGCTGCGGAGCTGATGCTGGGAGCCGGTGAGGGACAGCCGCTCGGCGGTGGGGTCACCGGGCCCTGCTGAGGGCTGCTTCGTAGCGGCTCGCGACGATCTGAGCAGCGGTTTGCCGCCTCTCACGCACCGGTCTAGCGTGGCCAGCACAGGGCTGCGGGATCGGTCCGGACCGCTCCGTCCGGTGCCGCGGACGAGGCAGGTGATCGCGTGCGAATCAGCCCCGACCACACTGTCGCGGCGACCGGCGGGAGCTTCCGATTCATCGGCCGGCAACGTGAGTTCGGCTTGCTCGTGGACGTGCTCCGCCATCCGCCCGGAGTCGTGATGATCGAAGGCGAGGCCGGGATCGGGAAGTCCCGTCTGGTCCGCGAGGCCGTGCGGTCAGCGGGGGACCGCCGGGTTCTGACGGGCTTCTGCCACCCGCTGCGCGAGCCTTTCCCGTTCGGCCCGGTCGTGGACGCCCTGCGGAAGGCGGGCCGCTGGCTACCGCCGCCGGGGCGCATTCCGCCGACCGCCGGTGCGTTGGCACGGCTCCTGCCGGATCTGGCAGACCGGCTGCCGCCTCCGCCGCCGCGGCCGGAGGACGCCCAGTCCGACCGCCACCAGCTGGTGCAGGCGGTCCGCTCCTTCCTGGAGGCACTGGGCGCTGCGACCCTCGTCGTCGAGGACCTGCACTGGGTCGACGAGGCCACCCGCGAACTGCTCCTCCTTCTCGCCAGGGACCTGCCCGAGCAACTGAGCCTGGTGCTCACCTTTCGGGCCGAGGATCTGCCCGTGGACACTCCGCTGCTCGGGGCCGCGTACCGCCGCCCGCCCGGGACCGGTGGCACCGTGATCCGCCTGGACCCACTGTCCGAGCAGGACGTGCAGGAACTGGCGCATGCCGCGCTCGGCCCGCGCGCCACACCGGCGCTGAGTCGCGTCCTCTACCACCGCAGCGAGGGTCTGCCGCTGGTCGCCGAGGAGGACCTGATCACTCTCTGCGAGCATGACCAGTTCCTCAGCAGCGACGATCTCGCCGCCCTCGAACACGCCGAGGTGCCCAGAAGCCTGCGCGAAGCGGTCGCCGAACGCCTGGCAGCCCTGTCACCGGCCGGGGCGGCGATCGTCGACGCGGCCTGTGTGCTCGCCGCCCCCACCGCCGAGCCCCTCCTCGCCGGCGTCGCCGGACTGGACGCGGACAGCGGCGCCAAGGGTTTGACCGAGGCGCTGCGGTCCTCCCTCCTCCGCGAGACCGGATCGAGCCAGTACGTGTTCCGGCATGTCCTCGCCCAGCAGGCCGCCTACCAGCACATCCCCGGCCCTCAGCGCGCCCGCCTGCACCGGCGGGCGCTCGAGGTGCTGGAGTCGCAGTCGCCTCCGCCGCTGGTGCAGATCGCGCATCACACCCTCGCCCTGGGCGATCACGAGGCATGGCTGCGGCAGGCGGAGGCCGCCGCCGACCAGGCGATCGCCCTGGGTGACCAGGGCACCGCCGCCACGCTGCTGCAGCAGATCCTGGACCAGCCGCAGCCGGACACCGGCCTGCGGTCGCGGGCCGCCCTCGCGCTGGCGCGGATCGCCGTCAACGGCGTGGACTACGCCGCCAACGCTGCCGTGCTGCGCCGCATCCTCGCCGACCCGCAGCTGCCGGTGGCCACGCGTGGCGACATCCGCCTGACGCTGGGCATCATCATGATCAGCCAAGTCGGCGACCGGGCCGGCTTCCGGCAGCTCGACGAGGCTGTCGAGGAGCTGAGCAGCCGCCCCGAACGTGCCGCCAGGGCCATGACCGCCTTGGCGATGAATGAGCAGGACGGCGCCTCGGATCATGCCTGGACCTGGCTGGACCGGGCCGAGGACACGATCCGGGACAGCCCCGACGTGGCCATCCGGGCGACGGTGCACGCCACCCGGCTCACGCTGCTCGCCCGGGACGGCAATGCCGAGGTATGGCCCCTCCTGGAGCGGCTGCCGCGATGGCCGGACGACGCGGAAGTCCTCCGGCAGACGGCCCGCGCCCTCTACAACGTCGGCGAAATCGCCATCGAGCTGGGCCACGACCGTGATGCCATCGCGCTGCTGGAGGAGAGCCGGGCGCTCGCCGGGCGCGCGGGGATTCCGTATCTGGAGTGCTACTGCCGCATCGCCCTGCTTCGACTGGCCGGTCTGGCCGGCCACTGGACAGACCTGGAGCAGCGCTTTGCCACGCTCGGGGACGAGTTCCCCGACATCCGCATGGCCTCGGCGGAGCAGGCCATGGTCAACGCACGGCTGGCAGCAGCCCGTGGCCAGCACGCCCGCGCTCTGGAGTGGCTGGATGCGGCCGCCGCCTCCGGGGAGCGGGAGTCCCAGGTGACCATGGCGTGCCGGGCTGCCGCGGAGATCGCCGCGATCCGGCTGGCGCAGGGGGAACCGGAGGCCGCCTTGGCGACCACCGACCCGGCGGTGGCGGCGCTGCGCCGGGCAGGCGCGTGGGCGAGGGCCACCGGTCTGGTACCTGTCGCCGTCGAAGCGGCTCTCGCGCGCGGCGGCCGGGAGGCCGCCGGACAACTGGCCCAGGAGGCCGAAGGCGGGCTGCGAGGCCGAGACGCGCCTGGTGCCATCGCCGAACTGCACCTCGCGTGGGGCCTGTTGCGCGACGAGGACGCCGAAGCTGCCGCCGAGCAGTTCGGGCGTGCCCGCGAGATGTGGCAGCAGATCGGGCGCCCGTACGAGTCCAACCGCGCGGCCGAACGGCAGGGGTGCGCGCTGGGCCGCTCCCATCCCGACGTGGTCGTCAGGCATCTCACCCAGGCCATCGACGCGTACGAGCGGCTCGGCGCTGCCTCCGACGCCGCCCGGTGCCAGCGGACCCTCCGTGAACTCGGCCTGGCCCGCCCGTCGCCGCGCGGACGTCGCGGCTACGGGGACCAACTCTCCCCACGCGAACGGCAGGTCGCCGAGCTGCTCGCCCGAGGTGCCACCAACCAGGACATCGCGCAAGCACTGTTCCTGTCTCCCCGTACCATCGAGCAGCACGTGGCCCACGTGCTCAAGAAGCTCGGCGTCACCAGGAAGAACGTCCGCAACGCCCTCTCCGGATAGGACGTTGTGGTCGGCGGGCACCCGCCCGCGGCGCGCTCGTCGTGCCGGGCCACATCAGCCCTCCGCTTGACAGTCGCAGTTGCACCGACACCGCTACTCGCGGCCCCGAACTGCCCGTCTGCTGCCCGAGTGTGGGTTTTGCGGGCGATGCAGGCATGTTCCAAAAGCTTTTTGACACTGGGACGTTGCAGATGTCCACGAACGGTAACGGCGTTGCCGTGGGTCGAGGAGCCGCCTTTCGCGGGGAGGGTTCGCCGTGCGCATGATGATCACGCATCCGACCACGGGGCCGCCGGCCCCTCTTCCAATGAAACGGGGACCTCACTATGGCGTCCGCTCTCAGTGCCAAGTCCTTTCTCGTCGCCGCCGCGGTCCTTGCGGGGACCACGCTGCTGACTGCCTGCCAGGACGACACCACCGGTCAGGGCTCTTCGTCGAAGACCGCTGCTCCCACGGCGTCGGCGAAGGTGCCGGTGGGGTCGAAGGGGGTCAGCGGGACTTTCGCCGGCGGCACGGTGGAGTACCTGGCGCCGGGCAAGTACATCGTGAACACCAACGGCAAGGAGCAGCAGTTCCTCACCGCCGAGGACACCAAGGTCTACGGCGCGGGCACCATCTGCGGGAAGTACAACCCGGCCGCCAACACCCCCTGCACGGTCGATGAGCTGGAGAAGGTGCTCAAGAACGGGTCCATAGCGGCAGACGTGGTCATGAAGGACGGCGTTGCCGCCACGGTTACCGAGCGTGCCGCACCCGACGAGGGTGACCCGGTCGACGACAGCAAGGACGGCTCCGGCGCCCCGGCCGGGGGCGAGGACGAGGGAACGATTGACGGCATCAACAAGGGCAAGGGCGTCAACGGCACCTGGTTGGGCAAGGTGTCGTACCTGGCGCCGGGCAAGTTCACCGTGTCGGACATGAAAGGAACCGAGCAGCAGTTCTTCTTGGCGAATGACACCCAGATCTGGGGCTACGGCGTCATCTGCGGTGACAGCAACACCGGCGAAGGTGGGCAGGGGGGCACCGAATGCACCGAGGAAGAGCTGGAGAAGGCCGCCAAGGGTTCCGGCCTGACCGCCAAGGTCGTCATCCTCAACGGCATCGCCACCACGATCACCGAAGACCACTGACACCGCGAACGCGAGTACACGCAGCGCGGCCCGGCAAGGCCGCGCTGCGCCCGCACCCGGCGTCGCGTTCTCGTGAAGTCCGCGCTGATAGGCCGATTGACCGATGCCGCCGCATCCCACCCGGATGTTCATTGGTCGCAGCTCCCCGGCCGTGCGCGGCCCCGGAGTCACGAGCAGGACACGGGGCGCAGGCACCGTTCCTGATGCTCGGCTGCACCGGGCCTGTCGTCGCTCAAACCGTCGGCGGCCGACCGTACTAAGGAACCAAGGATGGGACGACAAATGACCGCCAGAGTGACGATGGGCTCGCAGGACACCCGGGCGTCGAGGAACCAAGGGGTGGTGGCCCAGATGTACGCCGATCTGAGCCGTGGGGACGGTGAAGCGGTCCTCAGCACGCTGAGTGAAACGATCGAGTGGGTTGTCGCCGCCGGGTTGCCCTACGGCGGAACCTACCGCGGCCGTGAGGCAGTGCTGGTCAACGTGTTCGCCCGGTTCGACACGCAGTGGGACGACTTCGCCGTTGCCCCGGCAGAGCTCGTTGCCGTCGAGGACGTGGTGATCGCCCTGGGGCACTACGAGGGGCGGGGCCGTGAGACGGGTAAGGCGATGAAGGCACGTTTCGCGCATGCGTGGCGCTTCGAGGACGGTGTGCCGGTCTCGTTCGAGACCATCGCGGACACGGGCATCATGGTCGCCGCCATGTCATAGGCGCCGAGCCGTCATCCGGTTGTCCACCAGCGCGAAGCCACGGGCAAGTTCGCTCCGGATCATGCGAGTCCGCCGGTGCGCACCGATCGCGGCAGGGCTTCTGCGCACCTGGTTGTGCCCGTCGCCGGGGACCGGCGGCGGGCGTTCCACCGGCCGCCTCTGCGTCAGCGCGTGTGAACCGTTCGGTGGAGTGTCCCGTAGGGCCCGGTGCGGCGGCGTGGAAGCTCGTCGCGTTCCCAGACCTACGGAAGGAAACGGCATGGCTGGTGGCCAGATCAACATTGACCCGGCAGAGATCGAGGAAGCAGCGGCCTGGCTGCGGACCCAGAAGGAGATGCTGCAGCAGAGCCTCCGGGAGGCCGACACCAAGATGGGCGACGTCGTCGCCGCGGCTTACAGCACGCCGGGCTCCGAGACGAAGTTCAAGCCGTACTGGGACGAGTACAACCGCGGCACGCGCGACGCCATCGAGGGTTTGCAGGGCGTCAGCGAGTTCCTGAAAGCGGTGGCCGACGCGTTCGTCAGCACCGACGACCAGACCGCCGGATCCATCGGCTGACCCACGGCCCACGACCCACGGCCGGGCGCCGGAAGCGGGTGAACCACTGCCGCCGTCCGGACCCGGCCGTCCTCCCGTACGGATCAAGGGGCCAAGGGATCAAGGGACTACGGAGGTACCCGCGTGTCGCGCATTCGCATTCCGATGGACGAGCTTGAGGAGGTGATCAAGATGCTCGACGAGATACGTGACCGGATCTCCAGGACCGCCGGCCTCGGCTCAGTCGGTTCGGAGGCCGACGTGGGCGACGAGAACCTGAGCGAGGCCGTCAGCAGCTTCGACAGCGCTTGGAAAGGAGGGCACGAGCGGGTTCAGGAGAACGTCGACACCTTCAAGCAGGCCGCCCAAGGCATCGTCGACAACTTCCGTTCCACAGACGACCAGTTGGGTCAGGAACTCGCCAAGGACCAAGGGGGCGGCGCATGAGCGGCCCGGCACCAGCCCTGCGCATACCCGCCAACTACGGGCTGCGGCTCCCGGAGTCCTGGTGGAATCTCGACCTGGACCCGAGCACCCGGGACGGATCGATCCGCCGCCGCATCATGGAGGACGTCGGCGAGGACATCCCCGCCGACGCACGTGAAGGGCTCGACTCGCTGATCCGCGCGGCCCGTCGCAGCGCCCGCGAGGCCCATGCCCGGGGTGCGCTCCAGTTCGCCGGCATGTTCGACCTCATGGAGGACGGCTCCGTCCTCATCGGCAACGTCATGGTGCTGCGTTTCGACCTGCCGGAGGACGCCCCCGCCGATCTGACCGAGCTGATGCTCGCCTACGCGGTACGGGGCGCCAGGAACCCGATCGGCAAGGGCACCCGCGCCCGGCAGAGCGAGATCATCGAGCTTCCGCACGCGGGCCCGGCCGGCCGGGCCACCTCGGTTGAGGACATCGATTTCTACGGACGCGGCCGGGCCCGGGTGGCCATCATGCAGACCATCGTCCCGGTGCCGGGCACCGGTTCGATCCTGGTCGTGGCCGGCACCACGCCCAACCTGACCCTGGTGGACCCGTTCTTCGACATGTTCGACGCCATCGCAAGCACGCTCAAGTTCGACGTGTGATCCGGGTGGCGATGTGAACGACCCGAGAAAGCGAGGTTCCTGAGATGACACGGCCACCGACGGCCGAATGGGAGGTCCTCGACCTGTCCGAGGACCCCACCCCCGGCGACCCGGAGATCCTCCGCAAGCTCGCCGACGAATACGACTCGGTCGCTGACGACGCCGAGAGCTCTTTCACCTTCATCAGCCGGGTGGAGGCCGGCGAGCTGGGCGAAGGCCAGTCCATGGACAAGCTTCGCGAGGTGCTTGACGAGCTGCCCCAGCAGGTGGGCCGGCTCAAGGACTCCTACCGGCGCGCGGCGGACGCGCTGAGCGCCTACGTTCCCAAGCTGGAGGCACACCAGGACCAGGCTGAACGGGCCCTCCAGCAGGGCCGCGAGGCCCGCAGCCGGCTCGACATCGCCACGGCCACACTGGACGCCGCCGGGGCCAACCTCTCCACCCTTCAGAATGCCGCCGATCCGCCGCTCGACGACAAAGTGGCCCGCGACGCCGTCGACAAGGCCCAGGCCGAGAAGAACACGGCGCAGGGCGACGTGGACTCCGCCCAGGCCGATCTCTCGGCGGCGCAGCGGCTGGCAGCCGACGCCAAGGCGCTGCGCGAGACCGACGCCCAGGCCGCGGCCACGGAGCTGGACACGGCAAGCGGCGACGCTGTGAAGAAGAAGAGCTTCTGGGACGGGCTGTGGGACGAGATCGCGGGACTCGTCATCGGCATCGTGGCCGTCGTCGTGGCCGTGGTGGCGATACTCGTTCCTCCGCTCGCGCTGGTCGGTCTCGGCGTCGGTCTCGCGCTGGGCGTGGCGGGGCTGGGGTTGACGATCGGCAAAGGCGTCGCCACTGGTGAGTGGGACATCGCCGGTCTGGTCCTCGGTATCGTCGGCCTGGGGCTCGGCGGGATCGTGGTGGCCGCGAAGGTCCCCGCGATCACCAACGCGGTCAAGAACGCCGGGCAGTGGGGCAAGAACCTCGGCAAGCCCAAGCCGACGGGCGGCACCGGCGGTTCAGGTGGAGGGGCGAACGCTGTTCCGTTGCAGCCCGTGCCGCCACGCCCCTCGCCCCCGAGCCCCGCGCCGAGCAGTCCCGCGCCAAGCCGGCCGCCCAGCCCCGCACCAAGCCCACCCCCGAGCCCAGCACCCAGCAGCCCCGCGCCAAGTCCGCCGCCAAGCCCAGCGCCGAGCAGTCCCGCACCAAGCCCACCCCCAAGCCCCACACCCAGCAGCCCCGCCCCAAGCAGTCCCGCACCAACCCCGCCGCCCAGCCCGGCACCCAGCAGTCCCGCACCAACCCCGCCCCCAAGCCCCACACCCAACAGCCCCGCACCAACCCCACCCCCAAGCCCCACACCCAACAGCCCCGCACCAACCCCACCCCCAAGCCCCACACCGACGGCGCCCGCCGCGCCCCCACCGCCCTCCAAGCTGGACACCGCCGCCAAGTGGGCTGACCCAATCGCCATCGTTTTGGGCACCGCCGGCATCGGCTACGCCGCCTGGCAGTTCGACCAGGCAAAGGCTGATCAGAAGGAGGACGCGCAGCCAGCCTGACGTCCGCAGCACACGATCGCCCTCCCCTCCTCCCGGCCACCGACCGGGGGGGAGGGGAGGGCGATCTGCTCTGCCAGGCCCCGTCGTTCACACGGTGGTCTCCGGGACCTGGAGCATGCGCAGATTCCCGTCGCCCGCGCTGAAGAACACCCTCCCCGGCCGCCCCGCGCCGAGCCGGCTGCGCGGGATCTTGCCACCGATGAGGTCGCCGTCGCCCACTGCCTGGGGACTGAGCAGGGCGCCCTGGCGGTTGCGCCGAGCCTCGGCGAACCAGCCGGAGAAGCCGCTGGCCAGCCGGTCGATCTGGCCGGCGAGGACGAGGCCCCGGCCAAGCTCGCTGCCGGTGCGGCAGATCTCGCTGAGCACGGGCTCCGCCGCGGTCTGCTGGAGCAGGTCAGCGTCGTCGACGACCACCACGACCGGAGTTGTCGCCTCGGCCAGCACCTGTTCCAGCTCCGCCCTGGGGATGTCCGGCCCCTCATACACCGCGAGCACGCCCGGCCGCCCGGCGAGTGCCCGCAGCGGCGAGCGCCGCGGTGCCGCGACGACCACCGAGGTCCCCGCCTCCAGCAGCGAAAGCGCCATCGTGAGCAGGACCGTACTGCGTCCGGAGCGCTGCGGGCCGCCGACGATGAAGGACGGGGTGAGGGACAGGTCGGGGCCGTGGGCGGTGAGTTCGTCGCCGCCCACACCGACCGGCGCCCACATCGGGCCGGGCCGCCGATCCGCCGGGGGCAGGTGCGCGGCCGCCTGCTCCGGGGTGAGCCGGTCCGGCAGCAGGTCGACGCGGAACGGGCGGCGGCCGTACGGCACTTCGGCGTCGAGCTCGGTGCGGGCGGTACCGATGGCCTGGAGTGCGGCGGCCTGGGCCTGGCCCGTGGAGTCCTGGTCCAGGAGGGCGATCTGCACCTCGGTCTTGTCCACCGCGCGCAGGGCGCGCCCCGAGGGGATGTCGTCCGGGACGGCCCGCTGGGAGACGCCGATCATGGAGTACTCGGCCTTGTCGTTCATCCGCAGGACGAGCTTGTCCTCGGTCGTGGAGCTGACCCGGGTGGAGAACAGCGTGCGGTCTCCGGCGAGGAGCACGTGCACGCCGACGCTCGCACCGTCGCGCAGCAGGGCGAGAATGCCGCTCAGCAGTGCGCCCGAGTCGTAGTCGGCGAGGGTCTTGTCGAACACCTCCCAGCGGTCGAGGAGTACGAGGATGTGCGCGGGCCGCTCCTCCGGCGGCAGGACCCGGCGCAGTTCGGGCAGGTCGGCGGCGCCGCGGGCGGCCAGCAGTTCCTGGCGGCGGGCGACTTCGGCGGTGAGCCGGTTCAGCAGCCGGGCCAGCCGGTCGGGCTGGGTGCGCTGGACGACGGCGCCGGTGTGCGGGAGGGCTTCGAGGGCCAGCAAGGCGCCGTTGCCGCAGTCGATGCCGTACAAGTGGACGTCCGCGCTGGAATGGGCCCGGGCGAGCGTCCCGGCGATGGTCCGCAGGGTCTGGGACCGCCCTGCCCGGGGCGAGCCGACGATGTGCAGATGGCCGAGCGTTGCCAGGTCCAGGGCCACCGGCGCCTGCTGCTGCTCGGCGGGCAGGTCGACGAGGCCGTATGCGACCGGCGCGAGGTCGTATCCGCCGGGCGTCGCTGCGACGGGCGGCAGCTCTGCCGTGACCAGGGTGTCGGGTAGGGCGGGCAGCCAAGGACTGTGCTGCGGCGGGACGTTGAGATCCCGGGCGGCGCCGCGTACGGCTTCGACGAGGTCTGCGAGGTCGGTGACTTCGGCGTCCGCCGCCTGCTGTGCGGCGCGGGGGCGTGCGGGCAGCGGGCGGCCGAGCTGGTTCCAGCCGAGCGGCACGACCCAGGGCGCCGGGACCGACGCCGTGGACACGCCCGGCCTGCGGCCGCCTACCCGCCCGGCCTGGAACGGCACGAGGGAGTTCTGGCCGAGCCGTACGTAAGCACGTCCCGGGGTGTTCTTGGAGATCGCGGCGGCCTCGGGCGAGGTCAGCACGTCCTGGCTCTCGCCGGCGTCGGTCACCCGCAGGGCGATCCGCAGATTGGTGTTGGCGCGGATCTCAGGGGAGACCACGCCGCCGGGGCGCTGGGTCGCCAGGATCAGGTGGATGCCCAGGGAGCGGCCCCGCTGGGCGATGTTGACCAGCCCCTTCACGAAGTCGGGAAGGTCGCGGACCATCGAGGCGAACTCGTCGATGACGATGAGGAGCCGGGGCATTGGCGTGCGGCCGGGTTCGCGCCGCAACAGGTCCACGTAGTCGTCGATGTCCTTGGCCCCGGCATCGGCCAGGATGTGTTCGCGCCGCTTCAGTTCGGCCGAGAGGGAGGTCAGCGCACGCTCGACGAGGTGTGCGTCGAGGTCGGTGACCATGCCGACCGTATGGGGCAGGGACACGCAGTCCTTGAACGCGGAGCCGCCCTTGTAGTCGACGAGGACGAAGGTCATGGCGTCCGGCCGGTTGGCCACCGCCAGCGAGGCGACGAGGGTCTGGAGGAACTCCGACTTGCCGGAGCCGGTGGTCCCGGCGACGAGCCCGTGCGGCCCGTCACCCCGCAGGTCCAGGGCGAACGGGCCGTCCAGCGAGGCACCGACGACCGCCGACGTGGTGCGCCCGCCCGCCTTCCAGCGGCCGGCGACCTGCTCCGCCGTCGGGGGGTCCAGCGCGAGGACGTCCAGCAGCCGGGCCGAGGCGGGGAGCACCGAGCCCTCCTCCTCCACCCCGCTGGAGTCGCGCATCGGGCCGAGCGCGCGGGCGACGGAACGGCACCAGTCGACGGACACGGCGTCGGGGCGGACTCCGGTGCGGGTGGCGAACTGGGACAGCCCGACCCGCAAGGTACCGCCCGCCTCCTCGACCACGACTGCCAGGCACTCCTCCGGCAGCAGGCGTTCCTCGCTGTCGAGGCACAGGGCGTGCACACCGACGGCCGGTCCGTCACGCAGGATCTGCACCACGCCCGGGAGCGAGCGCAGCCGCCGGGCGCCGTCCAGGACGACGAGCACGTCCGGTTCCCGGGCGGAGCCCCGCTCGCGTGCCGCCGCCGTACGGGCGGATATCAGCGCGGTCAGCTCGGCCACCCGGCGGGCCGAGGTCTCGGTGTCGGTGCCGATGCTGGTCAGGGTGTCGCCGGACCGCTGCCGTACGTGGGGCAGCCAGCGGACCCAGGTCCAGGCGTCCTCGCCCGCCTCGCCGGTGGTGATCACATGGATGACCAGGTCCTTGGGACTGTGCAGGACGGCGGCCTGGGCGAGAGCCCAGCGCGCCACGGCCCGGGCGGCCGGTCCCCGCCCGGCGATGCCCAGTACCTTGTGCTCGCGCAGCCGGACCGTGACGGGCACGTCGAACGCGTCCCGCGCCACCTGGCGCCGGTGCTCGTCCTGGGTGGGGTCCTGGAGGACCACGTCGGACGGCTGGTCGGCGGTCCCGACCCGCAGTTCGAGAAAGTCGGCGTCCGACGTACGGCGCTCCCACAGCCTGCGGCGCGGGCCGACGGCCGTGAGCAGCACGGCGGCCGGGTCGGGAAAGCCCGCACGGCGGGCGGTGCGCTCGGCGACCAGTGCCTGTTCGGCGTCGGCCTCGATCCGGGCCTTCTTCTCCTCGTACTTGGCGAGCGTGGTGGCGTACGTTTCACGGCCGAACCGGCGGTTCATGAAGTGGTTGCCGAGGATCGAGACCGGTGTGAGCAGGCCGAACAGCAGGAAGGTGAGCCTGCCGAAGACCAGGACCCCGGCGCCCGCCACGACCAGCGGGAGGATCGCCGCGAGATACGGCAGCGGCCGCCTGGCCGGCTGGGCCGGCGGGGACGGCAGGGTGAACCGGGTCTCGGGCTTCGGCGGCAGGAGCCGTGGAGGGCGGTTGTAGTCCCATCCGGTGCCGTCCTCGGACGGCTGGACTGCCGCGTCCGGCCGCTCCGGCACGACGAGTTCGAGCAGGCATGCGCCGATCACGAGCTGCGCACCGATGGGCCACGACTGTTCGCCGTCGACCTCGCCGCAGTCCAGCCGCAGGGAGTTCTCCGCTCCCTGCGGAATGAGGATGCAGCGCCCGCCGGGCCCGACGCGGAGCACGGCGTGCTGCGGGTCGGGGGTGCCGCGGCCGAGTTGCGGTGTGCCGTCGGAGGCGAGACCGATCGGGTAGTCGCCGATGTCCAGTCGGTGCACCGCACCGGCTCCCGGGCCGCCGACCACGCGTACCTCCACCAGGCCACGCGGTTCCGCCGCGGGGAGTCCGGCGGAATGGCCCAGGCCGACCACTCCGGCGTCCCGCAGCGGCGAGTCCCTCAGGAGCATGTCCTCCGGCAGGACTTCACCGTCGATGTGCAGGCCGGATCCGGTCAGTGGCAGCGCGGCACCGCCCGCCTCGGCCAGCGCCTGCGCGACGGCGCCCATCGGTGTGTCGGGATCGGCGTCGAGGTGTACGTCAAAGGCGTCGCCGACATCGTCGACCACGGTGAACATCAACCGCACGTGGATTCTCCAGGCAATTCGGAAACGGCGGGAAGCCGCGGTGGGTGCGCGGGCCACTCGGGCCCGCACGGGCCCTACGGAGGAGGCACGCAAGCGGTTCACTCCGTCAGCACCGGGCGTGAACCGTCCGGGTGCCGGGTCCGTAGGCAGCCGTTGACCGTTCCCGGTAACTCTCGTGACCTTGACAAAGGTGGTCGCATGATCTCGTCCGTCACCCTGGCCGTCGTGCTCGGCCTGGCATTGATCGGCGCCATCGCCGCGCTTGTCTTCACCGAAGTCAGATCCCGCTCCGGCGCACCGCCCCGTCCCGCCCCCGCGTCCGTCACGGGACGGGATGCCTTGAACGTCATCGACCTCGGTCTGCGGAGTGTGGCCGCGGAATGCGTGCGTGCCGGCCGTGCTCTGCCCGATGTGTACGCCGTCGTCCTCTCCGCAGACCGGCTGACGCTACGGCTGTCCGGTGCCGACCCGGATGCGCCACCACCCTGGACCACGGACGACTCGGGCGAGGAGTGGTCGGCGGGACCGACGCAGCTGGACGGTACAGACCTTGGGGGTACAGCCGAAGTGGCAGATCCCTATGCGCTGACCGTCACCATCGGACTGGACCGGAACGACCGGGTGATGGTCGAGCTGTCGCGGGCGTCGGCGGCCATCTCCGTGACCGGGGACGGCCGCGACGTACGGAAGCTGGTACGAGCCCTGGTCGCCGAGTTGGTCACCGGCCCGGTGGGGCGTCATGCCGAGGTCACGCTGGTGGGATCGGCCGCTGCCGAGATGACCCTCGGGCTGGGCCTGCAGTCGACGCGTCTGCACACGGTTGCCACGCTGCGCGAGGCGCTCGCCCAGGACTCGGCCGACGCGCGGGCGTCGGCCGCTTCCGGCCCGGCATCCCCGGTCACCCAGGTCTTCCGGCTGATCGAGGGCAGCAGTGCAGTGATCGTGCAGGGCCGCGCCCCCCGGCTCTTCGTCCTGGACGCCGCCCAGTTCCGCGACGAGAAGGAAGCAATGACACACCTGAACGCGACGGACGCGCTGATCGTGCTCGGCGACGTCCCCGATTCCGGCTGGCGCTTCCGGATCGGTGACGACGGTTCACTCGACACCGGCCCGCTGGGGCTGCGGGTCGGCGTCCACGCAGGCCGGCTGTCCTGAGCCGGCCACCGTCGAACCACCGATGCGCCCCGCCGGAGCCTGCCAGCGGGGCGCATCGCGTGTGCGGGACCGGGTCAGACGGTGCGGAGACCGCGTTTGTGCAGGGCCTCGCGCAGCGCGCGCATCGCATAGTACGTACGCGACTTGACCGTGCCAGGAGGCACACCCAACACCTTCGCCGTCTGGTTCACGGTGCGGCCCATGTAGTGAACGTGCATCAGAACCTCCCGCTGGTACGGTGCGAGATCCTTCATGGCCTCGATCACCACCTGCGTGGTGAGCGCGTTGTCGACGCCGTCCTGGATCGGCAGTTGTGTCTCATCCGGGTCGCCGAGCTCCGGTGGCCGTGCCTGCCGGGCACGGTAGCCGTCTATCACCAGGTTGCGGACCACGGTGAACAGCCATGAGCGCAGTGCATCGGCAGTGGGGTCGAGCTCGGCAGCGTGCTGCCAGGCGCGGATCGCCGCCTCCTGCAGGACGTCCTCGGCGCGATGCCTGTCACCCCTCAGCAGGCGGGTGGCGAAGCGCAGCAGTACGGACCCGTGGCGTTCGTACAGAGCTCTGAGGAATTCCTCGGTCGGCTCTGCGGAACAGGCCCCTGGTGCGTGCTTGGTGGGCAGGAGCAGTTGCTGCAAGGAGTTCCCCCTGTGATCTCGTGCCGACCCGGTCGGTCCGAGGTGTCCCGGTCGTTGAAGACCTTTCGAAGGTGAGCCCGGACTTGAGACGCGCATCGTGGAGATGTCCGGTCTGGAACATCCCGTGCGCGCACCCGGCAATCGCACCGGTGCCTGTCGAACGGGTCGGCGGTGACGGCCTTCGCTCGCCGTCCGTGCCGGTCCGGTTCGAGCTGCCGATCACTTTTCTACCGGCAGGATCGGGGGCCGATCGGGCCTGCCAGGGCGGAAGTTGTGACCGCATGCGACCGATTCGTCGAGCACGATCCGTTGACCGACGTGCGCGAACGACGGTCAACACGTCGTTCCGCCTGCCCGATTCGGCCGGAGCATTGCCCGATCCCCGCCCGACCTGATCTCCAGGGGTTCACGGGACCCGGCGTCGCGGACGAGGAGGAGCCGAGATGGTCGAGGTGAGCAGGGACCGGCTAGTCACGACTCGGTTCGCCGACCGCCAGAACAGCGACGTCACCCGGACTCAGCGCCCGGTCGTAGGCGTGCACATCGGTGATGGCACCGGCCCAGACATCGACCGTCCTGCCATTGGAATTGCCGCGGCCGATCACGAGGTTGCCCGCGGGCCGCTCCGGGTTCCGTGCTCGGACGCTGCCGGCCAGGGCACCGTCCACGTAGATCCTGAGCATGCTGTCGCTGTGGCTGTAAGTGCCGACGAGGTGGTACCAGAGGCCCAGTTCTGGTTCGCCCACTGCGTCGGCGAGGGCACGGGCATTGACAAAGCTGAAGGAGAACCGCCTGTCGCTGTCGGAATACTGCAGCTGGAAGACGCTCGCCGTCTCGCTGTCCAGGGAGACAGCGGTTCTGAAGCCCCCGCGGGCGTTCAACCGGACCCAGGCGGCAACGGAGTAGTCGCCGTCAGCGGTGTCCAGGACCGCGGCACCGGTGTCCGCGAAGCCGGAGGAGCCGTCCAGCAGCAGGGCTCCCCCGTTGGGGCCGGTGGTCCAGCTCGCTCCGCCCTTGAGCGTCGCATGGTGATCGCCAACCAGATCCGTGGCAACTCTTCCGGACGTCGCGTGCGCGGGCCACCAGCCCACGCCCTTCAGACCCGGTGTGCCGCCGTGACCGGCGGGTCCGGCAGCCTCTGGGGTCTCTCTTGCGGCACCCGTGCCGCTGCGCATGTCGACGATCACGAAGGTCAGCGCGACGGCCAGTCCGACGATCACGGCGATGAGCGACCACCTGCGCGTCATGTGTCTCTCCAGGAGTTCGGGAGGATGGGTCTGTGCCGTGGTCGACGGACGCCGCGCGAAAGCGGTTCAACACCTGTGGGGCCGGCGCCGTGAACCGGGGTTCAGGAATCTCCGTTTCGCCCGATGGCGGGTCCGGGCAAGCGGAAGAGCATGCAGGGAGGTGCGACGGTGAGGTGTCAACAGGTGCGCGTCGAACTGGCGGCATATTCGCTCGGGGGGCTCGACCCCGCCGACCGGGAAACCGTGGAGGTACATCTGGCCGACTGCCCGGAGTGCCGGGAGGAACGTGGAAGCTACGTCGGTCTTGTCGGGCTGATGGGGACGGGGCAAGTGCGGGAGGCGTTCGATGTGCCGAGCGTGGATACCGGCCTCGAATGAGCCTTGCGGCTTACTGTCCGAAGATCTCCGGCCTGCCCGGTGGTCACTGAACGCCGAGCGGGCCGCTCACACCCGGATGACCTGAGGGCCCAGCAGCGAATAGCGCTGGGCCTCCGTGGCGGACAGCGCGGTATCGGTGACGATGGCTTCGAGCTCCCGCACCTCGGCGAACCGGCAGAAACTCACCGCGCCGAACTTGGTGTGGAGGCCGACGAGTATCCGGCGCCGGGCCGACTTCACGGCCTGTGCCTTGACCTGGCCGACCGCCGGATCGGGCGTGGTCAGCCCATGCTCACGGGAGATGCCGTTCGCACCCACGTACGCCAGGTCGATCACGAAGCCGGCCAGCATTTCTTTCGCCCATTGATCCACCGTGGCCATCGTCGTACCCCGCACTCGACCGCCCAGCAGCAGTACCTGTGCGTGGTCGCGCTCGGCCATGACGGCTGCGGTGGTGAGTGATGCGGTGACGATGGTCAGCCGCCGGTCCTGCGGCAGCGCCTGCGCGATCAGCTGTGGGGTGAAGCCCTCGTCGATGAAGACGGTGACAGCTTCCCCGAGCAGTTCGGCCGCCGCCGCCGCGATCCGGGTCTTCTGCGGTACATGCCGGGTGGCACGAGTGGCCAGAGTCGTCTCGAATCCGGCGCTCTCGACAGGGTGGGCGCCACCGTGCGTACGCCGCACCAGACCGAGATCCGCCAGTACCCGCAGGTCGCGGCGCACGGTCTCCGCGGAGACGGACAAGTCCGCCGCCAGGGTGGCGACTTCCACCGATCCGTCCCGACGCGCGACCATCAGAGCTTCTCGTCGGCGTTTGTCGGCGTTCAGGGTCTTCCCCTCCGGATTGGTGTCTTCTGGTGGCTGAACAAGGTGCGGGTGGCACACGCCCAGAGGCGCTCGTGAGCCAACGAGCTGACGATCGGGCGAGGTGCGGTACCGATGTTGTCCGAGCGCTGCTGTCACGGCATCGGTCAACCGGCCTATGGCGAGGCGCTGTCGGCCACATTCAGGCGGCCCGGCTCGGTCTGCTGGACCGGCTCATCACCAGAGGTCGCGGCGTCGAATGAGTTCGCCGACAATCCCCGGCGGGGGTGCGCGTCAACCTGACCGGACAGCAGAAGCTGGTGTCAGGGAAGCAGTCCATGCTCCATGGCAAAGACCGTGATACCGGCCCGGGTCCGCTGGCCGGTCTTGTCGTAAATGTGGGCCAGATGGTGCCCCACCGTCCGGCTCGAGATCGACAGTTGCATACCGATCTCCCGATTGCGCAGCCCTTGGGCCGCCAGGCAGAGCACCTGCACCTCACGATCGGTCAAGCCCGCGGGCAGGGCCGCATTCGGTGCGACGGGATACGCGACCTTGAGTTCGCGGCCGGTGAGCCGTTCGGGACCGTCCACCGAGCGACGGAACCCACCCGCTGCCCTCAGCTCGCTTTCCGCTCGCGCCGCGAACGCTGCGGCGCCCATCGTGGAGAGCTGCTCGTGCGCCGTCAGCAACTGCGCGCGAGCATCGACACCGCGTCTTTGGCGACGCAGCCACTCTCCGTAGGAGAGGTGCGCCCGGGCCAGATTCACGCGCATCCGTGTCCGTCCCAGTCGTTCGATCGCCTCCCGATAGAGGTCCTCCGCCACGGTGTCGTCCGAGACCAGGGCTCGCGTCGCGGCCCCGACGCCGAGAGCCCAGTCGGTGCCGCACGGAAGGGTCCTCTCTGCCAGCTCGTCCGCCGCGTTGACCGCCACCTCCGTCTGCCCCAGGCGACTGGCAGCCTCGACGACCTCGGGCAGGGCCCACACCCCGAACGCCGAGATCTGGATCTGCGCCGCGGCTTTCCGCGCGGCAACGAGCGCGGCGTCATAGCGGCCGCCGCCGTTGTGCAGCACAGCGGTTGCCAGCTCGGTGATCGTGACCGCGGTCGCCTCTCCGCGCGTCGCCGCTTCGCGTGCGCTGACATCCAACAGCCGCGAACCCTGCTCCGGGTCACCGCGCCATCCGGCCAGAAACGCTGCCCCGTACGTCGGTTGCGGCGCACCGGTCGCCTCTGCCACGGCATCGGCTTCCTGGATGAGCGCGCCGGCGGTGTCGAAGCGGCCCTCCTGCAAGCGCAGCCACGCCTCGAAATTCAGACCGACCGGCAGCACAGCGAGCGCTCCCGAGTCCCGAGCGGTCGCGGTCAGCCGCGTACAGAGCGCCTCCAGGGCATCGTCGTCCCATACGCCCCACGCTGCTCGACAGGCGAGCGGGAGTGCGCGCATGTCACCGGATCGCCGATACGCGGAGAGCGAGGCCCGGATATCCGGTACGGCTGCAGCCAGCCCCTTGGTGAAGAGCTTCACCAGGCCGTCGAGCAGAAGGTCGGCTCCTCCTGGAGGCTGCGGACAAGGTGTGCTGCTGAGCACTGCCTCGGCCGCCCGGACGACCGACTCGGCATGGCCGAATCGGCCTGCCCACGCGGCCGCCCACAGCACTTCCAGGAGTGTTTCGCGGGCGAGCCCGGCGTCGAAGGGGGTGAGCAGTCGCGCTGCTTCGAGCAGCAGCGGCGGAGCCTCGCTTCCCCGCTGCACCGCGAACGAGACCTGGCCGCGCAAGCGTACCGATCGGGCGTGCTGGAGGCCGTCGAGCAGACTGGCGTCCATCGCGGCGAGCAGGCTCAGCGCCTCGTCCGGAGCGCCGGCGTCGTGCTTGGCCTGCGCGGCCGTCAGCAGGCGTTCGTTCCGGCGGGTGGGGTCCGGCGTCAGTACGGCCGCCTTCTCCAGGAAGGCCGCCGCTGCGGCCAGACCGCCGCGGACCTGTGCGCGCTGCGCCGACCGCTCCAGCTCGGCTGCGACATCCTCGTCCACGCCGGTCGTCGCCTGGGACCGGTGCCAGGCGCGTCGATCGGGATCCGTCCGCCGGTCCGTCGCCTTGGCCAGTACCGAGTGAGCGGCGCGGCGCTCGGCCAGCGGCGCGGCCCGGTAGACAGCGGAGCGTACGAGCGGATGGCTGAACCGTACTCGTGAGGCGAGCTCCAGCAGCCCGGCCGCCTCGGCCGGGGCCGCCGCCTCGATGTTCGTGCCGAGGGATGCGCAGGCCCGCTGGAGCAGCGCCGGATCACCGACCGGCTCCGCCGCGGCGATCAGAAGCAGCCGTCGCGTGTCGTCGGGCAGTGCCGCGACGCGATCGTGGAAGCTCCGCTCAATCTTCCCGGTGACCGTGTCCGGGAGGGCGTAACCGCCCGCAATGGCTGACGGACCTGCGCTGCGCGCCAGCTCCAGCAGTGCGAGCGGATTGCCACGCGCCTCAGCGATGATCCGTTCACGGACCGCTCCGTCGAGTGGCGCCAGGACTTCCGCGGCCAGCAGCTCGCGGGCGTCACCCTCGGGGAGGCCCGGCACGGTGACGAAGGGCAGCCCTTTCAGTACATCGGTGTCCGGCACGTCACGCAGCCCGAACGCGAAGGCGACGCCCATGTCCCCAACCCGTCGGGCGACGAACGCGAGGACACGCGCCGAGGCGCTGTCGAGCCACTGGGCATCGTCCACGACACAGAGGGCCGGGGTCTCACGCGATGACTCGGTCAGCAGGCCGAGGACGGCCAGTCCGACGCGGAAGGGGTCGGCGGCCACGTCGCTGCGCAATCCGAACGCGGCCTCCAGCGCCTCTCGCTGAGCGCCGGGAATCCGGTCGATCCTGTGCAGGAGCGGCGCGCAGAGCTGATGCAGAGCCGCGAACGGCAGGTCCATCTCGAACTCGACGCCGACGGCACGCAACGGCTCGAAGCCCGTCGCCGCGTCCAAGGCGTAGGCGAGCAGCGTGGTCTTGCCGATACCGGCCTCACCGTGCAGGACCAGTGCGCCGCCATGTCCCGAGCGCGCCGATCGGACGAGCTGCTCGACTGCCTCTGCCTCGCGTGCCCGACCACGAAGCTGGGCCGGGCGCGACGGGAAATGTTCCTGTGCCACTTGATGCATCCCCCAGAACGCTTTGACGCCTATTGCAGTTCGGCGTAGGCCTCCAGGGCCGGTTCGAGGATATATGAGGCTTTGATCAGCCAGATTGAGCTGCTACTCACCAAGTGGTGGCGGGTCCGGCCGGCTTCTTCCCCGGGCCGGATAGGTCGGTTGGCCGATGCACCGTGGCGCCCGGTCGTGAATCGTGGGTCACAGAAAGACCTGCACCACGGCTCGTGGGCCAGGGACAGTAAGAGCAGTTGAAGGAGACTGATGGTCAACGCGCCCGAGGTGGCCGGTGTGGAGTGCATCGAGCCGGCTGAAGTCCACTTGGACGACCTCGACTTCATGGGCAATCTGCACAACGGCCGGTTCCCAATGCTGGTCGAACGTGCGCTGGTACGGATCTGGGCGCGGGCGGGTTATTCGTTCGTCGAGGGTGTGCCGACACATCCGGACGTGATGCACGCCGTGCTCGAGCAGACGTTCCGGTACCGCAGCCCGGTCCGCGGAGTCGGCCGCGTCAACGTGTGCTTCCGGCTGCAGCACCTCGGGAAGAGCAGCATGGTCTACGCCTTCCGCGTGGTCTCCGAGGACGGGGAGACGGTCCACGCCGAGGGCAGCCGCGCCGAGGTCAACATCGACATGGCCTCTCTCGGGTCCGCGCCCTGGGCCGACGCCACCCGTGACCTCGCCTGCAACCTGTTCGGGGCGTCCCCCGAGGGCACCGCAGCACCCAACGCGGCGGGCTGAGCCTGAGGGGCTCGAAAACAGAAGCTCCACCGTCTCAACGACCGCATTTCCAGGGGGACCTGACAGATGAACCGCACCCGCCGAAAAGCCTTCCTCGTTTCCGTCTCGCTCCTGGGAGGCGTCATGCTGATGACCGCTTGCCTGGGAACGGACACGGACGCCTCGCCGCCCAAGTCCTACGACAAGGGCTCCGGCACCCCCGAGGGCGGAGGGCCCAATGGCGGAGGAACCGAGGGCGGCACCGGAACCGGCACCGGCTCCGGCTCCGGTGCCGACACCGGTGCCGACACCGGTATCGGCGAGCGGGCCGAGGTCGGGCAGACCTGCGGCGCCAACGACCTTTCCTGGAACGCCAGGTCCGAGGGCCAGGCCGGCGGATACATCCTGATCACCGCGAAGGCCAAGTCAGGAATCACCTGTGCACTGCCCGCAGAGCTCCCGACGGTGGCCTTCGGGTCGGGCGGCACCGAAGCGCGCCCGGCGGAGCGGCCGACCGCCAAGCGGATCACCCTGAGCGGGTCAACCACCGCCTACGCCGGAGTGAACCCGAAGAACACCCCGGGAAACGGCGGCAAGGGACTGGACAGCGTCATCGTGGCCGTCGGCAACGACGATCCGAACCCCGTCTCGCTACCGATCAACACCATGACCGTCGATGACCCGGTCGTCACCAACTGGCACACCTCGGCATCGGCCGCCGTCCCCTTCGGCACCTGAACGCCGGCTCGCGGGGCGCCGACAGCAGTCGGCCCGGCGGAACTCGTCCCACCAAGTGAAGTGAGCCTTTCTCCCCATGCCCGAACTGACCGCGACGGCACAGTACTTCCTGGATCTGCTCGGCATCTTCGGCTTCGCGCTGTCGGGCGGCCTCCTCGGCGTACGCAAGGACTTCAACTTCTTCGGAACGCTCGTCGTCGCCGAAGCCGCCGGACTCGGCGGCGGCCTGCTCAGGGACATCGTGCTCGACGTCCCGTCGATCGCGTTCACCGACCCCGGCTACGCCCTGGCTCCGGTCACCGCGGCACTGATCGTCTACCTCGGCAGACCTCTCGCCCGCCCGCCCTACCTCTTCGAGGTACTGGACGCTGTCGGTCTCGGTCTGTTCAGCGTCACCGGCACCATCAAGGGACTCCAGCACGGCATGGACGCCGTCCCCTCAGCCGCACTCGGCGTCATCACCGCCATGGCAGGAGGCATCCTCGCCTCCGCAGTAGCCAGAGAACTGCCCGCCCTGCTCCGCTGGGACAGCGACCTCTACGCCCTGCCCGCCATCACCGGCGCCGCAGCAACCTCCGCACTCCACACAGCCGCAGCCCTCAACATCGCCACCGCAACCGCCGCGGCCCTCACCGCCTACACCTTCCGCCTCCTGGCACTCCACTACCGCTGGCGCCCACGCCGCTCAACCACCTGGCGCGGCGCAGCCACCCAGTCCCCCGCCCTCCAGCACACCGACGCCCAATTCACCGACACCATCCCGCTGCGAATCATCCGCACCCCATCAAGCCGCCCCACCGCACCACAACATCGCCCCCGGACCCGTCACCCCGACTGTCCATGACACGGCCCCGCCCCAAGCCCCAAGCCCCCAGGCCGTCGCCCGGGTCGTTCACTGGCACCTGCGTACTGGACGGGTCGTGCTCGACGGTGGCCTCGGAGAGAATCTGGGTATGAAGATCACTGCGCACCAGCTCAACCGGGCCACGCTCGCACGGCAGTTGCTGCTCGGCCGCGAGTCCCTGGATGCCGCGGACGGGGTGCGACGTGTGGTCGCGCTGCAGGCGCAGGAGCCCGCCTCGCCGTACATCGCGCTGTGGAACAGGCTGAGCGGCTTCGACCCGGCCGGCCTGGACGCGGCCTTGGCCGGTCTGCAGACGGTCAAGGCGACGCTGATGCGGATCACCTTGCACGCGGTCCACGTCGAGGACTACCGGGCGTTCCGCGAGGCCATGGACCCGACGCTGCGCGCCTCCAGGCTCGGCGACTCGCGCTTCACGGCATCCGGGCTCACCGCCGACGACGCCGACCCACTGGTTGCGGATCTGCTGACGTACGCCGACCGGCCGCGGACCGCCGCGGAGATGGGGAGTTGGCTCGACGAGCGACTGGGCGCACCGATGGATCCGGACGCTCAGCGGATGCTGCGGCAGTACGCGCCGCTGTGGCACGCGCGCACGGGAGGGCCCTGGTCGTTCGAAACACGGCCGTCGTTCGTCGCGGCAGGCACGCGGCCGGTGCTGGCGGATCCGGACGTTGCCGCCGGAGGTCTGCAAGTCCTGATCCGCCGCTACCTGGAGGGCTTCGGGCCGGCGTCGGTCGCGGACATGGCGCAGTTCGCGCTGGTCCAGCGGGCTCGGGCAAAAGCGGCGGTGCACGCGCTCGCCGACGAGCTCGAGCAACTGGAAGGCCCCAACGGCACGGTGATGTACGACATCCCGGGCGCACCACGGCCGTCCGAGGACACGCCCGCCCCACCCAGGCTGCTGGCGATGTGGGACAGCATCCTGCTCGCCTACGCCGACCGCAGCCGCGTTGTGCCACCCGCCTACCGCAAGCACGTGACGCGCGTGAACGGCGACGTGCTGCCCACACTGCTGGTCGACGGCTACGTCGCCGGCGTCTGGCGTCCCGTCGACGGTGGCATCGAGGCCACCGCCTTCCACCCTCTTCCACGCGATGCCTGGAAGGGACTCGCCGCAGAGGCCGAGTCGCTCATCGCATTCCTCGCCGACCGCGACCCCAGGGTCTACCGACGCTACGACCACTGGTGGGCCAAAGGGCTGCCGGGCGCCGAAACACGGCTGCTCCCCGGTGACTGAGCCGCGGGCCCGCCGTCAGGTGGCGGGTCCGGCGAGCAGCGCGTCGATCTGGCCCATAGCTGCGGCCATGCCCTCGGCCATGCCCATGGACACCAGTTGCTCCATCGCCTCCGTTGTCGGGAAGGTGCTCTCGACCGTCATCACGGTGCCCGCGTCGCCGTCCGCGGTGAGCTGCACGCGGATGGTCGTGGTGGGCAGGTCGGGGTTGGGACGGCCGGAGTCGTCGGCGAAGCCGTCATCGAACTCCAGCCGGTGCGGTGCGTCGACGGACAGGATGCGCCACCAGCCGTAGTGCTTGTCGCCCTCCGGCCCGGTCATGCAGTACGTGACCGTACCGCCGGGGGTCAGCTCATGGTCGATGACGGTCGCGGGGTACGTCGGCGGGCCCCACCACCGCTCCAGCTGACGCGGGTCCTGCCAGATCTGCCACACCCGCGCCGGCGGCGCGTCGAACCGCGCGGTGAGCTTCAGTGCGAGGGCTTCGGGGTTCTTCTGGACATCGATCACGGTCATGTCAGTGCTCCTTGCCGTCTCCTGAGCCGGGATCGGCGAGGATCGCGCCGATCCGGTCGATGCGCCCTCGCCACACGACCGCCAGCTGGTCCAGCAGTCGATGGGCCTCACGCAGTCCATCCGCATTGCCCCGCACCCGCTGCTCCCGGCCCTGCCGCTCCTTGGTGACCAGCCCCGCGTGTTCCAGGACGGCCACGTGCTTCTGCACGGCCGCGAAACTCATCGGGAACCGCCGGGCGAGGTCCGAGACCGAGTGCTCGCCGGTGAGGGTGAGAGCCACGATCTCGCGCCGCGTCGCATCGGCCAGGGCGCGGAAGAGGCGATCGGCGTGGTCGGCGGACTCCTGATTTACAACCATCAGGTTGTACGTTACCCGGGTGCCGTCCGGCTGAGCAAGAACATCGCCACAGCCCGGAGGCAGGTCAGAGCCGGAGGCAGAACTCACCGGCCGTTCTTCACTGTCCCGCCGCCGCGAGTCCGAGCGTACGGATGAGGTCCTGCATGTCGGCCTCGTACAGCTTCTCGGGGTCACCGACCATGTGCCGCAGATGGCCGTAGACCTCCAGCGCGAGGAGCCCGTGCATCCGGCTCCAGAACCGCAGGCAGAGCGCGACGGCCGCGGGCGGCAGGTCCGGGAAGGACTCGCGGGCCAGGGAGGCGAGGCTCGGCCGGAAGTCGGACCACTCGTAGTCGCAGCCCGCCTGGGAGTCGGCGGCCTGCGGCCAGGCGGCGGCGACCAGACCGAGCAGCACCGCGCACAGCCGGTGCTCCGCCTCCTGCGCGGCACCGGCCTCAGGCGCTGCGTACCCGGGCACCGGGTCGCCGTAGACGAGGCGGAACTCCTCGGGGTTCGCGATGGCCCACTTCCGGTAGGCGTGCGCGTGGGCGAGCACCTTGTCCGTCGCGCTGCCGGACGGGGCGGTCCGGTGCGCTGCCTCCAGCGTGTTCGCCAGCGAGTCGTAGACATCGGCGGTGAGCGCGGCGACCAGGTCGTCGCGGCTGGCGAAGTAGCTGTAGATGGCCCCCGCCGTCATGCCCATCTCACGGGCGATGGCACGCAGCGAGATGGAGGCCGGCCCATCGGCCGCCATGTGCTTGAGCGCGATCGCCTTGATCTCGGCCGTGGCCTCCGCCCTCAGTCGGGCCCTCCGGCTCTGCGTCGCGTCTCCCATGGTTGACAGCCTAACAGCGTTGAGTCAGAGTACGCCGTGAAAAGACTGAACAGTGTGTAGTAAACGCTTTGGTGTTCAGAATCCTGGACCCGTCATCCCGCCCGTCCATGCCAAGTACTCGAGGAAGCCTCGTGGTTGATACCGTCCCCGGATCCCAGCGGCGGACCGGGCTGATGCTCGCCCTGCTGGCGTTCGCCCAGTTCATCGTTGCCGTCGACTACAACATCGTGTTCGTCGCGCTGCCGGAAATCGGCAGCGCGCTCGGCTTTACCGCCCAGTCCCTGCAGTGGGTGGTCAGCGCCTACGCCGTGGCCTTCGGTGGATTCCTGCTCTTCGGCGGCCGCATGGTCGACCGGCTGGGCGTCCGCCGCATGTTCATACTCGGCCTCGTGATCTTCGGTCTCTCCTGCCTCCTGGGCGGGTTCGCCGAGAACCCCGCAGTCCTGATCACCGCCCGTGCGATCCAGGGCTTCGGCGCCGCACTGCTGACGCCGGCCACCCTCACACTGATCAACACCCGGTTCACCGAAGGCCCCGAGCGCAACAAGGCCTTCGCTCTCTGGGGTGCCGGCGGCAGCGGCGGTCTGGCCGCCGGCGCGCTGCTCGGCGGTGTGCTCACTCAGGCCTGGGGCTGGGAGTGGGTGCTGTTCGTCCTCGTCCCGCCGGCGCTGGTCGCCGCCTTCGTGGCGTTCGGCGCGCTCGCCCCGGACGAGCGTCCGACCAGTGAGCAGGGCGGCTTCGACGCCCTCGGCGCGATACTCGCCACCGTCGGCTCGTCACTGCTCGTGCTCGGTCTGGTCAGCGGCCCGGATGGGGCTCGCTGCGCGGCGCGGGCTCGATCGTCGCCGGCGTCATGACCCTCGCGGTCTTCGCCGTGGTCGAGAACAGGACCAGGAACCCGCTCGTCCCGATGCGACTGTTCGGCAACCGCAGCCTGGTGACGGCGATCCTGATCATCCTGGTCTTCCAGAGCGCGCTGGGCGGCTCGTACTACGTCTTCACCAACTACCTCCAGGGCGTGCTGGCTTACGACGCGCTGGAGGCCGGACTCGCCTTCGTGCCGCTGACCATCATCTCGATGGCCGCGTCACTGAAACTGGCCGGCGCTCTGCTCGGCAAGTGGGGCCCGCGAGCAACCCTGTTCACCGGCATGCTGGTCAACGGTGTCGGCATGATCGTGTTGGCCGTGGCCATGTCAACCGGCGCCTCCTTCTGGGCCTTGGTCCCCGGCCTGATCGTCTGGGGTGTCGGCGGCGGTGTCACCTTCCCGGCGATGTTCGCCTGCGCCGCGTCCGGTGTCGCGCCGCAGGAGGCCGGTGTCGCCTCCGCGCTGGCCACCACCTCCCAGCAGATCGGCGGCGCCGCCGGTCTGGCCCTGCTCGTCGCGGTGGCCACCGCGGGCCTGACCGGAGACACTCCGCCCGTCGCGGACGTCGCCGACGGGCTGCGCACCGCGATGTGGATCGGCGGTGCCGCCTCGATCATCGGCGGTCTGCTGGCCTTCACTCTCAAGAAGCCGGGTGCCGCGCCCAGCACCGCGACCACGACGCCCGCCAAAGCCAGGCTGTGAGCGGCCGTCACATCATGGATCGGCAGCGGGCGCAGGCCTTCTAGTCCCGGCCGATCCGAAGACCGAGACCCTGGACGGTCTCGTTCAGTGAGGCCTCCAGCGGGCTCGGTTCGATCCCGAACGCCTTTGTCGCGGCCGACGAGTCGAGTACGAACGGCCGGCGGAACTGGTACTGCGTCTCGCGCAGTTCACGGACCAGCGGGTTGCCCAGGCCACCGAGCCACAGCACCGGCGCGGGCATGACGGACAGGCGTGGCGCGGGGGCGCCTGCGAGGTGGGCGGCACGGGTCGCGAGGTCGCGGATGGACTGCGGCGGCGCGGTGGGGGCATGCCATGGCCGGCCCCAGGCGCGCTCGTCGGTCGCGGCGGCGACAAGGGTGCGGGCGACGTCGCCGACGTAGGTCCAGCTGTGTGCGGCGTCCAGGTCGGCGGGGACGCTCACGCGCGCGCCGGTCAGCGTCTTGGGCAGGACCTGCAGGGTCAGCAGGGACTGGGAGCCCGCGCCGAGGTAGTCCGAGGAACGGACCTCGGTCGCCCGGACACGGCCCGCCTCGTGTGCGGCCAGCGCATCGCGCCACATCTGGATCCGGACCCGGGCCTTGGCGCCGGTCGCGCGCAGCGGGGTCTCTGCGGTCATGGCACCGTCGACCGGACCGTAGCCGTAGAGGTTGGACGTGGTGACCAGGACCGCGCCGGTCGTCTGTGCCGCGGCCAGGATCGCCGCCGCCAGCGGCGGCCAGTCGGTCACCCACCGGTGATAGGCAGGGCCTGCGCAGTTGTAGAGCGCGGTCGCTCCGCGGGTCAGCTCGACGAGGGTGGGCGCGTCGGTCGCGTCCGCCGCGACCTTCTCAATGCCGGGGTGGTCGGGGCCGGTTCCGCGCCGTGTCACGACGCGGACCTGCTCGCCGCGGTCGGCGAGCAGTCGTGCGGCCGCCGTTCCGACCGGGCCGGCTCCGACGATCACATGCAGGGACGACACGACAAGCACCTCCACGAACGTCGATCTGTTTCGAGAACACTGTTCTCCATAACTCCAGCCTCCCTCGACGGATGCGCTCTGTCAAGAACAGCGTTCTCTTATCGTTCCCTCGTTCTCGGGCTGTGCGACAATCCGTCGCATGACAGCGAAGTCCGCCCGCGCGCGGGTGCGCGCCGAGATCACCGAGGAGATCAGGGCCGTCGCCCGTCGGCATCTCGCCACCGACGGCGCCAATCTCTCTCTGCGGGCGGTGGCACGGGATGCCGGCCTGGTGCCCTCGGCGCTGTACCGGTACTTCGACAGCCGCGACGCCCTCCTCACCGCGCTGATCACCGACGCCTACGAGGCGCTCGCCTCCGCGGTGGACACCGCGGAGGCGGCCGTGCCCAGGGACAACGAGGCCGGCCGGTGGCTGGCGATGTGCCACGCGGTCCGGACCTGGGCGCTGGACAACTCCGCCGAGTACGCGCTCATCTACGGAAGCCCCGTGCCGGGTTACAAGGCGCCCTCGGACACGACGGGCCCCGCCTCGCGGATTCTCCTCACGCTGAGCGGCATCCTGCTCGACAGCGCGGCCGCCGGGCGGCCGGCACCGCCCGGCCGACCGCTCCCGGCAGCACTCCGCAAGGATCTGAACCGGCTGCTGAAGCAGTGGCCGGGGCCGCTGCCGACGCTGCCGGGGCCGCCGCCCGAGGCGGTGCTCGCGACGGCGTTGACGCTGTGGACGCAGCTGTTCGGCCTGGTCGGCTTCGAGACCTTCGGCCGGCTCAACGACATGATCGACGCGCGGGACGAGTACTTCGACCACCAGGTCCTGGTCATGGCCGACCTGGCAGGTCTCTCCGCCGCGGACACATAGCGCCCCGAAGGGCGGCCCCAGCCGTCCCGGAGCTCAGACGCCCGTACGGCCGTCGATGCGCTCGATGAGGTCCGCGTGGCCGCAGTGGCGGGCGTACTCGGCGATCATGTGGGTGTAGATCCAGCGCAGCGTGACCTGCCCGCCCATGAAAGGGCTGGAGTCGTCGAGCGCGCGGGCGGCGCAGTTCACTCTGGCGCGGTCGCTATGGCGGCGTACCAAGTCGCCGGTGCGGTACATGCGCTCGCCGGGTTCACCGAACGGGCAGGCGACGAAGCGTTCCGCGGTCAACGCGGGCTGGTTCAAATACCCACGGGCGAGCCCCGTGCCGGCCAAGTAGAGCTCCCCCACCTTGCCGGCTGGAACCGGCCTGGGGAACTCATCGAGAACGTAACAGACCGTCCCGTCCACCGGTCGACCTATGGTGGGCGGGTCAGAGGCTCGCACAGGATCGCTGAGCGTCGCGCACACGGTGGTCTCCGTGGGTCCGTACGCAATGATCAGTCTTCGATTTCGCGACCACCTGGCCACAACGCTCTGGGGGCATGCCTCTCCACCAACCGCGAAGGTCCGTACGGTGGGCAGCTCGTCCTGACGCAGCAGGGCAGCATCGCCGGTCCGAGGAAGAGATGCGTGACCCGCTCACGTGCGCATACCTCGGCGAGTCCCACCCCGGGCAGCGCACGCAGAGTCGGCGCGAGAACGAGAGCCGCTCCCGTCAGCAAGGCCATGCACAGTTCCCATAGCGCCGCGTCGAAAGACGGAGAGGCGAGTTGCAGGACCCTGCTGGATGGCGAGAGCGCGAGTCGCTGCTGGCTCGTGGAAGCCAGGTTCGCGATGCCGTGATGCGTCACGACAGCGCCTTTTGGGGCACCAGTGGAACCCGACGTGTAGATCACATACGCCGGATGGTTCGGTCGCAGAGAGGCACACCGGTCGGCATCGCAGAGGTCCCGACCATCCTGACGCTCCCACCTTTCCACCGTGACTGGGTCGTCCAGGACCACCAGCCCATCCTTGCCACCAGCCACCGGCAGGACATCGCGGTGCCTCCTTCTCGTGACCACCAGGGCCGGACGCGCATCGGCAAGCATGAGCGTCATCCGCTCGTGGGGATAGTCCGGTCGACCGGCAAGTACGCTGCGCCTGCCTTGGACACCGCCAGCACCGCGGTCACCAGCTCCACGCCGTGCGTCAGGGCGAGGGCGGCGGTCACTTCCGGACCCGCCCCGCGCGCCACCAGTAGCCGGGCCAACCGATTTTGCTCTGCTCACCCCGCCCACGGACCCGGGCAGTCGGCCGTGACCGGCGCGTGGCTCGACACACTCCCGTCCCCGTCGTCCTCATGGAGCGCACCATCCCGGCGGCACACATGGCCAGGCACGTCGACTGCATCGGCACCGACCGCGCCGAGGGCCACCCTGCGATGGCCGAGCTGCACCAGGTGCCGCACCGCGCGCGGACCGCGCCCCCGGCGCTTCCCGAGACCCGGCATCTCATCGACGCGCGGATGCTTGGCCTGTTGCGCGCCGGGTCCACGCTCGTCAACACCGCCCGGGGGGCTGGTCGACCAGGGCTCGCTGGTCAAGGAGGTTCCTCGCCGGAAGGATTTACGCGGTCCTCGACGTCACCGACTCGACCCCGCCGAGCGACTCGCCCCTGTACGACCACCCGCACGTGCTGCTCCCCCCATACCGCCGGCTCATTGAGCACGGAGCTGAGCCGACTCGCGGACGGCACCCTGGACGAGCTGTCCCGTTACGTGAACGGACGCCCCCTCCAACACGTGGTTCATGCCGATGACTTGGCCCGCAGCGCGTAGACCGAGTGCCGCGGCAGAACCGTACGGACTTGGTGCTGCGCGGCATCAGACCCGCGCGGGCCTCCGGTCGGCGTGTGTCCCCCCAACCGACCTGGAGTTCCCATGTCCCCCCTGAGCCGCAGGACATTCCTTGCCTCCTCCTCCGCTGCCGCCGCGGCGGCAGCCGCCTCGCTGCCTGTCCTGACCCCGCAAGCCTTCGCCGCCGAGGACGATTTCGCCCTCATTCGCCGCCGCTGGGCCGACTGGCTGACCGGTGGCGAAGTCGACATCGCTGATCCAGACTTCGCCACCAAGCTGAGCGCTGTCTCCGCCACCGCCGCTGACCTGCTCGGGAAGCTCAACACCAGTCCGGACCGCGAGTACCTGTGGGAAGAGCTCTCCCCGGTCACCGACTCGGCCAACTTCCGCATCTCGTACGGCTGGCTCCTGGGGATCACCGGAGCCTGGGCGACGAAGGGCAGCGACCAGTACAACGACGACGCGATAGCCCAGAGGATCCTCGAAGGGATCGACTTCCTCTATGCCAAGGTCTACAACGAGAACGCCACGCAGACCGGTAACTGGTGGGACTGGCAGATCGGTTCGCCCAACAGCCTGCTCGGCATCTCCGTCCTGCTGTACGACAGGCTCGGCGTCGACCGCCTCTCCGCCGTCGACCGGACCATCGGCCGCTGGGTGCCGGCCACTACCCTCGACGGCCGCTCGCTCACCGGCGCCAACAGGGCCAGCATGTGCCGTGTGGCTGTGCTCCACGGAGCCGTCGCCGACAGAGCGGAGCGCATCGCGCACGGCCGGGACGCCGTCTCGGATCTCAGCGGCGGCGGAGAGAACTCCCTGTTCGGCTACGTGGAGTCCGACGACGGCTTCTACCGCGACGGCTCGTTCATCCAGCACCACTACATCCCGTACGTCGGGAGCTACGGCGTCACTCTCCTGGAGGGCGTCGCGAGCCTGATGGCACTGCTTTCCGGGACCCCCTGGCAGATCACCGACCCGGACCTGAACGTGATCACCGACTCGGTCGACAAGACATTCGCGCCATTCCTTGCCGACGGCGGCCTCATGATGGACACCGTCCGCGGCCGGAGCATCTCCCGCGAGGCCGACCAGGAAGACCGGGCAGGTTACAACGCCATCTCCAGCATCCTGCTGCTGGCCCGCGGGGTCGACGACGCCACGGCCGCGCACTGCCGGTCGCTGGTGAAGGGCTGGTTCACCCGCGGGCGGATGTCCTACACCCACGAGTACGCGAACATGAGTCAGGTCGCGCTGCTGAAGGAGGCGATCGCCGACCCCGCGAGCTCCGCAGCGAAGCCGCTCGACGCGCATATCCAGATGGCCGACAGCGACCGCGTCGTGCACCGCCGAGCCACCTGGTCGGTCGCGCTGTCGCTGAGCTCCAAGCGGATCGCCCGCTGTGAGGTGACCAACCGGGAGAACCTGCGCGGCTGGTACATCGGCGACGGGATGACCTATCTTTACCTGCCCGGGGACACCGGACAGTTCAACACCGGATTCTGGCCCTCCGTCGACCCGTACCGGTTGCCGGGGACGACGTCAGGTCTTGAGCCGCGCGAACAGCTGCCCAACGGCTACCACATGGGCCTGACCGACTGGGCCGGCGGTGTCGCCATCGGCCGGTACGGGGCCGCGGGCCTTGACCAACGCTCGTACGACGAGAAGCTCACCGCGAAGAAATCGTGGTTCTTCCTGGAAGACGCAGTCGTCATGCTCGGCGCCGGCATCACCTCGACCGGGAGCGCAGGCGTGGAGACCACGGTCGAGAACCGCAATCTCCGTCTGGACGAGACCGCGAAGCTGACCATCGACGGCCGAGGCTGCCCCACCGGCCTGGGCTGGGAGGAGACGTACTCCCGGGCGAGGTGGGCTCATCTGGAAGGGGTCGGCGGCTACCTGTTCCTGGACCGCAAGGGCATCACGGCCCGGCGCCTGGAGCGCACCGGGACCTGGCGGGATCTCACGGTGACCGGCACCACCGTGCCCATCACCAAGCCTTACCTCCTCCTGTCCCGTGAGCACGGTGTGGGGCCGGTGGGGGACTCGTACGCGTACGCGCTGCTGCCGACCGCCGGCAGCCTGGAGACGAGGATCCGGTCTGCCGTGCCGGGATTCACGGTCCTGTCGAACACCGCCGCGGTGCAGGCCCTGAGCGCCGGGCGGAGGCTCTTCCTGGCGAACTTCTGGTCAGCAGGATCCGCCGGCCTCGTGGACTGCCAGAGCCCTGCGTCCGTGGCCGTGGCACGGGAACGGGGCCTGGTGACCGTGGCGGTCTCCGACCCGAGCCGCACCACCGAGAAGCTCACGGTGCGGGTTTCGCTGCCGGTCGGGCACGTAGTGTCCCGGGACGACACGGTCGCCGTGACCCGCCGTTCGGCAGGCGCCGTCACCCTCTGCGCAGATTTGGCCGGCACCCGCGGTCACACTCAGTCGATCACCTTCCGGGCCGTCTGAACGGGGGCCGGGCCGTTACACCTCGCGCTCACCTCGGCGTCCATCCGAACGAGCATGCTCACCACGCGTGTTCTGCGAGGTAGCAGCCGATGTCCCGGGAGCCCCACTGCCCGTCGCCACGATGACGCGATAGCGGCGGGAGAGGTTTTCGCCGGGCTCGAGCACCAGCTCGTCGAAGAAGGACCAGGACGGCGCCACCAAGGCGAACGGATCGTTGCGCACGAAACAGTGGGCCGGATGGCTGCCGTTCCTTCCCAGGTGATCGTTCTCGGGGCGTGCGCTAAGAGGGCATCTGATCTGGATTGCTGGTGGTTTGATCCGTTCAGGTGACTGCGGCAGCAGTGCGTCGTTGCTTGTTCCGTGAGCTCTCGGCGCCCGTATCGCAGTGACGTGTCCGATGCCCGATGGGCTTTGATCGAGCCGGTGTTCACGGCTTGGCGAGCGGGGCGGACCGGGCCAGGCACAGCCGCTCGAGTGCATGATCTGCGGGAGATCGTGAACGCGATCCTCTACGTGAACCGCACCGGTATCCCGTGGGAGTACCTGCCGCACGACCTCCCGCCCTACAAGACCGTCTACGACTACTACGCGAAGTGGGAAGCCGACGGCACCACGCAGCTGGTCCATGATCTGCTGCGGGAGAAAACCCGCCGGGCCCAGGGCCGTGCGGTGGCCCCGTCCGCGGCCGTGGTGGACGCGCAGAGCGTGAAGACCTCGGCCAACGTGCCCGAAGCAGACCAAGGCATCGACGCGGCCAAGAAGATCAAAGGCCGCAAGCGGCACCTGGTCACCGACACGCTCGGCCTCGTCCTCGCCGTGATCGTCACCGCCGCATCGGTGCACGATTCCGCCGGCGGCAAGCAGCTCCTCGAGCATGTTGCCGCCGCGCATCCCAGCGTGGTCAAGATCTGGGCCGACGGCGGCTACCAGACCACCGTCATCAACCACGGAGCCCGCTTGGGCATCGACGTCGAAGTCGTGAAACGGCCCAACCGCTCAGGATTCCAGCCTCTTCCGAAGCGATGGGTGATCGAGCGGACATTCGGCTGGTTGATGCAGCACCGCCGCCTGGCACGCGACTACGAAGCCTTACCCCAGCGGTCCCGAGCAATATCCACTGGGCCATGGCTAACAAAATGAGCCGCGAGCTCACGGGAGAATCCACGCCAACCTGGCGAATCGAAACGGGTGAATCGGTCAACACAGCCTGAACAGTGATCAGATGCCCTCTAAGACCAGGGTGGCATGGCCGTCGACACCGTTCGAACTCTCCCGAGTACGCGTGCCACGGGCCTGCTTGCCCATGACCGCGGGCCCTTCGCAGTCGGCCGTGAGGATCCTGCCGCCGCGGAAGGCCCGCGGACCGCGCCAGAGCAGCCCGGAGTAGCCCGCCCCTTCGCGGCCCTCGGTGGTGGGGCTCGCGAAGCGGAGGGCGTCGTTCCTGCGGTTGGTGATCGCCGTCGACCATGTCAGGTGCCAGGCCACGGAGTCCCCGCGTGGGACCGGGCGGCCTCGATGGGCCGCGACTCGGCAGCCCAGGCGTCGCCGTCGTGATTGCGCCAGATGAGCCGTTCCGCGATGACCGCCCGGCCGCCCGCGGCGCCCACCTCGTCGAAACTCTCGTGCGTCATCGAGCCAACGCACTCGGGCAGTTCGACGTATTCCTCTCCGGGTACATAGGTGGGGTCGCCCCAGAGGTTCTGGCCTGACAGATGGGAGGCCGTGAGCTGGATGCCCTGTGCCAGCGGTGGTCGTTGGGCCGGTAGTCGGTGACGATCTTGCCGGAACGTGTGGCGAGGGGGTGCAGATACGGCTTCGGCGCTTCGTAGGGCGCTTCGGGGCGATAGACGTAGGACAACAAGCGTGTCTCGCCCGCCGCCACGTCGATGCGGTCTCCGTGGGCATGTGTCAGCTTCACACCGTCTCCCTCGCCGCGGTGCCGGGCGCTCAGCCCGGGGTGTCGCCGTGGAGCGCGGCGTAGAAGGGGTCGTCAGTCTGGATCGCACCAGCGCAGACCGTGCCGTCGGTGAACGCCGACTTGTACAGCGCGGTGATGAATTCGAGGGTCGCCCGGCCGCCTGCTCCGCTGGTCCGCGGCCGGCGTCCGGCCCACGCGTCGTCCACGAAGGAACGCAGTTGGGCCACATGTGAACTGGGCACGTCCTCCCCGAAATCCCGCCAGGCCCTGGTCTCCGCCTCCGTGGCGCCGGGTGCCGGGGTGATCCGCCAGTCGGCGTTGGAGTGTCGGTACAGGTGTGTCACCTCCACGGTGGCGCGCTCGCAGTCGATGCGGATGCGGCTCACCTCATCCGGGCTGAGCACGCTGTTGACCACGGTCCCCAGCGCGTCTCCCCCAGGGCAATGCTGGACGCCCCCGGTGTCGCGCGCTGAGGGAGTTGCCTTTGCGCGCTCTTCAGCCGTACGACTCGGTCGGCGCGGGCGTCGACGAAGTGCGGATCATGGCTGGCCATGACGATGGCCAAGCCGCGCTTGGAGGCCAGCTCACGCAGCAGGTCGGCGATGTCGTCGCGCAGTGCT
Organism: Streptomyces sp. NPDC020681; assembly: GCF_044334895.1. NCBI lineage: Bacteria > Bacillati > Actinomycetota > Actinomycetes > Kitasatosporales > Streptomycetaceae > Streptomyces > Streptomyces sp. NPDC020681. Next base: position 83,249 of record NZ_JBIRTX010000010.1, on the reverse strand, counting down.
TCGTCGAGTCCGGCCCGTGGGTTCGTCGAGGAGAGGAGCTCGGGTTTGCGGGCAAGGGGCGCGCGAGTGCGACGCGGCGTTGCTGTCCGCCGGAGATCGCGGTGGGCCTGCGGTCGGGGAATCCGTGGTCCGTGGGCAGCTTGCATTCACGCAGCAGGTCGAGCACCGCCTGGCGGCTCGCGGCAGTAGCAGTGGCAGTGGCAGTGGCAGTCTCCGCGACGAGATGGCGGATCTTCATGCGCGGGTTGAGTGCGGACCCCGGGTCCTGGCCTACGTAGGCGACTTGGGTACGGTGCATCGCCTGCAACGCCTTCGCCTCCAGGCCGGGTACCTAGTGGTCCAGGACATTGAACGCGGCCGAGTCAATGGTGACTTGAGGGCGAAGGTGGCCGATCAATGAACGCAGCAGCGTGCTCTTGCTGGACCCGGAAGGGCAAGCACATCGACCCGCTGTTCGTTGAAACGAAAAGGACGTCATCGATCGGAAGCGTTCATGTGGGTACGCGCTGCAGCCCGGGACGGGTACATTGACCGGTCAAGCGAGACGAGAGAGCCCCTTCCGGTCGTCGGCCCCCAGCTGCCGGAGTCCGGCCTAGCGACCGTGAGCGGCCCGGACATGGCGCCCTCGGCGCAGCCCTTGCCCCTCTGCTGAGCAGGAGGTGCCCGAGAGCAGTGGTCCCCTCGGCGCGGCCTGCAGGCAGCGCGGCACAGACCCACCAGGACGCCGACGGTGGGTGGCAGTCGACGGTCATCGGTGAGGGGCGTTTACCGGCAAGTTCCGCACTCTGTGGAAGGACCGGACATGACGGATCTCAGCGGATACGACGGCGAGAGCTTCGCCACCGACCTCACCAGGGCCACCGCTACGGTCGGCGCTCCTACCGACGCCGGTGTCGCCGAACAGGCCTTCAAGGCATTCCGGCCGGACTTCACCACCGGGACCGTGCTGTGGCGATGCACTGACCGCAGCGGTGACCCTCTCTCGTTCCGGCTGTTCCCTCTCGAACCCGTGAACACCCAGGCCAGGGCCATCAGCGCCGGACTGCTCGACCAGCGCCATCCCCTCATGCCGCTGGCCACGTCCTGGTCCACGCTGTACGACGCCAATACCCAGCACTCGTACGCCTTCGACTCCGACTTCGGGCTCACGAAGACGTGGATCTACTTCGGATCGCGTCGGCCGGCGGCCGAGATCCTCAGCGCCCCGTCCGTTCCCCGCGCGATCGCGCGCCGTGGGGCGGAGTTCCACGAGCGCGGCTTGCGTGACATCAGCTTCGCCGCCATCGACTGGCGGTACAACACGGTCGTTCTCGACTTCGACATCTCCGGTCCGCTCACCCCCGAGAGCCTCGCCTCTCTGGTCGCCACGACCGGCGCACCCGCGGTGTCGGCAAGGACCGCGGACACCGTCCTCGCGTACATCTCCCGTGATCACTGTGTGGCTCTGGCCGTCGACCCCGCCAACGGGTACGCCGTGGACTGCGGGTTCTCCGTCATGGACGTGCCCACGGCGAAGCTGCCGAGGCTTCCGGCACGTCTGGAGGCGTTCTTCGCGGACGCACCCACTCACGCGAAAGACGAGTTCAACGTCGTTGGGTGGTCCTTCGGGAAGAAGGGCCCGTACATGAAGGCCGAGCGGCAGTACCACGGCGACATCCGTGCCCTGCTCGCCAGTTGGACCGAACAGACCGCCGACCGCAGCGCCTCCGGGGAGTGAGGACGATGACCACCACCGAACCTGCCGCGAACCAATTCCGCCCGCAGCTCGTCTTCGACGACCCAGCCGCCGAACGCCGGCACCTCCTCGACGCCCTCTCCCGCGCGTTCTGGCACTTCTCCGCGCTCGGCTTCGACGAGGGAATCGCCGGCATCATCACCGTGCGCGACCCGGAGCACGCCGACACGTTCTGGACCAACCCCATCGACATCCCCTTCGGTCACATGAGCCCCGGGAAGCTGATCCGCTCCCATGGGCCCACGGGTGACACCCTCGAAGGAGAGGGCGTTGTCAACCTGGCCGCGTTCGCCATCCACGCCGAGATCCATGCCGCCCGCCCCGACACGCAGGCCGTCATCCACCTCCACACCGACTACGGGCGCGCGTACTCAAGCCTCGGCCGGCTCCTCGAACCCCTCACCCAGGACCACACGGCGTTCTTCGAAGACCATGTTCTCTTCGACGAGTTCACCGGGATCGTCTTCGACCGCTCGGAGGCAAAACGCATAGCCGCCACCCTCGGACCGCGTAAGGGGGTCATCCTGCAGAACCACGGCCTGGTCTCCGTCGCCGAGAGTCTTGAGGCCGCCGTGTGGTGGTTCACCGCCTTCGACACCTGCTGCCACATCAGCCTGCTCGCCGAAGCCGCAGGAACCCCCACACTCCTGGACGAGGAGGTGGCCCGCCTCACGGCGCGTCAGATCGGCACCCACCAAGTCGGATACGCATCCGCACGCCGCCTCCTCGCCCGAGCTCTCCCCTCCCCCAGACCAGCCGACTGATACAGGGGGCCACGCGCCATGGTGACGCAAGTCGAGTTCGATCCGGCTGCCTTCAGCCTGTCCAACCCCGATCTGATCGCTGACCCCTACCCGGCCTACGCGCTCATGCGGAGCGCGGATCCCATTCACCGCTCCGCCATGTACGGAGGCTCATGGGTGCTGTTCGCCTACGAGGACGTGGCCGCTCTCCTGTGTGACCCACGGCTGACGAACAACCGGGCCACCCTGCCCCTCAAGGCCCTCCCCGCAGGGCAACGGGCCGAGTTCGCCGACATCGTGCCCGTACTCGACAACTGGGTGGCCTTCTTCGACGGCAGCCGACACTGGATGCGGCGCCGGCATATGAATCAGGTCTGCGACCTGTTCACCAAGGACGTCCTCACGCGGGTGATCCAAGAGTCGATCGACATGCTCCTCGACCGGTGGAACGGCCGCCACGACGTCATCGCCGACTTCGCCCGGCCCCTGCCGGCGATCGTCATCACCCGTCTCCTCGGCTCGCCTTGGGAAGATCACGAGAAGCTCGCCGCATGGTCCGACAGGATCGCCTACCTGTTCGGCGCGAGCGCCCTCACCGTCGACGATCTCCGCGCCGGCCAGGCAGCACTTCACGCCTTCGCCTCCTACCTGCGCGAACAGGCACACGAGGCCATGTGCACGGGGGCCACCACGATGGTGACGCGCATGACGTCGGAGACCACCCGCGAGTTCAGCTTCACCGTCGAAGAGGCGTGCGCGCAAGCGATGCTGCTGATGTTCGCCGGCGTGGAGCCGACCCGCTATCTCATAGGCAATGCCGTCCACGCCTTGGACGCATCCCCCAGGCAGAGACGCCTCGTCACCTTCAGCGAGCGCACCCGGGCCATCGCCGTGGAAGAGTTCCTCCGGCACGGCACTCCCGTGCAGTACATCGGCCGCATGGCCGCCGAGGACTTCACATACAAGGGCCACCGGATCGAGGCCGGTCAGCCGGTCCTGCTCTACGTGGGGTCGGCCAACCGGGACGCCGCCCAGTTCCCCGACCCCGAAGTCCTCGATCTGACCCGGAGACCGAACCTTCATCTGGCGCTGGGGAAAGGCCCGCACAACTGCATCGGCGCCTTCCTGGTCCGCGTACAGACCGCCATGGCTCTGCATTCGCTGCTGACCCGGTTCCCCGATCTGCGCGTCGTCAAGGAGACTGCGCCCATCAGTAACACCAACCTGGGTTTCCACGGCTTCAATTCCCTGACCGTCGACACCTCTGCGCAGCGGCCCGACGATCAGGTGGGGCTCGATGCGGCGTTGTAGTCGAAGATCCATCCGAAGTCGGAGGCCATGGAGCCGCGGGCGAGATCGGCGTCACGCGCCTGCTGCCGGGGTCCGTCCGGCAGCCGGAACCGCGCGCCGTGTTCGGCCGTCAGGTCATGGATCGTCCGGACCCGCTCGGCCCGTTCGCTTTCGTAGGCCCTCAGTGCCTCCACGGGGTCCGCGTGCGTGGCCAGGGATGCCGCAAGTCTGACGGCATCCTCCATGGCCAGGTTGGCGGCCTGCGCCAGAAACGGCGGCATGGCGTGCGCCGCATCCCCGACCAGCGTGATCCGGGCCGCCTTCCATGCGGAGGACAGCGGCCGGTCGTACAGCGCCCAACGGGTCATCGTCGTCACGGAGGTCAACAGGTGAGTGACCGTCGCATCCCAGTCCTCGTAGTGCCCAAGGACCATGTCCGGATCCCCCGGCTCCGACCAGCCCGGGCTTGTCCACGGCTGACCGTCCGCGCTCGCGCTGATGTAGTAGGCGCTGCCGCCGCTGATCGGATACGCCACGAAATGCCGCTCGGGACCGGCCCAGATGGTTGCATGCCGAGGATCAACCGACTCCGGCACGCGGTCGGACGGGACGATGCCCCGGTACATGACGTTTCCCGTATAGCGGGGGCTGTCCCCGCACAGCTGATTGCGGATCGTGGAGTGAATGCCGTCCGCGCCGATCAGGAGGTCGGACCTCACGGACGAGCCGTCGGAAAGCCGTACGCGCACACCGTCCGCGTCCTCATCCACGCGCGTCACGGCCGCCCCGTACGTGACGGTGCCCTCCGGGATGCCTGCCCGCAGCGCCCTGTTCAGGTCCGCCCGATGCAACGTGTAGTACGGGGCGTCCTTGATGCCGGTCAGGTCGAGAGTGCCGATGATCCGGCCATTTGCCCAGCGGCGGATCGCCAGCGCGTCCATCGCGCTGCCGTAGCGAGCCAGATCCACGCCGAGCCGCTGAAGGACGCGCATGCCGTTGGGTGCGACGTGGATACCCGCCCCTTCCGGGTGCGGCCCGGGCGCCGCCTCGTACACCCGGCACGACCAGCCAGCATCGAGCAGAGCAAGGGCCGTGGTGAGGCCGGCGATACCGGCACCGACGACAACGGCTGTTCCAGGGCTGGTTGCAGTCACGTCCGGGGTTCCTTCCTTGGGCTTCCGCTTGGAGCATAGGGACCTCCTGCTACCAAGCAAGAGTGAAGAACCATCCCGACCGACATCGTGAAAGGCAAACCATGGCCGTGCTCGGGACACTTCAGGTAAGCCCACAGGGGCTCGGTTGTATGCCGCTGAGCGACATGTACGGCTCCTGCACCGTGCGCGACGGCATCCGCGTCATCCACCGGGCCCTCGATCTCGGCGTCACGCTCCTGGACACAGCCGACATGTACGGGCCGCACACCAACGAACAGTTGCTCGGACGAGCCCTGGCGAGGCGCCGCGACCGGGTCGCCATCGCCACGAAGTTCGGTGTCGTCCGCACCGCCGGCGACACTCCTGCGCACTGGACGATCCGCGCCGACCTCGCCTACGTACGGCAGGCCTGCGAAGCCTCCCTAAGGCGCCTGAAGACGGACCGGATCGACCTCTACTACCTGCACCGTGTCGACCCCACCACGCCCGTCGAAGAGACCATCGGAGCCCTTGCCGACCTCGTCCAAGAGGGGAAGATACGCCACATCGGCTTGTGCGAGACCACGGCCGAGACCATCCGCCGCGCCCATCGCACGCACCCGCTCACCGCGGTTCAGAGCGAGTGGTCGCTGTGGTCACGGGACATCGAGCACGCGGTCGTCCCCACATGCCGTGAACTCGGCATCGGCATCGTCGCCTTCGCCCCGCTCGGCCGCGGATTCTTCACCGGCCGACTCACTGCCACCGACCGGCTGGCGGCGAGCGATATCCGACGCGCTCTCCCCCGCTTCTCCGAGGACAACCTGCCCCGCAACCTTCCCATCGCGCAGGCCGTGCTGCGCGCCGCCGGCAGGCTCGGCATCACCGCCGCACAACTCGCCCTGGTGTGGCTCCATCACCAGGGCGACGACGTCGTCCCGATCCCTGGCACCCGGAAGGTGCACCACCTGGAAGAGAACATCCGGGCCCCCGGGCTTCCCGTCACCCGCGATGTCCTCGCCTCGCTCGAAGAGGCCGCCCGTCACGTCACGGGCGGGCGCTATCCCGACACCATGAACCGCCACTCCCGGTAAGGACACCCTCATGGCAGACGTGTTCGACCCACTCACCACGTACAACACGGCTTCCGACAGCTACTCTGACATCCGAGAACGTCGCGCCCCGTTCTGCCTCGACGAAGTCACCAACCACCTGCGCATCCAGCCCGGCGACCACGTCCTCGACGTCGCCTGCGGACCCGGAGGCGTCGCGCTCCGCGCCGCCCGGCAAGCGGGTCCCGGAGGCCGCGTCATCGGCTGTGACATCTCCGACCAGATGAGGGAGGCCGCCCGGCGCCGAGCCCATGAGCTGAAGCTGGACAACGTCAGCTTCGAATACGCCGACATCGACCGGCTCCCCTACACACCGGGTACGTTCGACGCCGTCTCCTGCAGCCTCGGTGTCTTCTTCTCGCAGCAGATCGTTGCCGCCATCAGCAGCCTGCACCGCCTGCTCAAACCTGGCGGCCGACTCGCCATCTCGACCCTCGGTCACAACTTGTTCACCCCCGCATCCGGCCTCTTCCTCGACCTCGCACAGGCCCATATGCCCGGCCTTGCCATCGACTTGCCGTGGAAGAAGACGGAAGACCTCACCACCCTGCGCACTCTCGTCGAAGAAGCCGGCGTCGCCGGTGCGGAGTTCCTGCAGGCGGCCTACGCCACCCGTCTGTCCGACGCCACCGACATTTGGCAGATCATGATGGGCACCGGATTACGGAACATCGCCATGCGTATGGACGAGAAGGCGCTGCACCGCGTGCGCCGCGACCTTGAGGGGTGGCTCGGCTCCAACGGCATCCGGCAGCTCACCACGACTGTCAACTACGTGGTGTGCGAGCGACGTTGAGGGGCGACGACCCCAAACAAGAGGCACTCCTATTCGTGCCGTGCGCATGGGCGGTCGGCCCTCGGGCGGGCACGGCGGAAGGGATGACGGCTTCGCCTGTGGCGCGCAGGTCCCATGCCAAGCGGAGCGCGTCGATCAGCGTTCGCGCGCTGTACGGCGACACCGCCAGTTCCCGGCGTGCCTCGGCCAGCAGCTCGGTGGCGCTGTCGGGACCGCGCTCCTCGGCGCGGCGCTTGCGCTCGTTGAAGTTCCTGCGGCCGAAGATTCCCAACAGGGTGAAGGAGAAGTAGGCGTACGCGGCCGCCTCGTCGATGAGCGGACCGGCCCCGTCCGGCAGAGCCGGGACATCGGGCTGGGCCGTGTCCCGTGCCGAGTGCAGGGCCAAGTGTTCCAACGCTCGCTGGAGCTCCCTGTCGCATGCGGGGCAGAGACGGTCGACGGTACGCAGAAGGCCGGCGAGGGTCCGGAAGGAGCCGAGGATCATGCTGTTCTGCGGTGACCATTGCTGCTTGGCGAGCAAGGTGCGGAAGCCAGCCAGGGTCTCGGAGAGTTCCTCCAGGTTCATGGCCTGTGCGATGTCGAAGAGTTCGAGTTGGTTGAGGGATACCGCCGGCCAGCGTGTTGGCCAGCAGCAGCACACACGGGCCGGTGAGCTCTGGCGCCCGCTTCTCCAGGATAGCCTTCGACTCCGCCAGGATCCCCGGCTGCACATGGACCACGTCATCGAAGGAACTGTCCGTCACGTCACGGTGCGGCAGACCTCGTCGGACGAAGGCAGCGCCGACGTCCTCCGCCACGGAGATGAGGTAGTGGACGTGCGGCACACCCAGTATCGCCTTGATTTCACGCTGGAATGCGAGCGCTTCCGTATCGGTGCCGAGGGTCCACTCCGTCGATCGCGATGATGAAGCGCCGATGGTGTGCCGGAAGATTCTCCGCGATACGGGTCACCAACTGCTGGAAATTCGCGACCAATTCGGGGTAGCTCGACGGGAGGATGGACAGCGAGCTGGTATGCGTCGTGCCCAGGGTGAACAACTGGACAGCACCTCCGGTGTTGAGAGTGGAGGACGAACCCTGCACGGTCTGCAGCCGGTAGAGGCGGTTGCGGCAGTCGGTCACGAGCTTGGGCTCGGCACTGGGCATCCACGAGCGGTCCCCGAACTTGAGGAGCACGATGCCCAGGAGCCATACGCAGAGCAGGAGCGCGCTCTCCGAGTCCGTGAGGATGGCCCAGCCGGCCTCGACCGTCGCAAGGAGAGCGAGCCCGGCCAGGAAGAACAGTCTGTTCAACGGACCGGCGACCCGCCGCCTCGGTATCTCCCAGGGACCGTACTCGTCCAAGTCGAGTTTCACGGGTCCGATCTTCACCGGTGGTTTCCAGGCGGCGAGCCAGCTCCGGCAGATCAACCACAGGACGAGCAGTCCGGCCGGCAACGCAACGGCGGGTCGGGAGACCAGCAGGCTCGCGTTCCGGCGGATGTCCGGATCGAAGCCAAGCCAGACGAAGGGACCGCCCAGCAGTCCAAGGGATACCGATTCGTGGCTGGCGAGTTCGGAGTCAACTCCACGAAGACCTACAAGGTGACCTCCCACGGTGACTACTACCGCAGCGTTTTCTACTCGGCGACGCCGGTGAACTGATCTGCCGAACTGGATCTGCCTGACCAGACCTGCTGCAATCGTCCACCAGATCCGGAGTCCTGTGCCGGCTTCGCCCCGCCGGTCGTTCGACCGGCGGGGCGAAGTCGATTGCGCGAAATGGCGGGCGCGAGCCCGGCAGCATCGAACGGCGTGCCCTCTTCGCTTACGCGTCGTACTAGGGACCGGATCATTCGGACGCCTCGGCGTCGTCCGACGCGACGGCGTCCGCGCCATTTCTGGGGGGACCGCCATGGCAGTTCCGTGGTCGGGTCGCGGTAAGCATCGCGACGAACCGTCTAATGCCGGAGGATGGACGGCCTCAGCAGTGGCCCGCCGCGGCGCGCCGAACGGCGGGCGACGTGCATCTTCTGACCAGGGAATGCGATAAACCCGGAGGCCTTGTCGGAGACACGGGCTCCCGGGTTCGGCCACCTGCCCACCCGTTGCCGTCTCACTGCGCTCGGGCTCCCTCTGTGCCCATGGCAAGCAATTCGCAAGGCAACGACAAGCACCGATCCGCAGGATTGCCTTCCGCACCCCCACAGGTAGATCGACGCGCCAGCGTCGAATGGCAGAAGGAAGCCGATGCACAAGCGTTCATTCAAAAGGTGGTCGATCAGCACGGTGGCCACCACCGCGCTCGCGGCCGGCGCCGTACTCATTCCGGGCCACCGCGGCTGAGGCACGTCAGCCGTACGTGTTCCGGCTGTGCAACGAAGGCAGGAATTACGCTGTCGCGGCGGGTGTGTACGGCATGCCCCCCGCGGGCGGCCACTACAAGTTCCAGCAGAAGATGGTCGAGCGGGGCGAGTGCCATGTCATCGACATCCCTGAGCGCTTCACTGCAAAGGTCAACGTCCGAGCCTATGGCCCTGGCGGGAGCGCCCACGTCACCCAAAAGGCCATCGACACCGGCAAGGGCCTGAACATCACCACCTGGGGCGACCGCTACACCAGCGTCCCCTACAAGCTGACCTGATCCGGGCAGCGCCACAACGGTGCTCCTGGCAGCGTGGGGCATTCTCATGGCCACCACCTGCCAGGAGCTCTGGCTGCCGCAGGAGCGGCCTCGGAATACACCTGGTCTCGGCGAACGCGACCCCGAGGAGCGGGATCAGCGCGCGGGGAGTTCACCTGTTGCGGCGGTCACAGTCGCCCTCCTCCCGGGCATTCGTGGCGTCCCAGATGGCGCGGCACGTGTCGAGTGCATCGCGGTCGGTGCAGGGCTTGATAGGGAAGAGGGGCGCTTGGCCGAAGAGGTCGGAGCGCAGGCGGATCACGCTGAGCTCGGCTGGGTCCCGCCTGTCGTCGTGCTGCGCGCCGGCGAAGGTGGCGGTCTGGCGCCAGCGGCGGCGGTCGAGCCACCAGGCGGCCCGTTGGCCGATCCAGCCGAGGATCGCAAGGAAGGCGAGGAAAACGACGCTGGCCGACAGAGCGACGATGTGGTAGGCGGCGATGGTGCGGATCCGGTCGAAGACTTCGTAGGCGATCACATCCGCCTCCCCTACGCCCGTCCAACGGCGACCGTGATGGCTCTGCCCTTGCCAGCGTTGGCGAACACGAACAGTGGGATGCCAGCGCGCTTGTGCGCGGCGAGGACGGGGAGTCCACCACTATCTATGCCGCTGTCGTCTGCGTGCACGTTCGTGACTTGCTTCATATGCGTCCCTGGCCTCGTGTTGATTCCTGACGCCAGTTGCTACGCCTGCAGAGCAACATTAGTTCACCCCGCCCACCCCAACGGACGACACAAAACGTCATCCAGTTGACGGCCTGGCGGTGGCGCAGAGGGATCCAGTGGCGCCGGGTGCCCGGCAGCTATCCATTCCTTGCCGCGTACATGAGGGAATGCCCCGCGCGCCGGGAGTTCTCCACGGGACGGGGCATTCGAAACAAGCTGGAGACCGGTATCGGTGACCGGCCGGCGCCTTGGCGACCAGCGGCGAGTGCGTGCCAGCAGGCACTTCGTAGGCACTTTGCTGATGTCGTGAGCGGTTGGGTTGGGTCAGTTCGATGAAGGGGGCGACTCCGAGTGCTGACTGCCGCGATCCTGCAGGTCCACGGTGTACCGCCTTCAGGCCCGGGCCGCCACTAACAGCGGCCCGGGACCAGGTAGTTGGCCGCCGGCAGACACGACGGCCCGGCAGTGACGTCCGAGCAAGCGCGCCACCGCCGACGGACGCCCCCTGAAGGGCGGCGGGGAGGAGACGTACGAGCCCCTTCTTCACGTTCCACGGCTTCCGATATGTCGAAGTTACCGGCTGTCCTGGCACTCCGCCGCTATCGGCGGTCACGGGCTTGGTGATGCACACTGCCGCACCGTCACCTTCGAGATGGAAACCGACGTGCCGATGCTGGACCGGCTGCACCACAACATCGCCTGGGGCCAGCGCGGCAACTTTCTCTCCATCCCCACCGACACCCCTGCCCGCGACGAACGCGTCGGCTGGACCGGCGACATCAACGTCTGCGCCCCCCGCCGCCGCGCACGTCATCGAGCGCGCCCTTCCTCACGACGTGGCTGCAGGACCTGCGCGACAGCCAGTCAGCCGAGGGCAGGTACCCCCGACGTGGCCGCTCATCGGCCCGCCCGGGGATGGCGTCGGCGGCTGGGGCGATGCGGGGGTGACCGTGCCTTGGGCGCTGTACCAGGCGTACGGCGACCTGCGGGCGCTCTCGGACTCGTGGGAGTCGATGGTGCGGTTGCTGGACTACCCCCGGCAGCACAGCAGCGACCTGCTCCGCCCGGCGGAGGGCCTTGGCGACTGGCTGAACATCGACGACCGGACACCGAAGGACGTCATCGGCACGGCCCATTTCGCGCACAGCGCCGACCTCGTCGCCCGCATCGCCGAGGTGCTCGGTAGACCCCGGCCCGTATACCACGCTCTACAAGGAGATTCGGGGCGCCTTCCGTGCCGCCTACATGACCGCAGGCGGCCGGGTGACGGGCGACCCAGACCGCATACGTCCTCGCCTTGTCCATGGGCCTGCTGCCCGAAGCCGACCGCCTCGTCCAGCTGATCGAGGCCAAGGACTGACATCTGTCCACCGGCTTCCTCGGCACCTCGCGGCTGCTGCCGGTGCTCACCACCACTGGGCGGACCGACGTGGCATACCGGCTGCTGCACCAGCGCACCTTCCCCGGCCGGTGCTACCAGATCGACCATTGCGCGACGACGATGTCGGAGCGCCGGGACGCCATCAAGCCGGACGGCAGCTTCCAGGACGCCCGGTGACCGATTCGGATGCGGGAACCGAAGCGTGGGAGTCCGACAGTAAACACTACCTATGGTGCGAATCGGTCAGTACCACCCCACTCGTCCCGCAGGATGGCCTGCAGACTGCCACGTTCGGGCGGGAACAACACATGGCTGCTTCTGATTTGGTCAGCCGCCTGCCCGATTGGCAGCCGAATCGCATGGCGGGCAACAGCTCTCGCTTGACTGCCCGATTGGGCCACGGCTTAATGGCGCCCACTGCGCTTCTACTGGATCCATGTGAATTCCCGATCCAATTCTCTGCCGCGTAACGGCGCAATACAGCGTTATGGAGGATGCCGTGAACGGCCAGCGCATTCGATTCCGACTGCTCGGACCGCTCGAAGCCTGGCAAGGGGACAGGCAGCTCGATCTGGGGCCGCCCAAGCGGCGCGTCCTGCTGACCCGGCTCTTGCTGAGTGTCGGTCAGTCCGTGTCGGTCGATCAGTTGTGTGCGGACCTCTGGGAGGGGCGGCCGCGCCCGGCCGGTGCAGCGTCCACTGTCCATTCCCACATCAGCCGACTGCGCGCCGCCCTGGAACTGGGCCGCAGCCGCGACTTCGGATCGAGCCTGCTCATAGGCGAATCGAGCGGCTATGTGCTGGCCGGCACGGCCGAGGACCTGGACACGCTGGCGTTCGAGGCATCCCTGCACCAGGCTCGCATGTTGAGGGCCGCGGCCGATCTCGGCACGGCCCGCCGGACGCTCGAGAGGGCTCTGTCAATGTGGCGGGGCCCGGCACTTCACGACGCCGCCGATCACCGGTTCGCGGAGCAGGAGGCATCCAGGCTCCTGGGGCTGCGGCAATTCGGTGAACAGACGCTGGCGGGCATTCTCCTGGACCAAGGCCAGGTGGATGCCGCCATTCACATCACCGAACGCCTCACCAAGTCAGCCCCCTTGCGCGAGGAACCCTGGGAGATATTGCTCCGTTCCCTGTACCGGGCCGGACGCTCCGGAGAGGCCCTGCACCACTACACGACGCTCCGCACGACACTCGCCGAGGAACTGGGCGTCAACCCCGGCCCGGCCCTGCGCGAACTACACCTCGCCATACTCCGACACGACTCGACGGTACTCGGGCCCGTCCTCCCAGCCCGCCCCATCCCGTCCACCGGGCCACAGCGCAGACTTCAGACCGGCGCCCCGCAGCCCCAGACCAGCCGAGGCATCACGCCGACCCTATCCGCCGAAACCCCCCACCTTCAGACACCGGGCAGGGAAGACCAGGCCGCCCGTCTGCGGGAAGTGGTAACCGCGGCAGGCGACGGCCCCCGATGGGCCGTCGTCACCGGCGAAGCCGGCGCGGGCAAGACGGCTGTCCTCTCCGCAGCGGCCTCGTACGCGGCGGCGAACGGCTTCACCGTGGCCAGGCTCGGCTGCCGGGACACAGGACCCGAGCTGGCTGCCCCTTCACCGGCAGAAGAGCTGCTCGCCAAGCTGCGAGAGGACCAAGCCCCCAGCGGCGCCTTTGGCACGACGTGCAGGCACTTCCCCTCCCCGACGCTGCTACACCGGCTCCATGAGCGGCCCGTTCTGTACATGCACGACGATCTCGACGAGAAGTGCGCCGCATGCATCGCGCTGCTGCGCCGGCTAGCGTCACTACTTCACGACGAGCCCGTCGCCGTCGTCGTGTCCCTGCGCGATCCCAAAGCACCGGCCCTGGCCGAACTCATGGCCCAACTCGCCTACCTGGGCGCGGAGTACATCCACCTGGAACCACTGGACGTCGCTGGCGTCGCACGGATCCTGTCCGCCCACGGCGAGGACAGCTCCCCAGAGGTCGCTGCCGCCCTGCACCAGCGCAGCGAAGGAAATCCCTTCATCCTCCGCGAGCTACTCCAGCTCCCGTCCCGGCACCGGACCGGGCCCCAGGCCCGGCTTCCGCTCTCCGTCGAGGCCGTCCTTCTGTGCCGTATCAAGGACCTGCCGGAACCGACACGCCTGTTGCTGGCGAATGCCGCCATTGACGACGAGGCACTCGACGTACAGCTCCTCGCCACCGCCCAGTCCCTGTCGCTCTCCGAACTCCTCACCCTCATCGACGAAGCCATGCGTGCCGGTGTCCTGACCTGGCAGGAGCCGGAAGCAGATGGCCACGACGGGCACTACAGCTTCCGCGGCCCGATGCGCGACGTGGTCCTCTCCACCCTCACGCCCGCCGCCCGCCAAGTGCGCCACGTCGTGCTCGCCGATTCCCTCGAGCAACTGCCCCGAGCCCACCTGCGTTCCCTCGCGAATCATCTGGCCCAGGGCGGCCCCTGCGTCGAGGCAGAACGACTGGGCCGGGCCCAACTGCTCGTCGGGCATCAGTGTCATCGCGTCCACCGGCACGAGGCTGCCCTCACCTGGTACACCAAGGCCGCGGACACCGCCAGGGAAGGGACACCCGCCTTGTTCCACGAAGCCGTGCGCGCCATCCGGAACCTGAGCGCCAACCAGGCATCCGCCGCCCACCCGAGCCCCGAGGCGATCCCGGCCACGGATGACACCGCGGTGGTTGATTAGCTTTGGCCGACTCCGGGCCACGATGGAGGAGCCGGCGGCACTCGCCGCGGACGCGGCGGCATGGGCGCTGGTGTTGGACTTCGCGGCGGCGGTGCGGGACGTACGCCGACTGGACGGGGGTGAGCGACCCCAACACGGACCAGGCCAGGCCCCCGTACAAACCGAACGTGAAGTCGATCCTGTCCACGGCTGAGGCAATCGCCGAGGCCATGGCGTCACGAACGGCGGCCCGCCCGAAGGAACCGCAGGCCAGATCGCCGAAGGACGGATCGGGCCAGTAGGCGGTGGTGCATCAGCCAGCCGGTTGGGTCATGAACGCCCGCCGTCCCGCCCGCGACTACGAACGGCTGATCCAGCACTCCGAAAGCCCGATCACGGCGGTGACCTGGCAGGGAACCACGCGCCGTCCAGATCAGGAGTCCACCGCTCGAGGGGTCCCACGGCACCGGAAGAGCCTGATCAGCTCATTCCTGGCGGGAGCGCACTCCAGGGCCTTCCGCCCCTCCTCCGTGACTGCATGCCTCGATCAGTTCGAGGTCACTCTCCACCCCAGAACAACGACGACTCTGCCACCCCGTTACACCCCACCCGCAACTCCAACCTCAGAAACCTCTCAACCGAACGGCACAACCAGCAGCGGGACTCGGCGTACGTCGTCCAGGGTGAGCGCGAGGCCCGCCAGAGCGCAGGCGGCGCGCATGAGGATGTCACCATCGGCTTCGCCGGGCTCGAAGTCCTCCGTCTCAACGTTGCCGGCAGCCTCGAATGCCGCACGCAGTTCGGCAGGCATGCCAGCAAAGCCCTCGTCCAGCTCGAGGTCGTCGAAGTTGACCCATTCGACCTGCTCGCCATCGACGGCATAGGTGAGACTGGCGTCCCCGTTGATGGTGTACACGCTCGTGGCCGCCGTCCGTCCATCGGCGGACAGCGCCTTCGTCACCGCGTCGTCGTAGGTGAACCCGGAGTCGTCGTAGACAAAGGTCCACTCGCCGACGCGTCCCGCCAACAGCGCGGCAGAGCCGCCCGGTTCCACACCAAGAGCAGCACAAGGCAGTGACGTCCACTCATCCGGCTTGCTGTCGGGCAGCTCGCAGGATCGGATCAACCCCGGCTTGGCGCCCAGCGCCTCCAACGCGTCCTCCGCTTCGATACCGCGCACGACATGCAAAACGTGGTTCGGATCCCCGCCGGCCAGATCACTGATCCATATCGGTGTTCCTTCGGAGTCCAGTGTGCTCGGCGGAAAACCAGGCGTGGGCATGTTGACCTCTCGGTGTAGTAACGATCGCTGATCACCTGGGCGGCGATCACCCTCATGACCCGCCGCCTCATCCGCAGTAATACGCGCCCTTTCCGGGACCCACTTGGGCAGGCGGCCTGACTGCCAGCACATCATCGGCCTCCGCACCAGCTCGGCCGGAGTCGTCCACCTGACTGCACTCCGAAGCGCTGGACTTCGCAATACGTGACGGTCCGCCGAAGATCCGGTGGACCGTCACGAGAGTCCAGAGCTAGCTCCGAGCCCTGATAGGGGATTCGAAGGAGCCCCTGACATTGACATGTACGCCCTTGGCGGTGGGGAAGGTGAACCCACCGAAGTTCTTGAAGCGCCCACCCGAATTCTCGATCTCAAGCCGGACCGACTGGTTGTAGCCCGTGCCCAAAATGACCATTGCGCACTGCCCGCGGTTCAGGATGTGACTCGACCACCCCTGGCGGAACCCCGTGGGCGGGAGGTCCGCCTGGAGAGTGAAGTTCGTTCCGTTGTTGCAGACACTGAAAACGCCCGGAATCGCCGCCTGCGCGGTGGCGACCGGAACGAGTACAGCGCTGGCTACGACCACCGTGCAGGCCGCAATCCGTGCCGACCACTTCTTCAAGGTGCTCTTCTGCATCGTTCTCCTCGATCGTCGGCGCAACGCTTACGCACTTGCCCGCTAGTGGGTGTCTTCCGGTGATGAGTGTCACCTCCAGCCCTTGTCGCCCTCTTGCGTAGACCTTGCCGCCGGAACAGATACTGGTCCGCCACACCTGTCCGTCAACGGCCGCGAGGGACGGCAGGTTCAGAAACAGCTACGCAGGTACTGGGGGCCAGGGCGTCAGTTCCTCCGCGTGCGTCCAGGCCCGGATTGCGTCTCCTGGACCACGTCCTCGGCGCGCTGGCGGTCACCGGGCACAAAGCGCAGGACGTGCTGCAGCAGCAGCCTTGCGGAATCCTGGTAGATCACGCGCGCCAACTCCTTCCCGGCTGTATCTACCGGCCCGTCCGGCTCGCTCATGGCGCAACACCGGTGGAAGCGGGGTCTTCGTTTTCATCGCGTAACCCTGCTCAGGCCACGTGTTCGGCGGGCCGGATATGGCCCGAGCTGGCGGCCGTCGCGGCGCAGCGCGTGTGGTCCTCGGGCGGGCCGGTACCCGCTGCCATGACGAGCCGGGTGCGGGTATCGATTTTCAGCCTGCGGCGCGGCGCATACGGAAGCTCGCCCGGACGCCGGGCGGCGCGGTTGCCTGAAGCGGGAACGAGTGCGTCGTCAAGGGCCGCGGAGTAGCGGCTACAGCGCAAGCACTGTGCCTCCAACGCGAGGAGCCGCGCGAGCGAGTCGACGATCCGGTCGGCCGCCGATTTCGACACGTCAAAGGATTCTGCCATATGATGCAATGTCAGGTTGACTTTCGCCAGCCGCCAGCGGTGCACACTGCACCAGAGGAAGGCTCCAGGGCCGCTCCCGGCGGGCGTGGCTCCCTCTTCCCGGAGGTGCCGGGACCAGCGCTGCAAAGCCAGCCGGCGTGCTCAGGCTCCTGGACCAGTTCGGCTCCCCGACCCAGATCCGCAAGGCCGGACACCGACGACTGGTCAACCTGATCCGCCCGAAGGCGCCCCGGATGCCTAGCGGCTGATCAAGGACCTCTTCACGGCACTCGACGAACTGATCGTCATCGTTCCCGGCGCTGACGCGGCCGCGCTGATCGTACCCGACCTGGCGCGCTCCCTCGCGGTCGTGCTCGGCCAGCGCCAACTCCTGCTCACGAGGATGGACGTTCCACGAATACATCTGGGGTTCATAGGAGTTGAGCAGATCCGCTCAATCCCGGCCCCGATCCCGGTAGAGGGCACGCACATCGGCGGCCAGTTCGGCGGACGGCACGCACTGGCCACCGAAGCCGTCGCAGCGGGCGAGGACCGCGTCGTGGATCAGGTCGCAGGCGTCCGTCGAGTTGGCCGTCACAGCGTTCACCGGTGCCGCAAGCCCGTGGACTTGCGAGACCAGTGACAGCTTCACACGTCCCGTCCGGGTTGCGGCAGCAAGCCGGACGACCCCGGGGTGATTGGCCAGCCGCTCGATGTCCGTCAGCGGCGCGTCCGTGTCGACAACGGGCATGACCGCGGTCGCGGCGGTGGGGTCCAGAAGAGCAAGCACCTCCCCCACGTCCGCCGCGGACCGGACCTCGGGCAGGACCACGCCATCCGCCTGTCCTACGAGTTCCGCGAGCCTCGCGGCGACCTCCAGGTATCCGCTGGCCACCAGCCGGTCGGCGGGGTGGAGACGCAGCCATACTTGTGCGTCGAGGCATTCCCGGGCGACCCCGAGCAGCGTGCCCGCCGCAGTGAGTGCGGCCTCCAGGCCGTGACACGCGGCACACGTGAGGACGTCGATGATGAGCGCCTCCACCGAGCCTGGCGCCCACTGGCTGAGGTCAGGCGGCCGACCGGGGTCGACCATGACGAAGGCGTGTGGAGCCACGAACCTGTCGGTGCGGCGGCTGTGGGGGCGCTGAGGGGTCGGCTGCTCCACGGTCACAAAGATCTCCCTGGACGGGCGGGTCCATGCGGTGCCCACCGAAGACGTGTTGGGTTCCTGTTCACCGACTCAGTCAAGGACTCACCCCCCACTACGCGCTGCGCGCTTCGTCGGGTCACCAGGCGGCGTTCTGTTTGCGTTTCGCGCCTCGGCTCACCGGACTCAGGCGACCTCGCGGCTGTGCCAGACCGCCACTGCGTCCGCGATCGGCTGCTCCGTCTCAGGCTCGACTAAACCGAACTGGCCACCTTGTTTGCGCTCCTCCAGGTACCACCAGATGCCGTCGAAGTTCTCGGCGAAATCGGAAGCTGCATAGGCCAGTTGGGCGCGACCCATGGAGACAGCGACCGTGCGCAGAGCATGCTCGGGCGTCTCGACCGGCTGCCAGGGATGCGGATTGTTCCCGTACCGGCCATGCACCTGATCCACCACCGCTACTCGGCGGCCGTAAAGCACTCGACGCGAACGGCTGTCAGCGGTAGCCAGGCGCAGCTGCCACGGCTTGTGCCGTGCGCGGTCCGTGGCCGCAGGCTCGTTCATCCAGTCTGCCTACGTGCCTCCGAGCGGCCCATAAAGCGTCTACCCGCTCTCGGCGGTCAGCCACTCGGAAGTATCCTCCGCATGCGCAGTGGGCGCTCCGAGGCGCCGCACCCACACCGAGCGCAGGAGTTCCACATACACCACGCGGCCCTCGGTCGAGCAATGGCCGCCGGCCGGCTGACCATCTTGCGGTAGGCGGGTGTATCGGTGGAGGCGTGACGTCGATTCACTCCCAGCCCTCACTGCAGTGGCGGTTGACGAGCCGCTGGAACTCCAGAACCCTTGCCGCCTGCGTGCACGCCGCCTCGACGTCGGGCAGCGTCATCGACAGCGCTCGCGCGACCCGTCGCGCATCCCAGTGCATTTGCATCAACTGCACCACCAAGGCGGGCTTGTCCAACGGGCGGATATCGACGTCACGTCCTTGCGCCAACGCGCGGGCCTTGGGCTTGGTCGCCTCGAGCCGACGGAGTTGAAAACGCAGGCTCCGGCGCTCTGCCGGTGTGGTCCCGCCCCAGATCCCGTCGCTCTCATGGGACCGGATCGCCAGCGCCAGACAGTCGTCACGCACCGGGCAGGCGGTGCAGAGCTTCTTCGCCTCCCGGATGTCGGATTCCCTCAGCGGCACTCCGTGTGCCGGGAAGAAGATCCGAGGATCGGCACTGCGGCAGGCCGGTGCGGTCGATTCTCCCCAGGAACTCGGCGGGGTTACCCCAGCACCGATCCCGTGAATGTCCTCTTCCAGTGCATTTGTCACCACAATCAGCTCTCCCCTTGCTTGGCCTCTGGAAAAGACACGGATCCGGCGGAAAGCAAGTTCAGCCATCGTGGCCACGACCAGTCCCGTATGCCACCGGTGCGTCCGGCCGGATGTCGCGCTGGCGCATACTGTCACCTCCGCGCAATGACGTAATGGCACTGGGCACCCGGCAGCGCACCGCGGGGAATTGCCAGCCGGGCTGACGGGTACCGGTGCCCCCGGGGGGCTGCACGCGACTCAGCCGCAAGGCGGTAGGCACCGGGCAGCAGCTCGTGCTCACAGACCGCTGCATTCGTAGGGACCCTCGCACGAATCCAGTTGCCTGTGGAATGACGTTGTACACGTTCCGCCCGCGGTAGTGCTCGCTGAACAAGCGCTGGTGGAGGAGGCGTCGACCGACGGACACCAGGTCATGTTTCGCGAGTTCCTTGAGCCGGTCGAGCCATCCCAGTGCGGCTTGAATGCTCTGGGACTCGGCCGCCTCCAGAACCGCCACCCCTATCAAGGTCCACTGATGCGCGGGATGGCCCAGAGCACGCACTTGCAGAAGACGCCACCCGTTCCGGGCGACGAGGGGTCGGAGCCGATCGGCAATGTGGGGCGGCGAGGACGTTCAGGGGCTGGCCTGCTGTTCGTGCAGTCCGGTGCTGTCCTGTCTGGCGGGAAGTTCGTGGCGGTCGGTGGGGCGGAGCGCGTATCGGCCGGCCCAGGCGGCGAGCACGGTCGCAACGTACGCTGCGTCGGCTGCCTTCGTGAGCAGGTGGTCGGCCTGGTCGAGCGCGATGAAGGATTTGGGGTGACGGGCAGTGTCGAAGATTCGTCGTGCGTTGTCGACGCCCACCAGCTCGTCCGTCGGCGAGTGGAGTACCAGCAGCGCGGCCTGGAGGTTCGCGATGCGCTCAGCCTGCGGCTGGGCGGCGATGTCGTCGAGGAATTGCCGTTGGATGCAAAACGCACGGCCCGCCAGCAAGACATCGGCCTGGCCCTGCCGCTCTATCTCGGCCCGGCTGTTCCCGAGTAGGCCCAGCACATGGTCGGGACTGAAGGGTGCAGCGATCGTGGCGACCGCCCGCACCTGCGGAATGCGGTGGCGTGCGGCAAGCACCGCCGCACCGCCGAGTGAGTGTCCGATCAGGAGCGATGGTGCCTCGAAGCGGGCCTGCAGGTACTCGGCGGCCAGCACCAGGTCGTCGGTGTTGGAGCTGAAGTGGGTGTTGCCGAATTCTCCTCCGGAGCCGCCAAGACCGGTGAAGTCGAAGCGCATCACGGCGATGCCGAACCCGGTCAGCGCCCGGGAGATACGGGAGGCGGCGACCTGATCCTTGCCGCACGTGAAGCAGTGCGCGAACAGGGCGTACGCCTGCGGCTTGTCCTCGGGCAGTTCCAGCCGAGCGGCGAGCTGTCCGCCCTGCGATCCGCTGAACTCGATCTTCTTGCTCTGCATCAGCGTGTTTCCTCAGCTCTGTGAGGCCTGGAGGCACCGGCAGCGGCGGGCAACGCGCACACAGTTGCCGCACGCTGGGGGCACTATTCCGGCGGGCGTCATTCTTGAAGAATTAGAGCAGACCGAACGGCGCGAGGCAGGGGCACAGGCGGTCGCAGTCGGGTCCGATGAACAGATCGACGGCAAGGGTCGAGACATCACCCGGTATCCCTCCCCTCGTGCGCGAAGCCCATGACTGTGCACCGTGCCGAGGAACTTGATCTCGGCGTCCACCGCCTGACGGCCGCGGTAGTTGAGGTGTCGTCCGAAGCGTTGGAAGATCTGGGCGAATTCCGGCTCGACCAGAGCACTGCGTCGACGGCACTGGGCCCGTTCGGTTGGGGTGACGAGGCGGGCCGCCATGTCCACTCCGATGCTGCCGGTCCGCTCCCGCCATGCCTCCGCACGGTCTCTGGAACGGTACTCGCGTCCCGGCGTCGACGCGGTCGCAGAGCACGCCGCCGAGCACGACCCAGCCGTCCGCCGTAGGTGAACCCGGTCACGCTGGGACGGCAAGTGCGTCAGCGTGTGCGGTACGGCTGGCCTCCTGCTGCTCGGCCGACCACGCCCACTGGTCGAGCTGCACCGTTTCCAGTTGCGTACCGTTCTTCCGCCCCGCACAGGAGAGTTGACGCTCATGGACATGCGCATTGCGTCGCCGGGTCTGGCACCGGAATCTAGACTATGGCTGACCTCTGCCCAGCTGGTGGACGGGCGCAGGGTGGACGTACTGATTGCGGGTGGGACCGTGACCGAGGTGGTGGCCGCCGGCGCGTCGGACGGGCGTCCAGGCCGGCGACTGGATCTCGGCGGCTATCTGCTGCTCGGCGCGCCCGCGGAGCCGCACGCACATCTGGACAAGACCGGCACATTCGATGACGTGGCGTGTGGCGCAGGAGAACTGAACGGCGCGATAGACGCCTGGCAGCGCTGGTCGGCGGGCAGGGACCGGGCCGACATCGTCCGCCGCGCGGAAGGCACCCTGTCCGCCCTGGTCAACCATGGCGCGACAGCGATACGTACACACGTCGCCCTTCGTCCCGACGAGAAAGTGCCCATCGCGCTCGAGACTCTGATCGAGCTGCGTGAACGATGGCGGGACAGGGTGAATCTGCAGGTCGTTCCCATGCTGTCACCGGATACACCCGACGCGCTGGCCAAGACGGCGGTCAAGGCCGGTGCCGACCGCCTTGGCGACGCCCCGTATCGCTCGCCGGACCCCGACGCCGCGGTGGCCAGACTCGTCGGCCTGGCCCAGAAGTACGAAGTCGGCCTGGACGTCCACACCGACGAAAACCTCGATCCCGGGATGCTCACACTGGCGACGCTCGCGGACCTGGTCATCGCGCGGGACTTCCCTCATCCGGTCACGGCGAGCCACTGCGTCAGCCTGGGGCAGGTGCCGCCGGACCGTCGGCGACCCATCGTGGACAAGGTGGCGGAGGCGGGCATCGGTGTCATCACCCTCCCGCTGACCAACCTCTATCTTCAGGGGCGCGGCCGGAGCCCGGTCCCGCGCGGACTCACCGCGGTTCAACCGCTCCTCGCGGCGGGCGTCGTGGTCGCCGGCGGCGGCGACAACGTCGGGGATCCGTTCAACCCCATGGGCCGGGCAGATCCGCTGGAGACCGCGTCACTGCTGGTCACCGCAGCGCATCTGACAGTCGAGCAGGGGTACTCGGCGGTCAGTGACGCGGCGCGCCAGGTGCTCGGGCTGCCTCCTGCCGGACCGGTACCCGGACGGGTCGCCGATCTGCTCGCCATCAAGGCGTCCAGTCTCACCGAGGCCGTCGGCCGGGCGACGGAGGACCGTCTGGTGTTCATGGGAGGGCGGCTCGTGAGCAGAGTGACGGTGCGGCGCGAGCTGTTCGGCGGCGTCAGCTCACCGGACGGTCCGTGACCTCCTCACCTCCTCTGTCTCCTCGGTGGTGTCTCGGCGAGGCGGCGCAGGTAGAAGCGCACCCAGTTGGGGCCGTACGGGATGTACACGCGTGTGTCGATACCCCGTCGGAGCAGGTCGTCCACGTCGTGCGATCTGATGCCCAGTGATACCTCGCACGGGAGTGGTCCCAGGCTCAGCAGCAAAGTCTCGCGCAGGACCCGGTCGTGGGTGGCGAGTGTGACGTCACCTCCTTCCTTGCATATGCGATGGGCGATCCGGGCGAAGGACATGTCCGTCCATTCTCCGCGCGGCCAGGACACCTCCGGACTCTCCGTAAAGGCTCCCTTGACGAGTCGCACCGGCACTCCAGCCGCGGCCAGACGTGCAGCGTCATCGGAACTGCGCCGGAGGTTGGCCTGCACCGTCGCCATGACCGGTGCACCCTGAGCCGCCACCTTGAGCACTGCCCGCAGGGTGTCCTCGGCGAGGTCCTCGCTCTCGGCGCCAACCTGCAGCCAGCGGCCCGGCCCGAGCTCGCCCGCGATGCGTTCCAGCTCCCGTACACAGGTGGACCAGGAATCCCGCAGGCCCAGGTGGGAAGGGTCGGCAGCCAGCCACACCGGCGGCTGCCGACCGGACGTCGCGGTGACGAGATCGGCGTAGGCGTCGCCAACCCGCACCGTGTGCACCTCGCCGGTCTCCACTCCGAAGAGATCCAGACTGACACCGCATCCCTTCGCTGCCAGCTGATCCGCACGGGCCAGGGCCTCGGCGAGGTCCCGGCCTCCGACGTGACGCCGAGCGTTTTGCCACAGCACGCTTCCTACGTACGGAACCGCGTCGGCCAGCCGGCTCAGGGCGGCGGAGAGACCGGGAGCGGCCAACGCCCGTCGGAGCCGGTAGTGCCGGGCACTCATCCAGGTCACCTCACTCGCCGTGGGCCGATCATCATCGGCTGGCCATGGCGCCGATGAGCTGACTCCGCAGGAGGCCGTCGGTCTGGAACACACCGCGCAAATGCTCGGTAGTGACTCGGGCTCCGTGCGCCTTTGCTCCGCGCAGCGTCATGCACGCGTGGCTCGCCCGCAGCATGCAGCCGGCCCCCTGTGTGTCGAGACACTCTGTTAGCGCCTCCACGACCTGCTCGCCTATGCGCTCCTGCATCTGGGGACGGGCGGCGTACTCATGAACGATGCGGGCGAGCTTCGAAATGCCGACGATCTCCGCGCCAGGCGACGGGAGATAGGCCACGGTGGCCTGCCCCGTGAACGGCAGCATGTGGTGCTCACAGACGGACGTGAAGGAAATGTCGGCGGCGATGATCAACGACGGGCCGCCGACGGGTGGAAAGGTCACCTGCAGATGTCGTCGCGGCTCTCGCGTTGTGCCTTCTGTCAGCTCGAGCAGTGCCTTGGCCAGCCTTCGCGGAGTGTCGCGGGTCGACTCGTCCTCGCACTTCATGCCCAGCGTACCGAGCAGTTGCCTGGCAGCCTCGACCGCTTCCGCCTCGGCGGAGGCCGTCGTGTCGTCAAGCAAGGTGATGCGATTGGCCCTAGCTGTGGCCATGAGGTCTCCAGGTCGCCGAATTCACGTGTGTTTCAGAGATGTTCACCTGACTGACTTGCACATCGACCCGCGCGTCGAGCTCTCTGATGACCTGGCTGCCTACTCTTCCGATGAGAATGGCCACATTCTCGACCGTCGGCCAGGCGAGTTCATGGGACAGTTTCTCGGCATCCGATGGATCACCGGCCCCGAATCTGTACAACTTGCAGTGATGGGACAGCAGGACGGGCACGAGGTCATCGGCCGCCCCCAGCATCACACCGTGGTCCAGATACGTGTCGATCCACTGCCGTATCTTTCCCTTGAAAGCCCCGAACTCCACGACGACACTGTCCGGGATGGACGCGGCGGTCACCTCGATCTCGCACCACCAGGAATGCCCGTGCAGGTTCACACATTTGCCGCCCAGCTGCGGTAGCCGATGAGCGGTTTCGAAGTTGTGGCGTATCGTCACCGAGTGGTTCACGCCGCCTCCCATCGCGCGATGGCTCCGCCCTCACCGAAGACGCCCACGCCGGCCGACTCCACAACCACACCTTTGGCTATGAGGTGTTCGCCGAGTTCTCGCGCGATCGCCTCGCAGGACGCCGCGCCCCATTGTCGCTCGGTCGGCCCCCACCAGTTCCGGACGGTGTCGGTCAGATTGTGGAATTCGATGTCACGCTCGTCGTGAGCGACCAGGACATCGACCCTGACCCGGAAAGTATGGCGATGCCTGCTGGCCAAGTAGTCACGTTCGGGAGGCGCATCGGGCCAGCAATGGAACCCGATGAGGTCCAGTTCGATCCAGATCGTGGTGCTCGAATACCGCCGGTCTCCGCCGGCCGCTGGGCTGTCGACTAACGTGGCAGGCGCAGCGTTGAACTGACCTCTCAACGTTCCTCCAGGTGGCTGCTCTACGCGTGACTGCTCTAGGCATGAAAGACGTCGCAGGCATTCCTCCCGTCCGCTGCAACTTCCCTTCAGCCTCGGCCTGGACCCAGCCGGCTGAGGTGCGAGCGGTGGAAGGTCGGGGCGAGATGACGCCTTGCGCCGACGATTCTAGGACCACATCCGGCAGTGACAGCAAGGCATCTGCCACGTGCGGTCCTGGCCTCCAGCGCGTGGATCCGACGAGCACGACCAGGAAATTCGCACAGCGCGTAGCCGCCGGCGCCCGCGCGACGAGGCCAGGAAGGCGCGAGCCGTGCAGGCCGGACTCGAGGCGCAGCCGGACAAGCAGATCGTCGACTGGCCGCTAAGACTTGTCCCGTAAATCGGTCGTGGGCCTGTCCCTGGATACTGCTCGGTGTTGTCGTACTGCTCGCGATGGTGCGAAGTGCCGGTTGGATGCCAGTAGCTGCATTTCGATTCGCCGTTCGGTGAGTAATGCGGCAAGCCGGGCCCAATGCCGGCTTCGGTCCAGTCCCGCAAACGGCGCCAGGCCGTGACACCGGAGCCGCCGATACTTGGCGTGGCACGTTGCGCCAAGCCACACCCGTGCGCAGGGCGTAGATGCTGCCCGCCAGCACAGTGCGGTCGGCTGTCCGGTGTCGCCCTGCGTAGCTGCGTCCCCGCTGAGGGGGCAAGGGAGTGATACGCGTCCACAGGTTCGGGTACGAGAACGCGTTCACGCTCGGAAGCGTGGCGGAAGATCTCAGTTGAGGTGTGCCGATGGGCCCGGCACACTCGGCCGATGAGTCAGCTGTTGCCGACGCCGTCGATGTAGGTGTCGGCAAACCCATCATGGCAGTTTTTGGTCTTCAGTACGCGGTTCCCCGTACCGCCCAGCACATACATGGTGATGCACTGCTGGGTCGCCCGATTTCGGAGTTGGAAACGCCCTTGTCTATCCCGGGTCTTGCGCAACTCAGACGAGATCTGGTCGCTATAGAAGGTTCCCACTCTGGCACGCTCGGATGTACATGTTGCCGGACTGATCGGCATTAAGGCAGCGTTTCGTCGCCTTGTTCTTGAGGAGGCCGCTGAGAGGCGCCGCCTCTGCGGGTGCAGGAACCAGGGCAAGTTACTCGCAGGGCTACTGGTGGGAGGCGTCGCTGTCGGCGGACTCTTCCATCTCTTCCATGAGCCGCGAGCTGGCGTGGAACAGCTCGGCGAAGCTGGCGAACTCCTCAAGCTCCCCGTATTTCGGCTCGAACAGATAGGCGGCCCACTCTCCGTTCGGACCGGTATCAGTCGGGTCGAGCAACCAGATGTCTTCGCCGCTGGCGACCTCCAGCGACCGCCGGAACAGCTGTACGTAGTCGTTGTCCTGGTCCGAATCCTCGCCGTAGAGATCTATGAGGTCCCCGCCCCCGTCGTTATCACGCATCCAGGAGACGCGCTCGCACGGGTAGACGAGATCCACCCAGCCGCCGACGCCACTCCACCCGTCGCTGGTCAGCAGGAAGGTGTGGAAACTCCGTGGGAACTGGACCCCGAGCCGATACTCGGCCGCCGACACAGCTGCCTCGGCGGCCGGATCCTCGCCCATCCAGCGCGTCACTTCCCGCTCTCGCTCAAGCGAGGCACGCTGGTATTCGTTGGCGGTCCGTAGATAAAGTTCACCGTACCCACGCGGGTAACTGCGCCACTCCTGCGGTGTAGTCAGCAAAGGAGTTGCCGGGACCGCGCCGCCTTCACTCATGTCGCTCATCATCCTCCTCCAACATCAGCTCAAATGTGGGTGTGCGCGGTCCCCCTGTGAACGATCACAGTTTGGGAAGTAAATCACCGCAAGGGACAGGCACACCGGGGTGCCTCTCGTCCAACGCCCTTTATGGGTTACGGATCCTCGCCACCGGGGGTTCAGTCAGTCGGCCGCAGGTGCAACCCGTCCTCGCTTCGGCTCTGGCGGATCGGCCGACGGCCAGGCGTTCCGCCTGTTGTTCGGCGCGGGCCCGGGTCTGCTGCAGGCGGTAGGAGTCGGTGCCAGTCTCGATGATGTTGCCGTCGAAGGTGAGTCGGTCCACTATGGCGCGCGCAGTCTCGGGTCGGTGAAGGTATTCGTCCACCCTCCAAGGGATTCGTTCGAAGCTATCGCCACACTGTTCCTTTCCTCGCGCTCCGTCAAAACCTGGAAAAGCAGCTCCGCCCCACGACGATCAAGCTCCATATATGCCAGTTCATCAAGGCAAAGGAGATCGACGCGGCCATAGCGGGCTACAGCCCTCCGACGCGAGCGTCATGGCGGATCGCCGCGTACAACTCGTCCCTCGAAACTGGCACTTGGGCCCCCCATGGCTACTCTCTGCACTCGCCGTCCTCCCACTGCAAGGTCCCCAGTGGAGTCAAATCGCACCTACACCAAAACCCGCCCCACTCCACTGGTACCAAAACTCACCTACCGCTGGAGTCATGACCCACCTACAAAGCCAACGATGACCGGCAGGCAGAACGGCCGGGGGCAGGCCGCGCCCAGGCCGCCACGGGGCGCGGCCGGTGTCCGTTAAGTTGTGGGGTGGCGGGTCGGCCGTCCAGGGCGGGTACCGCACAGCCTGCCGTACCCCCCTCCATGCCCCCTACCGTGACCGGCTGCCGACCGCCAGACGTAGTACCTGGTCAGCGACCATTTCCCAGCCGATTCGCCGTGGCGACAACCCTCTTCTCTGCCTCTCCTGTCAGTACCTGGTGATGGGATGGATGTAGGTGACGGATCGGCAGGTCATCGGGTTACGGCGGTGCGCTGCGCGCGGCTGGGTCGCGCCTGGTGGCGGGTGCCGGCCCGGTGGGCGCGGCACGGGGAGGTTGGGGCGACAGGTGAGTGGTAAGTCGGTGCGGTATCCGTACGGTTCGACGGCGGCGCTGCGTGGCGAGGTGCTACGGGTGCTGGGTGTGCTGAAGGTCGCGACGCCGGATCAGATCCAGCGCCTGACGCGTCCGCACCTGTCGTACAGGTACGGGGAGTCGGAGAGAGACCGGCGGAACAAGGCGCACCGCAACGCGGCGCTCGATCTCGCCAAGCATGGCCAGACGGTCTCGGAGGGCAACACCAGGGCGGGACTGAAGCTGTGGGGGCTGACCCCGCTCGGGCTGGAGGCCGCTGCCCGGGAGCTGGACCGGCCGCTGGAGGAGATGGGCTCGGTCGCCCGCGGCACCGGAACGCACGGCGCCGCGCATGCGATGGCGGTCAACGACACCATCGCCGCGTTCATCCAGCCCCGCCCCACACCGGACGAACTCACCGAACTTCCCGAAGGCGGCCGAGTGGCGGCGGAGGGGCTGCCGCGGGGTATGGGTACGCTGGACGGCTGGTCGACGGAGCTGGGTTTGGCGGTCTCGGGTACGTGGAGCAAGCCGGGTCGGGGCAGCGCGCAGGCGGACGCTGTGCTGGTCGCCCCGGAGCACGGGGTGCCTTTGCTGTTCGTGGAGGTCGACTGCGGCCACATGACGCCGGAGAAGATCAGCGAGAAGTTCGCCAAGTACGAGCGGTTCTTCCACCGCACGGTGAAAGACACTGACGGCACCGAGAAGCCGATGTGGTGCACCCGCTGGGCAGCCTCGGGCCGGGAGGGCTTTCCGCCTATCGCGCTGGTGTTCACCGGCCGGGGACCCAACTCTCTGCAGCAGCGTATGCGGGCCGTGAAAGATCTGAGCATCGCGCACTGGGCTGGCGGCAGGACTCACAACGACGCATACGTCGACTACGACGGCAGGATCCCCATCGTGGTGACGACGCTGGAGCGGCTGCAGATGAACGGGCCGTACGGACAGACCTGGTGGCGCTACAGCCGTGGCACTTGGCAGCCCCTGAACACCGCGCTCGACAACCCGGACGGGTTCCACGTCTATCGGGACCGCCTCCGCGCCGTACGGGAAGCCCAGCGCCGTCAGGAAGAGCGGGCCGCAGCCGAACGGGAGAAGCACCGCCCCGTCTGCACCCGGTGCGAAGAGAGATTTACCGACGGCCGCTGGCGGCAGATCGAGGACACCGCTCAGAGAGAGCGGCACCCGGAGTTGTGTGCGGACTGCGCCTGGCAACAGGTGGACATCGCACGCTTCGAGGCGCAGGCTCAACAACGGGCTGCGATGGCCACGTGCGAGGAGTGCGGTGGCCCACTCCGGGGCACGGATCCGGAGGGTGAAAACAGGTACCTCTGGCACGACGACGATGAGGGCGTTCCCCCGCCGGACGGCATCCACTGCCCTGCCTGCCGCTTCGGACTTTCAAAGCCCAAGACCCGCATCGGGCGCATCCTGCGCCGCCGCGGCTGACAACGCCTGTTGCCGGTCAACACCAGCTTCACGAGGGGCAAGGCACCGAGCACGAAGCCCCCGACCCAGTCTGCTCAGATCGCTGCAGCGGTGAGAAACGCCCGTCGTGCCTCTTCAGGGCGTGTTTACTCCCCTGCCATGTGGTCGAGCATCGCCGTTCGTTCGTCATCCATGGTGTCTCGCAGCAGGATCTCGGTGTCTCCTACGGACATTTCCAGATGCTCCCGCAGGCAGCCGAGTGCGGTGTCGTGGGATCGCTGCAGCGCTGCGTATGCGTCTGGTGGATCGGCGAGGGAGAGCGTCGGCTTGCGGCAGGTAGTTGGACTGTGCCGTGATGAGCCCCGCAGGCTGGGCGACGGCGGTGTGAGCTTCACGCACGCGGTCGAGCGTGTACCGAAGGGTTCCAGCGCCACAAAGCGAAGGCCCGGCGACTGGTCGGCCAACTCAAAACATCTTGGCTCCAGGTCAGCCTGCGACCCGGCGCCGCATCACGCGTGGGCACGACGTATGCCCAGATGTATTTTCGTGGCGGGGCTCCGGGGCCGATTTGCCTGCTGTCATATTCCGTGGGCTGCGTACCGCTGGTCGATAGCGGTGACGGCGCCTGGCCGACGGCCGGGGACGCGGAGCCGGAGGGCGATCAGTTCGGGTGCCAGCCTGGTGATGTGGCACGCGTCGGTCAACTGTTGCCACTGGTGGTGCGCTCGGTCCACCGCCGCTTCCACGTCGGCGGAATCGACCGCCTCACCGGCGGCGAGGCGCGCGATGGCCGCACTCATCCACGCCTGGCAGCTGCGCAGCGGGTCCCGCCCGAGGTAGGCGGTGTGTGCCTCGGCCTCGGTCCACAGGACGGCGTCCGGCGACTGCGCACCGTACAGCCGCACGGCCTCTGCCCGGCAGGCCGCCGCGAGCCGGACCGCCCGGCCGTGACGGCCGCCTTCGGCAAGAGCGATAACCTGACGCAGATGCTCGGCACGCGACACAATTCTGACCATCAACGTCATAGCAGGCATGGACATTTCCCTTTCACGTAGGCAGGAACCGGCGACACGCGTGATGGCAAAGCGCCGCCAGGGGCGGTCCTCACGCGCGCACCAAGCGTCCGCCGGATCGGATATAACGCCGCGCCTCGGCCGAGGGCAGGTTGGTGTCGGTGATGATCGCCTCGAACTCGCGGAAGTCTGCGAACCGGCAGAAACTCACCGCACCGAACTTGGTGTGGATCCCGCAGAACACCTTGCGCCGCGACACCTTCATCACCTGCGCCTTCACCTTGGCCACCACCGGATCCGTCGTCGTAAGCCCGTGCTCCCGCGAAATCCCGTTCGCGCCCACGTAAGCCAGGTCTATGACGCACTCCTGGAGCATCTGCGACACCCAAGGCCCCATCACCGCTTCCGTGTTCCCCCGCACCTCCCCTCCCAACAGCATCACCGTGAGGTTCTCCCTCGGGCTCAGCAGGTGTGCGACACCCAACGCGGCAGTCAGCACCGTCATCGGCCGGTCCCGGGGCAATACCTCCGCGATGAGCTGCAGGGTGAACCCCTCATCGATGAACACCGTCTCCGCCGGCCCCAACAACTCCACGGCAGCCGCCGCGATCCGCTTCTTCTCCGGCACGTAGCGACTACAGCGCACCGCCAGGGGCGCCTCATAGCTCCGGGTCTCCACGGGGTAGGCACCACCGTGCGTACGCCGCAGCAGACCGTGCGACTCCAGAACACGCAGATCCCGCCGAATCGTCTCCGCCGACACCTCCAGCTCCTTGGCCAGGAGCTGCACGTCGACCGCGCCGTCGGTGCGTGCCCGCCTAAGAATGAACCGCTGCCTCTCGTCCCCTTGCAAGCTTCCTCCCAGAACAACGCCCCGTCTGAGCACGCTCGGCCCACGTCACCCCGACCGTGCAGTGATCTCACCTCACCAGTGGCAGGAAGGGCAGGGACTGAGCCTGGTCGTCAGGGTTTTGTCATGGGTGGCTCGGTGCCGGATGACCGTCACGGTTTCGTCACGGAACTCACTTGCCGATGATCCACTTGTGATCGTCGTTGACGAGGCAGGGCCGGATCTCCAGGGGCGCGCCGACGCGGCCCTCGCCGCCCAGCCGACGATGTTCAAGCACTGCTGGCTGCTGGCGTAGTTGTGGATCCGGTACGAACCGTCCCCCCCGGCTCTGCAGCCACCACAGCTGGTTGTCCTTGGTCGTGCCGTTGCACTTGTACTCGCTGACTTTGGTGTTCCGGGATACGCCTCCCAAGCCTGGGAGGTCCAGGCAGAGCCCGTCCTTGACGTTCCGGGTATCGAAAAGGCTCACGCCGCCCGGGCCACCCTTCGCATACCGACCGTTGAAGTCCCACAGCTGGTTGTCGGTCGTCTTGTTGTTGCACTCTCCCAATGTGACCACCCGGCCACGCCTCCCTATGCCTGCTCCCGGGAGGTCGGCACACTTCCCGGTCGTCTTGTTCCTGAGCAGGATCCGCTTGGAGTTGGACAGATCGACGACTTGCGGTGCGTCCGCGAGGACGCGCGCCCGCTTCGGCGCCGCCTTGGTTGTCCGCGTCGTGGCGGCCGGCAGCTTGTCGTCTGTGGGCGAGGGGTCGCCTGCGGGCTGCGGGTTCGGGGTGTCCGGATCGCCGCCCTCAGGCGGCGGGCCGGGCTTCTCATTCGAACTGGGCTCGCGCTTCCTGCCGGAGGCGGGCGATGTGTCCGAACTGGCCTGCAGCGTGGAGCTTTCCACGACGTAGGGGCCGCCGTCCCTAACCTCCGCCTGAGCGTCCTCGAGCATCATCGAACCCGATGAGAGGTCGGTCTTGGCGGTGTCCGGCCTCCCGTCCTCCTCGGACATGGCCATGACCATGAGTGGAACGGAGACGAGGATCGCACCGGCTATCGCAGCACCCGGGCGCAGCGACTTCAGCGGACGGCCGAGCGGCGGCCTGAGCCCGTCCCCGCCGACCCCGCCCCGGGTGCTGGCCGAGGCCGCGGCGGCAGCGGTTGCTCCACAGGCACCAGTCCGCGCGTCACTTCCTGCTTCACCCTCGGCTCCGGCGGTCTCGCTGGACCCTGGAGCTGACTCGGACTCGGCCCCAGCTCCAGCGGAGGGTTCGGCGGTGCTCCCGCTCGCCTCGGCCAACGGGTCGACCGAGCCCAGGATACCGACGGCCGGAGGGGCCGCAGCGCCGTGTGCGGCAGCCGCCCGGGAGCCCTCCGAGAAGCCCTCGGCTGAGCCCTCCGCGGAACCTACATCGCTCCCGGTGAACGCACCAGGATCGGGCGACTCCGCCTCCGAGAGGCCTGTAGATGGCTGGCGCGCGGCTTCGGCCGCACCTGATGACTCTTCTACGTCTGCCACGTCGGCTCCTGTTCGCTCTCAGGCGACTGCTGCCCTGGAGTGCAGCCGGGCGCCCTGCCCCCCGAATCACGGGGACGTCGCCGGGATACGAAGCCGGCGGCGGAGGAAACACATGCGCGGCATCAGCCGTCACGAGGCTCCCCATCCCCGCGCCGTCATGGTGGCATCGCCCTGGGTGACGGGGTACCACCCAGCCTGGAACCCACATGGCATCAACAGATTCGGTCATCTGCTCGATTCTCCACTCCCGTCTCGGCGGTGGCGAGTTCCGCAAAGGGCCCGTGCGCGCCCGTTCCCTTCCTCCCCAGGCAACCCGCCGCCGGCGCCGGGAAGCCCGCTCGGCGGCACACCGCGGATCGCGCCGGATCGTCTGCCGCGGGACAGCGTGACTGCTGACCGCCAGAAACGCGGGCGCACTCCGCTGCCAAGCCGGCGATCAAGGACTACAGCTGCCGTTACAGGGGCAGCTCTCTTCGTCGAGAGGACGTGTTCCGAAACGATGTCTTGGAAGTCGCCCTTGCAAAGCGTCAATGCGCGGTGGATCGTCCTGTACAGGTTCAGTGCGGGCCCAGTCATCGAGGACACCACCTGGGCAAATCTCGGCCGAGATGCGCTGAACTGGCAATGAGGTGCACCGCGACGGAGACGTGCTCAGCTGCGTCCAGGATGCCGGACACTCCCGGTGAGCAGCTGGGGCGGTCTGATCACACACGGGGTGCCGTGCATGATGTACACGGTGCCCTTGCGCGGCAGACGGGCCTGCGACTTCGCCAGTACGTAGTCACCAGCAACACCAGGTCCGCCAGGCGGCAATCGCCACGGACGCCCCCGCCGGACACCGCCACCACGGCGGCGCACCAGCGCCACCGACTGCTCGAGCTGCGCCTGACTCAACCCGAGACCGGCTCGATCCACTTCCGATCATCCGCTGAGGTCACCCCCACCCAGGCCCAGACAACGCCCCAGAAGCCACACCAGTTACGGGACACCTGCAGCCGCATACCTGACGATCGCCGAACATGACCAAGCTACGGCTGAGAGGGTGAACTTCATGACGACACATTCAAGCGTGACAGCTGAGGACTTCGCATGGCTGAAGGAAGTGGACTACCTGGGCCTCACATACGGCATGACCCTGGTGCAGGGGATCACCCCTGCAGAAGCGCTGCGGCGGCTGGGCGCGGAGACCGTGCGGACTGTGACGGGGCTGGGCGGGGTCGGGGAAGCGTGTTACGAGGCCTACGACAGACAGCAGATGGCGTACGGGGTCAGGAGCGTCGATGACTGGGTGCTCATCTTCGAGCCCGCAGGCACTCTGGCGAACGACGGCCGCCTCATTTCGCTGTCCGAGGGGACTACCGTGGTCTCCCAACTCAAGTACATGAACGGCTCCTTCTTCTTTTCCTGGTGGGAGAACTCGAAGGAGCGCGTCGAAATACATGTTGACGCCACCACGGAAGAAAGTGGTCTGCCGGACGATGTGATCGAGGCGATGCGCGCAGTCGGAATACCGCTGACAGAAGAAGAGGAAGACGCAGTCTTCGACGGTTTCGACTGGGACAGCAGTGACGACTACTATACTCGTGCGTCTTTCGCCCTGGCGGAGCGGATTACCGGTCTCAGTTTGAGTCTCGACATCATCGAGGGTGACTATCTCTACGGCGCTGTCCCGCGCTGACGATGCAGGCAGCATGGTCCTGAGACTCAGCCGTAATCCGATGTCGCGCATGTCAGGGCCCGCTTGCCAAGTGCGGAGCGCTGAATAGCTCCTGTCTCTGCAACCTGAAAAGCTCTGCCCTCTCGGGGCAGAACGGCCCGGGGCCCCAGGGGCACTGCCGGGCGAACAGACAAGCGTGGTTGCGCCTGCTGAGGCCGCGCCGGCTATTCCCGCTCGCTGAGGCCGCCCCGAGCACCAGAAACACAGAACGGGCAGTCAGCCGCGGTCAACGGCCGTGGCCAAGTAATGTCATGACGTGGCCTTGGCACAGTATTCCTCAAGCATTTCGCTCGGCCAGCTGGGCTCTCTAACTTCGTCGCAGTGGCCCATTTCCTGAAGAACGGCGCCAGGTCGTAGATCGGTGAGCCGTCGATGGCGTCGAGTTCTGCGACGTGGAGGTCCACGCCTACCACCTTGATCAGGCGGGGAAAGCCTCAGCGAGCTGGTTCGGCCGACGGTGGTTTGCGGTGCACGAACGTGCCTGTGTCGGGCCACTTGGGGCCCTCGGATCGACTCGCTCACCCACCACGACGCCACACGCGACGAGAGGGCGCCAAGCAGCGGGCACCTCAGCGCCGACGACCGCATCCGGAAGCTGAACCGGGCTTGCCCGCCGCACGGTGTGCGGCGGGCAAGCCGTCGTGTACGGAGGCCTACCCGACGAGGCCGAGCGTGACGGTCGTCAGCGCCCTTACGGATTGAGCTGTTCGACGACACTGGCCATCATGGCAAAGTGGCCCAGCCGATGGGGGTGGGCCGGCAGAGCCCCGCCGCTGGGATTCAGCGGCTCGATGTAGCGCCGCGACGCACTCTGGCACATGTCGTGGCCCACGAACCGCCGATAGGTGTCCACGTACTCGCCACCGCTCTTGGCCGCCGCGCTGGAGAGCATGGCGTTCAGCCGCTTCGTGGTGTCCCGCAGATAGGAAACGTCACCGTCGGCGAAGGGAACGCCGGGCCGGCAGCGGCTTCCATTGTCCGGCACCAACGACGGGTAGCCGACCACGACAACCCGGGCCTTGGGGCTGCGCCGTTTGATGTCGGAGACCACCGCGGAGATGCGCGGGCTGGTCTTCGCAATGCGCTGGGCGAGTCGATCGGTGCCGCCCGACGAGAAGTACTGACGACACGGACTGCCCGTGGGGTTGGAGAAGGACTTCAAAGCGCAGGTCTTGATGATGTCCGCGAAGGCGATGTCGTTGCCGCCGATGGTCACAGTCACCAGGGTCGTGTCGGCGGAAAGGGCATTCACCTGCGGGGGCTTGCTGCCCTGGCGGCTCCAGATGCTGTACGTGGTCGCCCCGCTACACGAGGCGTTCTTGAAACTGCGCGCCTTGTAATGCCCCGCCAGAAGCCCCGCGTAACCCTGCGAGGAGCGACGGCACTCGGCGTCCGTCTGCTGCGGCAGCCCGGCGCCGGATGCGTACGAGTCACCGAGGGCGACGTAGTTGGGCGCCGAGATGCCCGCCGCGTTGTTCGTGCCTGCATTGGCGGGCGTCGTCGCGCCTGAAGTGAAGAGCAATGCGGTGCCACCGAGCAGCGCAACTGCGCCAGCCAAGACAGCACGTGAGCGAAGGGAACGGGCCACGCAGGCCTCCTGAAGTAGTGGTGAGACAGGGAAGGACCCGGGGTCGGGACGGCTCCGGGTCCGACCACGCCTACGCCAGCTCCCTACGCCCAGTTCACTGTTGTGACCCAGGCCACACGCGGTGCCTCGCCACGACTGACCACCTTCGATCCACTCACTTCATGGGCGCTGACGGTGACTCAGCCCTCCACCCTTTCGTTCGCGAGGGAAGGGCAGTTGAGTACCCGCCGTCAGTTCGCCGGACTCGAAGGTAGTGCCAAGCATGCTGGTCTCCAGGACGAGCAGCGTGATGGCGATGGCGATGACGCCGTCGCTGAACGCGAGCACCCGGGCAGGATCGCGCTCCACGCCGAACGGCGTTGACTCTCCTGGTCCCTGAACAGGCTCTGTCATCGCCCCAGCCTCAGGCACCGGACGCGACTTCGCGAGCAACCCAGTGGCGTTTCTCCAGCGGCGCGTGATCACGGAATCGCGGCGGCGCCGGCACAGGAACTAGCATCGGCCCGAGCGCACAGATCACAGCGCCATGAGGGGCTGCCCCGGCCGGCCGGCCCGCAGGAGGTCCGCAATGGCGACGCTGGTGTCCGTCAACGCAGGAATTCCCCAGGACGTCTCATGGCAGGGCAAGACCGTCCACACCGGAGCCTGGAACTCCCCCGTGCACGGCCCCCGGATGGTGCGGCGGCTGAACATCGACGGAGACGGTCAAGGTGACCTGGCCGGGCACGGCGGCGACATTCGTGCCGTCCTCGTGTACCAGATGCAGTCCTACCAGTACTGGCAGAAGCAACTCGGCCGCGACGACCTGACCTTCGGGATGCTCGGTGAGAACTTCACCGTCGACGGCCTGCCCGACGACGACGTGTGCATCGGCGATCGGTACCGCATCGGCGAAGCCGAGTTCGAAGTCACCCAGCCGCGCGTCACCTGTTACCGCGTCGGCATGCGCCTGGGCGAACCCGCCATGGCTTCCCTGCTGGTCGCCCACCACCGCCCCGGCTTCTACCTGCGCGTCGTCGGCGAGGGACGCGTCCAGGCCGGCGACGAGATCACCCTGACCCGCAAGGGCCCAGAGGAACTCAGCGTCGCCGACACCGACGCGCTGCTCTACCTCCCCGACCGCGACCCCGCGAAGTTGCGCAGAGCACTGAACATGCCTGCCCTCAGCCCCGGATGGCAGCAGTCCTTCCGAGAACTCGCCGCCGCGCAGCAGCCCCAACAGGAACCGGGATGGCCGGGGTTCAAGACGATGCGCGTCGCCCGTACCGTCCCCGAGACGCCCACCGTCTCATCGGTCTACCTCGATACCACCGACAACACACCACTGCCCGAGGCCCGCGCGGGCCAGTACCTCTCGATCCGCCTCGCCATCGGCGATGCCGCCCCCGCGGTGCGCAGCTACTCGCTGTCCTCCGCGCCCGCAGCGGCACCTACCGCATCAGCGTCAAGCGCGAGCCCCACGGGAAAGTCAGCGGCTACATCCATGCCGCGCTCCACCCCGGGGACCTCGTGGAAATCGCCAGCCCGCGCGGCACGTTCGTACTCGAAGAAGGCACCCGCCCGATCGTCCTCGTCTCCGCAGGGATCGGTGCCACTCCCGTGCTCGCGATGCTCCACCAACTCGCCGCCACACGGGGCCAACGCCCGGTCTGGTGGATCCACATCGCCCACGACCGCGCCCACCACGCTTTCGCGGACGAGACCCACGCGCTCCTGACCCAACTCCCCGACGCCCACGAGTACATCTACTGCACCGCCGAGACCGCTCCACTTCCCGACGAGCCCCGCATCACCCTGGGGCGTCCGACCGCCCAAGCACTCGCGGCCACCGGCATTCCCACCGACGCCGACGCCTACCTCTGCGGACCGC
Source organism: Streptomyces sp. NPDC020681 (assembly GCF_044334895.1). NCBI lineage: Bacteria > Bacillati > Actinomycetota > Actinomycetes > Kitasatosporales > Streptomycetaceae > Streptomyces > Streptomyces sp. NPDC020681. The sequence continues at coordinate 45,276 of NZ_JBIRTX010000010.1, read as the reverse complement.
CCGCCTTCATGGACGGCCTCGAGGCCACCTGCGCGATCACGGCCTGCGCCCGGAGCGGATCCATACGGAACAGTTCAGCGCGCTGCCCGCCATCAATCCCGGAGTGGCGCCCACGGCCGCGGTGCGGCCGCACCAACCACCCAGTCCACCGGGCACCGGCCCCCTCATCACCTTTGCCCGCAGCGGTATCACCACCCCGTGGTCACCCGTCCACGCTTCGCTCCTCGACCTCGCCGAAGCCTGCGACGTCCCCACCCGCTGGTCCTGTCGCACCGGCGTCTGCCACACCTGCATCACCCACCTCGTGGCAGGCAACATCACCTACAGCGTCCAGCCTCTCGAACCTCCCGAGGCCGGCACCGTCCTCGTCTGCTGCAGCAAACCGACCACCGAAGTGGTCCTCGACCTCTAGGGCCTTCCGTTTCGATCAGGTCAGTGGACGCCGAAGAAGATGCCACCGGGGGTGCTGAGATCGTCGTTGTGGAGGTGGAACGCGCGCACCGACTTGGTGACTTCCTGCTGGGAGATGTAGGCGTCGCGGTCCAGGTCCAGCCGCTGGAAGACAGCGGGAGCGTCAGGGAGGGAAAGGCCCCACAGGCGCAGGTATCTGGCGAACTCGTCCCTGCTGATCCTCTTGTCCCCGTCGACGTCCAGGACATCGAAGATGGCCCGGGCGGTGTCTTCCAGCAGGCTCGAACCATTGGCGTCGAAGCCCGCGGCTCGGTTCGCCGCGACGAACTCGTCGCGGGACAGACGCTGTTGGCCGGGCGTCGCCTGCTGCAGGAGCCCCAGCCACTGTGCCCAGTACGCCTTTTCCAGCACCTGGATCTTGGGGTCGTTCTTGGGCAGGTCGTAGCCGGAGGCGTACTTGTCCACGATGCGCTGGTGGTCGTCCCACGAGACGAAGCCGTCTTCGTCGGTGTCCAGAACCGCGAACAGCCGCTGGAGTCGGCGAGTGACCGGATCGAAGGTGACCATGAGTCCGTGCGCCTTCCGGAAGAGGTGACCGGCGTGTCGAAACACCAGCTTGCTATGACGATGAGCCTATAGGCCGGGAAGGGCCTGTTCGGCCCAGACGGTCTTGCCCTCGCGGGTGTACCGGCTGCCCCAGCGATGGGCGAGCTGGGCGACGAGGTAGAGGCCGCGTCCGCCTTCCTCGGAGGACTTGGCGCGGCGCATCCTGGGCTGGGTGTTGCTGGGGTCGGACACCTCGCATGTCAGAGAACCCGCGCGGATGAGCCGGAGGACGATGGGCCCGCCCGCGTAGCGAATGGCGTTGGTGACCAGTTCACTGACGATGAGTTCGGTGGTGAACGACAGCTCGTCGAGGTCCCAACGGGACAGCTGTCCCAGGACGAGACGGCGTGCCTCGCCGACGAACGCGGGATCGGCTTCGAGCTGCCAGGCGGCGCTGGAGTCGGAGGACACCACCCGGGTACGGGCCAGCAGCAGGGTGACGTCGTCCTCCAGCCTGCCCGGCGGGAGGTCTGCCACGATGTCGTGCCGGGCGTCGCGCAGGGGCCGGTCGAGGACCTCGGCGACCAGGAGCCGGTCCGCCAGGTTCCGCATGCCCTCGTCGACGTCTCCCTCGCCCCGCTCGATCAGACCGTCGGTGTACATGGCCAGCACGCTGCCCGACGGGAGTTCGAGTTCTGTCGGCTCGAAGGGCCAGCCGCCCACGCCCAGCGGAGGGCCGGGGCTGAGCTCGACGTATTCCACTGTGCCGTCCGGTCGGACAACGGCCGGGGGCGGGTGCCCGGCGCTGGCCATGACGCACTGCCGGGACACCGGGTCGTAGACGGCGTACAGACAGGTGGCGGCAGTGGGCCCGTACGGAAGCGGCATGCCCGGAGCGCCGTCTCCCGCGTCGTCGCTCTCGGCCTCCGCAGCCACCTGAAGCACCAGATCGTCCAGGTGAGTCAGCAGTTCGTCCGGCTCGAGTTCGAGATCGGCCAGGGCGCGTACGGCGCTGCGCAGGCGCCCCATCATCGCCGTCGCGTGCAGGCCGTGACCGGCAACGTCACCGACCACCAGGGCGACGCGGGCGGAAGACAGCGGGATGACATCGAACCAATCCCCGCCGACTCCGCTGTCGGCGTCCGCGGGCAGATAGATGCTGGCTGCCTCCAGTGCGGGCCGCTCCGACGTCGTCGGCGGGAGGAGGCTGCGCTGCAGGCCGACAGCGGTACGGCGCTCCTTGGTGTACCGGCGGGCGTTGTCCACGGCGAGTCCGGCGCGGGCGGCGATCTCGTCCAGAAGCGCCAGGTCGTGCGGGTCCAGCGGCGCACTGGCACCCGTGCGCCAGAGCGTGACCTGGCCGTACATGATTCCGCCCGCCCGCAGTGGTGCGGACATGGCTGAATGCGCGCCGGGGACCACGGTGGCCCACGCGGGTGGCGCGCCGTCGGCATCCTGCCCGGTGGCTGCTCCGACGAGCCCGGTGACCAGCACTCCCTGACCCTCCCGCTTCTCGAGGTGAGAGCCTTCGGAAGCAGGGGCCGCCGGGTCGGGGACTGCCGGGTCGGGGACTGCCGACGCCTGGGCCGAGCCGGTCCGCAGGGCATCGGCCGCCGTCCCGGCGACGGCCACGCGCAGCATGCTCAGCGTGTGACGGCCGTCGTCGGATGGTTCACCACCGGTCAGGACGGTCTCGGCAAGATCTACTGCGGCGCAGTCGCCGAGTCCCGGCGCCACGGCAGCGGCGAGATCCTCGACGGTGTGCAGGACAGACAGGGAGCCGCCCAGGGCTTCGGTGGCGCGATAGAGCAGGTCGAGACGGCTGCGCGCCCGTTCGTGGTCGGTGACGTCGGTGAACACCGCGGCCACACCCATCGGCTGTCCGTCGGGTTCCTGCAGCCGGAACGCCGAGAGGGCCAGGACGCGGCCGCCTCTGGGGTCGTCCTGGGTGCGTGTCGTGGCGTTGAAGCCGATCAGCGGGTCGCCGCTGTGCAGGACCTCTCGCAGCCGGTCGTCGATGGCCCGTGCGTCCTCGGCCCACAGGAAGTCCTCCAGGCGCCGGCCGCGCAGCGCGTCGGGGACTCCGGTGTACGGCAGCAGGTGTGTGTTCGTGCGGAGCAGCCGCAGGCCCGCGTCGAAGACGGCCAGCCCCACCCGTCCCTGGAGGAACAGCTCCTGGGTGAAGGCGTGGTCCTGCCGCCGCTTCGCGACCTCCTCGGAGGGCGCACCCAGGACCAGGTAGAGCGCCGTACTCTCGCCCCTGCCGTCGTTGAGCGGAAGGACTCGGAAACCGATCTTCAGCTCGCGTCCGGAACCGTGCCGGAGCGTGGCCCGGCCCTCCCATCCGTCCTGCGCCGGCGGGGTTCGCTGGGCCAGGACGGCGTCCCAGCTGCCGGCATCCGCCAGGAGGTCCCGGGCAGGCCGGCCGCACACTTCGCCGGAGCGGCGTTGCAGGAGCGTTTGGGCTGATGCCGTCCAGGCCAGGACCGTCCCGGCATCGTCCAGCAGGGCGGCAGCCGCGTTGGCGATGGCGAAGGGGTGGTTCTGATTGCTCTCAGTCGCGCGCATGCGGGTTCGTCCCGTCCGCTGATCCGGCCGTTGCCCATGATTCTCCATCCATGGACCCCGACCGGCTCCACAGGACGGTCCAGTGGCGACGCGGCGCCGGTCAGGCCCGGCGTCCGGGCAGGTCGCGCGGGCCGGTCCGCACGTTCGAGCCCGCCCCTCGATGCTCCGCGGTGCTACAAATGACAGGGTGATCGAATCCTGCAACCCGTGCCGGGCGCCTTGGTGCGGTCACTGACCGGGAAGCACCCACGCACCGTCGCCGGACAGGTGTTCATCCTCCAGGCGGCGGTCGTGATGCTGCTCACCGCGGGCGCCGTCCTGGCGCTGGTGCTGCAGTCGCGGCACGACGTCGATCGGGAGGCCCGCACGCTGTCGGTGGGGGTCGCCGAGACATTCGCCCACTCACTCGGGCTCCACGCGGCGCTGAAGGCCCCGGACCCGTCCAAGATCCTCCAGCCGCTCACCGAAGAGGTGCGCAAACAGGCGGGCGTCGACTTCATCGTCGTCATGGACACGCGCGGAATCCGCTACACGCACCCCCAGCCCGAACGCATCGGCAAGCGGTTCGTGGGCACGATCGAGCCTTCCCTGGCCGGCCGGGTGCACACCGAGAGCGTGGCAGGGCCTCTCGGCCAGGAGATCCAGGCCGTGGTCCCGGTGACCTCCGTCGACGGCAAGGTCGTGGCGCTGGTGTCGGCCGGGCTCACGGTGGAGAACGTGACCGGCGTCGTCGACCGGCAGCTCCCGGTCATCCTCGGAGTCAGCGCGGCCGGCCTGGGCCTGGCGACTGTCGGCACGGCGCTGATCACCAGACGGCTGCAACGGCAGACGCACGGGCTCGGGCCGCTCGAGATGACCCGGATGTACGAACACCACGACGCCGTCCTGCACGCCGTTCGCGAGGGCATCCTGATCACCGATGCGGACGGGCGGCTGGTGCTCGCGAACGACGAGGCCAGACGGCTGCTCGCGCTGCCGGCCGACGCGGAGGGACGCGACATCGGGCAGCTGCACGGCCTCGACCAGCACGTGGCCGAACTCCTGCTGTCCGGTCGGGTGGCCACGGACGAGGTCCTCGCGGCCGGGGACCGGCTGCTGGTGGTGAACCAGCGGTCGACGATGCCCCGCGGCCAGCCGGCGGGGGCCGTGGTCACCATTCGCGACTCCACCGAGATGCGCATCCTCACCAGCCGGGCGGAAGCGGCTCGCAGGCGGCTGAAACTGCTGTACGACGCCGGTATCGGCGTCGGGACCAGTCTCGACGTGGAGCGGACCGCCCAAGAGCTGGCGGACGTCGCCGTACCGCGGTTCGCGGACTACGTGACGGTCGATCTGTCCGACCCCGTGCTCCACGGCGACGAGCCGACCGGCACGAGCGCCGACATGCGCCGTACCGCGGTGAGCGGCATCCGTGACGACCAGCCGCTCTACCCGCGCGGCAAGCTGATCGACTTCCTCCCGTCCACACCGCAGGCGCGCGGCGTCGGCACCGGCCAGGCAGAACTTGTGCCCAGCCTGGCTGGCGCTCCCGGGTGGCTGGCCCAGGACCCGCCGCGCACGCAGAGCGTGATCGACTACGGCATCCACTCCCTCATCACCGCCCCTCTCAAAGCGCGGGGCGTCGTGCTCGGAGTCGTCAACTTCTGGCGCTCGCGGAAGCCGGAGCCCTTCGACGACGACGATCTGTCCTTGGCCGAGGAACTGGTCGCCCGGGCCGCGGTCAGCATCGACAACGCCCGCCGCTACACCCGTGAGCACGCCATGGCCGTGACGCTCCAGCGCAGCATGCTGCCGCGCGCCCTGCCCGACCAGAGCGCCGTGGAGGTGGCGCACTACTACCAGCCCGCGCAGTCCGGCGTGGGCGGCGACTGGTTCGACGTGATCCCGCTGCCGGGCAGCCGCGTCGCGCTCGTCGTCGGCGACGTGGTCGGCCATGGACTGCACGCCGCGGCCACCATGGGCCGGCTGCGGACGGCTGTGCACAACTTCTCGACCCTCGACCTGCCGCCCGACGAACTACTCACCCGCCTCGACGAACTCGTCCAGCGCATCGACCTCGACACGGATGCGGCCAGCGGCGGCACGCTCGGCGCCACCTGCCTGTACGCCGTCTACGACCCGGTCTCCCAGCACTGCGTGATGGGACGGGCGGGACACCCGCAGCCCCTGGTGGTCCGTCCCGACGGCACGGTGGACGTCCTGGACGTCCCGGCAGGACCGCCGCTGGGGCTGGGCGGGATGCCGTTCGAGACCGCGGAGGTCAACCTGAGCGAGGGCAGCCAGCTCGTGTTCTACACGGACGGGCTGATCGAGGACCGCACCCGTGACATGGACGAGGGGCTGGAACGGCTGCGCGTGGCCCTGAGCCAGCCGGGACGGCGCCCGGAGGAGAGCTGCCAGGCTGCCCTCGACGCGCTCCTGCCGGCTCGCCCGCGCGACGACGTGGCTCTGCTCATCGCGCAGACCCGGACCCTCGGCGCCGATCACGTCGCCGAGTGGGATGTGCCGTTCGAGCCGAGCGCAGTCGGCGCCATGCGAGCCGTCGTCGTGGAGAAGCTGGATGAATGGGGTCTGTCCGATCTCGCTTTCGGCACGGAACTACTGCTCAGCGAGTTGATCACCAACGCGATCCGCTACGGCTCCGCTACGGTCCGGGTGCGGCTGCTGCACGACCGCACGCTGACCTGTGAGGTGTCCGACGGGAGCAGCACCTCACCCCATCTCCGCTACGCCGCCACCACGGACGAGGGCGGGCGCGGGCTCTTCCTGGTGGCACAGCTCAGCCAGCGGTGGGGTACCCGGTACACGCCCGAGGGCAAGGTCATCTGGGCCGAGCAGCCGCTGGCTCCTCGGACGGCCCGGAGTACCAGCTCCCGGACTTCCTCGACGCCGACGCGATCTGACGGCCCTCGGGCGCAGGCGAGCGTCACGTCCGCAGGGTGCGGGCCAGGAGCACTGCCACGTCGTCCTCCCCCGGACGCGGCAGCAGCCGTTCCAGGACACCGTCACAGAGCTCTTCCAGCGGCTGGTCAAAGCTCCGCAGCGCCTGCGCGAGCTGGTCCATGCCCTGGTCGAGGTCCCTGTCACGGGCTTCGTTGAGAGAGTCGGTGTACAGGACCAGCAGACTGCCCGCGGGCAGCGGCACCTGTTCGGTGAGGAAGTCCTGACCTCCGGTGCCCAGGGGCGTACCCGGCGGGCCGTCGAGGAAGGTGATCGCCTGGCCGGGCGTGGCCACGGCCGGCGGTGGGTGGCCGGCCCTGGCGATCACGCAGCCGCCGGATGCCGGGTCGTGCACGGCGTAGACGCAGGTCGCCATTTCGTCCTCCCCCAGGTCGGACACGACGGCGTCGAGGGAGCGGAGCATCGGCGCGGGCGGAATGTCGAGGCGGGCCAGCGCGCGCACCGCTGTGCGCAACTGCCCCATGACGGCCGCCGCGTGGATCCCGTGGCCCATGACGTCGCCGATGACGAGTCCCGTCCTGCCGCCGGGCAGGGTGATGACGTCGAACCAGTCGCCGCCGACGTCGTGGTCGCTGGCGGGGAGGTAGCGCCCGGTGAGTTCGAGGCCGGTGACATCGGGCAGCGAGTTGTTCGTCAGGCTGCGTTGCAGCGTGAGGGCGGCCTTCCGCTGGGTGGTGTACATGCGCGCGTTGTCGATGTTCAGCGCCGCTCGGGTGACCACCTCGTCGACAAGGACGCAGTCCTGCTCGTCGAACCGCTCGCGGCTGCTGAGCCGGGTCACCGTGACCGAGCCGAGGACCATGCCGCGGGCGACCAGCGGGACCAGCCGCGCCGAGCCCAGACTGGCCAGGTATGTACGGAGCGCCTCGGCGCGTGGGTCGCTGACCAGCTCCGGTACGTCGGACCTGTAGAGGTTCATGGGCCGGCCGCCGGCGATGACGCGCTCGTACACGGAGCCGGGCGGAATCTGCATGGTCTGGCCGGCCACCAGTCTCGATGTGGGTGCATTCGGATCGGGGAAGGAGACCGCCAAGCGGCGCAGCACGCCCCGGGTGGATCCCGACCGAGCACGGCGAAGCGCCGACGGGCCCGTTCGGCCTCGAAGAGCGCCCGCTGGCCTTCGGTGATGTCGATGAGGGAGGCGATCAGGCCCAGCCGGCGGCCGGCGCCGTCCAGCAGCGGGGCGTACGAGCAGGACCAGGTCCGGTCATGATCGGGATCGGCCGGCGTCCGGCCGGTGCGGCGCGCGTCGACGACCGGCGCACCCTGGTCCAGGACCTGCTGCATCATCGCCTCCAGCGCCGTGGCATTGACGCCGGGGACCACCTCCGTCAGCCGTTTGCCCAGGTGCTCGGATGCCGAGACGCCGTTCATCCGGGCCAAAGCGTCGTTGACCCGCAGGAACCGCAGGTCGGGGCCGAGGGTGGCCAGGCCGATGGGTGACTGGGTGAACAGGCTCTGGAGGGCCGCCAGCGAGTCCCGCATGCGCAGGACCTCCGAGGTCTCCACGGCGATCAGCATCGCGCCCTGCCTGCCCTGCGGGTCGACGGCGGGCACGATCCACATCTCCATCGTCACCTGGTGTCCGTCGCGATGCCGCACCGGCAGGGTCCCGACCACGGTCTCGCCGGAGTGCACCCGCCGCGTCAACTGATCGGCCAGCTCCCGGTTGGCTTCAGGGACCAGCACCGGTGAGGCAGGACGGCCCAGGAGGTCCTCGGGGCGGTGACCGAGCAGGTCCTGGGCGGCGAGCGACCACTCCACGACGCGACCTTCCGCGTCCTCTCTCCACAGCGCGATCGGAAGCAGGTCGCGGAGCACACCCGCGTACCCGACAACCGCCGGGGGCTGGTCCGGCACCTCGCTCGTCGACTGGTGACTGTCCAACGCATCGACCTAACCCCGGGGGGCGCAATTCCTACGAAATCACCCTAGCCGTGAGGTCGACGGGCGGCGCTGCCGCGCCTGCGAAGTCCCCCTCGCTCCGGCCTGCAGCGCTCGACGGATCGCGCCGTCAGGACTTCTGACGCGACGGCTCGCTGAAGAAGCTGACCGGACGCTGCTGCCGCTCTCCGTCGACCACGATGTCCACGGACTCGTTGTAGAAGGCCACCCGGTCCTTGATGATCCCCACGGCGGGCAGTGGATCGGGATAGCTCCAGACGATGTCGGGCCGCACGTCGTCGCCGCCGGCCCACGACCAGTACTCGGTGGCCACACCTTTGTACGGGCAGCGCGTTCGCGCGCCGGTCGGGGTGAAGAGGTCGAGGCGGACGTCCTCCCGCGGAATGTAGTAGCGCACCGGCAGATGCGTCTCGAACAGCAGAACCGGCGTGTGCGTGTCCGCGACGACGGTGCCCTCGATCTCGACCTGCACGTGCCGGTTGCTGAGCATCGCGTCCACCCGCTTGTACGGGTCACGCGGGTGCACGAAGATCTCCTCGTCCTCTTCGTACCAGTGGTCGAGAACCTCACGCCCGAACCACTCGAAGCTGAGGTAACCGGCCAGCTCCTCGCTCGGATAGGTCCAGGCCGCCGCCCCGACGGTCTGGTCGGGGAGCACAAGGTCGTAGAAGACCGTCGCTCCCGCATGACGCCGCGGGTTGGCGGACCGCTCGGTCCGTTGCAGCAGATCCATCCGGACGTATGCGACCGGGAAGGCGTACAGGGGTACGGGACGACCGGGCTCCCACACAAGAACCGGCCGCCGGCTGTCCACGACCGTGACCTCCCCCTTCGTCGCACGCACCCAGCGCTCACTCGGCTCCCAGATCACGCTGTCGTCCGGATCGGGCCGACGGCGTACGGCCGGCACGGCTTCCGCGCCCTCATTCGGTGTGGTCATCGGCTCTCCTCCTCGCTGCGGCAGCGGCCTCCGGAAGCCGGCACCACCGAAGCCGCGGCGCTGCGTCGGCATCGATGTCCGCGCTGCTCCAGATCACAGCGCGCCGCAAACGTGTACGGGACGGTCGCCCATCCACCGGAGCGGACCCTCAGATGCCGGTACGCCCGTCGATGCGCTCGCGGATCAGGTCGGCGTGGCCGCAGTGGCGCGCGTACTCGGCGATCATGTGGGTGTAGATCCAGCGCAGGGTGACCTGCCCGCCCATGAAAGGGCTGGTGTCTTCGAGTTCGCGGGCGGCGCAGTTCTCCCTGGCGCGGTCGATCTCGGCCTGCCATATCGGCAGCGCTTTTTTGTACGTGGCCCCGTCGGCGAGGTCGAACCCGCCGTCATGGGCCCCCGGTCCCGCGCCGAAGATCGGCGGGGCGTCCTCCTGGACCAGGACCCGGCGGAACCAGTTCCGCTCGACCTCCGCCATGTGCTGGACGAGGCCGAGCAGGGTGATCGGCGAGGGTTCCGCGGACGCCTCGCGGAGCTGGTCGTCCTTCAGGCCGTCGCATTTCTGGGCGAGCGTGGCGCGGTAGAAGTCGAGCCAACTCTCCAGCGAGGCCCGCTCGTCGGCGTCCATGGGCGGCGTGGTGCGTTCGGGAGTGCTCATGCTCGCCATCGTGGCATCAGGGTCTGACATCGGACCCAGCCGCCAGGTAAAGAATCCTTGACATGGCGTCAACGCTTCCTTACATTCATCCATGTCAAGTTTCTTTTACATGGGGGCAGCGGTGTCATACGAAGAGAAACGCACGTGGATCATGGCGGTGGTCACGGTCGCCGCCTATGCGGCCTACCTCGCCATCGTCCTCGGGAGGGCGGACAGCACCCCTCTCACCGAGGTGTCGTACGCCTCGACGCTGCTGTGGACCATCGGCGCCGCGATCGTGGCGGCCATCGTGCTCAACATCGCCGTCGCCGCCGCCTCGCCCGAGGGCGCCGACAAGAAGGACCAACGCGACCGGGAGATCAGCCGGTTCGGCGAGTACATCGGCCAGTCGTTCGTCGTCATCGGCGCCGTCGCGGCACTCGTCATGTCGGTGGCAGAGCTGGACTACTTCTGGATCGCCAACGCGATCTATCTGGCGTTCGTGCTGTCGTCCGTCCTGAGCTGTGTGGCCAAGCTCGTCGCCTACAGGCGGGGCTTTCAGCCGTGGTGAAACCGACCCGAGTCACGAACTCGATCCGGACTCTCCGGTTCGCCAACGGTGAGATGACCCAGGCGCAGTTGGCCGATCTCATCGGCGTGACCCGTCAGACCGTCATCGCCATCGAGAAGGGCCGCTACTCGCCCTCCTTGGAGCTGGCCTTCCAGATCGCCCGGGCGTTCAAGGTCCCGCTCGACAGCGTTTTCCAGTACACGCCGGATGAAGGAGAAGCACCATGAAGGCCATCGTTCAGGACGTGTACGGACCGGCCGATGTGCTGGAACTCCGGGACATCGACAAGCCGGCGGTCGGTGACCGCGATGTGCTCGTACGGGTGCGCGCGGCCGGAGTCGACGCGGGCGTCTGGCATCTGATGACGGGCCAGCCGTACGCGCTGCGTCTCGGCTACGGGTTCCGCGGACCCAGGAACCCCGTGCGGGGCATGGATGTCGCGGGGCATGTCGAGGCCGTCGGCAGCAAGGTGACCCGGTTCCAGGTCGGCGATGAGGTCTTCGGTGCGTGCAAGGGATCCTTCGCCGAGTACGCGTGTGCCCGCCAGGACCGGCTTGCTCCGATGCCGGTGAACCTCACCTTCGAACAGGCCGCGGCCGTCCCCATGTCCGCCTTCACCGCCCTCCAGGCCGTTCGCGACAAAGGCCGGGTCCAGGAAGGGCAGAAGGTTCTTGTCATCGGTGCGGCCGGAGGTGTGGGGACGTTCGCGGTGCAGCTGGCCAAGATGTACGGAGCGGACGTCACCGGCGTGTCCAGGACGGCAAAGACGGATCTGGTCCGCTCGATCGGCGCGGACGATGTCATCGACTACACCCGCGAGGACTTCGCGGACGGCAGGCGCCGCTATGACGTCATCCTCGACATCGGAGGCAACCGGTCGCTGTCGCACCTTCGGCGCGCGCTCACCCCGGCCGGAACGCTGGTCATCGTCGGCGGCGAGGACGGCGGACGGTGGCTCGGCGGCACCGAGCGGCTGCTCCGAGCGGCCCTGCTCTCGCCGTTCACAGGGCAGAAGCTGCTCAGCCTGATTTCGGCCGAACGCGAGGAGGACCTCCGGTTCCTGACGGAGCTCCTCGAGGCCGGCAAGATCAAGCCGGTCGTCGACCGGACGTACCCACTGGCCGAAGTCGCCGACGCCATCAGGCACCTGCACGAGGGCCGGGTGCGCGGCAAGGTCGTCATCACCGTGTGACGCAGCACGTCTCGGTGCCGCGCAGCGGGCGGTCACAGTTTCACCGGTGCGCCCAGTACCGGTGCATTGACGTCCGACACCGTCGGTTGCAGTCCGAGGTAGTCACAGGCGACCTGCAACAAGTCCGCCCACCCATCGTCGAAGTCCTCGGGAGCCACGTCATCCTCGTCCCAGAGCTGGAAGGCGGCACGGTCAACACAGTCAGTCGGGCGGCCAGCTCCTCATCCTCAGCGTCGATGTGCTCAGGCGTGTCACCGTCGATGAAGGCCAGCTGCTCACTATCCCGGGGTCCCAGTAGTTCTCGCCGAAAAGGCAACGCCAAGGACTGAGTCGCAGGTCAGCATGGAGCTTCCGTCGCGGCCGCGTGCTCGTCGTGTTCGCGCAGTATGCGCATGCCGGTCGCCGGCGGGGGATGCTGGCCCGTCTTCTTGCCTGTGGAGATGACGAGGCGCTTGGCGATGTCGCGCAGCCTCATCCTCTGCTCGCGGAGGTGGAGGGCCATGGACAGCATGTCGTCGGTGACGCCCGCGCCGCCGATGGTCTTGCCGCGCTTGCGGGCGGACTCCTGGCCTTCCAGGGTCCGGTCGCGGATGTGCTCGCGTTCCCTGCCAGAGACGGCGGCCAGCACAGTGAACACGGCGCCGGAGGGGTCGTGCGAGCCCTGGAGCTCACCGGTGAGGAACTCCAGGGCGACGTCGGTCGCCTTCAGTTCCTCGGCCAGGGTCGCCAGTTCGATTCCGCTGCCGAGCAGCCTGTGCTCGTGGACGACGAGCGTGACGCGCACCCAGGAGGCGCGCAGTTCGCCAGACAGGGCGACTGTCTTCTCCAGTTCGGGGTGCTGGATGGCGCGGGTGGAGATCTTCTCGGAGAAGATCCGGGTAACCCCGGCCTCGGCGAGCGATTCGAGCTGGGAGTCGAGGGACTGCCGGGCAGTGGATGCGCGGGCGTACCGAGACGGGCGTGCCCGACGGGTTCGATGCCGGCGTTCCTCCGTCGGGGTAGCTCGGACCAGGCGGAGCCGGGCTTGCACACGGCGCGGGTCGGCACGTTGAGGGCGATCCGTTTGCAACAGCTCGTGAAACACCGTTCGCCCTGGACACGTCCGCCGGGTGACGGTGTTTCACGAGCGAACACCTATGAAACGATCCGCATCGCCATCGACGAGACCTCCCCGCCCGCTCAGCGGGGCGCGCGTACGGCGGATTACCTGGCCGCCTTGACCCGCCACAAGGGCAACCTGCATAGCGCGGCCATGGAACTCGGTGCCACGATGGGCTGCGTCTGTCCCGCCGCGCGGCCCTGCCGCCGCGACGAGTGACGAGTAGTGCGGGGATGCGGCCAGGGTCAGTCCAGCCGCAGCCCGGTAGCACCGGGCTCCAACAAGCCCTTGGCGTCCGCTTGATTAGGATCGGTGAGTCGCCTTTTCAAGTATGCCGAGTATGCGCTGACCGTTTCGGCTGTGTACCCGCCGCTGCCAATCGGTGGGTTCGGGCTTACGTCCAGGACACACCATTGCCCGGTCGTCCAATGCCGGACGAGCCGGACACCGGCGATGTCATACCCCAATGACGTCGCGGCTTGCACAGCGGTCTCCCGCGCCACCGGATCCAGCCTTGGCACGTCGACGAGAGTAGCGTCCCCCCAGCCCGATTTCGCCAGCAGATCGCTGCCACCGACGCTGCGATGCTGCAGAGCAAACGGGACATGACCTCCCAACACGAGCAGGAAATACGAACCGTCGGGTGGCACGAGTTCCTGGGCGAGAAACCCTCGTGCGTGGTCGGCATCCCGGAGTGCTTCGGTGAATACTCCTTCGCTACCGACGAGGCGGGTCCCGCCACCTCCACCGCCCGTGACCGTTTTCAACACGAACGGCAGGTCAAGCTGCATGGCCAGATCATCAAAGGCACCTGGGAGCAATCGCGACGGTAGATAGATCGTGGATGGTATAGACAGTCCCCGGTTGGCCAGCCGGACGTACTTGAACAGTTTGGTTGGCGCGCCGATGCCTGCGACGTTGACGGCGCGGACTCCTTTGATCGCGAGGTAGTCCGCGACCGCGTTCAACAGAGTCGCGGTGGGCCGTTGGTAGGCCAGGACTTGCACGAGACCGAAGTCAGCCAGATCCCGCCCGCTCACCGTCTCGCGAATGCGGACTCCCCCGGGCCCGATATCGATAGCGAGTTCCTCGATACTACGGAAAACGACCTCAACGCCGACAGCGAGCAGCTCACTCGCAAGGTCGACATGTTCAGCAAGCCCTTCACCGTTGAGCACCAGTGCGGGTTTCGGCGCCGGGCGGGCCATCGACTACTGACCGCCCTTCTGCACGTACTGTTGGACTTTCTTCGCGATGGCCTCGTCTATCGTGGCAGGGTCCACCACTTCGTCTTTTCGGAATCCGAGTTCGGCAAGTGTCAGATCATCGAACTCATCAAGAACATCATCGATGGCGTCGACTGCGTCCGCAGCCTTCGACGACGCTTCTGCGGCGGAAGTGCTCGGCTTCTCCGAGTCCGGCACCGTCTCTTCTTCTTGGTCGGTTGCCTGAGTAGATTTCCGGTCCTGCTTGCTGGACAAATTCCCCTCCCCTATTCCGGCGTTTCGAAGGCGGCAGCATGGGTACCTCTGACCAGCCATAAAGTCATACCTGGCACCACGAACCGACGACGCCTGCTGTTAAGGCACCCACCCAATGTTTTTCATTCTATCGATGAACCACGGTCAAAGTGATTTCTGATTCCCTGTCAATCGATGCCTGCTTCTTGTGGGTTTTCGGAGTCGAGGATGCCGCTTCGGCGGACCTGCCGTCGTGGCCACAACGACGTTGTGCGCGAATGGGGTCGTGACGTGTCGGCTTGGTGTTTCGGCTGATGGGTGATGACCGTTCGGCGGTGGTGTGCCAGCAGACCACCGTGTTCGTCACACGGTCAGGCCCCACGCCTGCTCAGGCGTCACCGCCGGTTCCCACCCCCGGCGGGATTTCGAGGAGACCTGCGAAAGACTGCGCAGCGTCGGCCCGTTCCTCGTGCCCACACCCGACGCCGGCCCGTGGCCGATTGAGGGTCTGAGGGGGTCGAGCGGGCGGTGTCCGAGTGCCTGCGCAGGCTCAGATCGGTGCGCAGGTTCCAGTCCGACGACGTCCTGTCTTTCCGGATTGGACGTGCGGTATTCGATGGTCGCAGCAGGCAACCGGCCGGCCGATCGGCGTCACCTCTGCCCGGCTGTCTGACCCTGCCGTGGGCGCGCTTGTCACCGCGATTCAACACACCGGCGACAGGAGCGCCGTCACCAGCCCGCTGACCGACGGCCCGACGATCTCCGATGACGGCATCGACTGCGATTTGATGAGTAGATTGACCGGGAGATCTTGCTCAAGCAACGTCCGTAGGCAGGTCGAGTCCGTGAGCGAGGTGGTCCGCCCACCCCAGCAAGAGCCATCAGAACGGCCTAGCCCCAGCCGAGGGAACTCGGCGAACAGCGCACGGCCGGGGCCTTGGCCACGTTCTCGTCCGGTTCGTCCGGATCGGATTCCGTGTCCGGCGCGACCAGTGTGAGCGTACGTTCCAGCCAAGCGGAGACCGCGGCCGCGGGGACTTCCAGCAGCGCGCGGCCCAACGGCGGTCTCAGGGCCATGCACAACACCTTGCGCCCGCCGACCTGCGTCGGCCACACGCTCACATCGCCTCGGGTGCACGGCCGGAACACCCCTTCGACCAGCAGCGACCGGGATATGCGCCAGGTGATGGGGCAGACGGAATCGAGATGGATGGTGAAGTGGACAGCACGGGGATCATCGGTGCGGTAGGACAGCAGAGCCGGTACGGGGATGCGATGCGGCGGAAGCACCAGAGTGAGCTCCAGTTCTCGTTCCACGACCGTGTTCATGCAGGTATCTCTCTTCGGCTTTTGCGGGGGATTTTTACGGAAAGTCAACGTGCGATCACGGCGGAAGGGTAGCTTCGGCGATCTCCGGACCTGCTTAATCCGCTTAAGACGTCACGGGGGAAGAGGATGCGCACTCCGAACACCCGATTACGGCAGGCGATACGTACTGCGGGATGCAGCTACGCCGAACTGGCCAAAGAAATCCGCGCGGTTGCCGCCGAGACCGGCAACGGCAAGCTGCGCACCAACTCCTCCGCCGTTGCGCACTGGGTAGCCGGCACCCAGCCCCACGATGCCGCCGCGGCCTGTCTGACCGAGGCCCTGGCCCGGAAGCTGGGACGCCTGGTCACCCGGGAGCAGCTCGGACTCCCCTCTCCCGCCGAGCCGTTCGGCGGGGATGCGTCCGCCCACGAGGCGTGGGGCGGCGGCAGCCCCGTCGACGCCCTGACACGGTTGGGGCGGGCCGACATCCAGCGGCTCGGCCCGGCAGCCGACGCCGCGTACTCCATCGCCGCCGCCGCGCTTCCCCTGGAACGCGCCCGGGAGATCGCCGCACGGGGCAGCGCCGTCCGCGCGACGGGGAGCGCCGGGGAGGCGGAGATCCAGGCGGTGAAGGACATGACGCGGATGTTCACCTTCATCGACGAGCGTCACGGCGGCGAGCACGGGCGCTCGGCCGCCGTGCAGTATCTGGTCTCCGACGTGGCCACGCTGTGCCGTGCGCGGTTCCGGACCTTGACGCAGCATCAGGAGATGCTGTCGGCCGCGGCGTGTCTGGTGTTCCTGGTCGCGTGGAAGGCGCACGACGGCGGTGAGCTGGGGCTGGCCCAGCGGTACTACCTCCAGGCCTACCGGCTCACCCGCGAGGCGCACAACGAGCAGCACGGTGCCTTCGTCCTGTACGCGCTCGCCCACCAGGGGATGGAGAGTGGCCACTTCGAGCACAGTCTGTCGCTCGCGGATGCCGCGCTGGAGCGGGTCAGGAACCGCACCGACCCGGGGACGGAGTCCCTGTACGCGATCACCCGGGCCCGCGCGCTCGCGCTGCACGGGCGGCGGCGCGAGGCCGTCGCCGAGGCGGCTCGGGCTGGACGGCTGATCCAGGACAGCGACGCGGCGCAAATGCCGTACTGGGTCGCAGTCCGGGGTTCGGCCGCCGCCGCGGTCGACATGCACACCGCTACAACGGCTATGGGCCTGGGCGACTGGAGCACGGCCGAACGCCTTTTCTCGCAGGCTGCGAGTCACTGGCGCGGGGTCGCATTCGCGCGTGCGACCGCAATGAGCATGGCGTACGCCGGTGCCGTGCAATGCCGCCAGGGTCATCTGGAGCAGGCTTGCGACACCTGGGAGACCGTGCTGCAGGTTGCGGGCGGTGTGCGCTCGGCGCGGATTGTCGACGCGGTGACCGGGATGCGCGGTGACCTCACGCCGTTCAAACGGCGACGAGCGCGGGTTGCGATGGATCTCGACGAGCGGGCGCGGGCCTGGCTGATCGCCACCAAGCCCTGAACCGTGGGCGGATGTCCTCGACCGCTTGACGACGGCTTCCGACACCATCCGGATGATCTTGGAGTCGCGCGATGTCGCATTGTGCGGGGAACTCCGGAAGGGAGAGAGAGAAGCACGCTGGACCGAAACACCGCGCGGACACCATGCGAGCGGCGGCCCGTCTCAGCAAGAGCCTTTCCCCTCGTATGCGAGAACTCCACGGTGCACACCACCATCGGAATCATCGGGACCGCTCGGCCTGCTGCTCGCCGGCCTGCTGCACTCCCACCAGCGCGATAGCGCCGCTCGTCAGCTCACGGCTTGCGACTGCGGCCGTTCGGGAATGGCCTGGGCAACTTCGTTACGTGAGCGCAGACCCAGCTTGGCGAGAATATGCGTGAGGTGAGTCTGGACCGTGCGACGCGAGGAGTACAAACGCTCGCCGATATCTGGATTCGACAACCCCTCCGCAACGAGCGCCGCAACCCGCTGCTCGGTAGGAGTCAGCGACTCCCAGCCCGAGGACGGCCGTTTACGGCTGCCCTGAGCGCCCCGCCGCAAGCCCACCTCACGCCACCGGGCATCTGCACGGTCCAATTCCCCCGCTGCCCCGAGCGCGAGATAGCCCTCCGCGGCTTCCCGCATTGCGGCCTTGGCGGCCTCCGTGTCTCCCGCCACGGCGAGCACGATCGACAGATCCTCGGCACACGCCGCCGCATCCACGACCCATGACGCACCCCGAAAGTACCCCAGCGCCTCGCGCAAAGTACCCGGATCGCTGGCGAACAGCCCCTGGCACTGCAGCGCCACCTCACGCACCTCAGCGCGGTGATCCTCGTGTGCACTGCGGTGCGCGGTAGCCACAAGGTCCGCGGCCAGGTCCCGCTCGCTCAGCCGCAGAGCGATGCGCACCGATCGCGTCAGCAGACTGTGCGCCTTCTCCACTGTGCCCTGGAACTCATCGGTGAGGATCCGGCGTATGGTCGCGAGCGCCTCGTCCCGATTCCCCGTCGCGTCTGCGATCACCAGCCGGGCACCCCACTGGTGGTCGGAGACCTCCCAGGCGCTGGGGTCCATCTGTTCCGGGTCTCCGATCTTGTCCAGATACTCCCGCGCAGCGGCCAGTTCGCCCCGCTGCGCCCAGATCAGCGCCGCGACACCATATCCGGAAATGCTGGCGTAGCGATCGGGCATCTCGCCCACAGCCTCGAGATCGGCCAGCACGTCGTCCCAGGTGCCCAGGGTGTATCCGATCTCTGCAGTGGAGACCAGGACCGACCCGAGCCGGGCCGTGCCTGCCTCCGTCGCCAACTTGCGGGCCTGCCTGATGGCCTCCTGCACCTTGTCGATCCGATCGCGTTTGCGCCAGTAGTTCAGGCTGTTGCACAGCAAAAGGAGCCGGATATCGGTGAGGTGAGGGTCGCCACCTGCTGCGGTGAGACCTTCTTCCAGGAAGCGCTGCGCTGCGTCGTACATGTGCCTTCGAAGCATGCAGCCATGCATGGCGTTTGCGGAGTAGGCGATGGTCTGCGCGTCACCCATGGAGCGGCCGAGTTCCATCGCGTTGCGCAGCACCGGCATGGCGGGCCCCTCGCTCTCCCCGCTGTATGGCGCCACGTTCAGTAGCATCCCGTGCAGGGCGCACAGCCTGGCCTCCCAGACCCGTGGAAGCCCCCAGCGCCCACGAACCGCGGTCACCACCTCGAGGGCCTCGGAGTGGCGCGCCTGGTGCATCAGGCTGTACGCGAGGATCCAGGTCATCTCGCCAACGCGTTCGCGATCCTCGGTGTGCTCTAGGACCCGGGTCGCGATGGCCTCACACTCCTCGAGCTTGCCTCGTAGGAAGGCGGCCATCGCCAAGACTGCTTTCAACGGCTCCCGCCGCTCATCGTCCCGGGCCAAGGACGCGGTAGCCCGCTGCAGCAACTCCCGGGCCAGCTCCGGGACCCGGTACAGCAGGGCCGTGCCGGACGCTGCCAGCCAGGAGAGGGTCCATTCATCCGGTGTGCTTTCGGCCGCGGCGAGGTGGGCGGCGACTCGTTCGGCCGGCCAGCCGCCTTCGCTGAGCGCCTGCGCGGTCTGCCGATGCCGAAGTGCCCGTATCGCCGTCGGCATCGACTCATACAACGCCTGTCTCAACAATGGCGCATGGAATTCAGCGGCAGACACCGTGTCGCTCAATACGCCCGTCGCGGTCGCTTCGTGGAGGGCCTCGACGATCCGTTCGACGGGCCAGCCGACGACCGCCGCAAGCTCGCCCGGCTCGAAGGATGTCCCGAGCATGCTGGCCGCACGCAGCACCTCCAGCGTGTCCTTCGCCATGTGGCCCACACGATCCGCGATCGCCGCACCCAGCGAACCCGGCAAGCGCTTCGCGCCCCCCGACACCAAATGTGCACACCCACCGCGGACGTCAATGCGCTGCTCGCGCACCATCGCTGCCGTCAACTCCCGTACATACAGTGGGTTTCCGCCAGTTTCCGAAGTCAGCTGCCGCAAGCCCGAAGAAAGACGTCGGCCCAGGAATGTTTCCGCAAGCAGCACGGTCTGCTCCGGCTCCAGTGGGCCAAGCGTGATCGCCTCCGCCCCGGCGGAATTGATGGCTCGCCTGAGTTGATGCACCTCTTCCCGCTTTGAGCCCGTCGTCAGCTCCGCGACCAAGAGCAATGGCAGCTGCGCGGTCAAGCGCACCAATGAACCGAGCACGGTCAGGCTCGCCTCGTCAGCCCACTGCAGATCACTTGCGACAAGCACTACGGGCTGTACCGCGCAAGCCCGCTCGACCCGGGCCAGGGCCTCCTGGACTCCTGCTGCCAGCGGATCACGCGCACCCGCACCCCACAGCGATCCCGCCGCAGGCACCGGAGCCACCTCACGCACTGGTCGCAACGCTTCAGTGATCAACTGAAACGGCAGACTCACGCAGAATTCATCCGCACTGCCCCGCAACACCAACACTTCCGCACCAGCGGAACGCACCGCTTCACTCACCAAGGAGCTCTTGCCGATCCCCGGCGGCCCCTCCACCAGCGCACAACCGCCCACCCCCCGTCCCAGCAACCCCAACAAACCATGCAAAACGACCAATTCAGCCTCGCGACCCACCCACCGTGACCTACCCGACAACGCGCTGACCGACGGCAGACACGGCTGAAACTCATCCATACGCCGGATCCTAATCCGCCCAGAGTGCGACCCAGCCCACCAGCGCGGGCCGATAGCCCGACGCCGGCGAGCGCCTACCCGAAGGCACCACCGAGTGGCACGCGCGCGAGCATTTGGGAGCTTTGCGTGGACATTCCGGACGAGTAGCCGGTGCGCGTCAGATCCTGGCGGTCACGAGCAGGAGGCACCGCGAAGTCCTGCCGGTGGCTGGTCGCAAGGATGGGCTGGTAGTCCTGGACGACCGAGTCACCTGCAGAACATGCTCAGGAGGTCGGCCAGGGACGTGGCTAATGGAGCGAGGGCGCCGGACGAGTCCCAGGGAGCCCGTCCGGCGCTAAGAGCACAGCAGCAGTCGCAGTCGAGGTCTACGACTGGAACGACGTGCCCAGCGCCTGCCAGTCCAGGACCGGTTCCGCCAGGTCCCTGATCGACGCGAGCAGGCCCAGCCTGTTCCGGCGTACCGCCTCGTCCTCCGCCATCACCAACACCTCGTCGAAGAACGTGTTCACCGGTGCCGTCAGCGCCTCGGCGGCGGCAACAAATCCGGCGAACCCACCGGCCCCTTCCGCCAGCCGCGCGCGGACCGCGGAGACCGCCTCGCCGAGCGCCCGTTCCGCGGGTTCCGCGAACAGCCCCGCCTCGTACCCGGCTTCCGCATCCGACGGCACAATCCGCCGCACCCGCTGGAGCACCGCCACCAGTTCGCCGAAGGCCGGGTCCTCCGACAGCCCCGTGAGCTCCCGCAGCGTCTCGTCCGCCCGCGCGGGCGCGTCGGCGAGCGGGAGGACCGCGTTCACGAAGCGGTGGTCGTGGCCCGCGTCCAGCAGCTGCTGTTCATAGCGCCGCACCGCGAACTCCGCCGCCGCGTCCACCGATTCGGCCGGCAGGTCGACGCCGCGCGAGGCGAGCTGCGTACGCGCCAGGGACAGCGCGCCCGACAGCGGTACGGCCCGCAGCTGCGGGAACGCGCGCAGCACGCTGACCGCTCCCAGTGCCGCGCGCCGCAGGCCGTACGGGTCCGAGCTGCCCGTCGGCGTCGCGCCGATGCCGAACAGGCCCGCCATCAGGTCGACCCGGTCCGCGAGTGAGAGCAGTGCGCCCGGCAGCGAGGCGGGCAGGGCGTCACCGGCCGAGCGGGGCAGTTCCATCTCGAACAGCGCCTGCGCCGTTTCCGGGGACTCCCCCGCCCGCAGCGCGTATTCGCGGGCCATGACTCCCGCCAGGCTGGACAGCTCCGTCACCACCTGCGACCCGAGGTCGAACTTGGCCAGCGCGGCGGCCCGTTCGAGGACCTCGCGTCCGCCGGCCTCCAGGCCGATCTCGTCGGCGAGCAGCTTGGACAGGCCCTGGATGCGGTCCGCCCGGTCGGCCATCGAACCGAGCCGGTCCGCGAACGTGAGCTTCGCGATGCCGGACTTCATTTCCGCCGGCGGTGTCTTGAGGTCGGCGCGCCAGAAGAAGGCGGCGTCCTCGTAGCGGGCGCGCAGCACCGCCTCGTTGCCCGTGCGGACGAGATCGGTGTCGATCTCGCCGTTGGCGACGGCCACGACGTGCGGCAGCAGCGAGCCGCGGGCGTCGCGGACCGGCAGATACCGCTGGTGCTTGCGCATCACGGTGGTGAGGATCTCGTCGGGCAGTTCGAGATAGGTCTCGGCGAAGGAGACGAGGATCGCGTTCGGCCGTTCCACAAGGTTGGTGATCTCGTCGAGGAGGCCGGACTCGGCGGCGAGGTCCACCGATCCGCCGACTGACGCGGCCAGTTCGCTCGCCTGTCCCACGATGCGCGAACGGCGGACTTCCGCGTCGGCGTCGATTCCGTGCGAGGCCAGCAGCTCCGCGTAGCCGTCCGCCGCGGCCACCTCGATCTCCGGGGTTTCGGCGGTGCGGTGGACGCGGGTTGTCGTGCCGGACTTCAGTGCGGACGCGACGACCGGTACGGGGACCGTGCCGAGGAGCGCGAGCAGCCAGCGGATCGGGCGGCTGAAGGACAGCCTGGTGTCGTTCCACCGCATGTTCTTCTCGCTGCGCAGTTCGGTCACGACGTCGCCGAGCAGGCCGCTCAGCACCTCGACCGCGCCGCGTCCGGCGTCCGTCTGCGTCACCGCGACGTACTCGACGCCCTTCTCCGTGGTGCGACCCAGCGTGCCGGGGGCGACGCCCTGTCCGCGCGCGAAGCCTTCGGCGGCGCGGGTCGGCCCGCCGCCGGCGTCGTACGCGGCACTGACGCGCGGCCCGCGGACGGTCCGATGAGCGTCCGGCTCCCGCGGTGCGACGGCGGCGACGGTGACCACGATCCGCCGCGGCGTGCCCTGCACGGCGACGTCGCCGAACTCCAGCCTGGTGGCGGCCAGTCTCTCGGTCACCACCGTACGGACCGCCTCCGTCACACGGGTCACCTCGGCCGGCGGCAGCTCCTCCGTGCCGATCTCGAAGAGCAGCGTCGCGGGCTCGTCGGTCTCGGCGAAGGATGTCGGGGCGACGGCCGCGGCAGGGACGTCAGCCGTGCCGAGCGGATGCCCGAGTTCTTCGCGCCGCTCGGTCCACAGCGCGGCGACGGTGCGCGCGAGACCCCGCATCCTCGCGAAGGCGCGGGCCCGCTCCGTCGTGCTGATCGCCCCGCGCGCGTCCAGCACATTGAAGGTGTGCGAGCACTTCAGCACAAAGCTGTGCGCGGGCACCGGCAGCCGCGCCTCCAGCATCCGCTCGGCCTCGGTGGCGTACTCCTCGAACA
The DNA here is from genome assembly GCF_044334895.1 of Streptomyces sp. NPDC020681. NCBI lineage: Bacteria > Bacillati > Actinomycetota > Actinomycetes > Kitasatosporales > Streptomycetaceae > Streptomyces > Streptomyces sp. NPDC020681. Next base: position 22,273 of record NZ_JBIRTX010000010.1, on the reverse strand, counting down.
GCCGCTTGTTCAGCTCGACATCGGCGTCGTCGAGGTAGTACCGGCTCATCTCGTACTCGGCCTGACCGAAGGCCTCGCCGTACGAGATCCCCGGCGAGTAGAGGATCTTCTTGAAGTGGTCGACGCCCTGGAGCGCCATCATGATCCGCTCGATGCCGTAGGTGATCTCCACGGAGACCGGGTCGAGGGACTGGCCGCCGGCCTGCTGGAAGTAGGTGAACTGAGTGATCTCCAGCCCGTCGAGCCACACCTCCCAGCCCAGGCCCCACGCGCCGAGCGCGGGCGATGCCCAGTTGTCCTCGACGAACCGCACATCGTGCTTGCGCACGGCGATCCCGAGGGCTTCGAGGCTGCCGAGATACAGCTCCTGCGGATTGCCGGGGTCGGGCTTGAGGATCACCTGGAACTGGGTGTGTGTCTGCAGCCGGTTCGGGTTCTCGCCGTAGCGTGCGTCGTCGGGCCGCACGCTCGGTTCGACATACGCGACCCGCCACGGCTCGGGACCCAGCACGCGCAGCACGGTCGCAGGGTTGAGTGTTCCGGCGCCGACCTCGGTGTTGAACGGCTGCACGACGGTGCACCCGCGGTCGGTCCAGTACCTGGTCAGCGCGAGCAACGCGTCCTGCATGGTCAGCACGGCAACAACCTCACGGAGGATCAGTGGCATCGGACGGCACGATTCTCCACAAGCTCGACGAGCTCCACGACGAATTGAGGCGCGGCGGTCAGGGCGTGAGCGGCCGGACCGACAGTGGTGCGCCGATCACCTGGTGGCCTCCGCTCGCCACCATCCGTACCTCTCCGCGGTCGCTGATCTCCGCGCGTACGATGCCGGTCTCGTCCTCGTAGATCGGATACCCGCCCGCTCCCGACCTGTCGGTGCGCCGGACGATCACCGCGTCGTCCTCCACGGCGGACGCCTGAAAAATCAGCTCGTAGCTCTCCGGGTACTCCATGGCGGCCACCTCCTGCCCTCCATGGTCGCTCACCCGCGCCTGAGGCGCCTCACGACAGCCGGCGTCCCGGTCAGCGGAAGATCGCCATGGCGTCCACTTCGAGAACCGCGTCCTGCGCGTTCCAGTCCTGGACCTTTCCCAGGCAGCGGGCCGAGAACGTGCCCCGCGGGACTTCGTTGCGCAGCCATTCCGTCGGGCAGCTGACCCGGACGCGGGGGCCCGGGGCGTCGAGGGTGTCCGGGTTGCCGTAGGGCGCGAGGAAGACGGTGATGTCGTCCGCCGCGCTGATCTTCCGGAACCTGCCCCTGATCAGCACGAAGTCCTCGATGTCACGCAGCCGCACATGCTGTCGCGCGGACCCGGGGCGCTGGAGCGCGGCCAGCGCGCGGGTCATCGCCGCGTTCCGCCGGATGCTCTCGGTGAGGAGGTCGACATGGACAGTGACGTCCTTCTCCTCCAGTTCCTTCATGATCCCGCCGATCACCGATATCGGCTCGGTCTCCTCCAGGTACTCGCTGACGATCTCGCTGTTGTCGTTCTTGCCTCCGCCCGCGCTCACCCCGAATCCCGAGGCGTGGACATTGGCGGTCTTGCCGCCTGCGGTCGTCTGCTTCACGTTCTTGCGCAGCGAGCCCACGTCGCCGCGGCTCAGGTAGTAGTCGATGACCTGCTTGTCGTTGAGGTAGAAGCAGATCCGGTACGTGAGGCCCCCGTCGGGAGCCTTTCTGCCGCGGGCGACCCGGGAGACGGCCAGCACCAGCACTGTGACCACACAGACCGCGGTCAGCAGCCACAGGAGCATCCACGGCCACCAGACGGCCCACCACGCCTCACTGAACACACCCACGGATCTCCTTGAAAGCGCTGAGGAGCGACTGGGCCGTGGCGTCGGTCATGCGTCCGCCGGTGGCCCGTGCCGCTCGGTCGAGTTCGGCGGTGTCGGCCTCGCCGTAGCGAACCGTGTAGGTGCGCACCGCGCGGGCCGTCCGCGGCTGTGCCTCGTACCGCAGGATGAAGGTGTCGAGGTTCATTCCCGCGTTGTTCTCGCCGTCCGTCATGAGCACGATCGACAGCGCCCGGCCGGGCTGCGCCGTCGCGAGAGCCGACACCCGCCGGTAGGCGTGGTCGAGCGTGGACCAGACGGCCGTGCTGGTGTCGAAGTCGTCGGAGGCGACAAATCCGCGGAGCCGGTCCAGATCCGCCTGCCGTTCGTACGTCACGCTCCGCTCGTCCAGCACGCGGCCGCCGAAGCGCATGACGGTCAGCGTCTCGCCGCGGTAGAACCGGACGAACTTGCCCGAGCGCGAGTCGTCGGCGCCGCTGAGCCCGTCGAAGGTGGCCCGCAGCTGCTTGATGCGCTCGCCGCGCATCGATCCCGAGAAGTCGAGCAGAAAAACGACCTGCGCGGCCTTGTCCCGCTTCGGGTCGCCGTAGTCGGCGAGCAGCCGGTCGACGACCTTCTGATCGTCCGGGAAGTACAAGGCGTTGCCGACGGGTTCACGCAGCCGCGGCACCCGGGGCACGGCCGGGTCGATCGGCCGGCGCAGCGTCTGCTCCATGATCTTCTTCTGGACCGGTTCGCTCTTCAGCCAGTCCACGAGCTTGTCGTACGCGGCCCGCTTCGCGGTGTCGAGCAGCAGCAGCGGATAGTCGGACAGCACCATGCCGTCCTTCGGATAGACGATCTCCAGCGGCTCGCGCAGCTTTCCGCGGCTGTTGAGCGCGAGCAGTTGGGACTCGTAGGTGATGAGCGCGTCGAGGCCGTTCTGGTTGCGTACGAATCCGTCGGCGAGGCGTCCGGAGGAGTCCTCGGTGAGTTCGTGTCCGCTGAAGAAGCCGCGCAGCCGGTCGCAGGAGACATCGCCCGGGCGCAGTACGCCGCCGGTGCCCGCGGCCGCGGTCGCCACTCCGACGAGGGCCGCGAGCCCGCTGTTGCTGTGGCGTGGGTCGGCCATGCCGAATTTCAGGGATCCGTCCGCCGCCGCGTCGGCCACGTCCGCCCAGGAGATCTGCCGGTCGGGCGTCCGGCCGCGCAGCCGCTTCGCGGTGGCGGGCTTCATGCCGATGACGACGGGCGACCGCATGATGCTGGTGGTCAGCGGCCGCTCGACGGACTTCCCGGCCTTCCCGGCCTGCTTCAGCTTGAGCTGGAAATAGCGGTCGGAGGAGAGCCAGGCGAGATCGTGCCGGTACTTTCCGGGAGCGAGCGCGTTGCTGGCGTCAACCGTGCCGCGGTAGTCCATCTCCAGCTTGATGCCGCTGTCCTTGCGGAACTCGTCGAGCAGCGGCTCCATGTCGGCGAGCTCCGAACTGGCCAGCACGCGCAGGGTGGTGGGCTCGTTGTCGCCGGTGGAACAGGCCGCGGCGGTGGAGAGCAGGACGAGGACCAGGCAGAGTACGACAAGGTTCCGAGCCCGGCGGGCGGGCCTCATCCGGACCCTCCGGCCGACAGGTCGGCGGGCGGGCACTCGCCGACGATGGAGATCATCCGCTCCAGATAGCGGAGTTTGGGCATCGAGGTGTGCGTGTCGGCCTTCTGTATCGACGGGACCGGGATCTCGCGCTGCTGAAGGAACTCGGTGAGCCGGTCGCCCTCCACCTGGCCGGTCGGGTCGAGAATGCGGAAGCCCAGCTCCAGAGCGCGCTGACGCAACTCCGGGTCCATCGTGATCAGTTCGCCGAGCTTGTCGCTCTCCTTGTTGAGCGCGATGAACTGCGGCTGGGTGACGAACTGACTGTCCGGGTAGAGAAGCACCCGATCGGAATCCAGCTTCTGCTTCTCGGCCTTGTACTGCGCCTGGTAGGTGAAGAACTGATGCTCGTACGCCACCACGACCGGCGCGATTCCCTTGCCCTCCGGCGAGAGGTACGTCCGGAACACGTCGGAGGCGGGCATGCCCTGCTCCAGGAGCGGCTTGACTGCCCGGGCCCGCTCGTCCGCGGCCTTGTCGTTGCTGGGCACATCGTCGCCGTTGCCGCGCCAGGTGAAGGCGACCAGCGCGAGATAGGTGCCGGCCGAGTTGGAGTCGCAGACGTCGGGGCTCTGGACGAGGATCCTGTTGGTGTTGGTGATGCCGTGCTGCCGGACCCCGATGTCGGACCACCGGCGCTTGTTGTTGATCTCGTCCAGGAACTTCTTGGTGTTCAGGGTGTAGTAGAGCGGCTTGTCCCCGGAGCCGGTCTGCCTGGCGGCGAGACCCGCGGCCTCCAAGGTCTCGGCGTACGCGCGATAGGTGGGCAGCACGATGGGGCTGACGAACGGCCGGTGCACCTTGTTGTACTGGCCGGCAGCTGCGCGCTCGTCGGTAATGAGGTCACCCGCGGGCTGACCGGACGGAAAGACGAAGTCGTACTTGGAGATGTCCCTGATGGCCACCTCGCGCGAGCCCGTACCGGTGATGTGGATCTTGTAGTGGTGCTTGAGCAGCAGCCGCTGGACTTCCTTGTCCTCGAAGAACTCCCGCTTCGACGCCATCTTGCCTTCGAGGGTGACGATCCGCTGAAACGGCAGCAGGATGTTGCCCGAGACGGAGAGCAGAGCGATGCCGATCAGTGCGAGGGCAAGCGCGGGCAGTGAGACGAGCAGGAAGCCGCGCTCAGCCCACAAGGACGTCGACCGCACGGGCAGCCGAGGCTCCTCGACGACAGTTCTCTCCCCCATGACCACGGACGCCTCCCCCGCGTTCCCCCGCCTCAGCCGATGACAGCATTCCCCAATCCGGGACCATTACGTGCAGACTTCAGCGAATCCAAGGTGAACAAAGCCGGTGGAGGGTACGGGAGTTGAGGTTCCAGACACGCAGGGCGCGGGGGCCGTCGGCGCCGAGGCGGACGCGCTGCTCGCGCAGGCGAACGCCGCCGTCGCGGACGGCGAGCTCGTCTTGGCGATCGACCGGCTCGGCCAGGCTGCCCTGTTGCAACCGGGACGGATCTCGCCGCGGCGGCCCGTTGCGTGGTGCATCCGCGGGAATCTGCTCGCCGACCTCGGCCGGTTCGAGGACGCGGTCGTCAGCTACCGCCGCAGCCTTGAGATCGAGCCCGACGAGGCCCTTACCTTGTCAAACCTGGCGAACCAACTCGACAAGTTGGACCGTCTCGAGGAGGCCGACGCGACCTACGAGCAGGCAGCCGCATCGCTCCATCGCGAGCCCCGCAGGACGTCGTCGCGGCGGTGTACATGGGCTGGGGCGTCAATCTGCGGATGCAGAGACGGCACGCCGAAGCGCTGGAGCGAACCGACCGCGCGCTGGAGGTCGAGCCCGACAACGCCCTCGGGTGGGTGAACCCGGCGCGCGTACTGCATCTGCTGGGCCGCCATGATGAAGCCGTCGCGGACCTCGACCACGCGCTGGAACTGGCGCCCGGCGATGCATACGCCGTCGAGATCCACGACTGGATGGCATCGGCTTTGTGAGCCGGCAGGTCGACTCAGGCGATGGCGTGAACCAGCTGGTTCGTGAGCTCGTAGCGGGCTCCGACGATCGCCAGATCGCCGCTCGCGACCTTGGCGGCGAGGTCGGGCTCGGCGGACAGCTTGCGGGTGATCAGGCCTACGTTGCGGTTGATCGTGGAGTCCACGCGTGCGTCGCCGTGCTGGCTGTGGTCTATGGCGGGCTTGATCTGATCGGCCAAGTACTGGATGTGGCGCGGTAGTTGCTCACCCGTCTCGTCCGCGTGGACCGCCGCCGCGACCGCGCCGCAGGACTGGTGGCCGAGCACGAGTATCAGCGGTATCTCCAGCTCCAGCACGCCGTATGCGACGGAGCCGAGAACCGCCTCGTCCAGCACCTCGCCCGCGGACCGCACGGTCAGCAGATCGCCGAGCCCCTGGTCGAAGACGAGCTCCGGCGGTACGCGCGAGTCCACGCACCCGAGCACGACGGCGAACGGGTGCTGCCCGGAGACCAGCGCCTCGCGCACGGTCCGCGACTCGTTCGGGTGCTGCTGACGGAAGCTGCGCCAGCGGCGGTTGCCGGCGGACAGCTCATTGAGCGCGTCGGCGGGGGTGGCGGGACGGGGGCGGGTAGGCGCGGTCGTCGCGGCGGCGGGTATCGCGCCGAACGCGAGCCCGCCGGTGACTACGGCACCGCCGACCGCGGCCGCTTTGAGCAGCGTGCGGCGGCCTGTGTTGTGCGGTGGGGGATTGTGTTGTGTTGAATTCACGGGGCGAATGTATGCGGCACATTCGGCCCGGCGTTCCCATTGGGTGATCGTTTACTGATCGTTGGCCGGAAAGGGAGGTTGGGTGACGAACGCGAGCCAGGCGGCGGGGGCGACGGCGAGCTGGGGGCCGGCGGGGACCTTGGAGTCGCGGATGTGGATGGTGGTGGGGCAGGTGGCGACTTCGACGCAGTCGTCCCCCGAGCCGCTGCTGTAGCTGCTCTTGAACCAGGCCAGTTCGGTGCTGCTCATAGCGCTCCTCGCAGTTGCTCCAACAGGCCCGTGGAGTCCTCGGGAGTGAGGGCCTGTGAGCGCAGTTTTGCATACCGCATGTGAAGCGTGCTGATCACTTTCGGGTCGGAGACGAACTCGCCGCTCTCTTGCCCCTCGCAGTAGCCGAACCACCGGTTATCCGGGGTCTCCAGCAGCCGGATCGGCCCAGCCATTCCGGCGTGGACCCCCCGCTCCAGCGGCACGATCTGAAGCTCGATATTCCGTGGCGACGCGCTCTCCAGTACGTGACCGATGAGCTCTCGCGCGGTCTCCGTGCCGCCGGTCCGCCGAAGAAAGACATGCTCCTCGATGATGAAGCTGAACGCGGTGTTCGGCCGTTCCCGGAGAAGTCGTTGTCGTTCCAGACGGGCGGCCACCTGCGCTTCGAGCTGCTCATCGGCGAGCGGCGGCACCTGGGCCACGAACAGCGTCCGTGCGTACGCCTCCGTCTGCAACAGACCCGGCACCAGCCGTGATTCGTACGTGTGCAGGCTCAGCGCCTCCTGCTCCAACCTGGCCCAGCGGCGGAACCACGCCGCCAAGCCCGGCTGGCGCGACAAGTGCCGAGCCGCCTTGCGTAACGCCCCTGTATTGCCCAGCGCCTGCTCCGCGCGCTCCACAAAGTCCGAGTCCGGCATCCTGCGCCCGAGCTCGATCGACACCACCGTGTGTTTCGAGAAGCCGACCCGCGGCGCAAACTCGTCCCGACTAAGGCCCGCGTACTCACGCAACGCCTGCACCACCGCCCCGAACGTCTTCATGCTGTCCGACGCATCTGGCTCGTCGCTGCCCCCGCCGTGCCCCTCGTGCTCCCAGCCCATCCGCGGCCTCCCGGTGCGTGGATCTCCCCGCGCTCATCTCACCCAGGGTTACGGCACCTTCGTCGTACTGTCCACTCTGTATGCGTGTACGCTCGCGCGGCGTACACGCTCCGGACCTGGCCACAGGCCTCGCGAGCCCGCCACCGTGGTGGCCATGTCCACGGAGACCGAATCCCTTACGCCCCAACTCCCTGCTACCGTACGTGTGTTCCGGCAGCGCTTCTCCGCGACCCGCCACGCCGCCCGGCTGGCGCGGCTGCTCACGCTTCAGCAGCTGGATGCTTGGGGCGTGCCGTACGGCAGCGAGCCGTCCGACACAGCCGCGTCGATCGTCGCCGAGCTCGCCTCGAACGCCGTCCTCCACGGCCGGGTGCCAGGCCGGGACTTCGAACTCGCTCTGACGCTCCGTATGCCCGAGGAGCAGCTCCGCATCGAAGTCTCCGACACCCGCGCCGACCTCCTGCCGCGCCCGCCCGGCTCACCGGCGGCCTCGGACGCCGAGTCCGGGCGCGGGCTACTGCTCGTCGAGGCACTGGCCACGAGCTGGGGCGTCGAGGACGGCCCGCCGCCGCGCAAGACGGCCTGGGCCGAGCTGCTCCTCAACAACGGCCATACACGGCCCGCATCATGAGCGTCCCCAGCCAGTCAAAACACCCACCCGTCATCAACACACCCGGGCACGTCTACGCAACACGATCAACCTGAGAAGGACCGGACCGCAGCCCGACAGAATGCCCTGGGCACCAGACCCACACGCAATCCCAACGGTCGGTCATGGACGCCTACCTGCGGCCATGGCAGCGCGCGGTGGCGCACGAAGGTACATGTATGTTTCCCCGCGTTGGCGGTCGGCTCATGGCGAGAGTCGGCAGCGCCCAAAGCCGGCCAGCTAGCACTATGAGGGGAACCATCAGATGAATCGTGTGGTCGCCTCGCCCAGGTCAACCGGCCGTGTGCCCGCATACAACTCCGTCACCGATGCGCGGACCCGCGAGGGCACCTTCAGGGCCAAAATCTCGGTATCCGTCTACTGCTGGAAGGTTGGTGCCTGGGAGAAGGGCACCAACCACTGGTTCTTCGTCCGCGGGAAGGGGTTCTTCGCCGCACTCCAGCCCCAGCGGGGGACTCCGTCGCCGGCTACCTCTCGGCAGCCAAGATCGCCAACCAGACCAACGTCCGCCCCTGCTGAGAAGGGTCATAGAGGAGCGGCGCCGGGGCTGACCCTAGAGACGACGCGGGCGCGAGTCGGCGCGCGCCCGCGTCGTCTCCAGGGTCAGCCGCCGTCCCGCCCTCGCCGGAGGAGGCTGTTCAATGGACCGGCGGGCATAGGTGGCGAATGGACATGCAGGTCGGGATGACGGCGCGCAATTCATGCCCGATCCAGGCTTGACCTCACAACATTCGCCCCCTCGGGCAGGATGAAGAAAAACCCAGCCCCGGAGGCACGATGTGCGGAGTTCTGAATTCCTTCGAGTCATGACCCCAATGACCATGTGGTCAGTTTCAGGCACCGTGCAGAAGCGGCTTGGCCAATCAGAGCCGCTTCTTTCGCCCAGCTCTGGATTTTCCTCAAGGATCGATCTGTGCCCGAATGGGTCCGATTCCCAGTCCGGTTCCTTACCGACTTTCTGACCGATTCACAATCCGGAAAAAGGCGTGAGCAGTCCCCGGAGATCTCCGGAGCGAGGCGTGCCGTTCACACGAAGGCCCTGTTTCTCCCGGGCGTGACCGAATCCGCGTAATCAGCGACCGTTCCCGAATCAGCCCGCCGCGGAACTGAACATCAGCTGCATACTCATTCGTGAGGGGCGTTCATCGCCTGCCTAGGGGTCAGGCGATGATGACCCATCGTTCCCTCGGAGTCGGCTCGGCGACCCGGCTCCCCGCCCCTGTCGTGCCCACCCCCGGGGTGCGGCAGGGGCGTCCCGTCCGCTCCTCGCTGCCACGTGCGCACCCCTGGCAGCGACGACCTCACGGGCTAGGCACCAGCCTTGGGAAGGATCACCTCGAAGCGGCAGCCGTCGGCCACATTGCGTACGCTGGCACGGCCCGCATGCGCCTCGACGATGCCCTGCACGATCGCCAGTCCGAGGCCCGCGCCGCCCGGGGGCGTGCGTGCCTCGCCGCCGCGCCAGCCGGTGTCGAAGACCCGGGGCAGATCCTGCTCGCGGATGCCGCCGCAGCCGTCGGTCACGGAGACGACCACCGTGCCGTCCACCCCGGATTCCGCCGCGATCGCGACCGTGCCATCGGCCGGTGTCCGCTGGAGCGCGTTGGTGAGCAGGTTGCGCAGAACGCGTGTCATCTCCTTGCCATCGACCTCGATCGGCACCGGCACCACCTGGTCTCCGACGAGCCGGACTCCGAGCTTCTGTGCGAGCGCGTCGACACTGGCCAGCGCGTCGTCCACGAGGTCGTAGGTCGAGATGCGGGTCCGCGTCAGCGAAAGGGCTCCCGCATGGATACGAGACAGTTCGAACAGCTCACCGACCATGGTGTTCAGCCGCTCCGCCTCCGTCCGGATCTGGCGGAAGTACCGCTCGGGGTCGGCGGCCACACCGTCCTCGAGTGCCTCAGCCATCGCCTGCACGCCGGCCAGCGGAGTTCGCAGATCGTGTGAGATCCATGCGACGAGTTCCCGCCGCGATGCCTCCAACGCCTTCTCACGCTCACGTGACTCGTTCAGCTTGGCGCTGGTGGAGGCCAGTTCCCTGCTCAGCGCGGCCAGTTCTGCGGTCCCTGCCTTGCTCGGCGCGGCGAACGAACCGGCTTCGCCAAAGGAACGGGCCGCCAGTGTCAGAGCCTCGCTCCGGCTGACCACCCATCGACCCAGTACAAGTGCCACCGCGAAGGAGACAACAGCCGCCATCGCGACGACCGTCGTGACCACAGTTACGTCGTGTTCCGACAGGAACATCGCCCAGGCGACGATGAGCGTCCCGAAGAGCATCGCGGCCACGGATACCGCTGCGACGATCGCAAGCGAGACCGCCGTCGACCGGTGCCGTACCGCGCGGAGGAGCGCTGCCCCGAGCACACCAGCCGCCGCCGCGCCGCCGAGGGCGTACAGCGCAATCTGGATGACCTCCGGCAATGTGGTCAGCCCTTCTCTTCGGAGGAGACAAAGCGGTAACCCACACCCCAGACGGTCTGGATGAGCCTGGGGCTCGCCGGGTCCTCCTCGATCTTGATGCGAAGCCGTCGCGCGTGGACGGTCACGGTCGACAGGTCACCGAACTCCCAGCCCCACACCTCTTGCAGCAGCCGCTCCCGGCTGATGGCATGCCCGGGATTGCGCATGAGGTACACGAGCAGATCGAACTCCCTCAGAGTGAGGGCGAGTTCGTCCCCACCCTTGACGGCGCGTCGAGCGGCCGGGTCGACCACCAGGTCCGCGGCTCTCAGGAGGGCACCGGTTTGGCGCTCGACCGCGACAGCAGCACGGCGGCGCAGCACGGACTCCACTCTCAGGACGAGTTCGCGCGGGCTGAAGGGCTTGGTCACGTAGTCGTCAGCGCCGACTTCCAGGCCGAGCACGCGGTCTTCCTCCTCGGCTCGCGCCGTGAGCATGATGACGGAGGGCGCCGGTGAGCTCTGACGAATCGCGTGGCACACATCGATGCCGTCCATTCCTGGAAGCATCAGGTCCAGGACGACGAGATCGGGCCGACCGTTCGCGGCGCACGCGATGGCCTCGGGTCCGTCGGCGGCGTTGTCGACGAGGAATCCGGCATTCTTCAGATAGCCGGTGACGACTTCGGTGACCGTGGGGTCGTCGTCGACGACAAGGACCCGACGAGGTGGTTCAGGCTGCATGGGGTCAGCCTCGCACGCGGTTCTGGCGACGTCACGCCCGTGTGCCGAGGCCGCTCGGGGCGTGACCCAGATGCGCCAGAAACCCGCCACGGGCTGATCTTGGAGTGATGAGCACCCCGCCCCGCCAGCCATTCGGCCCAGCGTCGTTGGTGGTGATGTTGAGTTTCGTCTGGGGCGGGGTGGGTTGTGACCTCGATGAGGCCCACCGGGAGCGGTTGCTGGCCCTGCTCTCGGAGAAGGACGAGTCCGGCACCACGAAGTACAACAAGCTGAAGCAGTCGGCCAAGGCCCCAACGTGGTCGCACTTGCGCGCCCAGGCCGAACGCCTTGGGTGGGTGGACGAGCTCGGTGAGACCGGGTGTGGCTGGACGGCGTCGCCTCAGGGAAGATCACGGACTACGCCGCGGAGGCGGACGTTGCGGATGGTGAAAAGGGGTTCCGGGCGCCAAACCGGCACCTCGTGCACTACCGCAACCTCAGGACCCGAAGACTGCGAGCCGTAGACCCATGAGGCTCAGAACGGTTCCGAGGACCCGGTTCAGAATCGGCTTCGCGCGGCCATAGCGACGCTGAGCCGATTCATTGGAGAAGAAGAGAGCGAGACTGACATGCCAGACCACCGAGGAGACGAAGATCTCCACAAGAACGGCAATACGCAGGCCGAGTGACTCCCCGGAAGGAATGACTGCCGTCATTACCGTGCCGAAGAATATGAACGCTTTCGGATTGGTGAGGATATTGAACAGTCCACGTCCATACGCTCGGCGTACATCAAGCGATGGGACGGCTCCCCCGCGCTTGAGTGATTCCCCGGCATTCCTCCACAACTGAACGCCGATATACGCGAGATAGAGTCCGCAGATCACGTGGAGGGCACTGCTCAAGATGGGGATCCCTAGCAGCGCCTGGCTTATCCCGAAGAGTGAGAATGCGGCGAGAATCAGCCCTCCGCTAGCTATTCCCAGGGCTACGCAGACACCGTTCTTCCGCGTGCTTGTGGCTGAAGTGTCCACGACGACAACGAAGTTCGGCCCAGGGATTACGGCAGCCGAGAGGTACACGACAAGGGCGGCACCGAGAGTGGCTTCCGGCGACATTCAGACGGCCCTCTCTGCCTGTGCGCAGAGCAGCGTGCCTGAAAGAGCAAGGGCGGCTTGCCGCCGACTCCCGTGGATCACTTCAGCGTCCCGGAGGTGCCCAGGTCCGCATCGGCACGCGCCGCGATCCGTGCGGCAAGCATCCTTGTCCAGTCGGCGAAGAAGGTGTCGGCAGCGGCGTCCCACGGCGAGCGCGGCCCGAGCGTTCCAATCTCACCGTCCAGCTGCCCGAAGACCGCCTCGGCCTCAGCCGGCCGGGCGTGCTGCGGCGGCCGGGAGCGCAATCGCCGCTCCGACTCGGCGTGGAAGTAGTTCTCCGGAACTTCGACGAGGGCGTCCGCATCCTGAAGGTGCCGCCTCACATCCCGACGGTATTCCCGCAGCAGCATGTCCGCGGGGTATTCGCAGTGGCCCTGGAGGAAGACGCGGTCCAGTCCGTCCGGGCTGGTGGCCAGGTGCCAGTCGTCTCCGGGACCGCCGAGAACGACCCGGAGCCCTGCCCGTTCGAGGCCAGTGGCGGGTACCGCGTTCCACCGCGAGTGCGGGACCGGGGCCCGGGCCGGCAGCGCCAGGCCCAGCGGGTGTCCAGGAGCCGTATTCTGATGCTCGAACACCCCGTGGCGCTTGCGGGGCAGGCGGACTCGGCGGATTCCGTGCAGCAAGCTCAGGGCTATGTGGGCGGACTGACACGAGAACATGACAGGGACGTCGTCACCGGCGGCGCCAATGATCTCTTCCACCACGGGGACGGCGGGCTCCTGCCCGACATCGAGGCGCTTCGGGTGGCTGCCCGTGACAATGAGACCGTCCAACGCAGGCAGGGCCGACCAGTCGACACCGCACGTTTGCCATGGCGACGACAACGCGACTCCATAGATCGAGAGCTCCACGGGCACTCCGGTGCGCCTGGACGCCAGAATGACGCGGTCTGCGAACATGCGCCGCCCCACACTGTGCGGGCCCGGCGAGACCAGATCGGCGATGCCTATACGCAAGCGCACACCTGCCGCATTGGAGGCCCGATGCGTCTCCCCCGGGACGTTCGGACACATCCGGGTATCCTCACTTTCCGCGCCAATGCAGCTCATCACAGCCGTCTCAGGTTCGGACACGAAGCAGCCTGTCTACCCACCCCGTGAAGCACAGGGTTCTTGAGGGTGTGGGCCACGGTGCGGCGTGGAGATCTCCGCGCCGCGGCAGAGACCCGTTCGTCATGCCTCGTGGCTCACTCCTCCGCTTCATGCCGGGTTGCGCCAGAAGTAGATCCTCTGCCGCTCTGGCGACTCCGTCGACGAACGCCGATGGAACCGTGTGGCCATGCCAGGCAGGCGGCTCATGATCTCGGGAACGTCCACGGCTCTACGCTACGTAGGGAACCTCATGCTGTGGCCCCTCGAGGGCGTCCAGGAACGGGGCGTCCAGAGCGCGGAGGGGCTTGGTGTCGCGGCACACGACGTACTCGGGCCGCGGCTCGTCCGCCCAGCAGGGCAGGTTGGTGATGTCGTTGTACGTCATGATGGCCAGCCGGCGCGGGAACGGCGACATGTTGGGGGCCGAGCCGTGCACGATCTCCGGCGAGAAGAGCACGATGGATCCGGCCCGGCCCTTGGGGCTGGTCATGCCGCGCTCGGAGACGAGCCCGGTCAGCTGATCCTCGGTGAGGGCGATGTCGTCCGGGTCGATGTGCTGGGCGGACTTCGCGGCGGTCTTCCGGCTCTTGCTGATGAGGCCGGACCGGTGCGAGCCCGGGAGGAAGATGACCGGACCGTTGAACTCGTCGACGTCGTCGAGGAATACGGCGACGTTGACCTGGCGCGGGGCGGGCAGGTTGTCGGCGATCTGCCAGGCCGCGTAGTCCTGGTGCCAGGACCACTTCTCGCCGCCGAAGGCCGGCTTGGCGTTGATCTTGAACTGGTAGATGTACACGTCATCGGTGAGCAACTGCTGCACCGGGACGAGCAGCCGCGGGTCGCGGATCAGGCCGGCGTACTCGGGCTGACGCAGGTGGGAGGCGTACACGGCGCGCACCTCGGCCCGGCCCTCCTCGGAGACCCGCTGCGGGCCGGGGACCTGGCAGTCACGATCGAAGGCCTCGCGCAGACGGGCGACCGCGTCGTCGCCGAGTGCCGACTCGAGTAGGAGGAATCCGTTCTCCTGATAGAGGCTTGTCTGTTCCTGGGTGAGGCGCATGCGATATCTCTGTTTCGACTAAGCGAGTGGGAGTAGACGAGAGTGGTCCCCGGCTGGCGGCGACTCTTTCAGGGAGGAGCGTGCACTGAGAGTCTTGCGAAGTCCTTGTTCCTACTCGGACGCCGCCGATGACGGCCGCAGCGTGGGTGATTGCGCACTTCCCCGACATCAGCGCCGCCCGGATCAAGCATGGGCTCGCCTGCCGCCAGTTCGTCGTGACGGGCGACGAGAGCGGCTTTGACGCGTACTTCGATGCCGCAGATTTCGGCCCCGACCACGAGTTCGACGCCGGAACGGTCTCCGTCGCACGTCGTCGGGTCGAACGGATGCGGATGCTGGAGTGGGAACTCCCGGGCGACACCGACCCAGACGCCGAGTGACTTCGGCCCCGGTGTCGGGTCATCAACGTCCCTGCGCCGTCCGGGCCGACGCCTCGCCCTGTCGGCAGTCGAACAAATGATGACAGGCGGCCGACGTGTCCAATGAACCCCTGGAATCCGGGGGTTCACGGCGGCTCGAATCCAATCAGATCCGATGGTGATTGCTGACAGGGTTTGACGACAGATAGGGGCCGATCCTCCGTACGGAAGGGGCCCTCGGTGGCGAACCTGGTTTACCAGCGCGTCTCGACCGACCAGCAGTCGACCGCCCGGCAGAACCTCGTCCTGGACGAGGCCGTCATCGAGGACCCGATCCCGTTCGAGGAGGAGTCAGGCACCTCCAGCCGCCTCCTCTCCCTTCAGCGCCCGAAGTTCCGCGCACTCCTCAACTACGCCCGGCCGGGCGACACCGTGCGCATCTCCGAGATGTTCCGACTCGTACACGGCACCGGACACATCCTCGACGTGCTCGACGTCCTTCACCGCGACCGCCTCGCTCTGCGCATCCACGCCGGCGCATTCTCCGCGATGAACCTCACCGCCCGCCACCCGCGTACCGGCGAGCTGCTGTCCCGTGCCGAGCGGTACGCAGCCCTGTGTTTCTATGAACCCCGGGCCCGGCATGGAAGCTCGTCCCGCAGCGCGGCGTCGTCAGGACCGTCCCGCGGACCTCCGGTCCGCAACGAAGGACCGCAGCCGTCGCATCACGAGCAGCGCGGCGGTGAGCACGGCCACCGCACCGATGGCGATGAGCAGGTTCCGCCCGTAGTCCAGTGGAAGCACCGAGCTGTTGGCCTTTGCGCCGGGGCGCAGTAGCAGGGGCAGTGCGATCACGGTCAGCGAGCCGGCGACGATGAGCGCCGCGCGCAGTGTGCCGCGCGCCGGCATGAATGCCAGCAGCAGACCGACGGCCAGTACGAGCGGGGCGATGATCCCGTCGTGCAGCACGACAGCCCCTGCCAGCCAGATCGCCACGTCCGCGTACTGGCCACCGTCGTAGAGCAGCCATGCGCCGTAGCCGAGCGAGGCGGCGCCCAACGCGCCGACGAGAATCCGCATCACAGTACCTCCAGCCGGTGGACCCACTTGGTCTGCAGCACACCCGGCCGGTTCGGCGCGATGATGCGTGCGGGAAAGCCGTGATCGGGCGAGAGGACCTCGCGGTTGAGACGGAGTGCGAGCAGAGTGAGCTCATCGCGGGCGTAGGTGTGTGCGAGCTCCGTGATGCGGTAGCTGCCGCGGTTCTCCATGGAGACGACGCGCAGCATCGCCTCCGGCGGTGCTCCGGCGCGGTCCAGGAGATCGCGGATGCGTACTCCTCGCCAGTGCGCCGACTTGCTCCAGCCCTCCACACAGGCAATCGGCAGGACGGACTCGTACTGCCGCATCGCGCGCAGGTCGTCGAGCGTCAGCTCGTACGGCCGGGGACCGGTCACCGTCAGCCGCCAGTCCTGTACGGAGACGTTGGTGACGCCCGCGACGGCAGCTGTGCGGTTGACGGGCAGGCCCTGCGTGCCGTGATCGGGATGGCGGGGGGCGAGGAGATCGAAGCGCCCCAGAGGGGTGAAGGACTGACCGACCGTGGTGAGCGTGACCGCGCCCACGGCAGCGGTCACCCCTTGCAGAAAGGAACGCCGGTCCGGGCCGTCCGCGTCCGGCAGGGCGAGTGTGCCGGGCGATGTCTTGCGCCAGTGAGCTTGGATCTCGGGTGCCTTGACGGCGATGTGCAGGGCCAGCGCGCCGACGAACACCCAGGCCACGGCGTAGTGGACGGGAACGAACGAGAACGGCCACGGATACCACTGCACGGTGTTGAGCAGCCCGGCGAAGAGCTCGAAGACGGCGGCGGCGACCAGCACTGCCACGGACAGTCGCTCCAGTGCATGCCGTACCGAGCGCAGCGGGGGCCACTCGAAGAGCCGCGGGTAGACGGTCCACAACTTCGCGAACAGCAGCGGGATCGCCGCGATGCCGGTGGTCACGTGCAGGCCCTGGGTGAGCCGGTAGCCCCAGGACGGGCGGCTCGGCAGGTCGTTGGCCAGCCATCCCGGAGGATGCTGCAGATAGTGGCTGATCACGCCGGTCACGAAGCACACGAGGACGCAGACCCCCAGCAGGCGTCCAATTGACGTGGCCGTCCGGGCGTCGTGCAGACGACCGGAGAAGGCCGGTGGTTTCAGGCGCAGTTTCATGCAGCCCATGACACCCGTTCGCGGGCCGTCGTGGGGCTTTGATCGTCTTACGAATTGCTGACGCCGCAGACGCCCCGGCCTGCACGCGACGCTCTGATGCCACGCTGAGCGGGGAGCCCAGCGTTGTACTTCCGTTGCGCTCGTTGCACGGTCCGCTGCGGTACTCCCCCGACCCTTCCCAAGCGACCCGAGGAATCCCCATGGCCACAATGGACGGCAACGAGAATCCGCCCCGCTTCGACGACCTGCGCGCGCTGTTCGTCAACTGCACGCTCAAGCGCTCGCCGGAGACCAGTCACACCGAGGGCCTCATCGACAAGAGCCGTGCCGTGATGGAGAAGAACGGTGTGACCACCGAGTTGATCCGCGCCGTCGATCACGACATCGCCCTCGGCGTATGGCCCGACATGACCGAACACGGCTGGGAGACCGACGCCTGGCCGGCGCTGTACGAGCAGGTGATGACGGCCGACATTCTCGTGCTGTGCGGACCCATCTGGCTCGGTGACAACAGCTCCGTGATGAAGCAGGTGATCGAGCGTCTCTACGCCTGCTCGGGCATCCTCAACGAGCAGGGCCAGTACGCCTATTACGGCCGGGTGGGGGGTGCTCTCATTACCGGGAACGAGGACGGTGTGAAGCACTGTGCCATGAACATCCTCTACAGCCTGCAGCATCTCGGGTACACCATCCCGCCGCAGGCCGACGCCGGGTGGATCGGTGAGGCGGGTCCGGGGCCGTCGTACCTGGATCCTGACTCCCACGCCCAGGAAAACGACTTCACCAACCGCAACACCGCCTTCATGACCTGGAACCTGATGCACATGGCCGCGATGCTCAAGCGTGCAGGGGGCATCCCGGCGTACGGCAACCAGCGCTCCGGCTGGGACGCGGGACTCCGCTTCGACTTCCCCAACCCCGAGTACCGCTGAATGCGCGCCGGGCAGGCGTGATGGCACTCCTGCCCGGCAGCGCGGACCCCGCACGGAGACCACGGTCCCTCGGCGGGCGCCGGAGCCGCTCCGCGGCGCCCGACGGGGTCAGCGGACGAGTAGCGGGATGATCAACGCGACGAGTGTGGTGAATCCCCAGAGAGCCGGCGCGGATCCCAGAGCCTGTTCACGCCGGGCGGCCACACGGTCCGCCTCCACCTGGCTGCGGATGGCCCACCACGGGTTCGTACGGGTCTCGAGCCAGTAGTGGACAACACCGAGCGCCGCCCCGTACGCCAAGTGCCCGACCAGGGACGGAAATGCTTCGGCCATCGCCGCGGCATCCCAGCGCGGATCGCGGCCGGTGAGCAGTGGCAGGAGCGTCAGGGCTCCCAGCACCCACCAGAAGAACCCGTAGGAAATGCCCCAGCCGATGCCGGAGACCGCGTCGAAACTGCGCCCGCGGAAAAGTGCGGCGTACATGATGCCGATCAGCTGCGCGATGAGCAGGTGCGTGATCAGCCCCGTCGTGGGCGACGTCGATCCCGCGAGCCGGGCCACATCGGGCAGCGCGTCCACGGAGATCATGACGCCGGTGAAGACCAGACCGCCGACGACTCCGGCCGCGGCACCGTAGCAGGCCGCCCGGAAACCCCTGCCGCCCGACGCCATACGCGGGAACATCCGGATGTCGTCGACGAAGATGCTCCGTGACAGAGTGTCCAGCCAGCTGAAGACCAGGGCGGTACCGGCTCCGATGAGGAGGTACGGCGGCAGCTGTTCCGCCGCGGAAACCGCGTCCTGATAGGACCAGCCGAGGCGCCGGCCCTCGAACAGCGCGGGCACGGTCAGGGCGGCGAGGACCCACCACAGGAAGCCATACGCGGTCCCGCGGACCAGAGCGGGACCCGTCCCCTCCTGAGCGGTGAACAACAGTGGGTAGCAGGCGCCCCCGAGCAGCGCGACCGGTACCAGTTGTGTGAGCGGCGAGGCTCCGCCCATCGGGCCGACGACGGCGTACAGCAAGGCGACGGATACGGTGCCGGCCGCGAGACCACGCACCACCGGACCGATCCGGGATCGGGGAGGCGGAGCGGCGTCCGGCCGCAGCACCACGAACACGACGGCCGTGACGGCCCCGTAGAACAGGTGGCCGAACAGGCTGGGCAGCAGCGACTGGGCTTGGGCCAGGCCCCATGCCACCGGTTCACCGGCGAGTACCGGACGCAGGGTCTGCGCTCCCAGGAACCACCAGAACCCGCCGTAGAGCAGCCCCCAGAACAGGCTCTCGCCGACGCGTGCCTGCTGGCGCGCGACCAGAACTCCGAAGCCCGCGCCGATGACGGCAGCGATCAGCATGTGAAGGGTCAGCCCCACCGCGGCGGAATCGCTGCGGACGATGGAGGCGACGCTCGGCAGCGTGCCGACCGAGCTCATCGCGGCGCCGAAGACGAGTCCGCCGGCCAGACCCGCGATCGCGCCCGGCGCCGCGCCGCACCGCAGCAGCGTCATGCCTTCCACGAGGACTCCTCCTTTGTGTTCTCCCCAACGGGGCTCTTCAGTACGGGCGGTGGGGTGGTGACCACGATGTCGCGCGGAAACACCAGGTCGGTCAGCCAGTCGAAGAGGACCCTGACGCGCTTTTCGAAGCCGGGAAGCTTCGACAGGTAGATGGCGCGCCACATGAGCCAGGCAGCGACGCCGGAGAAGCGGAGGCCGCGGATCTCAGCAGCTGCCGTGCGATGCCCGAGCACCACGAGGAGGCCGAGCGTGCGGAAGCGGAACGGGGCCGGGGCACGTCCTGCGAGTACGGAGGCGATGTTGTCCGCGACCGCCTTGCCTTCGCGCAGCGCGTGCTGGGCCGTGGGCGGGAAAGCGGACCCGGGGCGATCTGGGTCTGGGATGCGGGCGCAGTCGCCCACCGCCCATACGTTGTGCAGCCCTTGCACCCGGAACGCCGCGTCGGTGATCAGCGCACCGTTGCGGGCATGTTCGCCGCCCAGGCCCGCCACCAGAGGGCCCGGCCGGTTGCCGGCCGTCCACACGAACGTCCGCGTCGCGATGAACTCACCGTTGGTGAGCTTCACTCCGTACTGCTTGGCCGCGGCGACCCGCGCTCCGAGGCGGAACTCGATGCCGCGGGCCCGCAGCCGCGTCAGGGCGTAGTCGCCGAGTTCCGGGGAGAGTTCGCCGAGGATCCGCGGGTTGGAGTCCACGAGGATGAACCGGAAGTGCCCGGGCGGGATGTTCGGATACAGGTGCGCCACGCCGTGCACCAGGTCGAAGAGTTCGGCGACCGTCTCCGTGCCGGCGAAGCCGCCTCCCGCGACGACGAACGTCAGCAGACCCGCCCGGCCGCCCGCTTGATCGTCCGTGTAGTCCTGGTCAGCCGATTCGAGCAGGCCGATGACGTGGTCGCGCAGTTGTATCGCATCGTCGAGGCTCTTGAGCGTCCAGGCGTTCTCCTCGACACCGGGCAGTCCGAAGGCGTGCGGGACGGAGCCGGTGGCGAGGACGAGGTGGTCGTACGGGATCTGCCGCGACATGGCGGGTCCGGTGGCGATGCGCACGACCTGGGCGTTCGTGTCGATCGCCTCCACGGTGCCGTGGCGAAAGCGGGTGCGGGGTGCGGCGGACCTGATGGGGGCGCTGATGTGCGCGGGTTCGAGCGCGCCGGAGGCGACCTCCGCCAGCATCGGCGTGAACAACAGGTAGTTGGACGCGCTGATCAGCGTGACCTCGGCCTGCTGCCCCCGGAGGGAAAGATGTTCGAACCGCCGGGCCGTCTCGACACCGGCGAAGCCTCCGCCCACGATGACGACTTGTGGCTTCCGGCAGGGAACCGGGGCGGGAACACTGCTGCGGCGCCTACGGGCGCGTAGCGCCAGCAGACCGTGCAGCACCAAGCCGGTCAGGCCCCCGTGGAGGAGCTCGCCGACGAACTCGGCATAGGCACGCTCGGCAGCTTCCGCGGACCAGGTGGGAACGTTGCCCTCCACCAGGGGCGTCACGGTCAGGGACCACACCATCCAGCCCAGGAGCCCTATCAGAACGCCGCCGCTCGCCGCCATCGCGACCGCTCCTCGGCGATAGCCCACGACGACACCGATCAGCGCTCCCACGGCTGCGGTGTAGATGGCGTACGGAATCCAGGACGGCAAGTCGACGACGGCAGCCATGGCGAGGGGATCCTGATACGTCATGAGCGCGCCGACGGGCACGCCGCTCACCAGACCGGCCAGTGCGCCCAGCATCGCGTGCAGGCTGAGCGGAGGCCGTGGATCCGGCCGCAATGCCTCATCCGGGGCGTTGGGTGTGGTCATGACGCCACCGCCTGCGTGGCATCGTCCGGACAGGGCCAGCGGGCAGGTGGTGTTGATGGCGTCACAGGTACTCCACATCGACTGAGGGACGTCGCCGGGGAAGGAAGGGCACCGTGCGCGATCTGGGCAGCTTGTGCACCGCCCGGCCGCACAAGGGCAGTTGCCGATCAGGCTAGATGCGGGCGTGACCTCACGGGCGCCACAGGGGCCGGCGTCAGAAAGCGGTAAGACTTCG
Organism: Streptomyces sp. NPDC020681; assembly: GCF_044334895.1. Taxonomy (NCBI): domain Bacteria; kingdom Bacillati; phylum Actinomycetota; class Actinomycetes; order Kitasatosporales; family Streptomycetaceae; genus Streptomyces; species Streptomyces sp. NPDC020681. The sequence goes on along the minus strand of NZ_JBIRTX010000010.1, from coordinate 898 downwards.
CGGCCCGTTTCGCAACTGCCCTGGTACTGCCCGGGGCTTCGCCGGCGGCCCCCGCGCCTTGATCGCCTGCGCCAATACCGAGAACTGGCGTTGACGTCGGCCGGCATGACCAACCAACCGACTCGGTAACCCGAGACCGAGCCGCTTCTCAGCAGCGGGCGTGCGCCGTGATGTCCGCGCCGAACTGGTCGATCATCTCGGGCGTCACGGTCGGCCTGCACTGCTCGATCGCCGTCAGGTAGTCCTTGGTGCTTGCGCCGGGCTCCCCCGAACCGTTCCCAACGGTCTCCAGGTCACGCTCGAACGCGGCCTGGGCCGCGATGCGGGCGGCGTGCTCGATGTCGGCGGGAGTGAACAGCTCGCTGGAGGCGGCCAGCACGGGCACATCCACATCGGGCCGGCCGTCTGTGTAGCGGGACCAGATCGCCGCGCGGGCGGCCGTGTCGGGCGTGCCGATCGGGATGAGGTAGTCGAACCGGCCCGGCCGAAGAAAGGCCGGGTCGAGCGACCGTATCGAATTGGTGGCGCAGACCAGCAGCCGCTCGTCCCGCTCGCGGAACCCCGGTATCAGCTTGAGCAGTTCATTGGTCACGCCGTGCATGCCGCCGGGCTGCGCAGGCTCGGTTCGTACGGGGGCGATCTCCTCGACCTCGTCGATGAAGACGAGTACGCGCTCCAGCTCGGCGATCCGGGCGAAGGCGCTGCGCAGGGCGGCGGCGAGGTTACCCTCGTCGGCCAGGCGGGACGGCAGCAGCTCGACGAACGGCCAGCCGAGCTTGGACGCGATGCCGCGCGCGAAGGTCGTCTTGCCGGTGCCGGGCGTTATCAACGGGTCCTGAGCCCCTCTCTTCTGTGTCCGCGATGAGCGTCACCATGAGCGTTCTGTGTCGTTGATGCA
>NZ_JBIRTX010000009.1:176649-305433 GCF_044334895.1 Streptomyces sp. NPDC020681 | reverse complement strand
GGTTACATTCCGAACCCGGAAGCTAAGCCTTTCAGCGCCGATGGTACTGCAGGGGGGACCCTGTGGGAGAGTAGGACACCGCCGAACAATCATTGTGGGAAAGCCCCGCACCTTATGGTGCGGGGCTTTCCTGCGTTCAGGCCCTTTTCTGACCCCTACAGCCGGCCGGCGGCCTTCAGCGCGAGATATGCATCCGCGAGAGCAGGGGCAAGGTCTTCCGGAGTCGCGTCCACTACGGTGACGCCGTGACGCTGGAGTTGTTCTGCCGTACGGCGGCGCTGAGCCTGGGTTTGGGTGGCGGCCGCGGCGTCGTAAACAGCGTCGACAGAGCCTCGCGCAGTAGACATCTGCTGGATATGTGGATCGGCCACCGCAGCCACGAGCACCGTGTGGCGCTTTGTGAGCTGCGGGAGGACGGGGAGCAGGCCTTCTTCGATCGGCGCCGCGTCGAGGCTGGTGAGCAGCACGATCAGCGAGCGGCGCGGGGCGCTGCTGAGTGCGGCAGCGCTGAGGCCGCGGGCGTCGGTCTCGATGAGCTCGGGTTCAAGGGGAGCGAGAGCGTTGACCATCGAGGGCAGGAGGTCTCCTGCGGTGCGGCCCTGGACCTGGGCGCGCACCCGGCGGTCGTATGCCAGGAGATCCACACGGTCACCCGCACGTGAGGCGAGGGCGGTGAGGAGCAGGGCTGCGTCCATCGAGGCATCGAGGCGAGGGACGTCACCGACTCGGCCGGCCGATGTGCGGCCGGTGTCGAGCACGACAAGGATGTGGCGGTCGCGCTCGGGGCGCCAGGTGCGTACGGCGACGGTGGTCTGGCGGGCGGTGGCGCGCCAGTCGATGGAGCGGGTGTCATCGCCAGGGACGTAATCGCGAAGGCTGTCGAACTCGGTGCCCTGGCCGCGGATCAGGACGCTGGTGCGGCCGTCGAGTTCACGCAGGCGGGCCAGGCGGGACGGCAGGTGTTTGCGGCTGGCGAACGGCGGCAGGACGCGGACGGTCCATGGGACTTTGTGGTTGCCCTGGCGGGCAGCGAGGCCCAGTGGTCCGTACGAGCGGACGGTGACGCGTTCTGCCTGGCGGTCGCCGCGGCGTGTGGGGCGCAGGACGGTGGTGATGCGACGGCGCTCGCCTGCGGGGACGGTCACTTTGTGCCGGGACAGGGCCTGTTCTGTGCCGGTGAGCCAGCTGCTGGGCGGCCAGGCGTCGCGGAGGCTGGCGCGCAGGCGCCGGTTGGAGGGGTTGGTGACGGTCAGTTGCACCTCAGCGCTGTCACCGAGTCGAACTGATGTGTCACCGCTTCGGGTGAATCGGAGCGTTCGGACTGGCGCGGCGAGGGCGTAGTCGCACAGGATTGCTAGTGAGAGAGGCGCATTGACAGCGAGCATCCCGGTCCAGCTCGGAGCGAGGATGCCCACGGGGAGAGAGCCGAGAGCGGCGAGGAGTGCGGTTCTTCCGGTGAGGGCCATGGGATGCCGCCTCAGCGGGGGACGGGGACGTGGCTGAGGATCGCGGTGATGACGGAGTCGGCAGTGACTCCCTCTATCTCCGCCTCGGGCCGGAGCTGGATCCGGTGGCGCAGGGTGGGCAGGGCCAGGGCCTTCACATCGTCGGGGATGACGTAGTCGCGGCCGGTGAGCCAGGCCCAGGCTCGGGCGGTGGAGAGCAGAGCGGTGGCGCCTCGGGGGGACACACCGAGAGTGAGTGAGGGGGATTCACGGGTGGCACGGCAGATATCGACGACATAGCCGGAGATCTCGGCGGAGACCGAGGTCTTGGCGACAGCGGATCGGGCCGCCTCCAGGTCGGCGGGGCCTGCGACGGGGCGCACGCCTGCGCCCTGGAGATCGCGTGGGTTGAAGCCTTCCGCGTGCCGGGTCAGGACGCTGATCTCGTCGTCGCGGGAGGGCAGCGGGACGGTCAGCTTGAGAAGGAAGCGGTCCAGCTGCGCCTCAGGGAGGGGGTAAGTGCCCTCGTACTCAACGGGGTTCTGGGTCGCTGCCACCAGGAAGGGATCGGGGAGCAGGCGCGGTGTGCCGTCGACCGTGACCTGGCGCTCTTCCATTGCTTCCAGGAGCGATGACTGGGTCTTGGGCGGGGTGCGGTTGATCTCGTCGGCGAGCAGGAGGTTGGTGAATACGGGACCGGGCTGGAAGGAGAACTCCGCGGTGCGGGCGTCGTAGACGAGCGAGCCGGTGACGTCGCTTGGCATTAGATCGGGGGTGAACTGGACGCGCTTGGTGTCGAGTTCCAGAGAGGCGGCAAGAGCGCGGACCAGGAGCGTCTTGGCAACTCCCGGTACGCCTTCGAGCAGGACATGGCCGCGGCAGAGCAGGGCCACGACGAGTCCGGTGACAGCGGGATCCTGGCCGACCACGGCCTTGGCGATCTCGGTGCGCAGGGCCTCCAGGGAGGCGCGGGCGCGGTCCGAGCTCAGGGCTGTCTCGGGGGTCGGGGCGCTCATGAAGTGCGTACCTCTCTTTCGAGGGCGTCGAGTTGGTCTGCCAGGTGGACAAGAGCAGCGTCGTTGGCCGGCGCCGGGCCGAAGAGCAGGGAGGTGACATCCCGGTCGACGGTGGAGAGATGGGCGGAGATCGCCGGGATCAGTGCCTCGGTGGAGTGGGCGTCGGACGGCGGGACGCCGAGGAGCGGGGCGAGGCGGGCACGCGTGGCCGAGCGCAGGGCCGCGGCTGCACGGTCGCGTGCGTTCACCTTGCGATAGAGGCGAGAGCGGCCCTCGGTCGACTCGGAGGCCCGGATGGCGACGGGCAGCCGTTCGGTGACGAGGGGGCCGAGTCGGCGGGCGCGCCAGATGGCCGCAAGTGCGGCGGCAAGGGTGAGTTGAAGAGTGCCCCAGAGCCAGCCGGAGGGGATCAGGTCGAAGAAGGAGTCATCGCCGTCGGCGGTGTCCTGTGCGGCTGAACTGTCGCTGAACGAGGGGAGGTACCAGATCAGATGAGTGCGGGAGCCGAGGAGTTGCAGGGCGAGAGAGGCGTTGCCGTGCTTGTCCAGGCGGTGGTTGTAGAGGATGTCGGGCGCGCCGAGCAGGACGGTGTCGCCATCGCCGGGGGCGTCGATCCTCAGGAGGGTGGGCCGGCCGCCGCTCGGGTAGCAGGCATCGGCGCCGGGTGTCTCGGTGGCGTAGCGCTCTCCGCCGAGATCGGCGTTGCCGGCGGTGCGGGCAGCGGGAAGATCGCACTGCGGTGTACGTGCCGAGACGGGGGCCTCCGCTTCGCTACGGACGCCGGGGGCCAGGGTGCTGACGGAGGTGAGGCCGGGAGAGACGAGGACCGTGCGGCCTCCAGAGGAGGCTGTTGCGGAGTGCAGGGCGCGCTGTTGACTGTCCGTCAGCAGGTCCGGGCTGGTGACGAGAAGAGTGGCGTCGGGGCCGGTCGCGGCGGTGGCCTCGTCGAGGGTGGTGACGACCCGGATGGAGACGCCGCGGTCCTTGAGGAGTTCGGCGACGGCGCGACTGCCGAGGCGGTCGGCGGAGCGCGGGTCGAGGCGGCCGTGCTGGTCTCCGGAGCGGAGCGCGGCCATGGCGATCCCGGCCACTATGAGGATGGTGAGCGCGAGCATCAGGCCGCGGGTGCGGGTCCACACCTGACGGCCGGTGGGAGACATGGAGGTGGCGGCGGCAACCTCGGTCATTCCGCTGCTCCTTGGGCCGCGCCGGTCAATTGGGGCTTGGCGCGCTCCAGTTCGAGGTCCAGGTCCCGCAGGCGCAGATATGCCTGCCGGTCGGCGGTACGGCCACCGTACGTGACGTCGTCGAACTCCCTGGCGGCGGCCCGTAGTCCGTCGATGTGGTCGGGGAGGGAGCGGCCGCCCTCGGCAGCGGCCTCGTCGGCGGTGCGGCCGGGGCGCGGGTCGAGGAGGGCTCGTTCCTCCAGGGAGCGGACGATGGCCCGCATCCTTTCCTGGACGGCCTGGTTCCAGCGTCCGGCGTCGGCGTGGGCCTCGGCGGCGGTGCGGTGTTCGGAGGCGCTGCGGGGACCGTCGTCGAAGAGAGAGTCCGCGGAGCCGGGGAAGCGGCGGGGTGTGCCGAGCCGCCACCAGAGGGCCCCGATCAGGGCTATGACGACCAGGACGACGACGAAGAGTCCGAGCGGACCGCCAGGGGCTGCGCCGGACGCCGCGTCGAAGAGCCCGCCGAGCCAGTCCCAGAAGCGGTCGAGGGCGCGCTGGAGAAGGCTCGGGTCGTTCTCGTGGTACATCAGCTTGGACAGCTCCCGCTCCGCCGCCTCGCGGGCGGGGATGCGGGGAGTGTCCACCGGCACGTCGTCGCTTGCGCGAATCAGTTGCCGCGCTGTGTTCACGCCCCCCGTGGTGGACACCGCATCAGCCCCTGGGGAAGTCGCTGCCGGGCGGCTGGGGGCCGTAGCCGGGGACGCCGGCGGCCCGGGCGAGTTCGAGGTCGAGGGCCTCGCGGCGGATGCGCTGGTCGACGTAGAGGAGGACGGTGACGCCGGCGGAGATCGGGTACGTGATGGAGGACGCGATCACCGAGCCGATGCCGGTGATGATGAGGAACGGCCAGCCGAACTCAGGGGCGTTGCCGGCGAACAGGTCGCCGAACCCGGTGCCGTCCACCGCGAACGCGATCACGCTGAACGGCACAGCGATGATCACCGACACGAGCAGGGTCAGCAGCAGCGTCAGGCAGATGATGCCGAAGGTCCGCCACCAGGCGCCCTGGACCAGCTTGGCCGACCTGCGCAGGGACGGGATGACGCCCTGGCGCTCCAGCATCAGCGCGGGAGATGCGAGAGCGAACCGGATCATCAGCCAGAGAATGACGGGGGCTGCCACGAGGCCGCCGATCACGGCGAGCGCGACGCCTCCACCGCCGCCCAGCAACAGGCCGGGCACCAGTGCCACGGTCATGATTCCCGCGCTCATCAGCGGCAGCAGCAGAGTCAGTCCCAGGAGCTGAGGCAGCCGGGGCCGCGCTTCTTGCCAGGCCTCGGAGAGAGTCACCGGGCGCCCCAGCACCGAGCGGCTGATGACCACGGTGAGCACGGCCGTGGTGAAGAGCGTGGCGATCAGGGTGATGAGCAGCGCCGGACCCATGGCGAGCAGGCTGGACTGCAGCGAGTCCACGGACTGCCGCAGGGCCTCCGACGGGGCGGCGTCGGGGTCGACCGCAGGCGGGTCGGGAAGCAGAAAGCGCTCGACCAGGATGTCGCAGATCTGGGAGATCACGGACACCGTGACCGTGACGCCGAGCACCGTGCGCCAGTGAGCGCGCAGCGTCGACACGGCGCCGTCGAGGATCTCACCGACGCCCAGCGGGCGCAGCGGGATGACGCCGGGCTTGGCCGCGGGCGGCGGACCCCAGCCGCCGTGCGGCTGCCCGCCCCAGCCGGGAGCGGGCGGCGGTGCCGGGACACGGTTCGTTTCCGGGACCGGCGCGGACCACTGTCCCGGGGCCGGCTGGTTCTTGGACCACTTCGAGGAGGAACCGCTCTCGTCGGCAGGCTCGGCAGGCCGCGGGACGCTGGCGTCCTGTCCGTCGGAGGGAGCAGATCCGGGCGAGGCCCAGCCCGGAGTGTCGTTCACGGTCGTCCACCTCATGGCTTGGTTGTGGGGCCGGCTCGGAGAGCCGGCCCGTTCACGGTGCCTGCACGCGTATCGGGGTGGCAGGCTGGCAGCCATCGTGCCACGCGTAGCCCGCTGGTGGGCGGGGGCCTGTATCTCCTTCGCACCTTCATTGTCGGAGCCCTACCGGGCAGACTGGGCGGATGGCTGATCAGTACGCACAAAACCCGGCCGACGACGAGCCGCCCCCGCTTCCGGCACTGCGCTGGGACGAGCCACCGGAAGGGCCTGTACTGGTTCTTCTCGACCAGACCAGGCTGCCCGTCGAAGAGGTCGAGCTGGTCTGCACCGATGTGCCCGCCCTGGTGCAGGCGATCCAGACGCTCGCCGTGCGGGGGGCGCCGTTGCTGGGCATCGCGGGCGCCTATGGCGTGGCTCTCGCCGCAGCGCGGGGCTATGACGTCGACGAGGCGGCGGCGCTGCTGGAGCGTGCGCGGCCCACCGCGGTGAATCTGGCGTACGGGGTGCGCAGGGCGGCGGGAGCGTACCGGGCGGCGGCGGAGAGGGGCGCGGAGCAGGCGGCGGCTGCCGCGCTGGTGGCCGCGAGGGAGCTGCACCGGGAGGATGCCGAGGCCAGTGCCCGGATGGCGGAGAACGGGCTGGTGCTGCTCGACGAGCTGCTTCCGGGCGGTGGCCACCGGGTCCTGACGCACTGCAACACCGGGGCGCTGGTCTCGGGCGGGGAGGGCACGGCGTTCGCCGTGGCGCTCACCGCGCACCGTGCGGGCCGCCTGCGGCGGCTGTGGGTGGACGAGACGAGGCCGTTGCTGCAGGGTGCACGTCTGACGGCGTACGAGGCGGCGCGCAACGAAATGCCGTACACATTGCTCACGGACAATGCCGCGGGGTCCCTGTTCTCGGCCGGCGAGGTGGATGCGGTACTCATAGGGGCCGACCGGATCGCCGCGGACGGGTCGGTGGCGAACAAGGTGGGAAGCTACCCACTCGCGGTGCTGGCGAAGTACCACCATGTGCCGTTCATCGTGGTCGCGCCGACGACGACGGTGGATCTGAGCACGCCGGACGGCGCGTCGATAGAGGTGGAGCAGCGGGCCGGGCACGAGGTGACGGAGGTGAGTGCGCCGCAGCTGTCGGCGGCCGGCGGAGTGGGCGGCGGGCTGCCTGTGGCACCGCTGGGCACTCAGACGTACAACCCAGCGTTTGATGTAACACCGCCCGATCTCGTGACGGCGATCGTCACCGAGGAGGGCACGTTGTCCCCGGTCACCGGGGGCGGAATAGCCGAGCTGTGTGCCAGGTCACGCCAGGTAACGATTAGCTAATGGGATGATGTCGATTATGAAGGGACGAGTCCTTGTCGTCGACGACGACACCGCACTGGCCGAGATGCTCGGGATTGTGCTGCGTGGAGAAGGTTTCGAGCCGTCGTTCGTAGCGGACGGTGACAAGGCGCTTGCCGCTTTCCGCGAGGCAAAGCCGGATCTTGTGCTGCTCGATCTCATGCTGCCCGGACGGGACGGCATCGAGGTGTGCAGGCTGATCAGGGCCGAGTCCGGCGTGCCGATCGTGATGCTCACCGCCAAGAGCGACACCGTGGATGTGGTGGTCGGGCTGGAGTCCGGCGCCGACGACTACATCGTCAAACCGTTCAAGCCGAAGGAGCTGGTCGCCCGCATCCGGGCGCGGCTGAGGAGGTCGGAGGAGCCCGCGCCGGAGCAGCTGGCGATCGGTGATCTTGTCATCGACGTCGCCGGACACTCGGTGAAGCGGGACGGGCAGTCGATCGCGCTGACTCCGCTGGAGTTCGATCTGCTGGTCGCGCTGGCCCGCAAGCCGTGGCAGGTGTTCACTCGTGAGGTGCTCCTTGAGCAGGTGTGGGGCTATCGCCACGCCGCGGACACCAGGCTGGTGAATGTGCACGTTCAGCGTTTGCGCTCGAAGGTCGAGAAGGACCCCGAGCGCCCGGAGATTGTGGTTACCGTCCGTGGCGTCGGTTACAAGGCCGGGCCGAGCTGACATGTCCCGAGGCAGTGTTGCTCCGAAGCCCGGGGAGCCGGGAGTCCGTACGGGGCGGGCTGCCGGACCGGGGCGTGGGTTCTCGCGAATCGGCAGGCTGGTGCATGGCGGACGGCCGCACCAGGAGGGTGAGCCGGGGCGGCTCATGCTCCGGCTCGTGATGCGCTGGGTGCGTCGTCCGCTGCTGCCTGCCGTACGGCTGTGGCGGCGGAACATCCAGCTCCGGGTGGTCGCGACCACGCTGCTGATGTCGCTCGGAGTGGTGGTGCTCCTCGGCTTCGTCGTCATCGGCCAGGTGCGCAACGGGCTGCTCGACGCCAAGGGCAAGGCGGCCCAGAGCCAGGCGGCCGGTGGCTTCGCGGTGGCGCGGGAGAAGGCGAACGCGCCGGTCGGGTCCGGTGGGCAGGACGGTGCGGGCGCGGACGGCAGGACAGCGACGAGTTCGTGGCGGTCCGATCTGGTGGAGCAGCTCGCCAGCGGTGGTCAGGGCGCGTTCAATGTGGTGGCGCTCAGTGCCGACTCCGAGCGCGCGGGTTCCAGCCGCGGTCCCCGGACGTCGGGCAGCGTCGACTTCGCGAGCATCCCCGTTGATCTGCGGGAGGCCGTCGCCCAGGGCACGGGCACGTACGAGACGTACGTCCAGATCAAGTACAACAACGACCACGAGCCGGAGCCCGGGCTGGTGGTCGGCACGCGGCTGAACGACGTCGAGGGCAATTCGTACGAGCTGTACTACCTCTTCCCGCTGGCGCAGGAGGAGCAGTCGCTCAACCTGGTCCGCGGGACGCTCGCCACGGCCGGGCTGTTCGTGGTCGTGCTGCTGGGAGCCATTGCCTGGCTCGTGGTGCGTCAGATCGTCACGCCCGTACGGATGGCCGCGGGGATCGCCGAACGGCTCTCAGCGGGCCGTCTCCAGGAGCGTATGAAGGTCACCGGCGAGGACGACATCGCCAGACTCGGTGAGGCCTTCAACAAGATGGCGCAGAACCTTCAGCTCAAGATCCAGCAGCTGGAGGAGCTGTCGCGGATGCAGCGACGCTTCGTCTCGGACGTCTCGCACGAGCTGCGTACGCCGCTGACGACCGTCCGGATGGCGGCCGACGTCATCCACGAGGCGCGGGCCGACTTCGATCCGGTGACGTCGCGCTCCGCCGAGCTGCTCGGGGATCAGCTCGACCGGTTCGAATCCCTGCTCTCCGACCTGCTCGAGATCAGCCGCTTCGACGCCGGGGCGGCTGCCCTGGAAGCAGAGCCGATAGATCTGCGCGAGGTCGTACGGCGGGTGATCGGCGGCGCCGAACCGCTGGCCGAGCGCAAGGGCACCCGGATACGGGTGATCGGCGACGAGCAGCCGGTGGTCGCCGAGGCGGATGCCCGGCGGGTGGAGCGGGTGCTGCGGAACTTGGTGGTCAACGCCGTGGAGCACGGCGAGGGCCGGGACGTCGTGGTGCGGATGGCGGTCGCGGGCGGAGCCGTCGCGGTCGCCGTGCGGGACTACGGGGTGGGACTCAAGCCGGGAGAGGCGACCCGGGTGTTCAACCGCTTCTGGCGGGCGGATCCGGCGCGGGCGCGTACTACCGGCGGCACGGGCCTCGGCCTGTCCATCGCCGTTGAGGACGCCCGGCTGCACGGCGGCTGGCTGCAGGCGTGGGGCGAGCCCGGAGGGGGCTCGCAGTTCCGGCTGACGCTGCCGCGTACGGCGGACGAGCCGCTGCGAGGTTCGCCGATACCGCTCGAGCCGGAGGACTCGCGCCAGAACCGCGAGCGCGCCCAGGGCGAGGTGGCGGGGCCGAAGGCGAACGGGCACCGGCTGGCGTCCGTACCCGTTCAGCCGATGTCGGACCGCTCGGCGCTGCCGGTGCCGGCGCGAGGTCCGCTGCCACCGCGTACCGCGCCCTCGGGTGTGGATCCGGCGGCGTTGCCGGGCAATGGCGCGCGCGTGGTCGCGCGTCCGGCGGGAGAGCGCCAGGACGACGGCGCGGCACAGACATTTTCTGACCGGGAGGACACGACACGTGGGCGCTGACCCCCGTCGGAACGGACGTCGAGGTGCGGTGCGCGCGGGCGCAGTCCTCGGCTGCAGCGGTGTGCTGCTCGCCGGGTGCGCTTCGATGCCCGACAGCGGTGACATCCATGCCGTGAAGGCGTCCCAGCGTGGCGATTCCCAGGTGCGGGTGTACGCGGTGCCGCCACGGAAGGGCGCGACGCCCAACGAGGTCGTCGCGGGCTTCCTGGAGGCGATGACCAGCGACGACTCCAATTTCGCCACCGCCCGGACGTATCTGACTCCGGAGACCTCGCAGAAGTGGCGGCCGGACGAGGGCACGACGGTGCTGTCGGCCGCTCCGGACTCGGGACAGGCCATACCCGGAAGCCGCGAGAACCCCGGCATGGACTACCAGCTGTTCGGCACGCAGATCGCGACGGTCGACGCCCAGCACGCCTATCAGGCGATCACGCCCAGCGACTACACCAAGACCATTCACCTGTCGCAGCAGAGCGGGCCGGACGGCAAGCGGGAGTGGCGCATCGACAATCTCCCGCCGGGGCTGGTCCTCGGCGCGTCCGACTTCCAGCGCAACTATCTCCCGGTGAACAAGTACTACTTCGCCACCGGGCGGGACATCGTCGTGGCCGATCCGGTCTTCATCCGGCAGCGGCTGGATCCGGTGACCCGGATGGATCCCGTCACGCAGTCGGTGAAGGCGCTGCTGGACGGGCCGACGAACTGGTTGCGGCCGGTGGTGGAGTCGCCGTTCCCCAGCGGTACGGCGCTCAAGCAGGGCGTGAAGTCGCTGGCGATCGACGACCGGAACGTGCTGAAGGTGCCGCTCAACGAGAAGGCATCCAATGTGAGCCGCAAGGTGTGCACCAGGATGGCGGCACAGATCCTGTTCACGCTCAAGGACCTGACCTCGACGCGGATCGAGCAGGTGGAGCTGCAGCGGGTGGACGGTTCGCAGCTGTGCGTGCTCAACAGCAGCCAGGCGGCGGGCTACGCGCCGGATCATGTCTCGGGCAGCTCGATCAACCAGTACTTCGTCGACGAGAGGAACCGGCTCGCGGTCCTGGCGGGCGGCGCGAAGGACATAGGCGATCCGGAGAACGTGCCGGGACCGTTCGGCGACGGACAGCTGCCGATGAGCCTGGTCGCAGTGGCCCGCAACGAGCGCACGGCGGCAGCGGTCTCCAAGGACCACAGCAGGCTGTACGTTTCGTCGATCACCACCGTGAGCGAGCCGGGCGCGGCCGTCGTGACGAGCAGGGGCACGACCCAGTCCAACCGGCTGTCGGCGCCCAGCTGGGACGGCAGGGGCGATCTGTGGATCGCCGACCGCGACCCCGCGCATCCGGCGCTGCTGCGGCTGGCGGCCGGCGCGGGAGCGCCGCAGCGCGTCAGCGTTCCGGGGCTGGACGGCGCGCGGATCGAATCGCTGAGGGTGTCGGCCGATGGCGTGCGCATCGCGCTGCTGCTGGCCAAGGACGGAAAGACCACGCTGAAGATCGGCCGCGTGGAGCGCCAGGGCCCCAAGGACAACCAGGTGGTGTCCATCGCCGAACTGCGGCCCGCGGCACCCCAGATGGAGACGGTGACCGCCGTCTCCTGGGCCGGTCCCAGCCGTCTTGTGGTGGTCGGCAAGGAGTCCGGCGGCGTTGCGCAGGTCCGCTACATCCAGACGGACGGCTCCACTTCGGCCGCAGGCGTGCTGCCTGGGCTCAACCGCGTGAAGGCCGTCGCGGCATCGGACGACGAGAGCCGTCCGCTGGTGGCGTACTCCGAGGACGACGGCATCGTGCGGCTGCCTGCCGGAGCCAACTGGCAGACGATGGTCGAGAAGGGCTCGTCGCCGGTCTACCCGGGATAGGCCCGCGCCTGGAGAGCCCCGGAGCGGGTTTTCCACAGGGCGGTTTTCCACAGGGGTGGCGGGGCGCTGCGGCCGCGAGCACAGTTGTTGCCATGCGGGGGTGGTGGCAGGAAATCTCCGGCCTGGTGCTGCCGGCCGCATGTGGTGGATGCGGTGCTGCGCGTACGCCGCTGTGCGGGGAGTGTGCGGATGCGCTGTACGGCTCCGTGGCGCGACGGGCGAGGCCGGTCCCGGAGCCCGCGGGTCTGCCGGTGGTGCATGCGGCCGCTCCGTACGCCGACGCGGTACGGGCCGTGCTGCTCGCGCACAAGGAGCGAGGTGCACTGGGGCTTGCCGGGCCTCTCGGTGTCGCGCTCGCCGGTGCGGTGCGGTTGTCCGTGGACTTCGCCGCCCGGAGTCCGGGGCCGCTGCTTCTCGTGCCGGTGCCGTCGGCGCGGCGTGCGGTGCGGGCGCGCGGGCATGATGCGGCGCGGCGGATTGCGCTGGCCGCCGCGGGAGAGCTGCGGCGTACGGGAACGGAGGCGAGGGTGCTGCCGGTGCTTCGGCAGTGCCGTGAAGTGGCCGACCAGGCGGGCCTCACAGCCCGCCAGAGGGTCGCGAACCTGGCGGGTGCCCTGGTGGTCGCGGCAGGTGGCGGGAGGCTGCTGGAGGGCGGCCGGGCGGTGCTGGTGGACGATCTCATGACCACTGGTGCTTCGCTTGCGGAGGCGGCGCGGGCGTTGCGCGCGGCCTGCGGCCCGCGCTTTACCGGATTGGCTCAGCCGAGCGCGGCGGTTGTCGCAGTACCGCCGTTGTCTTTCGAAACAAACCGGAACTGACTGCGAACTTGCGACGTTGCAGGTAGTGAGGGACGAAAATCGCCTGAACGGAGGTACGCGCTGGTAGCGGGTGCCGACAACCGTCCGAGCGAGCTATGTTCGGTTGTGAGGAATGGGGAATGTCCCTAGCTCACCGAATGCACTGTCGTGCTTCCGGCCGGGGATTCGAGGATGCGAGAACCTCGAAAGTTGGTGGGGTGGGGATCTTGTCGACTGGGGAGGAGGAGGTGAAAGTCGCCAAGTCCGAGACTCCGGTGATCACCGGAGTCTGGTGCAAAAGGGAGACGCTCCGCAGCCGCTGAGCGGGCGGAGCCAATCCGGGAACGGAGTTCTGCGTGGACATCGTCGTCAAGGGCCGCAAGACCGAGGTGCCCGAGAGGTTCCGCAAGCACGTGGCCGAGAAGCTGAAGCTGGACAAGATCCAGAAGCTCGACGGCAAGGTGATCAGCCTGGACGTCGAGGTGTCCAAGGAGCTCAACCCGAGGCAGGCCGACCGCTCCGACCGCGTGGAGATCACTCTCCACTCCCGAGGCCCGGTGATCCGGGCGGAGGCCGCGGCCGGCGACCCGTACGCAGCGCTCGACCTCGCCACCGGCAAGCTGGAAGCGCGGCTGCGCAAGCAGCACGACAAGCGCCACACCCGTCGAGGCAACGGCCGTATCTCGGCCTCCGAAGTGGCCGATGTCGTCCCCGGCGTCGCCGAGTTGAACGCAAATGGCCGGCCGCCCGCCGAAGAGGCGCCGGAATCCGTTCCCACCACCAGGATCGGCTCGCTCGAAATCCAGGGCGAAGGACCGCTGGTGGTCCGCGAGAAGATCCACACCGCAGCACCGATGACCCTCGACCAGGCGCTCTACGAGATGGAACTGGTCGGGCACGACTTCTACCTCTTCGTCGACTCCGAGACGAAGCAGCCCAGTGTCGTCTACCGACGGCACGCCTACGACTATGGCGTCATCCACCTGGAGACCGACCCGCTGGCCGGATCCGAGGCGGGCGGCGCCGGAGGTGCCCTCGGCGGCTGACCCTGCCGTCACAGCAGAGTCACAGCAGATGAATGGTGCCCCTGGAGCGCCTCGTGCGCCCTCAGGGGCACCATCGCGCGACTGCTGAACCAGCAGCGCGACCCACACAAACACCACTGTGTCGTCCGGGCATGAAAGCATGGCGTCGTAAGCCAACAAGTGCGTGATGCACTGATGTTGGTGAACGACACATGACCTTCAGGCCACTGCCTTCAGGGGGAGGAACGATGGCGGACAGCTTCGGGCCGGTTCAAGACGACGCGGGCGACGCCGGTGACCCAGTCGTCGCAGTCGGCGATGCGGATCCGGGCGGCTCACGCAAGGAGCCGATCCGGGTCCTCGTGGTGGACGACCACGCCCTCTTCCGCCGAGGACTGGAGATCGTCCTCGCGCAGGAGGAGGACATCCAGGTCGTCGGCGAGGCGGGTGACGGCGCGGAAGCCGTCGACAAGGCGGCCGACCTGCTGCCCGACATCGTGCTGATGGATGTGCGGATGCCCAGGCGCGGCGGCATCGAGGCCTGTACGTCCATCAAGGAGGTGGCCCCCAGCGCGAAGATCATCATGCTGACGATCAGCGACGAGGAGGCCGATCTCTACGACGCGATCAAGGCGGGCGCCACCGGCTATCTCCTCAAGGAGATCTCCACCGACGAGGTGGCCACGGCGATCCGTGCGGTGGCGGACGGGCAGTCGCAGATCAGCCCGTCCATGGCGTCCAAGCTGCTCACCGAGTTCAAGTCGATGATCCAGCGCACCGACGAGCGCCGGCTGGTGCCCGCGCCCCGGCTGACCGAACGGGAGCTGGAGGTGCTCAAGCTGGTCGCCACGGGCATGAACAACCGCGACATCGCCAAGCAGTTGTTCATCTCCGAGAACACCGTGAAGAACCACGTCCGCAACATCCTGGAGAAGCTGCAGTTGCACTCCCGGATGGAGGCCGTGGTCTACGCGATGCGGGAGAAGATCCTCGAGATCAGATGAGGGCCGTGCTCAGGAAAGGGCCGCGACCAGGCCGGCGGTGAGCTCCGGGCGGTCGACGCGTTCGACCCGTACTGAGTCGCAGCCCACCCACTCGGCGGCCTCCAGCAGCGCCTGCGCCATCGGCTGCACGGCCTTCGGCGAGCTGAGCGAGACATGCTTGGCCACGAGCGTGGAGCCGTCGCGTGCCGGGTCGACGCGGCCGAGCAGCCTGCCGCCCGACAGCAGCGGCATCGCAAAGTAGCCGTACACCCGCTTCGGCTTGGGGACGTATGCCTCGAGGCGGTGCGTGAAACCGAAGATCCGCTCCGTGCGCGCCCGTTCCCAGATCAGCGAGTCGAACGGGGAGAGGAGCGTCGTGCGGTGGCGGCCTCGCGGTTCGGTGGCCAGCGCCTCGGGATCGGCCCAGGCCGGCTTGGCCCAGCCCTCGACCGTGACCGGCACCAGACCGGACTCCGCGACCACGGCGTCGAACTGCTCGCCCTTGAGCCGGTGATAGTCCGCGATGTCTGCCCGGGTCCCGATGCCGAGCGACTGACCCGCGAGCCGCACGAGCCGGCGCAGGCACTCCGTGTCGTCCAGCTCGTCATGCAGAAGATCACCGGGAATGGCGCGTTCCGCGAGGTCGTACACCCGCTTCCAGCTGCGCCGCTCCGTGCACACCACCTCGCCGTACATCAGCGCGCGCTCGACGGCGACCTTGGACGCGGACCAGTCCCACCACTCGCCGCCGTTCTTCGCGCCGCCCAACTCCGTGGCGGTGAGCGGGCCTTCGGCGCGCAGCTGCTTGATCACCGACTCGTAGGAGCCGTCCGGGAGGCCGTGGTTCCATTGGGGTCGGGCGCGGTGGGCGCGGCGGCGGAACGCGAAGTGCGGCCACTCCTCGACAGGCAGGATGCAGGCCGCGTGGGACCAGTACTCGAAGCTGTGGCCCTCGGTCCAGTACGCGTCCTCGACGGTCCTGCGGCCGACAGCGCCGAGCCGTGCGTACGGAATCAGCTCGTGCGAGCGCGCCAGCACCGAGATCGTGTCCAACTGCACGGCGCCGAGGTGGCGCAACACGCCTCGCACCCCGGCCCGTCGGTCGGGTGCGCCCAGGAAGCCCTGGGCGCGCAGCGCTATGCGGCGGGCCTCGTCGGAGGAGAGTTCGGCGGCGGGAGGCGGCAGCGTGGTCATGCCCGGCACGATAGACGGCGGCACTGACAGCCGTACCCTGACCTGCGCATCGACCCGGCTTCGCCCGCCTGCCGGTCTCGCCCGCCGGTCGGCCCACCTGCTGGTCTCGCTGCCGGTAACGCCCGCCGGTCCCTGCGTCAGTCCCTGGCCGGCAAGTACGGGTGCGGGCTCGGCAGGCCCAGGTCCGACGGGAGCAGCGCGCCCACCCAGGTGTCCCTGAGCGTGTCCTTGTTCAGCAGTGCTCCCCGAAGCGCCCCCTCGACCACGAAGCCGGCCTTCTCGGCGACCGCCCGCGAGCCCGTGTTGCCGACCTCCGCACGCCACTCAAGCCGCGTCGCGCGCAGCCTCGTGAAGGTCCAGTGCGCCACCGCGCCCACGGTCTCCGCCATGATCCCCTGCCCCCGGTACTCCTTGGCCGTCCAGAAGCCGATCTCCCAGGTGCCCGAGAAGGTGCGCAGGGTGACCGCCACCGACGCCATGAGCGGGCCGCCCGCACGAGGGAGTACCGCGAAGGTGCACATCGTCCCGGAGCGCCAGCCGTCCGGCACCATCTGGCCGGTGAACTCCTCGGCGTGCTGCCGCTCGTACGGCGAGGGCACCGTCGTCCACCGCTGGATGTCAGGATCCTGACAGGCCAGATAGGCCGCCTCCGTATCGTCGGTCGTGAACGTGCGCAGCAGCAGGCGCTCGGTGGTGAGGGTGATGGGCTCCATGGGCCGGATTCTGGTTCGGACCGCGGGCGGATGCGAGCACTTTTCGTACCTCACCGGCACCTTCCGCGCGTCCCGTGCGTTCACAAGGAAGGCGACAGCAGGCCTGGCTGACCGTGGACCTCCCGAGCCGGCGGGGTCCTCGCTTACGATGGCCGTTGCGGTGGGGCCCACCTGCCGTGCCCGCGCCAGTGTCCATAACACGACCCAGTGCCAGGCCCGATCGGCAAGGAGACCAACCTCAGTGTCCGTCTTCAACAAGCTCATGCGTGCAGGCGAAGGCAAGATCCTGCGCAAACTGCACCGCATTGCGGACCAGGTCAACTCCCTCGAAGAGGACTTCGTCAACCTCTCCGACGCCGAGTTGCGGGCGCTCACGGACGAGTACAAGGAGCGTTACGCCGACGGCGAGAGCCTCGACGACCTGCTTCCGGAGGCGTTCGCGACCGTCCGTGAGGCTGCCAAGCGCGTCCTCGGCCAGCGCCATTACGACGTCCAGATGATGGGCGGCGCCGCGCTGCACCTCGGCTACGTCGCGGAGATGAAGACCGGTGAGGGCAAGACCCTCGTCGGCACGCTGCCCGCTTATCTCAACGCGCTCTCCGGCAAGGGCGTCCACCTGATCACGGTCAACGATTATCTGGCCGAGCGTGACTCCGAGATGATGGGCCGGGTCCACAAGTTCCTTGGCCTGTCCATCGGCTGCATCCTCGCGAATATGACGCCCGCGCAGCGCCGCGAACAGTACAACTTCGACATTACGTACGGAACGAACAATGAGTTCGGCTTCGACTACCTTCGCGACAACATGGCGTGGTCCAAGGACGAGCTCGTCCAGCGCGGCCACAACTACGCGATCGTCGACGAGGTCGACTCGATCCTCGTCGACGAGGCCCGTACGCCGCTGATCATCTCCGGCCCCGCCGACCAGGCCACCAAGTGGTACGGCGACTTCGCCAAGCTGGTCACCCGGCTCAGCCGGGGCGAGGCGGGCAACCAGCTGAAGGGCATCGAGGAGACCGGCGACTACGAGGTCGACGAGAAGAAGCGGACCGTCGCCATCCACGAGCCCGGCGTCGCCAAGGTCGAGGACTGGCTGGGCATCGACAACCTCTACGAGTCGGTGAACACCCCGCTGGTGGGCTACCTGAACAACGCCATCAAGTCCAAGGAGCTCTTCAAGAAGGACAAGGACTACGTCGTCATCGACGGCGAAGTCATGATCGTCGACGAGCACACCGGCCGTATCCTCGCCGGCCGCCGCTACAACGAGGGCATGCACCAGGCGATCGAGGCGAAGGAAGGGGTGGACATCAAGGACGAGAACCAGACGCTCGCCACGATCACCCTGCAGAACTTCTTCCGCCTCTACGGCAAGCTCTCCGGCATGACCGGTACGGCGATGACCGAGGCCGCCGAGTTCCACCAGATCTACAAGCTCGGCGTCGTCCCGATCCCGACCAACATGCCGATGATCCGCAAGGACCAGTCGGACCTGATCTACCGCACCGAGGTCGCCAAGTTCGCCGCCGTCGTCGACGACATCGCGGAGAAGCACGAGAAGGGCCAGCCGATCCTCGTCGGCACCACCTCGGTCGAGAAGTCCGAGTACCTCTCGCAGCAGCTGAACAAGCGCGGCATCCAGCACGAAGTGCTCAACGCCAAGCAGCACGACCGTGAGGCGACGATCGTCGCCCAGGCCGGCCGCAAGGGCGCGGTCACGGTCGCGACGAACATGGCCGGACGTGGCACGGACATCAAGCTCGGGGGCAACCCCGACGACCTCGCCGAGGCGGAGCTGCGCCAGCGCGGCCTGGACCCGGTCGAGCATGTCGAGGAGTGGGCCGCGGCGCTGCCCGCCGCGCTGGACCGCGCCGAGCAGGCCGTGAAGGCCGAGCACGACGAGGTGACCGACCTCGGCGGGCTCTATGTGCTGGGCACCGAGCGGCACGAGTCGCGCCGTATCGACAACCAGCTGCGCGGTCGTTCCGGCCGTCAGGGCGACCCGGGCGAGTCCCGTTTCTACCTCTCGCTCGGCGACGACCTGATGCGGCTGTTCAAGGCGCAGATGGTCGAGCGCGTGATGTCGATGGCCAATGTGCCCGACGACGTCCCGATCGAGAACAAGATGGTGACGCGCGCGATCGCGTCCGCCCAGTCGCAGGTCGAGCAGCAGAACTTCGAGACGCGTAAGAACGTCCTGAAGTACGACGAGGTCCTCAACCGCCAGCGTGAGGTCATCTACGGCGAGCGTCGCCGCGTCCTGGAGGGCGAGGACCTGCACGAGCAGGTGCGGCACTTCATGGACGACACCATCGACGCCTACATCCAGGCCGAGACCGTCGAGGGCTTCGCCGAGGAGTGGGACCTGGACCGGCTGTGGGGCGCGTTCAAGCAGCTCTACCCGGTGAAGACCACCGTCGAGGAGCTGGAGGAGGCGGCCGGCGACCGTGCCGGGATCACCGCCGAGTTCATCGCCGAGTCCATCAAGGACGACATCCACGAGCAGTACGACGAGCGCGAGAAGCAGCTCGGCTCGGAGATCATGCGTGAGCTGGAGCGGCGCGTGGTCCTGTCCGTCCTCGACCGCAAGTGGCGCGAGCACCTCTACGAGATGGACTACCTGCAGGAGGGCATCGGCCTGCGGGCGATGGCCCAGAAGGACCCGCTGGTGGAGTACCAGCGCGAGGGCTTCGACATGTTCACCGCCATGATGGAGGGCATCAAGGAGGAGTCCGTCGGCTATCTGTTCAACCTGGAGGTCCAGGTCGAGCAGCAGGTCGAGGAAGTCCCGGTCCAGGACGCGGCCAAGAAGCCGTCGCTGGACAAGCAGGCCGCCGTGCCGGCGGGCGCCGGTCGCCCGGAGATCCGCGCGAAGGGGCTCGAGGCTCCGCAGCGCAGGGACCGGCTGCACTTCTCCGCTCCCACGGTGGACGGCGAGGGCGGCGTGGTCGAGGGCGACTTCGAGCACGACGGCGAGCCGGCCCGTTCGGAGACGGACGGGATGACGCGGGCCGAGCGCCGCAAGGCGCAGAAGGGCGGCGGCCGCCGCCGCAAGAAGTAACTGACTGAACGGCTGGGGCCGGACATCGCTTGCGATGTCCGGCCCCAGCCGTTTTCCGTGCTCTGTACGGCTCAGGGGCTGGTGGCCGCGCGGCCGAGGCCCAGCCGGCGGGCGATGCGGGTCATCGCCTGCGACATCCGCGAGGGCATGGAGTCCGGGGCCGGGACGGTGACCGGGCGCACTCGGCCGTTGTGGATGGCGCTGATCCGCCAGCCGTCCTGGGTGTTCACCACGACGACGGTCTGCCGTGACAGGCGGCGCTTGGGGAGCGTGGAGCGCCACGGCATCAGTACCGAGGCGGTGCCGTAGACGATCGCGACGTCCGGGGTGACGTACCGGATGTCCTCGATCTCGCCGACCAGCGCGGAGCCGGTGAGGACCCCGCGGAACAGCTTGTCGTGGTTGGCCTGGTGCTCGGCGCGGCCCACGGCGCGTGTGCCGTCGTACGAGACGTAGTCGGAGTCCTCGGTGAAGCAGGCGCCGAAGGCCTCGGCGTCGCCGTCGGTCCAGGTCTGCATGAAGCGCTGGAAGAGGTCTCGGATGTGGCTGTCGCTCGCGGTGCGACCGTCGCTCTTGTGCTGCTTGGTAATCATGGCTCTGCCCTCCGGGTGTTATCCTTACGACTGACGAAACTTACGATACCAGAAAGATTCGAATGTCGAAAGAAGCATTGATAGGTCAGGTCGCGCAGGAGCTGCGGTCGCTGCAGCAGAGCTTCGACGCGTTCGACGAGGCCGCGGCGACCCGGCTCGGCGTGAACCGCACTGACCTGCGCTGTCTCGACCTGGTGCTGGGCAGGGGGCCGCTCTCGGCCGGCGAGCTGAGCACCGCGCTCAAGCTCAGTCCGGCCGCCACGACGACGGTCATCGACCGGCTCGAGCGGGCCGGGCTCGTCGCCCGTACGCGCGACGCGGCCAACCGTCGGCGCGTACTGGTCACCGCGACAGAGGCGGCGGGCAAGGCCGAGGCCGAGGTCTATCTGCCGGTCGGCGCGGCCGCGGCGGAGGCGCTGAGCCGCTACGACGAGAAGCAGTTGGCGACGATCCTGGACTTCCTTCAAGTGGCGCGGCAGGTCCAGGAGGGGCAGGCGGCACGGCTCGGTGTGACCTCGGACTGAGCGGGCGGCCGTGCAGGGCTTGGCCGCCGCGCCCTCCGCCCCGTGTTCTGGCCCTCAGTCGACGGCCGGGCCGGCTGCGACCGGGACGCGTTCACCGCCCAGTTCGACCGCGGAGCACCGCCAGCGCTGGTCCGCGCCCTGTTCCAGGCGGAAGGCCATCGCGCTGACCCGGTCGCCCGAGCCGATCCGGGCGAAGGCCTCGATCACGCCCGGGCCCGGGTGGTACTCGCCGCAGTGCCGGACGACCGGTGTCACGCGCTCCGCGGGCCGCAGCGGTGCGCCCGGTGCGAGCTGTACCAGCTGCTCGTACGCCTCCCCGACGGTGTGCCCGAGCATCCAGTGGACCGGGCGACGGCCGCTGAGCACCGCCAGGAGTCGGTCGGCGAACCAGTAGTGCGGTTTGTTCTGCCGCCGTGCGCGTGCCGTCGCGGCTGCCGCGACGGCGGCGGGCCGGCGCTGGTCGTGTCGCCCCGCGGGCCGGGTCCTGTTCATGCAGATCGCCCCCGATGTGCCGGGCCCGGTTCAGTACCGGGCGGTAACTTCGATGGGTGATCTTCTACGGGGCGGGGACGGGCGTCCGCAAAGCGTGAGCCGCCGGGAGCCGGGCGGTCCGGAAGATCACCTATCAGAGTGACGAGAGGGCTCCTCGGGCCTTGGCGGGCAAAGATCAGATGTGTCCCCGGTGGACGGTCCGCAAGGCCCGGAGTGGCAGCCCGAAGGGGGACCTCGCACGTATCCTGAGGGCGTCTCCCGACTACGAAAGCGGCCAGCCATGCGCGTCTACGTCCCCCTGACCCTCTCCGGACTCGCAGAGGCGCACAAGACGGGCGAACTGGGCCCCGGCCCGCTGACCGCCTATGCCGTCACGCCGGGACTGCGCGAGTGGTACGTCTCCGACGACATCGAGGAGCTCGAGTACGCGGCGCTGAGCCGGGCCGCGGCCGCGTCGCTGCGGCTGCTCGCCGGCGACCCGGAGGTGGCCAGGCGGCGGGTCGTCGTGGCCGTCGACGTACGCGACCAGGACGCGACCTCCGATCCCGACCAGGTGCTCGACGCGATCGGGCTCGGCGAGGTGCGGATCAACGCCGCGGTGCCGCTGGCCAAGGCGGCCGCGGTGCATGTCGACGCGGACGACGCGGTGGGCGATGTGACCGCGGCGGCGGATGCGCTGGGCGCGGCGGACCAGGGCGACGACGACGCCCGGTTCACGGTGGACGGTGCGGAGGACCACGAGCTGCTCTGGTACGGGGTGCAGGAGATCCCCAACCTCATCGGCTGAGGAAGATCCTTCCTCAACCTCGTCGGCCGAGTTGTCGGACCCGGCAGGTACGGTCTTTCGCATGGGGAAGCACAACACGCATCTGGTCTGGGACTGGAACGGCACACTGCTCGACGACATCAAGGCGGTCATCGGGGCGACGAACGCCGCCTTCGAGGAGATCGGCCTTGAGCCGATCACACTCGAGAGCTACCGCGAGCTGTACTGCGTGCCGATTCCCAGGTTCTACGAGCGGCTGATGGGGCGGCTGCCGACGGACGCGGAGTGGGTGGTCATGGACGAGGCCTTCCACCGGCACTACAGCGATCACCGCGTCGGCTGCGGGCTCACGGAGGGTGTCGAGGAGCTGCTGCGGGAGTGGCGCGCTGCGGGCCGCAGCCAGTCGCTGCTGAGCATGTACGGGCACGAGGAGCTGGTCCCGGTCGTGCGGGGGTACGGCATCGAGAGCCACTTCATACGCGTGGACGGGCGCACGGGGCCGTCCGGCGGCGGGAAGTCACTGCACATGGAGCGTCATCTCGCGGCGCTGGACGGGCTGGCAGCGCCGGAGCGCACAGTGGTGATCGGGGACGCGGTCGACGACGCGGTGGCAGCGGCGCACGTCGGCGCGCTGGCGGTGCTGTACACGGGCGGCTCGCACAGCAGGGCGAGCCTGGAGTCGGTGGGCGTACCGGTGGTGGACACGCTCGCGGAAGCGGTGGAAGCGGCGACTCGCCTGGTGGCGTAGGGCGCGGGCGGGCCCGCCGCTGGGCCGTGCCTGCCCCAGCCCCCGGGGCGCCGCGCCCGCTCGCCCCGAAACGCCGCCTACGTCACCGGCGCCTTCGTCCTCAGGATCTTCAGGAACTCGCGCATCCATGCAGAGTGGTCCGGCCACGCCCGGCTGGAGACCAGGGTGCCGTCGACCACGGCCTCGGCGTCCTGGAAGCTCGCTCCCGCCGCCTGCATGTCCAGTTCCAGCGCGGGGTACGCGGTGACCCGGCGGCCCTCCAGGCTGCCGATCGCCGCCGTCAGCAGCGGGCCGTGGCAGATCTGGGCCACCGGCCGGTCGGCGTCGAAGAAGGACTTGAGGATCTTGCGCAGCTCCAGGTCGTTGCGCAGGTACTCGGGGGCCCGGCCGCCCGGGATCACCAGCGCGGCATACTGTCCGGGGTCGACCTCCGAGAAGGCCAGATCCGCGGGCCAGGTGTAGCCCGGCTTCTCCGTGTACGTGTCGAACCCCGGCTCGAAGTCGTGCACGACGAACTGCAGCTTCTTGCGGGCGGGGGCCGCGATGTGGACCTCGTACCCCTCCTCCCGCAGCCGCTGGTACGGGTAGAGGACTTCGAGGGACTCGGCTGCGTCGCCGGTGACGATCAGGATCTTCACTGTCATGGCTGCTCCCGGTGTCGGGCTGTCGACGGTTGCCTGCCGTGGGTGCAGGGTCAGCTGCTCGCGGTGGCGCCGTGTCGTCATCGCCAAACTGCACCGCGACGGGCTGTTTGCCAAGAGTGGGCCTGTGTCGCTGTCCAGACTGTCAAACTTCCGGCCCCGCTTTTGTACACATACGGCTCATGACGGGTCGGGGGGGCGGGGCGATAGCCTTGACCCGTGATCAGCGCTATATGCCGTGGGGGCAGCGAAGCCCCCGGCCAGCGCCCGGAGCGCCACAGCGCCCGGGCGGTCGTTGATCACCCCGTTCCGGCCCCGCCGCCAAAATTGGCCAATAACGGCTCGGACATCTCTCATCGCGGCATAGCGTCGACTCCGACCGGACACCCCGCGTCGTGGCGTTGCGCCGCTTCTTCCACCTACGTCACGCAACGGCGCGCGACAGGAGCCAGAGGACATGCAGACCAAGCTGGACGAAGCCAAAGCCGAGCTGCTCGCACGGGCCGCCCGGGTAGCTGAGAACAGCCCGGTCGGGGGGCACCTTCCGACTGGGGCCGAGCAGGGGGATCGTCCCGATCGGGCCACCCTGCTGACGTACCTCCAGCGCTACTACCTGCACACGGCACCGGAGGACCTGACCGACCGCGACCCGGTCGATGTCTTCGGTGCTGCACTTTCCCACTACCGGCTCGCGGAAAACCGTCCTCAGGGGACGGCCAACGTGCGGGTCCACACCCCGACGGTCGAGGAGAACGGCTGGACCTGCAGCCACTCCGTCGTCGAGGTCGTCACCGACGACATGCCCTTCCTCGTCGACTCGGTCACCAACGAGCTCTCCCGGCAGGGACGCGGCATCCATGTCGTGATCCACCCGCAGGTCACTGTGCGCCGGGACGTCACGGGCAAGCTCATCGAGGTGCTGCCCGCCGAGACGAACGGCAAGGCGCTTCAGCACGACGCGCTCGTCGAGTCCTGGATCCATGTCGAGATCGACCGCGAGACCGACCGCGCAGACCTCAAGCAGATCACCGCCGATCTGCTGCGCGTCCTGTCCGATGTCCGCGAGGCCGTCGAGGACTGGGAGAAGATGCGCGACGCCGCGCTGCGCATCTCCGAAGAGCTGCCGAACGAGCCGACCGCCGACGATCTGCGCGACCAGGAGGTCGAGGAGGCGCGTGAGCTGCTGCGCTGGCTCGCGGCCGACCACTTCACCTTCCTCGGCTACCGTGAGTACGAGCTCACCGACAACGACGCGCTGGCCGCCGTCCCCGGCACCGGCCTCGGCATTCTGCGCTCCGACCCGCAGCACAACACCGACGAGTCCCACCCGGTCAGCCCGTCCTTCAGCCGGCTGCCCGCCGACGCCCGCAAGAAGGCCCGCGAGCACAAGCTGCTCGTGCTGACCAAGGCCAACAGCCGCTCCACGGTGCACCGGCCGAGCTACCTGGACTATGTGGGCGTCAAGAAGTTCGACGCCGAGGGCAATGTCGTCGGCGAGCGCCGCTTCCTCGGGCTCTTCTCGTCCGCCGCGTACACCGAGTCCGTCCGCCGCGTGCCGGTCGTCCGCCGCAAGGTCGCCGAGGTCCTCGACGGTGCGGGCTTCTCGCCCAACAGCCACGACGGCCGCGACCTGATGCAGATTCTCGAGACGTACCCGCGCGACGAGCTGTTCCAGACCCCCGCCGACCAGCTGCGCTCCATCGTCACGTCCGTCCTGTATCTGCAGGAGCGCCGCAGGCTGCGGCTCTACCTGCGCCAGGACGAGTACGGGCGCTACTACTCGGCCCTCGTCTACCTGCCGCGCGACCGCTACACCACCGGTGTCCGGCTGCGGCTCATCGACATCCTCAAGGAAGAACTCGGCGGCAGCAGCGTCGACTTCACCGCGTGGAACACCGAGTCGATCCTCTCCAGGATCCACTTCGTGATCCGGGTCCCGCCCGGCACCGAGCTGCCGCATCTGACCGACGCGGACACCGAGCGCATCGAGGCCCGGCTCGTCGACGCCGCCCGCTCCTGGGCCGACGGCTTCGCCGAGGCGCTGAACGCCGAGTGCGGCGAGGAGCGCGCCGCCGAGCTGCTGCGCCGCTACGGAAACGCCTTCCCCGAGGGCTACAAGGCCGACCACTCGCCGCGCGCGGCGGTCGCCGACCTGGTGCATCTCGAGGAGCTGAACCGCTCGGACCAGGACTTCGCGCTCTCGCTGTACGAGCCGGTCGGCGCGGCCCCCGGCGAGCGCCGTTTCAAGATCTACCGCACCGGTGAGCAGGTCTCGCTCTCCGCCGTGCTGCCGGTACTCACCCGGCTGGGCGTCGAGGTCGTCGACGAGCGTCCGTACGAGCTGCGCTGCTCGGACCGTTCGGCCGCATGGGTCTACGACTTCGGTCTGCGCATGCCGCAGGCCACCGGCAACGGTGACTATCTCGCCGACGACGCCCGCGAGCGTTTCCAGAACGCCTTCGCGGCCGTGTGGATGGGCGAGGCCGAGAACGACGGCTTCAACTCGCTCGTGCTGGACGCCGGTCTGAGCTGGCGGCAGGCGATGGTGCTGCGCGCGTACGCCAAGTACCTGCGCCAGGCCGGTTCCACCTTCAGCCAGGACTACATGGAGGACACCCTCCGTACCAACGTCCACACCACCCGGCTGCTGGTCTCCCTCTTCGAGGCCCGGATGTCGCCGGAGCGCCAGCGCGGCGGCACCGAGCTGACCGACGCGCTGCACGAGGAGCTGGACGGCGCGCTCGACCAGGTCGCGAGCCTGGACGAGGACCGGATCCTGCGCTCCTTCCTCACCGTCATCAAGGCGACGCTGCGCACCAACTTCTTCCAGGAGGCGGCGGGCGGCCATCAGCACAGCTATGTGTCGATGAAGTTCGACCCGCAGGCCATCCCGGATCTGCCCGCGCCGCGCCCGGCGTACGAGATCTGGGTCTACTCGCCGCGCGTCGAGGGCGTGCACCTGCGCTTCGGCAAGGTCGCACGCGGCGGTCTGCGCTGGTCCGACCGGCGTGAGGACTTCCGTACGGAGATCCTCGGCCTGGTCAAGGCGCAGATGGTGAAGAACACCGTGATCGTGCCGGTCGGCGCGAAGGGCGGCTTCGTCGCCAAGCAGCTCCCGGACCCGTCCGTGGACCGGGACGCCTGGCTCGCCGAGGGCATCGAGTGCTACAAGATCTTCATCTCGGCGCTGCTCGACATCACCGACAACATGGTGGCGGGCGAGGTCGTCCCGCCGGCCGATGTCGTACGTCACGACGAGGACGACACGTACCTCGTCGTCGCGGCGGACAAGGGCACCGCGTCCTTCTCCGACATCGCCAACGAGGTCGCCGTCGCCTACAACTTCTGGCTCGGGGACGCCTTCGCCTCCGGCGGCTCGGCCGGATACGACCACAAGGGCATGGGTATCACCGCCCGTGGCGCGTGGGAGTCGGTCAAGCGGCACTTCCGCGAGCTCGGCCACGACACCCAGACCGAGGAGTTCACGGTCGTCGGCGTCGGCGACATGTCCGGCGACGTGTTCGGCAACGGCATGCTGCTCAGCGAGCACATCCGGCTTGTCGCGGCCTTCGACCACCGGCACATCTTCATCGACCCGAACCCGGAGGCGGCACCCTCGTACGCCGAGCGCCGCCGGCTGTTCGAGCTGCCGCGCTCCTCGTGGGCCGACTACAACAAGGACCTGCTGTCGGCCGGCGGCGGCATCCACCCCCGTACGGCCAAGTCGATCCCGGTCAACGCACACATGCGCGCGGCGCTCGGCATCGATTCCGGCGTCGCCAAGATGACACCGGCCGACCTGATGAAGGCGATCCTCAAGGCCCCGGTGGACCTGCTGTGGAACGGCGGCATCGGTACGTACGTCAAGGCGTCCTCGGAGTCGAACGCCGACGTCGGCGACAAGGCCAACGACGCGATCCGCGTCAACGGCGAGGACCTGCGGGTCAAGGTCGTCGGCGAAGGCGGCAACCTCGGTCTGACGCAGCTCGGCCGGATCGAGTTCGACCGCATCGGCGGCAGGATCAACACCGACGCCATCGACAACAGCGCGGGCGTGGACACCTCCGACCACGAGGTGAACATCAAGATCCTGCTGAACGGCCTGGTGTCGGAAGGCGATCTGACCGTCAAGCAGCGCAACAAGCTGCTCGCCGAGATGACCGACGAGGTCGGCGCGCTGGTGCTGCGCAACAACTACGCGCAGAACGTGGCCCTGTCCAACGCCGTCGCCCAGTCGCCCAGCCTGCTCCACGCCCACCAGCGCTTCATGCGCCGGCTCGGCCGGGACGGGGCGCTGGACCGGGCGCTGGAGTTCCTGCCGGCCGACCGGCAGATCCGCGAGCTGCTGAACGCGGGCAAGGGTCTCAGCCAGCCCGAACTGGCCGTGCTGCTCGCCTACACCAAGATCACGGTGGCGGACGAGCTGATCCACACCGCGCTGCCGGACGACCCGTATCTGCGCCGGCTGTTGCACGCGTACTTCCCGAAGGCGCTGCGCGACAGGTTCCCCGAGGCGGTCGACGGCCATGCGCTGCGCCGGGAGATCGTCACGACGGTGCTGGTCAACGACACCGTGAACACCGGCGGTTCGACCTTCCTGCACCGGCTCCGGGAGGAGACCGGCGCATCGATCGAGGAGATCGTGCGGGCGCAGACCGCGGCCCGTGAGATCTTCGGTCTGAGCGCGGTGTGGGACGCCGTCGAGGCCCTGGACAACAAGGTCGCGGCCGATGTCCAGACCCGTATCCGGCTGCACTCGCGCCGTCTGGTCGAGCGCGGTACGCGGTGGCTGCTGGGCAACCGGCCGCAGCCGCTGGAGCTCGCCGAGACGATTGAGTTCTTCGCCGACCGTGTCGAGCAGGTCTGGGGCGAGCTGCCGAAGATGCTGCGCGGCGCGGACCTGGACTGGTACCAGGGCATCCTCGACGAGCTTTCGGGCGAGGGCGTGCCGGAGGAACTGGCGCTGCGGGTGGCCGGATTCTCCTCCGCCTTCCCGACGCTCGACATCGTCCAGATCGCGGACCGTACGAAGAAGGAGCCGATGGCGGTCGCCGAGGTGTACTACGACCTCGCCGACAGGCTCCAGATGACGCAGCTCATGGACCGGATCATCGAACTGCCGCGGGCCGACCGCTGGCAGTCCATGGCCCGCGCCTCGATCCGCGAGGACCTGTACGCGGCGCACGCGATGCTGACGGCCGATGTGCTGACCGTGGGCAACGGCAGCTCGACGCCGGAGGAGCGGTTCACGGCCTGGGAGCAGAAGAACGCGGCGATTCTGGGACGGGCGCGGAGCACGCTGGAGGAGATCCAGAGCTCGGACACGTTCGACCTGGCGAATCTGTCGGTGGCGATGCGGACGATGCGGCAACTGCTGCGTGTGCACCGCTAGTTCGTACGTGTAGTGCGT
This sequence comes from Streptomyces sp. NPDC020681, assembly GCF_044334895.1. Classification (NCBI taxonomy): domain Bacteria; kingdom Bacillati; phylum Actinomycetota; class Actinomycetes; order Kitasatosporales; family Streptomycetaceae; genus Streptomyces; species Streptomyces sp. NPDC020681. Next base: position 277,045 of record NZ_JBIRTX010000009.1, on the reverse strand, counting down.
GAGCGAGCCCGGCACCGTGATGGTGCCGGGCTCGCTGCTGTCCGCTCGGGCGCTCGGCCGTCGAGGCCCACAGACGTCGGCAGGAGACCACGGCAGCCGTGACCAGCAGCCCGTTCCGCAGGACCATCAGCGCACAGCCGAGCGCGGTGCCGCCCAGCACGTCGTCGTACAGCAGCGGATAGGCCAGTGCGCTCAGCGCGGCCGCCGGCAGCATCAGCAGCGCGACCGGGCGCTGCGAGGTGTGCCGGGAGGTGAGGCAGACCGCGGCGAGACCGAGCAGCCAGATCAGATACTGCGGGCTGATCACCCGGCTGGTGACGGTGAAGAGCAGTACGGCGGTGAACGCGGCGTCCAGCGGTGTGGCAGGAGTCCAGCGCCTGGCCCTGACCCGCCACAGCACCAGCCAGCACAGCGCGGCGACGGTCAGTGCCAGCGACAGCCGCGCCACGCTCGTCACATACGGGCCGGTGAACTCGAAGGCGCCGTACTGGTACCGGATCTCGCCGCTCCAGCCCGCCTTCCGCGCGAGTTGGAGGAACGTCCCGCCGAGCGACTCGATCTGCACGCCTCGCGCCTGTTGTTGCCGCAGAAAGTCGAGCGTGTGCGTGAAGCCGAGCGAGAGCGCGGCGAGCACCGCGGCGGCGCAGACGGCGGCCGACAGCCAGGCCTCGCGGGTGGTACGTCCCCGGGGCGTGCCGAGTACCGCGAGCAGCGGCCAGACCTTGATGGTCGCGCCGAGTCCGGCGAGCGCCCCGCCGAGCCGCGGCCGCCTGCGCACGGCGAGCAGCGCGACCACGGCGACGGCGGTGACCTGGACGTCGTACCGAGCCAGCGGCAGATTCAGCAGCAGCGGCAGTCCGCAGACCCACAGCCAGGCGCCCCGCACGCCGGCGCGGGCGAGTGCGGCGGTGATGACGGCGTCCGCGGCGAGCGTGAGAGCGACGAAGGCCTGGAAGTACGTGAGCCAGGGCAGCGCGCCCGGAGCGAGGAAGACGAGGGCGGCGCCGGGCGGGTACTGCCAGGTGACGTCGTTCAGCGGGAACGCGCCCTGCACGAGCTGCTCGTACCAGTGCCGGTAGAGCGTGTGCACCTCGCCGGCGACGCCGGAGTCGCCCAGGCGGTCGATGAGCAGCAGGCCGATCATGCCCAGGCGCGTCGCCGTCCAGACGGCGGTGAGTGCGGCGGCCTGCCGGGCGCGGGGGAGGAGACGGCCGGCACCGGGGCGGGTGGCCCTCGATGCCGGAGCGAGGTGGTGGGCGGACGGGAGCGGGGCGATCCGATGGGGCGTCATCGGCGGGTACTTTAGCCCGCTTTGGTCGGTTCTTTGGCTATTCCGCTCGGGCCGGTGACGCTATTTCTTGGCGCTGGTGAACTCCTCGTACGCGGCGACGACCTCCTTCGCCGGACCGTCCATCCGCAGCGTCCCGGCCTCCAGCCAGAGCGCGCGGTCGCAGGTCTCGGTGATGGTCCCGTTGCTGTGGCTGACCAGGAAGACCGTGCCCGCCTCCGCGCGCAGCTCCTCGATGCGCTGCTGGCTGCGGCGGCGGAAACGGGCGTCGCCGGTGGACAGCGCCTCGTCGATCAGCAGCACGTCATGGCTCTTCGCGGCGGCGATGGAGAACCGCAGCCGGGCGCCCATGCCGGAGGAGTACGTACGCATCGGCAGCGAGATGAAGTCGCCCTTGTCGTTGATCCCGGAGAAGTCGACGATGTCGTCGTACCGCTCCTGGACCTGCTCGCGCGTCATGCCCATCGCGAGGCCGCCGAGGATGACATTGCGCTCGCCGGTCAGATCGGACATCAGCGCGGCGTTCACACCGAGCAGGGACGGCTGGCCCTGGGTGAAGACCTTGCCCTCGGTGGGCGGGAGCAGACCGGCGATGGCCTTGAGGAGGGTCGACTTTCCGGAGCCGTTGGAGCCGATGAGGCCGATGGCCTCGCCCTTGTACGCGGCGAAGGTGACGCCCTTGACGGCGTGCACCTCGCGGACGCCGGGGGCGGCCCTGCGGGAGATGATCCGGCTGAGCGCGGTGGTGGCGCTGCCGCGGCCGGTGCGGGCGCCGTTGACCTTGTAGGTGACGTGGACGCCGTCGACGACGACGGTCGGTGCCTGGGTGCGTGTCTGTGTCTCGGTTGTCTCAACCACGGCCGTACTGCTCCTCCGCCTTCCAGAAGTACACGAATCCGCCCGCCCCGAAGAGCGCCGCCCAGAACAGGGCCACGACCCAGACGTGCGGCGGCAGTTGGGCCGCGGTGAAGCTCTCGATGAGCGCGAAGCGCATCAGGTCGATGTAGACGGCGGCCGGGTTGAGCTCCAGTGCCAGCAACAGCGCGTGCGGCAGCTGGTCGTGGCTGAGCACCTTGTCGATGGACCACATCACACCGGAGACGTACATCCAGGTGCGCAGCAGGAACGGCATCAGCTGCGAGACGTCGGGCGTGTGCGCGGCGATGCGGGCCATGGCCATCGACAGGCCGGTGTTGAAGACGGACTGGAGCAGCAGCGCCGGGATCGCCAGCAGCCAGGAGGGCCGCGGGAACTGGCCGAAGCACATCAGGATCGCGATGAGCGCGCCCATCGAGAACAGCAGCTGCTGGAGCTGCTGGAGGGCGAGCGCGATCGGGAGCGAGGCGCGCGGGAAGTGGAGCGCGCGGACCAGGCCGATGTTGCCGGAGATGGCACGGGTCCCGGCCATGATCGAGTTGGCGGTGAAGGTCCAGATGAAGACGCCGGTGACGAGGAAGGGCACGAAGTCGGCGACGTGGTCGCTGGTACCGAGGATGACGCCGAAGATGAAGTAGTAGACGGCGGCGTTGAGCAGCGGCGTCATCAGCTGCCAGACCTGACCGAGTTTTGCCTGGCTGTACTGGGCGGTGAGGCGGGCGGTCGCGAACGCGGTGATGAAGTGGCGCCGGGACCACAGCTGCCCGATGTACGCGCCGAGGGAGGGGCGCGCGCCGCTGACGGTGAGGCCGTGGCGGGCGGCGAGCTCGCTGAGGCTTTCGGTTGGATGGCTGCTCACGCTGGTCGCTTTCGCCGGGGGCAGGAATGTGTGCTGGCGATGGGACGGGTCCGTTTCGTCGCTACGGTGAGGTTAGGACGGAACGACGTCGCAACGCAACCGTCTCGTCGTGACGGGTATGCTCCTGGGCATGACCACGGACCCGGGAACTCCACGACGTGCCCCCGCGGGAGCCGCAGTGCTCCGGGAGGACGTGACCGAAGCGATCCGCACAGCCGTTTTCGAGGAGTTGGCGGCGGTCGGCTTCGCGCGGATGTCGATCGAGGGCATCGCGCGGCGGGCGGGCGTCGGGAAGACGGCGGTCTACCGGCGGTGGAAGTCGAAACTGTCGCTGGTGCTGGACCTGGTCTCGGCGTTCGCGGCGCAGGGGCTGCCCGCGCCGGCGACGGGATCGCTGTACGGGGACGTACGGGCGCTGCTGGAAGTCGCCTCGCACGCACTGCGCCATCCGGTGGCCTCGCAGGTCATCCCGGACCTGCTGGTCGAGGCGGCGCGCCACCCGGAGATCTCGGACGCGATCAAGGCGGCACTGCTGGACAGCCAGCAGGGCGTGGCGGCACTGGTGGTCCGCGACGCGGTGGCCCGGGGCGAACTTCCGGAGGACACGGACCCGGACAGGGCGCTGGACCTGATTGTGGGGCCGCTGTACTGGCGGCTGGTGGTGGTGAGGTCGGGGCTGCCGAAGGGGTACTTGGACGATTTGGCGTCGTCGGCGGTAGCGGCGCTGCGGGCCTGATTTCCCGGGGGCGGCTGCCCCGGGGGCCCCGCGGGTCCGGCTGCCGCGGGTGCGGGTCCCCGCGGGTGCGGGTCCGGGGTCGCTCCGGGGCTCGTGTCCTGGACTGCTTTCCTCACCGCGCTTCGCGCGAGTTGCGCCGCTTTACGTCCAGAACACGACCCCTGCGCGTCCCCTCGCCCGGGCTGAACGAACCAGGCGCCCGGGCACGGAGCGCCCGTCCGGTGGGGGGAGGGGCCGTGCAGGGTCGGCCCCGCAGGGATTGGCGGCAAGACCCGGGCGCGCAATGCAAGCGCCTGTATGCCGCCGACCCCGAGGAGTCGAGCCCGGAGGGGCCCCGTGCCCGAGCCGTACAAGGGGCGCACGCCCAGGGGCCGGAGCCTGTGTGGGCGAGAACCCGCGCTGCAAAGGGCCCAGGCCCTGGAGCGCAGGTCCCCGAGCCCCTAAGGCTCCCGGGGGCAGTGCCCCCGGGAACGTCACTTCACCGCGCCTGCCATCACTCCCGTCACGAACTGCCGCTGGAACGCGAAGAAGACCGCCAGCGGGATGATCATCGAGACGAACGCGCCCGGCGCCAGCACATCGATGTTGTTGCCGAACTGGCGGACCTGGCGCTGGAGCGCCACCGTGATCGGCGCGCTCTCCGAGTCCGCGAAGATCAGCGCCACCAGCATGTCGTTCCAGACCCAGAGGAACTGGAAGATGCCGAGCGACGCGATCGCCGGGCCGCCGAGCGGCATCACGACACGCGTGAACAGGCGGATCTCGCCCGCGCCGTCCAGGCGGGCCGCCTCCAGCAGTTCCCTCGGGATCTCCGCGAAGAAGTTCCGCAGCAGGAAGATCGCGAACGGCAGGCCGAACGCCACATGGAAGACGATCACGCCGATCGTCGTCTCGAAGATGCCGATCTCGCCGAACAGCTTCGACACCGGCACCAGCGCCACCTGCACCGGGACCACCAGCAGACCCACGACCACCAGGAACCACCAGTCGCGGCCCGGGAAGTCCATCCAGGCGAAGGCGTAACCGGCGAACGAGCCGATCACCACCACCAGGACCGTCGCAGGCACCGTGATCAGCACGCTGGAGACCAGCGAGTCGGTGATCGCCTCGTTCTCCAGCAGCCGCGAGTAGTTCTCGGTGGTCAGCTGCGCGGGCTCGGTGAACACCTTCCACCAGCCGCTCCCGCCGATGTCCGCGGGACTCCGCAGCGACGAGATCAGCAGTCCGATCGTCGGCATCAGCCAGAACAGGCCGATCAGCACCAGGAACACCCGCATCACGCCGCCGCTCGCGCGCGCCGCGATCCGTGCGGGAAGGGACTGTTTCGCCTTCACCACACCGTCGGTCGTGGTCATCGGCGACCCTCCCTTCGCATCCGCCGGATGTTGAACAACATCACGGGAATCACCAGCAACAGCAGGAGTACGGCGATCGCGCTGCCGAGCCCGAGGTTGTTGTCGCTGAACGACGAGCGGTACAGCTGCAGCGCGAGCACATTCGCGTCGTCCTGTGCCGAGCCCGGCGCGATGATGAAGACCAGGTCGAAGATCTTCAGGACGTTGATCATCAGCGTGACCAGCACCACCGCGAGGACCGGCGCCAGCAGCGGCACGGTCACCTTGCGGAAGACCTGCCACTCGTTCGCGCCGTCCACCCGTGCCGCTTCGAGCAGTTCACGCGGCACGCTCGCCAGTCCGGCCGCGATCAGCACCATCGCGAAGCCCGCCCACATCCATACGTAACTGCCGATGATCGCCGGAGTGACCAGCGACGGGCCGAGCCAGCTGACGCCGTTGTACGGCTCTCTGAAGTTGTCGGCGGGCAGCCGCAGTTGGGCTCCGTCCGCCGACGCGGGCAGGGTGAACGTACCGTCCGCGCCCGCCCGCGCCGAGGCCACCACCTTGCCGTCCTTGACCGCCTCCACCTTGATGCCCTCGAGGCCGAGTTCCTTGGCGTCGATGACATTGGGCTTGCCGCCGCCGCCCTTGGTGAAGTCCAGCCACACCGTTCCGGTGATCTTCCCGTCGTCCGGTTGCGCCGCCTTCGCGGGCTTCGCGTCCGACGGCATCTTCGCCGGCGCGACGCCGACCAGCGGCAGTTGCACCTGAGTGCCCGCGGTGACCGGCTCCTTGGTGACGAAGGACCCCTGGCCGCCCGCCTTGAGCGGGGCCACCGGCAGCGGATGCGCGTTGGGGAATCCGGTCGACTCGGAGAAGGTGTCATGGACGCCGACCCAGATCGCGTTGGCGATTCCGCGGTCCGGATCCTGTTCGTACACCAGCCGGAAGATGATGCCCGCCGCGAGCATCGAGATCGCCATCGGCATGAAGACGATCAGCTTGAACGCCGTACCCCAGCGCACGCGTTCGGTCAGCACGGCGAAGATCAGTCCGAGCGCCGTCGAGACGGTCGGCGCGAGTGCCACCCAGATCGCGTTGTTCTTGACCGCGGTGAGGATGGTGTCGTCGGTGAATATCTCCTTGTAGTTGTCGAGCCCGGCGAAGCCGCTGCCGGACTGGTCGATGAAGGACCGGTAGACCGAGTACCCGATCGGGTAGACCACGAGCGCGCCCAGCAGCACCAGCGCGGGCAGCAGAAAGCCGGCCGCGACGATCTTCCGGGTGCCAGTCACGCTCTTGCGCTTACCGCCGGGGGGCACCGTGCCTCCCGCGTTCGCCGCTGTGGTCACCCGTCAGCTCTTGTACGCCTTGGCGGCGTCCGACTCCAGCTTCTGCTGGGCCCCGGCCACATCCTTCGGGTTCTTCAGAAAGTCCTGCAGCGCTTTCCACTCGCCCTTGCCGGGCGTGCCGCCGAACGACTGCGGCATCTGGTCCGACATGTCGAAGCGGAAGTCGTCGCCCGCCGCGATCAGCGCCTTGGCGATATTGCGCTGTACGTCATTGGGATACGCGGCAAGGTCCAGCGACTTGTTCGGCGACAGGAAGCCGCCCGCCCCGGCCGAGATCTTGGCCGCGTCCGGCGACGCGAGGAAGGTCAGCAGCGCCTGCGCGCCCTTGCTGTCCTTCAGCGCGACGGCCGCGTCCCCGCCCGTGACCACCGGCGCCAACTCGCCGACCGCGGGGAAGGGGAACACCTTCGCGTCCGTGCCGATCTTGGCCTTGGTCTGGCCGATGTTGACGCTCACGAAGTCGCCCTCGAAGACCATCGCACCCTTGGGCTGGTCGCCGCCGGTGAAGGTCTGGGTGACGGACGTCGGGAACTCGGTCTGCAGCGCGCCGTCCGCGCCGCCCGCGATCAGATTCGGCTTGCCGAAGAGCTCGCCGAGCGTGGTCAGCGCCGTCGCCACGGACGGATCGGTCCACTTGATCTTGTGCTGTGCCAGCTGGTCGTACTTCTCCGGACCGGCCTGCGAGAGATACACGTTCTCGAACCAGTCGGTGAGCGTCCAGCCGTCCGCGCCGGCCACCGATACGGGCGTGACACCCGAGGCGGAGATCGTCTCGGCGGTGGCCAGGAAGTCCTTCCAGGTCTTCGGCTCCTGCGCGCCCGCGTTCTCGAAGACGGTGTTGTTGTACCAGATCAGCGACTTGTTGGCGGCCTTGTAATACACGCCGTACTGCTCGCCGTTCACCGCTCCGAGGTCCTGCCAGCCCTTGGAATAGTTCTTCGTCAACTGGGCCTTGGCCTCCGTGCCGACGGGCTTGGCCCACTTGCGCTCCACGGCCTGCTGGATCGCGCCGACCTGCGGCAGCATCGCGACATCGGGCGGAGCGCCGCCGGCGATCTTTGTGCCGAGGAAGTTGATGATCGGGTCCTGCGCGGGCACGAAGGTGACCGTCGCTCCGGTCCGCTTCTCGAACTCCTTGAGGACCTTGGTGAAGTTCTCCTGCTCGGGGCCGCTCCAGACCGCGGCCACCTCTATCTTCTCGCCGTTCAGCCTGGGCAGTTGGACGGTGGCCGCCGACTCCTTGTCATTGGTTTCGCCCGGTGTCGCCTTGTCGTCGCTGTCGCCGCATCCGGCGACGGCGAGTGCGCCGATCGCGGCGAACACCACTGCGGTCCTGCTCGTACGAAGAGTTGTGCGCATTACTGCCCCGTCTCTCCCGCGTGCACTGTCCCGTTGACCGACAGGTGTACGCCCGGTATCGGGACGTCGCAATAGTGCACTGGGCGTCAGGGAGCCTTTCGTAATGCCGTTGTGACGGGATGTCATGTCAAACGGAACAATCGTCCCGACGATCAGTCACCGATCAGTCACCGATCAGCCGCCGAACGGTCTTCGGTCAAGGGTGTGCAGGCGAGAGCGGAGGCAGCGGCACCGCGTCCACCGATCGCGCGGCCCGCTCCAGCGCGCTCGCCAGCAGCGCCAAGTCCGTTGGCCCATTGCCCAGTTCGCGAACCGGACGCCGGGTCGGTGGATCGCCCATCCGCTCCCACTCGAGCGGCACCACAGTCGGACGCAAGGTCGCCGTACGCGGAATCCGCCCCGTGACCCTGCCGCCCTGGAACGCGGTCACCCGGCCGTCCGGATGTCCCAACCTGCCGCGCCCGGGGACCGGATCCTCCGGACCCGCCGATGCCGGCGGCGCGTCCAGCACCGCCCGCAGCCGCGCGCCCTGCGCCAACTCCGTGTCGGCCGTGCGGTCCGGCCGCGCGGATGTCGCCACCAGATGGACGCCGAGCCGCTCGCCGTCCCGCGCCACCGCCTCCAGCGCCCGTACGACCGAACCGGCAGCCGGGCGGCCGGGGCTGCCGAGCCCCGGAGCCACCAGCGCGTCGAAGTCGTCCACCAGGACCACGAGTCGCGGCAGCGGGGCCGGACCTTCCGCCTTCGTGCGCGCCCCGGGCCGCAGCCGCAGCGTGCCGCTCGACGGAGAATCGAGGTCGCCGCGCTGCTCGGCGGCGCTCGGCGGCCGCTGGCCGACTATCCGGTCCGTGACCTCGCGCCGGGTGTGCCACTCGGCGAAGTCCTCGCCGCCCAGCAGCTCGGCCCGCCGCTTCAGCTCCGCGCCCAGCGCTTGCGCGAAGGCCCGCATCCGGACCGGGTCGCTGGCCACCAAGTGCTCGGTGACATGCGGCAGTTCCGTACAGGCCGCGAGTCCTTCGCCGCGCTCGCCGCCCGCGCCGTCGACCAGCAGCAGACCGAGCCGGTCCGGGCGGCCCGCGGCGGCCAGCGAGGCCGCGACAGAACGCAGCAGCTCGGTCCGGCCGCTGCCCGGCGGGCCCTCGATCAGCACATGCGGACCCTCGTCGGTCAGATCGACCGCCAGCGGGCCACGCGGACCCGCGCCCAGCACCGCGGTGCCGTCGCCGGCCGAGGCTGCCCAGCGCGCCATCAGCGACGCGGGGGTGGCGCGGGCCAGGCCCAGCTCGTCGAGCAGTCGCGCGGACCGGGGCAGGGCCGACGTCCTGCCCGGCTGTATGCCGCTGCCTTCCGCGCGCAGCGGCGCGAGCGCGCGGCCGAAGCGCTCCGCCCAGGCCGCGGACACCGCGTCCACCGCGCCGACGGTGCCATGGCCGGCCGGTCGGCCGCCCACCGTACGCATCAGCCGCAGCGCGGTCGCCACATCGCCGCTGAGCAGCGCGACCGCGCCGCACTCGCGGAAGGCGAGCGAGGCCGCGCACGCCGACTCGTATGTCGCCGCGACCGGCGACAGAGGCGAGGCGGCCGGGGTCTCGGCCAGACAGATCAGATGTATCCCGGCGGCCGCGCCCGCCCCGGCCAGCCGGGCGGTCGTCTCGCGCAGCACGGACGAGCCCGGGTCGCCGTCGAGGATGACCACGGTGCGCGCGCCGTCGTACTGCTCGGCCGCCTCGGAGACAGCCGCGCGGTCCGCGCTCGGCCAGCCAGGGCCGAGCGGACCGTCGTCCAGCCTGCGGGTCAGCTCCGCGGTACGGGCCGTTGCCTGATCGCGGTCGTACGCCAGCAGCAGCCGGCAGTCCTGGCCGCGCGCGGGGCGCAGGTGCGGCAGCCAGCCGAGCCAGCCCCACTCGGCCTTCCGCTCCTCCAGGCCCCGCGCCCGGTCCGTGCTGATCAGCACGATCTCCAGGTCGACGGGCGAGTGCAGCGCGGCGAGTTGAGCCACGGCGGACCTGGCGAGACCGGTCAGCCGCGCCCTGGGCCCGGCGAGCCCGAGCGAACCGGCCTCGCGCAGCCCGACGGTCACCGGCACGGACGGCAGGTCGGCCCGGTCGGCGGTGCCGAGCCGCAGCACCAGGGACTCGGGATGCGCGGGCCCTCGCTCCCAGAGCCGCGGACCGGGGCCGAGCGCGGTGAGCAGCACGGCGGCGGGGTCCGGCCAGCTCTCGACCAGGGGCACTGCGCTGAAAAGTTCCTCGGGCTGCGGCGCGACCTCGGCGGCGGGCTCCTCGCGCCCGCCGGCCAGCCGCCGCGCCCAGGCCCCTATCCCGCGCTTGCGAGCAGCCCCGGACAGCGGTGTGCCGCGATCCGGTGTGCTGCCCTGCCGACTGTGTGCCTCAGGGGTTTCGGGAGCGGTGTCCTGTGCGTCACCGACCCGCGAGTGCATGGTGTCGCCGCCCGCGCGGCCGGGGTCGTACTGCGGAGGCACGCGCAGATGCGTGTCGTCGGGGCGCAGCTCGGGGCCCGCGTTCCAACTGCCCGTCCCGTACGCACCGGTGGCCATGCCGCCCCAGACGGCGGTGGCGGAGGCGCTGGTGCCGTAACCGCTGCGAGTCGCCGCGGCGGGAGCCGACCCGTCCGCACTGCTGTCGGCACGGTCCGCGGGCGCGGGCTCCTCTTCTTCCTCGGGACGCTGGACACGGAGGTGTCCCTCGCCGTCCGGTGTCGTCGGGAGCGGGCAGGCGTCCGCCCCCACCGCCAGGCGGAGCGTCGATTCGCCGAGGCGCAGCAGCGCGCCCGCGGGCAGCCGGACCGGGCGCGAGCCCACCGGGGTGCCCGCCAGGGTCGTGCCGTTCGTCGAGTCGAGGTCCGCGACCGTCACCCGGCCGTCCTCCGCGACGGTCACCGCGCAGTGCAGACGCGAGACATCGGGGTCGTCCAGCGGTACGTCCGCGTCTGCGGAGCGGCCGATGCGGACCTGGCCGCCGTGCAGCAGATGGACCCCGCCCGCGTCCGGGCCCGCGACGACATGGAGCTGGGCCGAGGTGTCCGCGCCCGGCGACTCGTCGTCGCCCGGGAACTGGAGGGACAGCACCGCGCCGTCCACCAGCGGCGGCTCGCCCAGGGTGCGCCGCTGCGCGTCGAGCCGCTCCTGGCCCGCGTACAGCACGACAGCGCCCGAGGCGTCGGGTCCCGCGACGGCGGCCGCGAGGTCGGAGGCCACCGCGGCCAGAGCCGTCCCGGCGGGCGCGGTGATCAGCACGTCGCACGCGCACAGCGGAGTGGGTGCGGGGGTGTGTCCCGCAGCAGTGTGTCCCGCGCCAGCGGACTGCCCGCTGCGCGGCGCGAGAACGGTCAGCCGGATCTGCATCGCCGTCAGCAATCCCTTCTGCGCGGGGTGCCCGGCAGGGGAGCCGCCTGTGATCGCCCCCACCCGGCAGGTCGGCACGCGGCGCAGGGCTCCCGTCCCCACGACTGCGTGCTGAAGGCATCCTCGCACCTGCCACTGACAACACGCCCGGGGACCGGCATTAAGTGATCTTGATTGGTCCGCTCCGGGCGGAAAAATGGCTGGTTGAGCACTGATCCGGAACCGGAGTGACGTGCGCGGTACGGCCGTTCGGCAACCAAACCGTACGATGCCCGCGTCTTTCCTTCGAGCAGCGCCGGAATCCACGTCGGAATCCACGTCGGAATCCACGCCGGAAGCGGCGCCGCAGGACAACCGGGCGACGAACCGGCCGTCGGCAGGAGAGGACCGCAGGCAAGACGACCGGCCGGTGACAGGTCCACCCCCTAAAGTGGGTCGGACACCCGGGCGGTATCGGCAGTGGCCCGGGCCACGCAAGGACCACGATCAGCAGGGAGCACATGACGTGCGGCCGGTAGGCAGCAAGTACCTGCTCGAGGAGCCACTCGGGCGCGGGGCCACGGGCACCGTCTGGCGGGCCAGCCAGCGGGAGACCGCGGGCGCCGAGGCGGCGGTACCGGGCCAGCCCGGCGAGACGGTCGCGATCAAGGTCCTCAAGGAGGAGCTGGCGAACGACGCGGACGTGGTGATGCGCTTTCTGCGCGAGCGCTCCGTCCTGCTCCGCCTGACCCACCCGAACATCGTGCGCACCCGCGACCTGGTCGTGGAGGGCGATCTCCTCGCTCTCGTCATGGACCTGGTCGACGGCCCCGACCTGCACCGCTATCTCCGCGAGAACGGCCCGTTCACCCCGGTCGCCGCCGCGCTGATGACCGCGCAGATCGCCGACGCGCTCGCCGCCAGCCACGCCGACGGCGTCGTCCACCGCGACCTCAAGCCCGCGAACGTCCTGCTGAAGACCGAGGCCGACGGCCAGCTGCACCCGATGCTGACCGACTTCGGCATCGCGCGCCTCGCGGACTCCCCGGGCCTGACCCGTACCCACGAATTCGTCGGCACCCCGGCCTATGTCGCGCCGGAGTCCGCCGAGGGCCGCCCGCAGACCTCCGCCGTCGACATCTACGGCGCGGGCATTCTGCTGTACGAGCTGGTCACCGGCCGGCCGCCGTTCGCCGGCGCTACCGCGCTCGAAGTGCTCCACCGCCACCTCAGCGAGGAGCCCCGCCGTCCCACCACCGTCCCGGAGCCGCTCTGGACGGTCATAGAGCGGTGTCTGCGCAAGGAGCCGTCCGAGCGGCCGAGCGCCGAGAACCTCGCCCGCGGGCTGCGCACCGTCGCGGCCGGCATCGGCGTGCACTCCTCGTCCGCGCAGGTCGAGGCCGCGCTCGGCGTCGCCGCCCTGCTCGGACCCGACCTGGCGCCGGCCCAGGTGCCCGACACCCCGGGCGCGGCCGACCCGACGCAGGTGCTGCCGGGCAACGCCGGTGCGTACGACCCCAACGCCGCGACCAGCGTCATGCCGACCAACGCCGCGAACGGCCCCAATGCCGACCCCACCTCGGTCATGCCGCCCGTGTCTCCGGGGCAGTCCCGCCCCGAGGACCCGCACCCCTGGCAGTCCCAGCTCCAGGCGGCCCGCGACCGGAACGAGCAGACCCAGGTCCAGTACCTGGACCCGAGCCAGGACCCGCTGCGCCGGCGTCCGCAGCGCCAGCCGCAGCGGCCCCAGCAGCAGCCGCCGCAGTATCAGCAGCAGCAGTACCCGCCGCAGCCGCAGCCCCAGCAGCAGCGACCGCAGCCCCGGCGGCAGCAGCCCCAGCCGCAGCGTCAGCAGTACGCCCCGCAGCCGTACGCGCCTCCACAGCAGCCGCCGCCCCAGCAGCCCGCACCGCGGCAGCCGCGCCAGCGCAACCCCAACCGGACGCGGATCCCGGGCCTCGGCTGCCTCAAGGGCTGTCTGGTCTCGCTGGTCCTGATCTTCGTCGCGGGCTGGCTGGTCTGGGAGCTGACCCCGCTCCAGGGCTGGATCGCGGAGGGCAAGAGCTACTGGGACGCGATCGGCGACGGCATCACCAAGGTGTCGAACTGGATCTCCGACCTCGGCGGCTCCGACCCGGGCACCACGGACCCGAACACCGGATCGGTCCCCGGACAGCAGTGACTCCGTAGCTTTGTCGACTTCTGAGGGGTGATTTCCCCCGCAGAAGTGAAGGTTGGCTCCGTAGCGGGCACACAGGCCCCGGATGCCCGCGTATTTTGTGGGGATCGCCAGCCGCTGAGGGAGCAGTCTTGGCACGGAATATCGGCAGCCGGTACACCGCCCACCAGATCCTCGGGCGGGGCAGCGCCGGCACGGTGTGGCTCGGCGAGGGGCCCGAAGGGCCCGTCGCCATCAAGCTGCTGCGCGAAGACCTCGCCTCCGACCAGGAGCTCGTCGGGCGCTTCGTGCAGGAGCGCACGGCCCTGCTCGGACTCGACCACCCCAAGGTCGTCGGCGTCCGCGACCTCGTCGTCGACGGCAACGACCTTGCGCTCGTGATGGACCTCGTACGCGGCACGGACCTGCGCACCCGTCTCGACCGCGAGCGCAGGCTCGCCCCGGAGGCGGCGGTCGCGATCATCGCGGACGTCGCCGACGGCCTCGCCGCCGCGCACGCCGCCGGAGTCGTCCACCGCGACGTCAAGCCGGAGAACATCCTGCTCGACATGGAGGGCCCGCTCGGCCCCGCGGGATCCCACCCGGCGCTGCTGACCGACTTCGGCGTGGCCAAGCTGATCGACACCCCGCGCCGCACCAAGACGACCCGCATCATCGGCACGCCGGACTATCTGGCCCCGGAGATCGTCGAGGGCCTGCCACCACGGGCCGCCGTCGACATCTACGCCCTCGCCACCGTGCTGTACGAGCTCCTCGCCGGCTTCACGCCCTTCGGCGGCGGCCACCCCGGAGCGGTCCTGCGCCGCCATGTCACCGAGACCGTGGTCCCGCTGCCGGGCATCCCCGACGAGCTGTGGCAGCTGATCGTCCAGTGCCTGGCCAAGGCCCCGGCCTCCCGGCTGCGCGCCTCCGAGGTCGGCACCCGGCTGCGCGATCTGCTGCCGCTGCTGGTCGGCATGCCGCCGCTGGACGTCGACGAGCCGGACGCCGAGCCCTCGGCGGAGCCGTACGAGGACGTCGCCCCGGCCGTCCCGGGCGAGGTGCGCCGCCGCGGCGCGGTCCCGCTCGTCCCCGGCGCGGCACCCACGGACTCCAACCGCGACACCCACACCTCGATGCGTGTCCCGGCCCCCGACGAGCTCGCCGGTGGCGCGCGCGGCACCGCCCGCGCCCCGCGCACACCCGGCCAGCGCCGGCCCGGCTCCGCGCGCCACAAGTCCGAATCGGTCCGCAAGCGCCGGATCGCCCTGGGCGTCGCCGCGCTCGCCGTCGCGGCGGCGGTCGGCGTCGGCGGCTGGCTGGCCACGAGCGACGAGGGCGAGCAGACGCCGCCCCGGGACTCCAAGCAGTCGGCGCCGACGGAGCCGTGACCGGAGGGCGGCGGGCTGTGAGAAGGCCATCGCGCCGCGCTGCGACAGCACTTGCTGTGGTTGTAGGTGCAATTCTTTCTGTCGGCTTCCTCGGGTACTACTTCTTGGCTTCGGTGGATCGGAACCCTGGCGGGGTGGGAAAGTCGGATGCGGTCGGTGCATGGGAAAGTCCTCAGGGCGGGAGGATGGATCTCCTGAGTGATGGGAGGTTCATCGCGGACAACATCTCCCTGGGCCATCCCTGCGATCCGGAGGGTGTCCGGCCCGAGGGTGAGCGAGTTTCTGGAGCTGGGACCTGGAGGGCGGGTTCATTTCGGGATGAGGGGCCGGGCGTGGAGATCGACTTTCAGCCGGCCGGCAGCCCCGTAACCAGCTGCCGGATCTGGGCCGTCTTTACCGGGCCGGAGGCTTCGTCTCAGATGTACCTCCTTCATGAAGATGGCGAGGGCGAGCGTTACCAGCGCCCGTGAGTTCTTCAGCTCCCCACGGATTCTGTTGCCTGGGGCGAGGCTTCCTCGAATCGCGATCTGGGGTACTCGGAGGGCAGCGCCTGCACCGCGGGCGGTCTGCGGCTGACGGCCGGAGTTGTCCGGTCCGGCCACCAGTTACGCTGGACCCGTGGCAGTCGTCGATGTATCCGAAGAGCTGAAGTCCCTCTCCTCGACCATGGGGTCGATCGAGGCCGTCCTGGACCTCGAAAAGATGAGGGCAGACATCGCCGTGCTCGAGGAGCAGGCCGCGGCCCCGTCCCTGTGGGACGACCCGGAGGCGGCGCAGAAGATCACCAGCAAGCTTTCGCACCTCCAGGCGGAACTCCGCAAGACCGAGGCGCTCCGTGGCCGGATCGACGACCTGAGTGTGCTCTTCGAGCTCGCCGAGGCCGAGGACGACGCGGACACCCTCGCCGAGGCCGAGTCCGAGCTCACCGACGTCCGCAAGGCGCTGGACGAGATGGAGGTGCGCACGCTCCTCTCCGGTGAGTACGACGAGCGCGAGGCGCTGGTCAACATCCGGGCAGAGGCCGGCGGCGTGGACGCGTCCGACTTCGCCGAGCGCCTGCAGCGCATGTATCTGCGCTGGGCCGAGCGCCACGGCTACTCCACCGAGGTTTACGAGACCTCGTACGCAGAAGAGGCGGGCATCAAGTCGACCACCTTCGTGGTCAAGGCGCCGTACGCCTACGGCACGCTCTCCGTCGAGCAGGGCACGCACCGCCTGGTGCGCATCTCGCCGTTCGACAACCAGGGCCGCCGCCAGACGTCCTTCGCGGGCGTCGAGGTGCTGCCGGTCGTCGAGAAGACGGACCACGTCGAGATCGACGAGACCGAGCTGCGCGTCGACGTGTACCGCGCGTCCGGTCCCGGCGGTCAGGGCGTCAACACCACCGACTCCGCGGTGCGTCTGACGCACATCCCGACCGGCATCGTCGTCTCCTGCCAGAACGAGCGCTCGCAGATCCAGAACAAGGCGAGCGCGATGAACGTCCTGCAGGCGAAGCTGCTGGAGCGCCGCCGCCAGGAGGAGCAGGCCAAGATGGACGCCCTCAAGGGCGACGGCGGCAACTCCTGGGGAAACCAGATGCGTTCGTACGTCCTGCACCCGTACCAGATGGTCAAGGACCTGCGTACGGAGTTCGAAGTGGGCAACCCGCAAGGGGTACTTGACGGCGAGATCGACGGCTTCCTGGAAGCCGGAATTCGCTGGCGCAAGCAGCAGGAGAAGTAACGGGACGCTTTGTCGACAAGGGAACTGCCGCCCGAGGGGCGGCAGTTCCCTTTTATGTCACAGTTGCATCCCCGCAGGTCAGGCACTCTCGCCTATACCGGACATCGCACGCGCAACGACCTTGACGCGCTCACGAAAACTGGGAAAGCTGACGCGCGGCATGCGTATCTCTGGGGCGCGTGTGAACGGGGAAGAGCTTCAACTCCCCGCGGCGGCAGCCCCGGACGCTGCTCCATTGACGAATAGCTACTGGGGGTAGCAGCCTGATGACCAAGAAGACGCGGATGCGTGTGGCGCGAATAGCCGCCGGCGCGGTGATCGCCGCCGGTGCGTCGCTCACCGCCGCGGGCGCAGCCTCGGCCGTGGGTGTCGACATCAACGTGGGTCCCCTCGAAGTGTCGGCCAACGCCGACCAGAACGGCATCGACGCGGGTCTCGGTATCAACGAGGACCCGACCGACCCGCCGACCGAGATTCCGACGGACCCGCCGACCGAGCTCCCGACGGACCCGCCCACGGATCTCCCGACGGACCCGCCGACGGACCTTCCGACGGACCCGCCCACGGATCTCCCGACTGACCCGCCCACGGGTAAGCCGACCGACAAGCCGACGGGTAAGCCGACCGACAAGCCCACGGGCAAGCCGACCGACGACCCGTCCGAGGACCCGGCCAACCCGGGTAACGACAACGACGCCGACGGTGACGCCGGCACCTGCACCGTCGACCTCGACGGCGCCGAGTGCGCGGACAACACCGACACGGACAACGCCGGCTCCCAGCCGGTCGAGCAGGGCAAGGCCAAGGACGAGCTCGCCGAGACCGGCGCCGCCGAGACCACGTTCCTGCTCATCGGTGCCGCGACGATGATCGCCGGTGGCATCGGCTTCCGTATGCTTCCGCGCCTCGTTGGCGGCGGCCGTACGATCGCCTGACTGAGCTAGCAAGCAAGAAGGAGGGCCCGGGGTGCGCTCAGCACCCCGGGCCCTCCTTTGCGTACGTCTTACGCAGTCTGGTACGCGGCCAGCACCGTCACGGCCGCGACAAGGACCACCAGCAAGGTCAGCAGCGCCACCGGGCTCAGGCCGCCGAAGGGGCCCTCCTGCTGCAGCCGC
This sequence comes from Streptomyces sp. NPDC020681, assembly GCF_044334895.1. Taxonomy (NCBI): domain Bacteria; kingdom Bacillati; phylum Actinomycetota; class Actinomycetes; order Kitasatosporales; family Streptomycetaceae; genus Streptomyces; species Streptomyces sp. NPDC020681. The sequence continues at coordinate 259,506 of NZ_JBIRTX010000009.1, read as the reverse complement.
TCGCGGTTCGCCCGGCAGACCGGGCAGCGGCCCTCTGAGACCGGGGCCGCGCAGTTGGCGCACACCAATCGGTCGTAGGTCATGCGCTCTCCTCCTCCCGCGCGCCGGAGCCGCAGGCGCGGACCGTAAGCACAGTTCTCTCCTGACAACGCTCAAGGAAACGCAACTGTTCCCCATACCACTCTGCCAGCTCGCGCGCTTTTCGGCGCGCCCCGCCGGATTACGCCCGTTCCGTGACCGTGGGCCAAACAGACAAAATACGCATCCGCGGACGCCGACTGCGCGGGCCATCCGGGTTCGCGTAGTGTCTCGCACACCTACTCCCGGCCGACCGTGGTGCACCCGTGATCCGATTCGACAACGTCTCCAAGAGCTACCCCAAGCAGAACCGCCCCGCCCTGCGCGACGTCTCTCTCGAGATCGAGAAGGGGGAGTTCGTCTTCCTCGTGGGCTCGTCCGGTTCCGGCAAGTCGACCTTCCTGCGGCTGGTTCTGCGGGAAGAGCGCGCCAGCCAGGGACTTGTGCATGTGCTCGGCAAGGACCTGGCCCGGCTGTCGAACTGGAAGGTGCCGCACATGCGCCGCCAGCTCGGCACGGTGTTCCAGGACTTCCGGCTGCTGCCCAACAAGACCGTCGCCGAGAACGTGGCCTTCGCCCAGGAGGTCATCGGCAAGCCGCGCGGCGAGATCCGCAAGGCAGTGCCCCAGGTCCTCGACCTCGTCGGCCTCGGCGGCAAGGAGGACCGGATGCCCGGTGAGCTCTCCGGTGGTGAGCAGCAGCGCGTGGCGATCGCGCGGGCCTTCGTCAACCGGCCCATGCTGCTGATCGCGGACGAGCCGACCGGCAACCTCGACCCCCAGACCTCCGTGGGCATCATGAAGCTGCTGGACCGGATCAACAGGACCGGTACCACCGTGATCATGGCGACCCACGACCAGAACATCGTCGACCAGATGCGCAAGCGTGTGATCGAGCTCGAGAAGGGCCGTCTCGTACGCGACCAGGCACGCGGCGTCTACGGCTACCAGCACTGAAAGGACGCCATGCGCGCCCAGTTCGTCCTGTCGGAGATCGGCGTCGGTCTCCGCCGCAATCTCACGATGACCTTCGCCGTCATCGTTTCCGTCGCTCTTTCACTCGCCCTGTTCGGCGGTGCGCTGCTCATGCGCGAGCAGGTCAGCACGATGAAGGACTTCTGGTACGACAAGGTCAACGTCTCTATCTTCCTCTGCAACAAGAACGACGCGGCGACCACGCCGAAGTGCGCCAAGGGCGCGGTCACCGCTCAGCAGAAGCAGCAGATCGAGGCCGATCTCAAGAAGATGGACGTGGTCGACACGATCCACCACGAGACGGCCGAAGAGGCGTACAAGCACTACCGCGACCAGTACGGCGACACCCCCATCGCGTCCACCATCACGCCGGACCAGATGCAGGAGTCGTTCCGGGTCAAGCTGGACGATCCGGAGAAGTACAAGGTGGTCGCGACCGCCTTCGCCGGCCGGGACGGCGTCCAGTCCGTCCAGGACCAGCGCAACATCCTGGAGAACCTCTTCTCCCTGATGAACGGCATGAATATCGCCGCGCTGTTCGTGATGGCGCTGATGCTGGTGATTGCGCTGATGCTGATCGTCAACACCGTGCGTGTGTCGGCGTTCAGCCGCAGGCGTGAGACCGGCATCATGCGGCTGGTCGGAGCATCCAGCTTCTACATCCAGATGCCGTTCATCATGGAGGCTGCCTTCGCCGGTCTGCTCGGCGGTCTGGTTGCCTCGTTCATGCTGCTGGTCGGCAGATACTTCCTGATCGACCACGGTCTGGCGCTGTCCGAGAAGATGCAACTGGTCAATTTCATCGGCTGGGACGCGGTGGTCACCAAGCTGCCGCTGGTGATAGCGATCGGTCTGCTGATGCCCGCCATGGCGGCTTTCATCGCATTGCGCAAGTACCTCAAGGTGTGACAAGCGCCCCGGGCGCCGTGCGGCCAACGGCCGTACGGCGCCTTTCGCTTGGCCTAGACTCGGCGCCATGCCGGGCCCGGAGTACAGCCCTCGGCCCCGCCGCATCGGCCGCGGGGCGGCCCTGACATTGGTATTTGCCAGCGTTCTCGCCACCGCGGCGGCCACCAACGCGCTGCCGCACAACGACAACAGCGCACCCCGCCCGCTCTCCGCCCGCAGCGCCGGCGCGACCGTCGACCGCGACGATGTGGCCCGCGCCGCGGCCGAGGCGATGGCCGACGGCAAGTCCGGCACCAAGGCGGCCGAGGAGGTCGTCAGCCGCAGCGGCGACCGCTGGGGCGCGGTGTACGACAAGAGCGAGTACGCGGAGTTCCAGCAGGCACTCGACGGCGAGTACACCGGCGTCGGCCTGACGGCCAGGCGCGCGGACGGCCGGCGCGTCGAGGTCTCCCGGGTCCAGCCCGGCGGCCCCGCCGACAAGGCGGGCATCAAGGCGGGCGACCGGCTGCGGACCATCGACGGCATCCGCGTCGACGAGCGTCCGGTGACCGAGGTCGTGGCTCTGCTCCGCGGCGCCGTGCGTACGAGCGTGACCCTGGGCCTGGAGCGCGGCGGCCGTGCCTGGACCGAGACGCTGCGGCGGACCACGCTCTCCACGGAGACCGTCACGGTCCAGCACCTCGACGGCGGGGCCGTCATGATCAGGGTCGTCTCCTTCACCAAGGGCTCCGGCGAGCGGGTCCGGGATGCGGTGCGGCAGGCGCCGGCCGGTGCGGGTGTCCTGCTCGATCTGCGGGGGAACGCGGGCGGTCTGGTCGCCGAGGCCGTCACCGCCGCCTCGGCGTTCCTGGACGGCGGCCTGGTGGCCACGTACGACATAAGGGGCGAGCAGCGGGCGCTGTACGCGACGCCCGGCGGCGACACCGAGAGACCCGTGGTCACGCTGGTCGACGGCGGCACGATGAGCGCGGCGGAGCTGGTGACGGGCGCGCTGCAGGACCGCGGCCGGGCGATCACCGTCGGGTCGCGCACCTTCGGCAAGGGATCCGTGCAGATGCCGGAGAAGCTGCCGGACGGCTCGGTCGCCGAGCTGACGGTCGGGCACTACCGCACTCCGGCCGGTCACAGCGTCGACGGCCGGGGCATCACACCGGACCTGGCGGCGAGCAAATCGGCCGAGGAACGGGCCCAGACAGTATTGAGTGGCCTCGGGGGAGGGTCGTAGTGCGAAAATGTCCGCACTATGGCTAAGGAAAAAGGGCGCAAGCTGATCGCGCAGAACAAGAAGGCGCGGCACGACTACCACATCCTCGACACCTACGAGTGCGGTCTCGTGCTGACAGGTACCGAGGTGAAGTCGCTGCGTCAGGGACGGGCCTCGCTGGTGGACGGCTTCGTCCAGATCGACGACCACGAGGCGTGGCTGCACAACGTCCACGTCCCCGAGTACAGCCAGGGCACCTGGACGAACCACAGCGCGCGGCGCAAGCGGAAGCTGCTGATGCACCGGGCCGAGATCGACAAGCTCGAGTCGAAGTCGCAGGAGACCGGGCACACCATCGTGCCGCTGGCGATGTACTTCAAGGACGGCCGGGCGAAGGTCGAGATCGCGCTGGCGAGGGGCAAGAAGGAGTACGACAAGCGGCAGACGCTGCGGGAGAAGCAGGACAGGCGGGAGACCGACCGCGCGATCTCGGCGGTCCGGCGGCGCCAGCGGGCCTGACCCACGGCCTGACCGCGGCCCGACCTCGGCCTGACCACGCGGAATAGGCTGGCACCGTCGTGCGTTGGTCGCGTACGATGGCTTCTGCCCCTCACAGCGGGGGCACGCTTGAAAAATAAACATGGGGATGATCGGTTTCGACAGCGGATGTCGAAGCAGGGGAAGCGAGCCGAGGAAGCGGCAATGATCTCGTAAACCATATGTCGCAACCAATAATCGCCACTTCCAAGAGCGATTCCCGCGCCTTCGCGCTCGCTGCCTAATTAGCAGCTAGCGAAGGCCTTCGGGTGTCAGCCCGGGGCTGTTCCCGACCCGGATCCTGGCATCAGCTAGGGAACTAAACCTCTAAGCCCGGTCACGGGGCGTAGAGGGAAAACAAACAGTGACTGAGCCCGTCGGAGACTTGTCCACGTGATCTCCGGGGCTGAGAAAATCTCAGTGGACTGCGCTCGGAGAAGCCCTGATTCTGCACCGTTGGACGCGGGTTCGATTCCCGCCATCTCCACAATTCCCATGTGAATATCGAAGGCGAAGGCCCGGCTGCCACGGCAGCCGGGCCTTCGTCGTGTGCGCAGATCCTCTTCACTCAGGACGAGATACATGTCCTTGCGGCCCTTCGCGGCAGCGCTCAACGCGGCCGTCACGGTTGCCCATCCGCGCGGTGAACAACGTGCCGGGTGGCTCGCCGGCCGGCTCGTGCACGGGCCGACAGGGACAGCAGCAGCGCAACTGCGGCCGCTGTGACCGGGATCGCGTACCCGGTCACGGGGCTCGCGTGCTCCGCGGTCCAGCCCGCGCCCGCCGAGCCCGCAGCGATGCCGCCGAGTATCGCGGTGACGGCGAGTGTCATCCCCTCATTGAGGCTGCCCGGCGGCGTCAGCCGCTGTACCAGCGTCATCCCCGTCACCATGGTCGGCGCGGTCGCCGCGCCCGCCATCAGCAGAGCCACGGCGAGCAGGGCGGCCGAGCCGGTACGGGCGGCGAACAGCGGCAGCGTCATCAGCGCGGTCATGGCGGCGAGGCAGATCGCCAGCCGTCCCGGCAGGCCCCGGGCCGCGGGCACAGTCCCGTACAGCAGGCCCGCCGCGCACGATCCGGCCGCCTGAAGTCCGAGCAGCAGGCCCGCCGTTGGGCCGTCGAGCAGCGCGAGCGTGCTCACCTCCAGCGCGCCGAAGACCGCGCCGGTGGCAAGGAAGACGGTGAGCAGCGGAAGCATGCCGGGCGCGCGCAGCGGGGAGCGCGATCCGGCCGGGCGTCCGGCCGGCGGCGGCTCGGTGGAGCGCTGGGCGGCGAAGACGAGGATGCCGGTCATCATCAGGACCACGCCGGCCAGCGTGCCTGCCTCCGAAAACAACGCCGAGCACAGCAGCGCGGCGAGCACCGGGCCGAGCATGAAGCAGAGTTCGTCGGCGGCCTGCTCGAAGGAGTTCGCGGTGTGCAGCGCGGCCGGGTCGCCGCGGTGGATGTGGGCCCAGCGGGCGCGGGACATGCCGCCGGTGTTCGGGGTGGTGGCGGTTGCGGCGTACGCGGCGAACAGCGTCCAGTCCGGTGCGTCGAGCCGTACGCACAGCAGCAGCGCGATAGATCCGAGCGCCGCGAGCGCGGCGGCGGGCACGGCGATCCGGGCCTGCCCGTACCGGTCCACGAGCCGCGCGGTCCACGGCGCGACGAGCGCGGTGGCAAGGAGCCCGACGGCGGTGACGGCCCCGGCGAGCGCGTACGAACCGCGGACCCCGGCGATCATGATGACGGCGCTGACGCTGAACATGCCCATGGGGAGCCGGGCGAGCAGATTCCCCACGGTGAAGGCGGTCGAGCCGGCCGGCTCGAAGAGCCGACGGTAGGGCGCGAGCCGCCCGGTCTTTCGGCCGAAGGCCGTTCGGAGGGCCATGGGCTCGTCGCGGGCGTCGGCGGGCGCCTGCTGTCGGCAGTCGGATGAATTTGGCATGGACCCACCATTGGTGCAGGTCACGGCAGGCGTCCAACACCTGTCCGGCCGGATTGACGCACCCGCGTTGTAAATTCGGGCGCGTGCCCCACGACATAGAGCCCCGGCTCCTCCGCGCCTTCCTCGCCGTCGCCGACGAACTGCACTTCACCCGCGCCGCCGCCCGCCTCTTCGTCGCGCAGCAGGCGCTGAGCCGTGATGTGCGGCGGCTGGAGCGGGAGTTGGGCGCCGAGCTGTTCGTACGGACCACCCGGCAGGTGACGCTGACCGGTGACGGCGAACGGCTGCTGCCGTACGCCCGGCACGTCCTGGACGCCCAGGACGAGCTCGCCGCCGCCTTCGTCCGCCGGCCGAGGCCGCTGCTCGTCGACATCAGCGCCACCGTGGGAACCGGCTACGAGGTGCTCGGGCGGGTCCGGCAGGACGCCCCGGGGCTGGAGTTCGTGGCCCGGTTCCTGAGCGGGCTCACGGGCGCGGCGGCCGAGATCCTCGCCGGACGGCTCGACGTGTCCTTCGGCCGGGTCGCGGGTCTTGCCCCGGCCCTGCTCGCGGGGCTCGAGCACCAGCCGGTGCGGTACGAGCGCGTGGCGGTGCTGCTGCGCGACGACCATCCGCTCGCCGCGCTCAACGAGGTACCGCTGGGCGCGCTCGCCGGCGAGACCCTCTATGCCGGAGCGGGCAACGCGGCGACCGCCGAGTGGACCGATCTGGCCGCCCGGCTCTTCGAGGGGCGCGGCATCTCCATGGCCGACCCGTTCCCGGAGATCGTGGGCAACGAGGAGTTCGTCCGCGTCGTCCGCAAGCACGGCTGGTCGGTGCTCGTGAGCACCGAGTTCATCGACGTGCCGGGCATGTGCGTCCGCCCGGTCGTCGATCCCGTACCGCTGTCACCCGTCTCGGTGGTGTGGCGCAAAGGGCTCCGTCATCCCGGCGTCGACGCGCTGCGGGCCGCTGCCGGCGAACTCGCCCTGGAAGAAGAGTGGCTGAAACGTGACCCGTCCGACTGGCTGCCCGAGGGCGACATGTCGCTCATGGGTGACAACACATGAGACAAGGACGCGATAGTCACCGGCGTGCGCTACATTCTGGGTCCGGGTGATTGTGGTATCGACGCGGGGCGGGTGGGGACCTGTCCGTGCGGAATCTGGCCACAGGTGCGCACCCGGATCCAGCCGTGGGGGTGTGCAGTCAGCTGTGGAAAATTGGCGAGAAGATGCCGGTATCGGGCATACGCATGAGCCGAACGAGGTAACCGTCCAACTCGACGGAATCGGCCGGAAGCTCGGTGAACTGCCCGCCGGACCGCAGCGCTCGGACACTCAGGACGGCTCCGACGGCCCCGTGTTCGTCGACGAGAGCGGCCGCCGGAGCAAGAAGTTCCGCCGGGTCGGCTGGGTACTGGCCGCCGCCTGTGCCTGCTATGCCGTGACCCTCGTCGCCGCCCTCATCGGCGGCGACTCCACCGCGCCGCTGCTGCCCGGTTTCGGCCAGCAGGACAAGGAGCGCAGTGGCTCGGTCGAGGTGCAGCCCACGGCCGGCGTCGGCGCGCCCACCGTGGCCACACCCTTCGCACCCGGCGCCCCGACCCCGACCGACGCCGTCGGCTCGCCGGTACCGGGGCCCACCGGCAGCGCGTCCGGCACGGTCTCCGGCGGACTTCCGGCAGACCCGGCCCCCGGTACCTCCGGATCCGCGTCGCCGAACACCTCCGGCGGAGGAGCCCCGGTCCCCGGCGCGCCCTCCAGCTCCTCGTCCCCGGGCGGCGGCGGAACCGCACCCGGCCCCGACCCCGGGGGCAGCCCTCCCGGACCCTCGCCCTCCGACTCCGGGCCCACCGGCCTGCCGACCGAGCCGGCGGCACCCGTGCAAGAAGGCACCCTCTAAATGAACAACGCCAGCAGGGCCCCGCGACCGTCGCGGCGGCCCCGGACCGTCGTACGCCACAGACTGCCCATGCGCTATCTGCTGCCCGTGCTCTTCCTGGTCGCGCTGAGCGCCATGCTGATGCTGCGCGGCTATGTGCACAGCGAGATCCTCGCCGACCATCGCGTACGCCCGCCGACCTGGGCCGACCAGGTCCCCAAGGAGATCCTGCGCGGCGGACCGGTCATCGACGCCCGTGACGAGGACGACCCGAAGACCCTGCGCATCCCCGACCGCAGGCTCGTGCTGACCTTCGACGACGGGCCCGACCCGGCCTGGACGCCGAAGGTCCTCGAGACGCTGAAGAAGTACGACGCACACGGCGTCTTCTTCGTCACCGGCACCATGGCATCCCGCCATCCCGACCTGGTGGAACGGATCGTGCGCGAGGGCCACGAGGTGGGCCTGCACACGTTCAACCACCCCGACCTCGCCTTCCAGTCGGCCTCCCGCATCGACCGGGAGCTGGCCCAGAACCAGCTGGCGCTGGCGGGCGCGGCCGGCATCCGCACCTCGCTGTTCCGCCCGCCGTACTCCTCGTTCTCCGCCGCCCTGGACAACGAGTCCTGGCCGGTCACGCAGTACATCGGCAGCCGCGGCTACATCACCGCCTTCAACGACACCGACTCCGAGGACTGGAAGCGGCCCGGAGTCGCCGCGATCATCGAGCGGGCCACGCCCAAGGGCACCCGTGGCTCGATCGTGCTGATGCACGACTCCGGCGGCGACCGCTCGCAGACCGTCGCGGCTCTCGACCGCTTCCTGCCGCAGATGAAGGAGCGGGGCTACCGCTTCACCAACCTCACCGAGGCACTCGACGCGCCCAGCGCCCACACCCCGGTCACCGGCGTGGAGCTGTGGAAGGGCAGGGCCTGGGTCGCCGCCGTCACCGTGTCGGAGAACACCACCGGCGTCCTCACCGTCGGCCTGGCCGCGATCGGCGTGCTGGTCATCGCCCGGTTCGGGATGATGCTGCTGCTCTCCTTCGGGCACGCCCGCAAGGTGCGCAGGCCCGGCTTCAGCTGGGGCGAGCCGGTCACCCGGCCGGTGTCCGTGCTGGTCCCCGCGTACAACGAGGCCAAGTGCATCGAGAACACGGTGCGTTCGCTCAGTGAGAGCGACCATCCCGTCGAAGTGATCGTCATTGACGACGGGTCGAGCGACGGGACCGCACGGATCGTCGAGGGCCTGCGCCTGCCGAACGTACGCGTGGTCCGGCAGCTCAACGCCGGCAAGCCGGCCGCACTCAACCGCGGTATCGCCAACGCCCGCCACGACATCATCGTGATGATGGACGGCGACACCGTCTTCGAGCCGTCCACCGTCCGCGAACTGGTCCAGCCCTTCGGAGACCCGCGCGTCGGCGCGGTCGCGGGCAACGCCAAGGTCGGCAACCGCGACAGCCTCATCGGGGCCTGGCAGCACATCGAGTACGTGATGGGCTTCAACCTCGACCGGCGGATGTACGACGTGCTGAGCTGCATGCCGACCATCCCGGGCGCGGTCGGGGCGTTCCGCCGCGCCGCCCTGGACCGCGTCGGCGGCATGAGCGACGACACGCTCGCCGAGGACACCGACATCACCATGGCGCTGCACCGCGACGGCTGGCGCGTGGTCTACGCCGAGAAGGCGCGCGCCTGGACCGAGGCCCCGGAGACCGTGCAGCAGCTGTGGTCGCAGCGCTACCGCTGGTCGTACGGCACCATGCAGGCGATCTGGAAGCACCGCCGCGCCCTCGTCGAGCGCGGCCCTTCGGGCCGCTTCGGCCGGGTCGGGCTGCCGCTGGTCTCCCTGTTCATGGTGCTCGCGCCGCTGCTGGCCCCGCTGATCGACGTGTTCCTGCTGTACGGGCTGGTCTTCGGGCCCACGCTGAAGACGGTCGCCGCGTGGGTCGGGGTGCTCGCCGTGCAGGCGCTGTGCGCCGCGTACGCCTTCCGTCTCGACCGGGAGCGGATGGTGCATCTGATCTCGCTGCCGCTCCAGCAGGTGCTCTACCGGCAGCTGATGTACGTCGTGCTGCTGCAGTCCTGGATCACGGCGCTGACCGGCGGCCGCCTGCGCTGGCAGAAGCTGCGGCGCACCGGAGCGCTGGGAGCCGCGCCCGGGAACATCCCGAGCCCGCGGAGCAGCGACGAGGACCGGCGGCCGGTCGCATGAGCCACGCCGCCACCGCTGCCGCCGCACCCGAGGCCGCCGTTCCCGAGCGGGGCGGCCGCGACCGGTACTTCGACCTGCTGCGGGCCCTCGCGCTCTTCCGGGTCTTCCTCTACCACCAGGTGGGCTGGGCCTGGCTGCCGCTGGTCTTCCCGTCCATGGGCGTGATGTTCGCGCTCGCGGGCGCCCTGATGGCCCGCTCCCTGGGACGTCCCGCGCTCCAGGTGATCCGCGGCCGGCTGCGGCGGCTGCTGCCGCCGATGTGGGTGCTCGGCGCGGTCGGCGTGAGCGCCATGGTGCTCCAGGGCTGGCGTCCCGGAGCGTCCGCGCTCTTCTGGATCCTGCCGCTGAGCGACCCGGCGTACGCGAGCGAGCAGTGGGCCGTCGATCTGGCCGAGCCGCTCTGGTATCTCCGCGCCTATCTGTGGTTCGTGCTGCTGTCGCCGCTGCTGCTGCGCGCCCTGCGGCGGCTCCCGTGGGCGACGCTCGCGGCCCCGCTCGCCCTCTCGGTCGCGCTCAGTTTCGGATACCTTCCGCTGCCCGAGCGGATCGACTCCGCGCTCACCGACTTCGCCACCTTCGGCGCCTGCTGGATCCTCGGCATGGCTCACCAGGAGGGGATCCTGCGGAGGCTGCCGCGCTACGCCGTCCCGTCCGTCGCGCCCTTCGTCATGCTGGCGGGTCTGTTCTGGGCGTCCCGGCACGGCTTCCCGGCGGACGACCTGGACGCCATCCCGACCGCGCACGGGCTCTGGTCGCTCGGCGCCGTCCTCCTGCTTCTGCACTTCAGCCCCTCGTGGGACCGGCTGCCGCCGCGGCTGCGCCGCTGGGACCGGGTGATCACGCTGCTGAACGCGCGTGCGGTGACGGTCTACCTCTGGCACAACATCTGCATCTTCGTCGCGGCCACACAGTGGGACCGGCTCTGGGACATCGACCTGCTCGCCGAGCATGCGCCCTGGCTCCTCGAGAGCTGGGTGCCTGCGCTGTTCCTGTCCGGGGCGCTGACCGCGGCGGCTGTCGCGCTGTTCGGCTGGGCCGAGGATCTGGCGGCCCGGCGCAGACCGCGGCTGTGGCCCTGACCGCTCGTACAGGCCCGAACGTCTCACACCGGCCCCGACCGCCGGGTGAGAGCAAGGTTTCGCGCCGGTCACCTCGGGCCACCTGGGCCGAAACGCGCCGTTCCTAACGTCGCTCCCACGACGACACAGGTGGAGGCGCGTGATGGCTGGCCGGTGGATTGAACAATGGGACCCCGAGGACGAGACATTCTGGGAGGCGCAGGGAGAGCGGACCGCACGTCGCAACCTGATCTTCTCGATCCTCTCCGAACACATCGGGTTCTCCATCTGGACCCTTTGGTCCGTGCTGGTCCTGTTCATGGGACCGGAGTACGGCATCGACCCGGCGGGGAAGTTCTTCCTGGTGGCCATGGCCACTCTGGTCGGAGCCTTCATCCGGGTCCCGTACACCTTCGCCGTCGCCCGGTTCGGCGGCCGGAACTGGACGATCGTCGCCGCGTCGATGCTGCTCCTGCCGACGGGCGCGGCATTCCTGGTGATGGAGCCGGGGACCTCATACACCACGTTCATGCTGGTCGCGATGCTCACCGGCGTGGGCGGCGGTAACTTCGCCTCGTCCATGACCAACATCAACTCCTTCTTCCCGCTGCGGAAGAAGGGCTGGGCGCTCGGGCTGAACGCGGGCGGCGGCAACATCGGTGTGCCCGTCGTCCAGCTGGTCGGGCTCGCGGTCATCGGGGCGGCCGGCGGACCGCGTGTGCTGCTCGGGATCTACCTCCCCTTCATCGCCGTCTCCGCTGTCTGCGCAGCCCTCTTCATGGACAATCTCGCGCCGGTCAAGAACGACACCGGAGCGTCGAAGGAAGCGGTGAAGGACCCGCACACCTGGATCATGTCCTTCCTCTACATCGGCACCTTCGGGTCGTTCATCGGCTACAGCTTCGCCTTCGGCCTGGTCCTGCAGACACAGTTCGGGCGCACGCCGCTGCAGGCCGCCTCCATCACCTTCATCGGGCCGCTGCTCGGCTCGCTGATCCGCCCGCTCGGCGGCTGGCTCGCCGACCGCTACGGCGGCGCGCGCATCACCCTGTGGAACTTCCTCGGGATGGGCGCGGCCACCGGAGTCGTCGTCCTCGCCTCGGTGGAGAAGTCGCTGTCGCTGTTCACCGGCGCGTTCATCGTGCTCTTCGTACTGACCGGGGTCGGCAACGGCTCCACGTACAAGATGATCCCGGGCATCTTCCAGGCCAAGGCCGTCGCGAAGGGAATGACCGGCGAGGCTGCCGCCGCGTACGGACGCCGGCTGTCCGGAGCGTCCATGGGACTCATCGGCGCGGTCGGCGCACTCGGCGGTCTCGGCATCAACCTCGCCTTCCGCCAGTCCTTCCTGACCGCGGGCACCGGCACCTCCGCCTTCGTTGCCTTCCTCGCCTTCTACGCGGCCTGTTTCGCGGTGACCTGGGCGGTATACCTTCGCCGGCCCGCCGCTGCCGCTCAGCCCGTCGCGGAGGCAAAGCCACAGCTCAGCTACGCGGAGGTGTAACACCGGGGAAATCCAGGCGAACCGAGCCCGTCACGCTTCCTTGGCAGGCTCGGTCGCCCCACTCCCGCACATGGGGACCGCACAACGGGACGGCAGACATGACGGCAGACACGGACGCACGCCTGCACGGGCCGCTTGCCGGATTCACGGTAGGTGTCACCGCCGCGCGCCGGGCCGACGAGCTCGGGGCACTGCTGCGACGCCGCGGCGCGAACGTCTTTCACGCGCCCGCGCTGCGCATCGTCCCACTCGCCGACGACGCGGAACTCCTCGCAGCCACCAAGGAGCTGATCGACCACTCGCCCGACGTGGTGGTCGCGACCACCGCGATCGGCTTCCGCGGCTGGGTCGAGGCAGCGGACGGCTGGGGCCACGGCGAGGAGCTGCTGGCCCGGCTGCGCGGGGTGGAACTGCTCGCCCGCGGGCCCAAGGTCAGGGGAGCGGTCCGGGCCGCCGGCCTCACCGAGGAGTGGTCGCCCGCCTCCGAGTCCATGGCGGAAGTCCTCGACCGGCTGCTCACCGAAGGGGTGGCCGGCCGCCGGATCGCACTCCAGCTGCACGGCGAACCGCTGCCCGGATTTGTCGAGTCGCTACGGGCCGGGGGCGCCGAGGTCGTCGTCGTACCGGTCTACCGGTGGATGGAACCCGAGGACCCCGCACCGCTCGACCGGCTCCTGGAGGCGACCGTCTCCGGCGCTCTGGACGCCGTGTCCTTCACCAGCGCTCCGGCCGCCGCCTCGCTGCTCTCCCGCGCCGAGTCCCGAGGGCTGCTGCCCGATCTGCTCCAGGCGCTCCAGCACCGGGTGCTGGCCGCCTGTGTGGGGCCGGTCACCGCGCTGCCGCTGCAGGCCCGCGGGATCCCCACGGTGCAGCCGCAGCGCTTCCGGCTCGGCCCGCTGGTACAGCTGCTGAGCCTGGAACTGCCCTCGCGCGCCCGAGCGCTGCCGGTCGCCGGCCGCCGCCTGGAGATCCGCGGCCACGCGGTCCTGGTCGACGACGAACTGCGCCTCGTGCCGCCCGCCGGGATGGCCCTGCTGCGCGCGCTCGCCCGCCGCCCGGGCTGGGTCGTCTCGCGCGCCGACCTGCTCGGCGTGCTGCCCGGTGCAGGCCGCGACGAGCACGCCGTCGAGACGGCCATGGCCCGGCTGCGTACGGCACTCGGCGCGCCCAAGCTGATCCAGACGGTGGTCAAACGCGGCTACCGGCTGGCGCTGGACCAGGCCTCCGGAACCAAGTACGCGGACGCCTGACGTACGAGCGCGGTGGCGCGCCACAGGCACACCAGTGCAGCCGTCGACAGCACTGTGCGCACGATGTTCCAGGCGATCCAAGGGTCCTCGAACGTTTCGCGCACGGCACCCGGATCGGCGATCCGCTCGGGGTCGCCTGCCGCCACGAGGTCGTCGTTGAGCGGCACGTTCACGCCGACGGTCACCAGGAACGCGGCGGCGTACAGCACGAGCGCCGCGAACACCCAGCCGCGTGACGCGGCCCGGCGCTGCTGCCACGCGCCGAGCGCGGTCAGCGCGAGCGCGCCGAGGAACGCCGCGAAGAAGACCGGGTTGTAGATCGCGTCGTCGATGTTCTGCATGACCTCGATGAAGGTCCGGTCGTCGCTGCGGCCGAGTCCCGGCATCACCGAGGTCGCGTAAGCGAAGAAGACCCCGGCCATCAGCCCACTGGTCACGGTCGCAGCCCCGAGCACCGCCCCGGCAGCCCTGCCCCGCGTCGTGTTCTGCGCTCTGTTCTGCGTCGTGTTCTGTGTCATACGACCAGTCAATCGGCGGCTCGTGGCGCTCACCATGGGCGAGCGTCGCAAACGCATGTCCGAGCGTCCAGCAGGCGGGCCCAGGCACTGAAGAAGGCTGAAAACTTCGGGACTTCACCCTGCGGATGCAACCTGCCCGCACCTCCGGCGCGTATAGCTGTTGCCGGCGTCCGCAACCGCGGCGCGGCTCGCACCGGAGTTCAGGAGAAGAACCAGATGGTCTCAGGCATGGTGGGCAGAGGCACGGCGCTCGGCGCGGTCCTGCTGTCCTTCCTCGCAGTCCCCGCGCAGGCGGCAACCGCCGCAGAGAGCGCGCCGTCGGCCGTCGCCAAGACGCTGCCCGCGCCCGATCTCGCGGGGCTGCGCGGGGTGTTGCGTTCGGCGATGGCCGAGGGCGCGCCGGGCGCGATGGCGAGGATCGACGACAACGGCACCGTCCACAAGGTGTCCGAGGGCGTCGCCGACCGGGCCACCGGCCGCGCCCTCAGCACCCAGGACCGCTTCCGCGTCGGCTCCGTCACCAAGAGCTTCACCGCCGTCGTGCTTCTCCAGCTCGTCGACGAGGGCAAGCTCGGCCTGGACACCTCGGTCAACACGTACCTGCCCGGGCTGCTGCCCGACGACCGGATCACGGTGCGCCATGTGCTGAGCCACCGCAGCGGTCTGTACGACTACACCAACGAGATGTTCGAGGCGACGGTCCCCGGCTTCGAGTCCGTCCGCAACCGGGTCTTCACCAACCAGGAGCTGGTGAACCTGTCTCTGGCCAAGCCGGTCAACAACCAGCCCGGCGCGGCCTATTCGTACTCCAACACCAACTTCGTGGTCGGCGGCATGCTGATTGAGAAGGTCACCGGCCACTCCGTTCACACCGAGTACGGCTCGCGCATCATCGCGCCGCTGAAGCTGCGCGACACCTTCTACGTGCACCCGGACACCGCGCTCCCCGGCCGCCACGCCAAGGGCTACCTGAAGCCCGACGAGGCCGGTGCGCCGCTGGTGGACTCCACCCGGCAGACCGCCTCCTGGGCGCAGGGCGCCGGCGCGATGATCTCCAGCGCCCGTGACCTGGACACCTTCTTCTCCGCGCTGCAGCGCGGCAAGTTGCTCTCCGCGGACGCTCTGGCACAGATGCAGAAGTGGACGCCGGTCAACAGCACGCAGGGGTACGGCCTCGGCCTGCGCCGCCGCGATCTCGCCTGCGGCGTCTCCGTGTACGGGCACACCGGCACCGTGCAGGGCTACTACACGTACTCCTTCACCTCGAAGGACGGAAAGCGCACCATCACCGCGCTCGCCAACACCTCCAACAACAGCAATGTGCTGAACGCGATGGCCCGCACGCTGGACGCCGCCTTCTGCGGCAAGCCGGCGGCCGCGCCGAGCGCCCGGACGACGGCTCCTGTCGAGCGGTACGAGGACATCGCTCCGGACATCGCCCGCGACTGAGCCCTCCGCCCGGCGCATGCGGCCGGACCCGCAAGAACGAGGGGTTCCGGCCGCACGCCCGGAAGGGCACTCTGGTGGGGAGACCCGGCGGTGACCCCATAGGCGGTGACAGGCGCATGACGGCAGGCGCGACGGGTACGGCGCCGTACGACTGGCGGTTCGACTCCGGGCGGATCTGCCTCGATCTGGTGGCGACCGCGGAGACCGGATCCGCCGAGACCGGTTCCGTACCGACTGGATCGGGGCGCGAGCCGCTGGCCGGTGCCGGCCGGCTCGGCCGCTGGCTGGTGGGCGCCGGACTGGTTCCCGCCGACACCCAGCTCGCCGCCGTGGACGGCCGGTGGGTGGACCGCTTCGCCGAACTGCGCGGCTGGATCAGCCAGTTGGTCCGCGCCGAGATCGACGGCAGGCCCGCCGAGTCCGCGCTGGACCGGGTCAACGCCATCGCCGCGGGACCGCCGCCCGCCATCAGAGCCGTACGGGACGAGGACGGCAGTCTCGTACGCGCGCTGGGCGCGGCTCCCGAGTGCGGCGCGCTGCTCGCCGCCGTCGCCCGCGACGCCGTGGAGCTGCTGACCGACCCGGCGGCCCGCGCGAGGCTCCGACAGTGCGAGGGCGAGGGTTGCCTGCGTGTGTACTTGGACACATCCCGCGGGCGCCGCCGCCGCTGGTGCTCCAGCGAGGTGTGCGGAAACCGCGAGCGGGTCGCCCGTCACCGGCGCAGAGCGGCCGTGGCGCGGGCCTGAATCACCGCACCGAGCACCCTCGGAAAGATCTTGGAAAGTTTTTCTCCCGGCATTGAGTGATCCGGCTGCTGACCCCGTAGTGAAGGAGGACAAGCAGTCAGCCAAAACAGGGTCTCGACCGGGAGGTTCAGGTGCGCAAGGATGCGGCCGTGGCCGATGACCGTCCGCAAAGGGCCCGCCATCGAAGCGAAAAGCCACGCATCGACTCCTCAGCACCTGACGAGGAACTCATGCGCGCGCTGTATCGCGAACATGCGGGACCTTTGCTCGCCTATGTACTGCGCCTCGTTGCCGGCGATCGCCAGCGTGCCGAGGACGTGGTCCAGGAGACGCTCATCCGTGCCTGGAAGAACGCCGGTCAGCTCAACCGAGCAACCGGCTCTGTCCGACCCTGGCTGGTGACGGTCGCGCGCCGCATCGTCATCGACGGTCACCGCAGCCGGCAGGCCCGGCCGCAGGAGGTCGACCCGTCGCCGCTGGAGGTCATGCCCGCGGAGGACGAGATCGACAAGGCGTTGTGGCTGATGACGCTCTCAGATGCACTCGATGATTTGACGCCCGCCCACAGGGAAGTGCTTGTCGAGACGTATTTCAAGGGTCGTACGGTCAATGAGGCGGCCGAGACGCTCGGCATACCCAGTGGGACCGTGCGGTCCCGCGTGTTCTACGCACTGCGTTCGATGAAGCTCGCTCTGGAGGAGAGGGGGGTCACGGCATGACCATGTATGAGCAGGAATCCGTACACGATGCGGTCGGCGCGTACGTGCTGGGCGTGCTCGACGACGCGGACGCCTCCGCCTTCGAGGCGCACCTCGCGGGCTGCGACATCTGCGCCGCCCACCTCGAGGAGTTCTCCGGGATGGAGCCGATGCTGGCGATGCTGGCAGAGGCCCCGGCACCTCCCGCGGGCCGGTCGAACGTACTCAGCATGCCCGGCATGCCGGACGCCCAGGACTGGTCGGACTTCGGCCGGCCGCGGGCCGTGCCCGTGGTGCCCGCACCGCCCAGCCCCAAGCTGCTCGGCGGCCTCCTCGACGAGGTCGCGGCCAAGCGGGCCGCCAAGCGCCGGCGCGGCATGTATCTGGTCGCGGCAGCCGCGGCCCTGATCATCGGCGGTCCCACCGCCGCGGTCGTGGTCACCTCGAACGACTCCGGCAGCAACGAAGCGCTCCCGCACCCGACCTCCCCGGCCGAGGACGCCTTCTTCAACCACATGGAGGAGAAGGTCAAGGCCACGGACCCGACCACCAAGGTCAGCGCGACCGTTGGCCTGGAGAAGAAGGGCTGGGGCACCCACACCGTTCTGGAGCTGAAGAACGTCAAGGGTCCGCTGAAGTGCAACCTGATCGCCGTCTCCAAGACCGGCGAGGAGGAGGTCGTGACCTCCTGGGCCGTTCCGAGGTGGGGTTACGGCATACCAGACAGTCCGGACAAGGCGGCCAAGAACCCGCTGTATGTCCACGGCGGAGCGGCGATGGACCGGAACGACATCGACCACTTCGAGGTCCGTACGTTCGAAGGCAAGCGACTGGTGGAGGTCGAAGCCTGACAGATTCGCCCCCTTCGCGTACGGTTGACGGCTGCCCAGTGCACGTCAGAAGGGGGCCCCGGTGGCCGCGCAGGAAGCCGCTGTCGACTCTGTCCGGGACCGCGAAATCGGTGTCGAGCAGGAACATCTGAATCAGGTGTACCGCCGCCTCGAGGAGAAGATCCACGAGGCGGAGTTCCTCATGCACGACGCCGCCAAGCGCGGCCAGGTCGGCACGCCCGGCGCGCTCGCCGAGCGGGACGCGCAGGTGTTCCGCGCGGGAATCCATCTGAACCGGCTGAACAACGAGTTCGAGGACTTTCTCTTCGGCCGGATCGATCTGCTGCTCGGCAAGGACGGCGAGAAGGGTCCGGACGGGGCGTACACCTCGGTGGAGCCCGCGGACGACGCCGTACGGCCGGACAACACGGCCGAC
The DNA here is from genome assembly GCF_044334895.1 of Streptomyces sp. NPDC020681. NCBI lineage: Bacteria > Bacillati > Actinomycetota > Actinomycetes > Kitasatosporales > Streptomycetaceae > Streptomyces > Streptomyces sp. NPDC020681. The sequence continues at coordinate 241,305 of NZ_JBIRTX010000009.1, read as the reverse complement.
ATCGCGGAGACGCTGCACATCGGCCGCATCGGAGTCCTCGACTCCGACTACGCGCCGATGGTGATCGACTGGCGTGCGCCCGCCGCCGCGCCGTTCTACCGCTCCACGCCGGTCGACCCGGGCCGGGTGGTACGCCGCCGGGTCATCCGCTCCAAGGGCCGCAAGGTCCTCGGCGTCGAGGACGACCTGATGCGCCCGGAACTCGCCGCGACGCTGGACGGCGCGGAACTCCCGGTCATCGGCGACGGCGCGCTGATGGCGGCCCTCGGCCAGGCCCGCGGCCACACGATGCGGGACATCGTCGCCTCCATCCAGGCGGAACAGGACCTGGTGATCAGGGCCCCGGCCGCCTCGGTGACCTATGTGGAAGGCGGCCCCGGCACCGGCAAGACGGCGGTCGCGCTGCACCGCGCGGCGTATCTGCTCTACCAGGACCGCCGTCGGTACGCGGGCGGCATCCTGATCGTCTCGCCGACGCCGCTGCTGGTCGCGTACACGGAGGGCGTGCTGCCCTCGCTCGGCGAGGAGGGCCAGGTCGCGATCCGCGCGGTCGGCCACCTCGTCGACGGCGCGGAGGCCACGGCGTACGACTCCCCGGACGTGGCCCGTGTGAAGGGCTCCTTGCGGATGCTGAAGGTCCTGCGGAAGGCGACGAGAGGGGCGCTGGAGCTCACCGGCGGTCCGGGTGCCGCCGCCGGTCGCGGCGGGCAGCTCGCCTTCGGCGAGGACGCCGACGACTCGCGCGGCGGGGACCCGCGTTCCGCGCGCGGCGCCGGGACGCCCACCCGACTCCGCGTCGTCGCCTTCGGGCGGCGGCTGGAGCTGGAGGGCGACGAGCTGACGCGCATCCGGCACAACGTCCTCGGCGGGACCACGCCCGTCAATCTGCTGCGGCCCCGTGCCCGGCGGCTGCTGCTCGACGCGCTGTGGGCGAAGTCCGGGTCCCAGGGCCGGCACACCGACCCCGAACTCGCCGCCGAGCTGCGGTCCTCGTTCGACGACGACGTCAGTGGCGAGGACAGCTTCATCACCTTCCTGGACGCCTGGTGGCCCGAGCTGACCCCGCGCGGTGTCCTGGAGGCCATGGCCGACGAGCGGACGCTCGGCCGCTGGGCGCGCCGGATCATCAACCCGGGGGAGGTTCGCCGGGTGGCGCGATCCCTGCGCCGGGACGCGCTGTCCGTGCACGACGTGGCGCTGCTGGACGAGCTCCAGACGCTGCTCGGCACTCCGGCCCGCCCACGCAAGAAGCGCGAACTCGACCCGCTGGACCAGCTCACCGGTCTTGAGGAGCTGATGCCCCAGCGCGAGGAGACCCAGCGCGAGCGTGCCGAGCGGCTCGCCGCCGAGCGCGTCGAGTACGCCCATGTCATCGTCGACGAGGCGCAGGACCTGACCCCGATGCAGTGGCGCATGGTCGGCCGCCGCGGCCGGCAGGCCACCTGGACGGTGGTCGGCGATCCGGCCCAGTCGTCCTGGTCGGATCCCGAGGAGGCGGCCGAGGCGCGCGACGAGGCGCTCGGCTCCCGCCCGCGCCGCCGCTTCCAGCTCACGGTGAACTACCGCAACCCCGCCGAGATCGCCGATCTCGCGGCCAAGGTGCTGCGGCTCGCGATGCCCGGCAGCCAGTCGCCGCGCGCGGTCCGTTCGACGGGCCTGGAGCCGCGTTTCACGGTCGTACGGGACGGGGACCTCGCCGGGACCGTGCGCGAGGAGGCACAGCGGCTGCTGGACCGGGTCGACGGCACGGTCGGCGTCGTGGCCGCCATGAACCGCCGTGAGCAGGTGGCACGTTGGCTCAAGGGGCTCGGCGACCGGGTGGTGGCGCTCGGCTCGCTGGAGGCGAAGGGCCTGGAGTACGACGCCACGGTGGTCGTGTCACCTGCCGAGATCGCGGACGAGAGCCCGGCCGGGCTGCGGGTGCTCTATGTGGCGCTGACCCGCGCGACGCAGGAGCTGACGGTGGTCTCGGACCGGCGCGACGACCCGGACGGGGACGGCGTTCCGGACCTGCTGCGGGACTGACCGGTTAATGATCGGCTGCTGACAGGGAGTCAACCCGTGATGGAGGAATCACTTCCCGGGGTCGTTTGTTAGCCTGGGTACGGCACCGGCCCGATCCAAGCCCCCGGGCCCAACCTTCGTCGCTACGAGCGACCACTTGCCGCGAGGCGAGCATGGCGGGTCGGTGTCTTCAGATCGTCGGAGAGGTCCGCGTCACCACTGGTGGCGCGGACCTCTTCTGCATCCTCTTCTGTTTCCCCGACGCTTCTCGTATGGTGGAAAATCCTTTCCGAAAACAAAACGAACACTATTACCTGCTACCCGCAGGTAGGTGCGACCATCAGAACGCGTTGCCGGGCACCAGCCGCGGCCGCAGGGCAATGAAGCTAGCGAAAGCAGAGGAACCCGGTCATGGCAACGGCGCCAAGCGTCTCGTACTCGATGACGGTCCGGCTGGAGGTGCCCGCGAGCGGAACCGCGGTCTCCCAGCTCACCGGGGCCGTCGAGTCCCACGGAGGCTCGGTGACCGGCCTCGACGTGACCGCCTCCGGCCACGAGAAGCTCCGGATCGACGTCACCATCGCGGCGACCTCCACGGCGCACGCCGATGAGATCGTCGAGCAACTGCGCGGGATCGAGGGCGTCGTCCTCGGCAAGGTCTCCGACCGTACGTTCCTGATGCACCTCGGCGGCAAGATCGAGATGCAGTCCAAGCATCCGATCCGCAACCGCGACGACCTCTCGATGATCTACACCCCGGGTGTGGCGCGCGTCTGCATGGCGATCGCCGAGAACCCCGAGGACGCCCGCCGCCTCACCATCAAGCGCAACTCGGTCGCCGTGGTGACCGACGGCTCCGCGGTCCTCGGCCTCGGCAACATCGGGCCGATGGCCGCGCTGCCGGTGATGGAGGGCAAGGCGGCCCTGTTCAAGCGGTTCGCCGGCATCGACGCCTGGCCGCTCTGCCTGGACACCCAGGACACCGACGAAATCGTCGCGATCGTCAAGGCGATCGCCCCAGGATTCGCCGGCATCAACCTCGAGGACATTTCCGCCCCTCGCTGCTTCGAGATCGAGGCGCGGCTCCGCGAGGCCCTCGACATCCCGGTCTTCCACGACGACCAGCACGGCACCGCGATCGTCGTGCTCGCCGCTCTGACCAACGCGCTGCGAGTGGTCGGCAAGGCGGTCTCGGACGTACGGGTCGTCATGTCCGGTGCGGGCGCGGCCGGTACCGCCATCCTGAAACTGCTGATCGCGGCGGGTGTCAAGCACGCCGTCGTCGCCGACATCCAGGGTGTGGTGCACGCCGGCCGCGAGGACCTGGTGGACGCGGCCGTCGGCTCGCCGTTGCGCTGGATCGCCGACAACACCAACCCCGAAGGCGTCACCGGCACGCTCAAGCAGGCCGTCGCCGGAGCGGACGTCTTCATCGGCGTCTCCGCTCCGAACGTGCTCGGCGGCGAGGACGTCGCCGCCATGGCCGACGGTGCGATCGTGTTCGCGCTCGCGAACCCCGACCCCGAGGTCGACCCGGCAATCGCCCGCCAGACCGCGGCCGTTGTCGCCACCGGGCGCTCCGACTTCCCGAACCAGATCAACAACGTGCTGGTCTTCCCGGGTGTCTTCCGAGGGCTGCTGGACGCTCAGTCCCGTACGGTCAGTACGGAGATGATGCTCGCGGCGGCCACCGCGCTCGCGGACGTCGTCACCGAGGACGAGCTCAACCCGAACTACATCATCCCGTCCGTCTTCAACGACAAGGTCGCAGGAGCGGTCGCGGGAGCCGTGCGCACCGCCGCGAAAGCGGCCGGAGCGGGTGTGACGGGCGCTTCGTCGTCCTGACGCACGGCGCGTCGCGAGTCGCGGGGCCAGGACTGCCGCTCTAGGGTGGCGGTCCATGAGCCCGGCGGTTCCACAGGAATCTCCACAAGGAGTCTCCACCCGGTGGACGGAACGTCACCACCACGAGGCAGTGGCGCTTTTCGTGTGACTCCAGAGGGTGCCGGATTGGCTTTCCCGCCGCTGGTGGGGGCAGGATGCGTATTCGGGCGCGAGGGTCTGACAGCAGACCCGGGTCCGGGGACTGTCCGAGGGCCCTGGCAGCATCGGCTTCGATCTCACGCCTGACAGGCAAGAAGAACACGGGAGTAACAACATGAACCGCAGTGAGCTGGTGGCCGCGCTGGCCGACCGTGCCGAGGTGACCCGCAAGGACGCCGACGCTGTGCTGGCCGCTCTCGCCGAGACGATCGGCGAGGTCGTCGCCAAGGGCGACGAGAAGGTCACCATCCCCGGCTTCCTGACCTTCGAGCGCACCCACCGTGCCGCTCGCACCGCTCGTAACCCGCAGACCGGCGACCCGATCCAGATCCCGGCCGGCTACAGCGTGAAGGTCTCCGCGGGCTCGAAGCTCAAGGAAGCCGCCAAGGGCAAGTAAGACAACTGCCTGCGACACACGGCGCGAGGGCGGACGTTCCCACTGGGAACGTCCGCCCTCGCGCTGTTTGTTCTTACGGAGCTTACGGAGCTTACGGAGCTTACGGAGCCAGTCGTGACGAGCTTGTCCTGACGAGCCGGTCAACCCGCGCGGCGGGGCCACCCGGAGGTGGCCCCCGACGGGCTCACACCGCCGCGCCGCCCGGCAGTTCGACCTTCGCGCCGAGCTCGACGAGCTTGTCCATGAAGTTCTCGTAGCCGCGGTTGATCAGGTCGATGCCGTGCACGCGCGACGTCCCCTGCGCCGCCAGCGCGGCGATCAGGTACGAGAAGCCGCCGCGGAGGTCCGGGATGACCAGATCCGCGCCCTGAAGCTTGGTGGGGCCCGAGACGACCGCCGAGTGCAGGAAGTTGCGCTGACCGAAGCGGCAGTCCGAGCCGCCCAGGCACTCGCGGTACAGCTGGATGTGCGCACCCATCTGGTTCAGCGCGGAGGTGAATCCGAGCCGCGACTCGTAGACCGTCTCGTGGACGATGGACAGGCCCGCCGCCTGCGTCAGAGCGACCACCAGCGGCTGCTGCCAGTCGGTCTGGAAACCGGGGTGCACGTCGGTCTCCAGGGCGATCGCGTTGAGCGAGCCGCCCGGGTGCCAGAAGCGGATGCCCTCGTCGTCGATCTCGAAGGCGCCGCCGACCCTCCGGTACGTGTTCAGGAACGTCATCATCGAGCGCTGCTGCGCGCCGCGCACATAGATGTTGCCCTCGGTCGCCAGCGCCGCCGACGCCCAGGACGCCGCCTCGAGCCGGTCCGGGAGCGCACGGTGCGTGTAGCCGCCGAGCTTGTCGACACCGGTGATCCGGATCGTCCGGTCGGTGTCCATGGAGATGATCGCGCCCATCTTCTGCAGCACGCAGATGAGGTCCTCGATCTCCGGCTCCACCGCCGCGTTCGACAGCTCGGTGACGCCCTCCGCCAGCACCGCCGTCAGCAGCACCTGTTCGGTCGAGCCGACCGACGGGTACGGCAGCCGGATCTTGGTGCCGCGCAGCCGCTGAGGGGCCTCCAGGTACTGGCCGTCCGCGCGCTTCTCGATCGTCGCGCCGAATTGCCGCAGCACGTCGAAGTGGAAGTCGATCGGCCGGCCGCCGATGTCGCAGCCGCCGAGGCCGGGAATGAAGGCATGGCCGAGCCGGTGCAGCAGCGGTCCGCAGAACAGGATCGGGATGCGCGAGGAGCCGGCGTGCGCGTCGATGTCGGCGACGTTGGCGCTCTCCACATGTGTCGGGTCGAGGACCAGCTCGCCGGGCTCGTCGCCCGGGCGGACCGTCACGCCGTGCAGCTGGAGCAGTCCGCGCACGACCCGTACATCGCGGATGTCGGGCACGTTGCGCAGCCGGCTCGGCTCGCTGCCGAGCAGCGCGGCGACCATGGCCTTCGGCACCAGGTTCTTGGCGCCGCGGACACGGATCTCGCCCTCGAGCGGGGTTCCACCGTGGACAAGCAGTACATCGTCTTTGCCGGTCATGTATCTCGCGTTCCGGTGGAGTCCCCCCAGTGGAGCGAGGGGAGAGTCGGGCAGGGGCCAGTGATAAAGGGTAAGGGGCCTACACCCCTGTCCCGTAAGACCGAGGACGCACTAGGAGCGTAATGAATTCGGTACAACACGCTCGGTCCCTGCGGGCTGGCGGAGCGTTACGGCCGGCGGTCGCGGCGATGTGCGCCCGTCCCGCGTCATGAGCCGTCCTGAGCTGCGTCGGCTCACACTGTGCCGCTCGGCCCCCGCGGAGGGCGAAGATGCGGGATCATGTCTCGCATGACCGAGGTGTCCTCGCTCACAGGACGGCTGCTCGTGGCCACGCCCGCCCTCGCCGACCCGAATTTCGACCGGGCGGTGGTTCTGCTGCTCGATCACGACGACGAAGGCTCCCTCGGCGTGGTGCTCAACCGGCCGACTCCCGTTGACGTGGGCGACATTCTGGAGACCTGGGCGGGTCTCGCGGGCGAGCCCGGAGTGGTCTTTCAGGGTGGCCCGGTCTCGCTCGACTCGGCGCTCGGCGTGGCGGTGATCCCCGGCGACGAAGGACCGCTCGGCTGGCGCCGGGTGTACGGCGCGATCGGCCTGGTCGATCTGGAGACGCCGCCCGAACTGCTGGGCGCGGCGCTGGGATCGCTGCGGATCTTCGCCGGGTACGCGGGATGGGGCCCCGGCCAGCTGGAGGACGAACTCAACGACGGGGCCTGGTACGTCGTGGAGTCCGAGCCCGGCGATGTCTCGTCGCCGCGGCCGGAGACGCTGTGGCGCGCCGTGCTGCGCAGACAGCGCAGCGAACTGGCGATGTTCGCCACCTACCCGGACGACCCTTCGCTCAACTGACGGGGCCGTCGGTCGCCGGGCCGGGCCCGTGACCGCCGACAGCGCGCCGGAGTGAGTACCCTTGGAGCCCATGAGCACTCTTGAGCCCGAGCGCGGGACAGGCACGGGGACCCTCGTAGAGCCGACGCCACAGGTGTCGCACGGCGACGGCGACCACGAGCGCTTCGCCCATTACGTCCAGAAGGACAAGATCATGGCGAGTGCCCTCGACGGCACGCCCGTCGTGGCGCTGTGCGGAAAGGTCTGGGTGCCGGGGCGCGATCCCAAGAAGTACCCGGTCTGCCCGATGTGCAAGGAGATCTACGAGTCCATGGGCGCCGGCGGCGACAAGGACAAGGGCGGCAAGGACAAGAAGTAGTCACACGGTCCGTGCGACCGGTCCTCGGGGCTGGTCGGTGCGGTAGTCGGTGAGTGGGGACGGCCCCCGGGGCGCGCGGTTTGCGCGCCCCGGGGGCCGTTCGCGTTGTCGTCGGGATGTGGTTCGCGTTGCACAGGGTGCACCCGGCGGTCACAAGGTGGTTGAGACCTCTTGTCCCGTTGTTTGCGCGGCTCTAGCCTCCTGCGTGTTGTGCAGCACGAAACGAACGTTGCATATGTTGCAACGATTACTCGTAAGGGACGACACCGCATGAAGCTCAGCGCCCGAATTGCCGCACCCGTCACCGCACTTGTTCTCGCCGGCCTCACCGCCACCGCCTGCGCTCCCCAGTCCTCCGACAGCAGTGCCAAGAAGGACGAGAAGAGCGGCACACTGCGCGTCTGGCTGTTCCAGGAGGTCAACAACAAGCCGAAGCAGAAGGTCGTGGACGACGCCGTCGCCGCCTTCACCAAGGAGCACAAGGACACCAAGGTCGAGATCGAGTACATCCCGGTCGAGACCCGCGCCCAGCGCATCAAGGCCGCCTTCAACGACCCGAAGAGCGCGCCGGACGTGATCGAGTACGGCAACACGGACACCGCCGGGTACGTCAAGGACGGCGGACTCGAGGACGTCAGCGAGGAGTTCACCGCCTGGGACGAGGCGAAGGACGCCGACCCGACCGCCACCCAGTCCGTCACGGTCGACGGCAAGATCTACGGCGCGCCCTTCTTCGTCGGCGTACGGGCCCTGTACTACCGCACCGACGTCTTCAAGGAGCTCTCGATCGCCCCGCCGAAGACACAGGCCGAGCTGATCTCCACCGCGAAGAAGATCCACGCGGAGAAGCCCGAGCTGTACGGCATAGCCGTCGGCGGCGCGTACACCTACGGCGCGATGCCGTTCATCTGGGCCAACGGCGGCGAACTGGCCGAGGAGAGCGGCGGCAGCTTCAAGGCCACCATCAACAGCGCGGCCGCGCAGAAGGGCATCGAGTCCTACACCTCGCTGTTCGGCGACGACAACTGTCCGGCCGCCAAGTGCGCCTCAATGGGCGGCAACGCGACCGTCACCGCTTTCGCCTCCGGCAAGGCGGCCATGGCGATCGGCGGCGACTTCAGCCACCAGGCGGTGGAGGCGGGCACGGTGAAGGGCAAGTACGCGGTCGTTCCGCTGCCGGGCGTGAAGGCGGGCGCCACGGCGCCGGCGTTCGCGGGCGGCAACAACATCGGCGTACTGAAGAGCAGTTCGCACCGGACGCTCGCGATCGACCTGATGAAGCAGTTCACGGGCAAGGAGACACAGCGGAAGCTGTTCGACGCGATGGGCTTCCTGCCGACGTACATGGAGCTGCGCTCCGAGGTGGCGAAGAAGGACCCGTTCGTCGCGCCGTTCGTCGAGACGCTCGCCGGAGGCGCGAAGTTCGTGCCCGCGACGCCGGCGTGGGGCCAGATCGATGCCTCGCTGGTGCTGCCGACGATGTTCCAGGAGATCGTCAGCGGCAAGAAGGACGTGGCGAAGGCCTCGGGTGACGCGGCGAAGAAGATGGACGAGGCGTTCGCGGCCACGGGCTGACCGGACAACGAGTAACGGCCTGAGGCCGGAACAACAACAGGCTGGACGAAATGACGCACCAAGCGACGGCCGCCGGGCCGGCCGCGGTCACACCGACGACCGCGCCGGCCCCGCCTCGAAGCCACCGCCACCGCCCCGCAAAGAAACGCGGCCGCTGGACGCCCTGGATCTATCTCGCACCCGCACTCGTCGTACTCGCCGGGCTGCTGGTGTACCCGATCTACCAGCTCGGCCTGATCTCCTTCCTCGAATACACCCAGGCCCAGGTCAGCGGCGGCGAGCCGACGACCTTCCAGGGCCTGGGCAACTACCGCACGCTCTTCGCCGACAGCCAGTTCTGGCAGGTCCTGCTCGCCACCGTGGTCTTCGCCGCCTGCTGCGTCGTGGCCACGCTGGCGGTCGGCTGCGCGCTCGCGGTCCTGCTGACGCGCATACGGGCCCTGCCCCGGCTCGCGCTGATGCTGGCCGCGCTCGGCGCGTGGGCCACGCCCGCCATCACCGGCTCCACGGTCTGGGTCTTCCTTTTCGACCCGGACTACGGCCCGGTCAACCGGCTTTTGGGCCTCGGCGACTTCTCCTGGACGTACGGGCGCTACAGCGCCTTCGCGCTCGTACTCCTCGAAGTGGTCTGGTGCTCTTTCCCGTTCGTGATGGTGACCGTGTACGCGGGCATCAAGGCGATCCCGTCCGAAGTACTGGAGGCGGCCTCGCTGGACGGCGCCTCGCAATGGCGTATCTGGCGCTCCGTCATGGCGCCGATGCTCCGTCCCATTCTGGTCGTCGTCACCATTCAGTCGATCATCTGGGACTTCAAGGTCTTCACCCAGATCTACGTGATGACCAACGGCGGAGGCATCGCGGGCCAGAATCTCGTGCTCAATGTGTACGCCTATCAGAAGGCCTTCGCGTCCTCGCAGTACAGCCTGGGCTCGGCGATCGGCGTCGTCATGCTGCTGATTCTGCTCGCCGTCACGCTCGTCTATCTGCGCCTGCTGCGACGCCAAGGAGAAGAACTGTGAGCCTCTCGCGCCAGTTGCGCATACGCCGGCCCTGGCGGCTCGCCGCCGAGGCGTCCGCGCTCGTCATCGCGGTCGTGGTGGCCTTCCCGCTGTACTGGATGGTGCTCTCGGCCTTCAAGCCGGCGGGCGAGATCCAGTCGACCGAGGCCCGGCCGTGGACGCTCGCGCCATCGCTCGACTCGTTCCGCCGGGTCTTCGAACAGCAGGAATTCGGCCGGTATTTCCTCAACAGCCTGTTCGTGGCGGGCGTGGTGGTGATCGCGTCGGCGCTGATCGCCTTCCTGGCGGCGACGGCCGTAACTCGTTTCCGCTTCAAATTCCGTACGACGCTGCTGATCATGTTCCTCGTCGCACAGATGGTCCCGATCGAGGCGCTGACGATCCCGCTGTTCTTCCTGATGCGGGACTTCGGCCAGCTCAACACGCTCGGCTCGCTGATCCTGCCGCATATCGCCTTCTCGCTGCCGTTCGCGATCTGGATGCTGCGGGGCTTTGTGAAGGCGGTCCCGGAGGCCCTTGAGGAAGCGGCCTACATCGACGGCGCGAGCCGTACGCGCTTTATGTGGCAGATCCTCTTCCCGCTGGTCTTCCCGGGCCTGGTGGCGACGAGCGTGTTCTCGTTCATCTCGACCTGGAACGACTTCCTGTTCGCCAAGTCCTTCATCATCAGCGACACCTCGCAGTCGACCCTGCCGATGGCGCTGCTGGTCTTCTTCAAGCCGGACGAGAACGACTGGGGCGGGATCATGGCAGCGTCTACCGTGATGACCCTGCCGGTGCTGGTCTTCTTCGTACTCGTACAGCGACGCCTGGTCTCCGGACTGGGCGGCGCGGTGAAGGACTGACGCGATGACTCCTGACGCGACCACACCCACGGATCTGATCCCAGCGCCCGCGGCCGTCGACGGCCCGTACCGGACCCCGTTCGTCTTCGGCGCCGCCACCGCACTCGCGGCCGCGCCCGGCACCGAGGGTGTCGCCCGCTGGCTGCGCACGGCCGTGGGCAACGCACTGGGCCGCGAACTGCCGCCGGGTGCCGCCGGTGCCGACCACACGATCACGCTGCTGATCGACCCGTCGCTGGCTCCCGAGGCATACCGGCTCACCGTGTCGTCGGGCGTCGAGATCGCGGGCGGCACCGCCGCCGGGGTGTTCTGGGGAGCCCAGACGCTGCGTCAGCTCCTCGGCCCCGACGCCTACCGACGGGCATGCGCGGACCCGGAAGCCTGGCGAGGCATCCCGTACCAGGTCATCGAGGACGCGCCCCGCTTCTCCTGGCGCGGCATGATGCTCGACGTCTCACGCCACTTCATGCCCAAGGCCGACGTGCTGCGCTATCTCGACCTGCTCGCCGCCCACAAGCTGAACGTCTTCCACTTCCATCTCACCGACGACCAGGGCTGGCGCATCGAGATCAAGCGCTTCCCGAGGCTCACGGAGATCGGCGCCTGGCGGTCGCGCACCAAGTACGGCCACCGCGCTTCGGACCTCTGGGACGAGAAGCCGCACGGCGGTTTCTACACGCAGGACGACATCCGCGAAATCGTCGCGTACGCCGCCGAGCGGCATATCAGCGTCGTCCCGGAGATCGACATCCCGGGCCACTCACAGGCCGCCATCGCCGCATACCCGGAACTGGGCAACACCGACGTCATCGACACAACCACCCTTTCCGTCTGGGACACCTGGGGCATCACCGAAAACGTACTCGCTCCCACTGACAACACCCTCCGCTTCTACGAGGGCGTACTCGAGGAACTCCTCGACCTCTTCCCGGCCGAGACCTCGCCGTTCGTGCACATCGGCGGCGACGAGTGCCTCAAGGGCCAGTGGAAGGCGTCCCCGACCGCCCAGGCCCGCATCGAGGAGCTCGGACTCGCCGGCGAGGACGAGCTCCAGTCCTGGTTCATCCGCCACTTCGACACCTGGCTGGCCGCCCGCGGCCGCCGCCTCATCGGCTGGGACGAGATCCTGGAGGGCGGTCTGGCTCCCGGCGCCGCCGTCTCCTCCTGGCGTGGCTACGCCGGCGGCATCGCGGCCGCCGAGCAGGGCCACGACGTCGTCATGTGCCCCGAGCAGCAGGTGTACCTGGACCACCGCCAGGACGCCGGCCCCGACGAGCCGATGCCGATCGGCTACGTACGCACGCTGGAAGACGTCTATCGCTTCGAGCCCGTTCCACCGTCTCTCAGTCCCGAGGCCGCCGCCCACATCCTCGGCACCCAGGCCAATGTCTGGACCGAGGTGATGCAGGACCGCGCCCGCGTCGACTACCAGGTCTTCCCGCGGCTCGCCGCGCTCGCCGAAGTCGCCTGGTCAGCGCTGCCCGACCCCGCCGAACGCGACTTCGCGGACTTCGAACGCCGAATGGCCGTCCACTACGGGCGCCTTGACGCGCTCGGCGTCGATTACCGGCCGCCTGGTGGCCCGTTGCCGTGGCAGAAGCGACCAGGTGTGCTCGGACGCCCGATCGAGGGTGCGCCCCCAAACGTGTGAGCCCGGCACAAGAGAGGTGTCCGCGGCCCAGGACCCTGAGACTGTTGAACGGCCGTAAGGAATAAGTCGTACAAGGATCGCCGAAGGGTGGCAATCCGGGTGCCAATCCGCATGTGGCGGAGATGGAAGGCCAAAACGGACCATCTCTGCAAGAACGGGCATCCGGTGCGGATGCGTCCTTCGCGGACCCTCTCGTCGGTCGGCTCGGAAGATGTGCCAGAGTTGCCACGTCGGGCCTGTGAGCACGTACGGTACGGCAACACAGGCGGGACAGCCGGACACCGGGAAGGGGCAGCTGGGTGACCACGCACGCACCGCACACGTCGCAGTCGGTGACGCTGCCGGCTTCGCTCGACGAGGCCGTGGCGGCGCTGAGCGCCATGCCCGCCGCCGTGCCCGTGGCCGGCGGCACCGACCTCATGGCCGCCGTCAACAAGGGCCAGCTCCGCCCCGCCGGCCTCGTCGGCCTCGGCCGCATCAGCGAGATCCGCGGCTGGCGCTACCAGGACGGTCACGCGCTGCTCGGTGCCGGACTCACGCACGCCCGGATGGGCCGGCCCGACTTCGCGGCCCTCATCCCCGCGCTGGCCGCGTCCGCGCGCGCGGCGGGCCCGCCGCAGATCCGCAACGCGGGCACGCTCGGCGGCAACATCGCCAGCTCGGCCCCGACCGGCGACACCCTGCCCGTACTGGCCGCCCTGGAGGCGGACCTGGTGATCGCGGGCCCCGGCGGCAGCCGTCGCGAGATCCCGGTCTCCCATCTGCTGGCAGGCCGCGAGATGCTCGCGCCCGCCGAACTCATCGGCTTCGTACGCGTGCCGCTGCTGCACGCCCCGCAGGTCTTCGTGAAGGCGACGGGCCGGACCGGCCCGGGCCGCGCCACCGCCTCCGTCGCGGTCGTACTCGACCCGGTGCGGCGCGGAGTGCGCTGCGCGGTCGGCGCCATCGCGCCGATGCCGCTGCGGCCCCTGGAGGCCGAGCGCTGGATCGCCTCGCTGATCGACTGGGACGGCGAGCGGGGGCTTGCGGGAGAGGCGCTGGCGGCCTTCGGCGAGTACGTCGCGGCCGCGTGCATCCCGGACCCGGCCCCGCCCGTGCAGGGCGAGGAGCAGGCGGTGCTGCCGCCCGCACTGCTGCACCTGCGGCGTACTGTTGCCGCGCTGGCCCGACGTGCACTGGGGAGGGCGCTGTCGTGAGCAACGAGGAGAATCCGCAGGGCCGCCCGCCGGAGCGGGGCGGCTGGCAGCCGACGCCTCAGGGCGAGTACGACGCCGAGGCGACCGGCTTCTTCCAGCTGCCGCCGGAGGGCGCACTGGACGCCGCGCCGCTGGAGGCGCCGGGCCACGGCTACGTACCGCCGATGATCATGCCGCTGACGCCCGCAGGCGCCGACCAGTCGGCCACGGGCAACTGGCCCGTGCAAGGCACGGGCCAGCCGGAGCCGGTGCAGTGGCCCGAGCCGGAGGGTCCCGCGGCGCCTCGGTCCACGGACCCTCACGCGACGGGCCAGTGGACCTTCACCGAGGCGGAACGGGTTCCGGGCCAGGCGCCCGCACCCGCGTCGGACGTGACCGGCCAGTGGACGATCCCGGTGGCGCAGGGTGATCTGCCGGACGAGTCGGGCGAGTTCACGACGTCCGCGCTGAGGACCCAGTGGCGAACGCCGGAACCTCCGGCGACGCTGCCGGGCGGAGCGCCCGCGCCATGGGCGACCGACGCCCCTGCGACGCTGCCGGGCGGAGCGGCGGCGCCCTGGGCCACACCGGAGCCCGAAGCGGTGGACGCGGCACCGACGCAGGACATCCCGGTCGAGCACGCCTCCGCCGAAGAGCCTGCCGCCGACGAGCCTGCCGAGGAAGAGCCCGCCACGGACGCGGACCCGGAGGCTTCGGACGAGCCCGCGAGCTCCTCCACCGGCAGCGACGAACACCCGCCCACCTCCTACGTCCTGCGCGTGAACGGCACCGACCGCCCGGTCACCGACGCCTGGATCGGCGAGTCCCTGCTCTACGTCCTGCGGGAGCGCCTCGGCCTCGCCGGCGCCAAGGACGGCTGCTCGCAGGGCGAGTGCGGCGCGTGCAACGTCCAGGTCGACGGCCGTCTCGTCGCCTCCTGCCTGGTGCCGGCCGCGACAGCGGCGGGCTCCGAGGTCCGTACGGTCGAAGGCCTCGCCGCCGACGGCGAACCGTCCGACGTCCAGCGCGCGCTGGCCGCCTGCGGAGCGGTTCAGTGCGGCTTCTGCATCCCCGGCATGGCCATGACCGTCCACGACCTCCTGGAGGGCAACCACGCCCCCACCGAGCTCGAGACCCGCAACGCGCTCTGCGGCAACTTGTGCCGCTGCTCCGGCTACCGGGGTGTGCTCGATGCCGTACGGGAGGTGGTCGCCGAGCGCGAGGCGAGCGCCACGGCCGCGGCGGAGGCGAGTGCGGAAGCTCGGATTCCGCACCAGGCGCCTCCCGGCGCAGGTAGTGTGCAGCCCCACCCGCACGACGGAGGCATGGCGTGAGCAACGACGCGGCCACCACCGCGACGCCCCAGGCGGCCGGTTCACCGCGGCCGGAGCCCCCGGCCCTCGGTCTCGGCGCCTCTCTTCCGCCCGCCGACGCCCGCGCGAAGACCGAGGGCACGTTTCCGTACGCCTCGGACCTGTGGGCCGAAGGGCTGCTGTGGGCGGCGATCCTGCGCTCTCCGCACCCTCATGCCCGCATCACGTCGATCGACACCTCGGCGGCCGCGGAGATGCCCGGAGTCCGGTCCGTGGTCACCCATGAGGACATTCCGGGCGATTCGGCCTACGGCAGGCGTATCGTCGACCGCCCCGTCTTCGCCTCCGAGATCGTCCGCCACCACGGCGAGGCGATCGCGGCCGTGGCGGCCGACCACCCGGACACGGCCCGGCTCGCGGCCGCGGCGATCGCCGTCGAGTACGAAGTACTCGACCCGGTCACCGACCCGGAGAAGGCCTTCGCCGCCGAGCCCCTGCACCCCGACGGCAATCTGATCCGCCACATCCCGCTGCGCTACGGCGACCCGGACATGACGGGCGAGGTCATCGTCGAGGGCCTCTACCGCATCGGCCGCCAGGACCCGGCTCCGATCGGCGCCGAGGCGGGCCTCGCCGTACCGCGCCCGGACGGCGGCGTCGAGCTGTACGTCGCCTCCACCGACCCGCACACCGACCGCGATCTGGCGGCGGCCTGCTTCGGCCTGGACGCGGACCGCGTCAAGGTCGTGGTGACGGGCGTCCCGGGCGCCACGGGCGACCGCGAGGACCCAGGCTTCCAACTCCCCCTGGGCCTGCTGGCGTTGAAGACGGGCTGCCCGGTCAAACTGACCGCAACCCGCGAGGAGTCCTTCCTCGGCCACGCCCACCGCCACCCCACGCTGCTGCGCTACCGCCACCACGCGGACACGGAGGGCCGCCTGGTCAAGGTCGAGGCCCAACTCCTCCTCGACGCGGGCGCCTACGCGGACTCCTCGTCGGAATCCCTCGCCGCGGCGGTGGCCTTCGCCTGCGGCCCGTACGTCGTCCCGCACGCCTTCATCGAAGGCTGGGCCGTACGCACCAACAATCCGCCGTCCGGCCATGTCCGCGGCGAAGGCGCGATGCAGGTCTGCGCAGCGTACGAGTCCCAGATGGACAAGCTCGCCGTGAAGCTGGGCCTGGACCCCACCGAACTGCGCCTGCGCAATGTGCTCGCGACGGGCGACATCCTCCCCACCGGCCAGACGGTCACCTGCCCCGCCCCTGTCGCGGAACTCCTCACCGCCGTACGCGACTTCCCGCTCCCCTCCCTCCCGAAGGACACTCCGGAGGACGACTGGCTGCTCCCGGGCGGCCCTGAGGGCGCGGGCGAACCCGGCGCCGTCCGCCGTGGCGTGGGCTACGCACTGGGCATGGTCCACATGCTCGGCGCCGAAGGCGCGGACGAGGTCTCCACGGCGACGGTCAAGGTCCACGACGGAGTCGCCACCGTCATCTGCGCGGCGGTCGAAACGGGCCAGGGCTTCTCCACGCTCGCCCGCCAGATCGTGCAGGAGACGCTGGGCATCGAAGAGGTCCACGTGGCCTCGGTCGACACGGACCAGCCCCCGGCCGGCCCTGCGGCCCACGGCCGCCACACCTGGGTCTCGGGCGGCGCGGTCGAACGCGCCGCGAAGATGGTCCGCACGCAGCTTCTCCAGCCCCTGGCCCACAAGTTCGGCATGTCGACGGAGCTGCTCCAGATCACCGACGGCAAGATCACGTCGTACGACGGCGTGCTGTCGACGACGGTCACGGAGGCCATGGACGGCAAGGAACTC
Source organism: Streptomyces sp. NPDC020681 (assembly GCF_044334895.1). Taxonomy (NCBI): domain Bacteria; kingdom Bacillati; phylum Actinomycetota; class Actinomycetes; order Kitasatosporales; family Streptomycetaceae; genus Streptomyces; species Streptomyces sp. NPDC020681. The sequence goes on along the minus strand of NZ_JBIRTX010000009.1, from coordinate 224,731 downwards.
TGGGCCACGGCCCAGTGCCGCCCCCACCCCACGGAGCCGCTCGACGACTCGGGCCAGGGCGACGCCTTCGTGGGCATGGCGTTCTGCGCGGTACGCGCGGTGGTCGACGTGGACATCGAACTGGGCTCGATCCGCGTGGTCGAAATGGCGGTCGCCCAGGACGTCGGCCGCATCCTGAACCCCGCCCAACTGGCCGCCCGGATCGAGGCAGGCGTCACCCAGGGCGTCGGCACGGCCCTCACAGAAAACCTCCGCACCAACCGCGGCCTGGTCCGCCACCCGGACCTGACAGGCTACGCACTCCCGACATCCCTGGACGCCCCGGACATTCGCATCGTGAAACTGGTCGAAGAACGGGACGTGGTGGCCCCGTTCGGCGCGAAGCCGGCAAGCGCGGCACCGGTGGTGACCTCGCCTGCTGCGGTGGCTTCAGCGGTACGCGCGGCGACCGGAAGACCCATCAACAGGCTGCCGATCAGGCCTCAGGCGGCGGTGGCTGTTCCCAACTCGTAACAGGGTTGTGTGGATTGCAGCTGCAATCCAGGGATGCGGACTGTCGGTGTGGCTCGGTACAGTGATCCCTGTAGACGTGTGTAAACGGGGAGGCGTTCGTGGCGGAGGACATTGGGACGGGAGCGTCCGCAGCGTTCGGGGCGTTCAGCATGGTCCCCTTTGTGGGTGGGATTGCGGCGGCAGCCAAGCTGGTCACCGAGCTTGAGTCGATGACGACCTTCAAGAAGGAGGTCGACAAGATGCTCGTCGACCTCGAGGGGTCCGAAGCGGCACCGGACAAGGTCACCGCCGAGCGGCTGGAGCCGGCCAACCTGGGCACGGCCGACTTCAAGGAAAGCGCGTTCCTGTACGGCGCGTACACGGTCGTCCATGACGAGCTCGAGAAGCTTTCCAAGATTCTCGCTCTGCAGGTCGACGGCCTGAGCATCGCGGTACAGGCATCCCAAGTGGGATACGAGAACATCGACTACGACATCAGGCAGCGCATGCGCAATCTCGCCTCTGAGGTGGATGCGCACTACGGGGATCAGGCGCAGCAGAGTGGGGCCAACCACCAGGCCGGTGGGGGCGCGGCGCAGCCGGGCGACACCCACGGTGCCGCCTGATGAGGACGAGCGTGAGGGAAACGGGGAAGGCGGAAGTGGTGATTCACCATGGCTGAGGACGAGGGGTCGGGACGCAAGGCGCCGGCACTCCAGGAGACGGACTTCCACTCCAAGTCGCACGATGAGCTGCTGGCGATGATCGAGGGCACCAACGCCGAGACGGCTGCGGAGCTCGCGAAGAGGCTTTCCAAGGCGGCCTCAACGATCACGAAGGTCGGCGAGGGCCTCAAGTCCCATATGACCAGGGTCATCTGGGAAGGCGACGGTGGAGAGGCCTTCCGCGACTGGGGCCACAAGGCTGCCATGGCCACGCTGGAGCTTGGCAAGTACAGCAAGGAAGCGTCGTCGTGGCTGGAGGAAGTCGCCACGGCCATCGCCACGGCGAAGAGCTCGGTGCCGAAGAAGGACGGGTCTCTCCAGAAGCAGGTAACCGACGCGACCGAGGGCATGAAGGCTGCCCGTGGCCCCGGCACCGGCTTCGAGAGGCAGGAATTCCAGACGCAGAAGTCAGAGGCGCTGGCCGAGATGGAGCGCCGCCGGCTTGAAGCAGCCGACCAGCTGCGGAAGCTGGGGCAGACGTATTCCCACTCGGGCACGCAGATCATGAGCCTGCAGCCGCCGGAGTTCCCGCCGCCGCCGGGGGAGTTCGTGCCGCCGCCCCCGCCGAGGGCCGTCAACGATTCCACCTACATCGGCGACACAGGCGGCGTGGCCAGGCGGGAGTCGTCGGACACGTACTCGCCGTCGGAGCGAGCGGTGTCCACGACGTCTGAGAAACAGGTCAAGACGACGCCCGATGCGCTTATTCCGCAACATGTCGTTGTGCCGGATCGCCCTGTCGAGATGGGGATCGACAGCGTGACAACCACGCCTCCCACTACGACAACGCCACCGGCAACGACCAATACCGTTCCGCCACTCGGCAAGACTGATGGAGTGCCCCCTCTTGTGGGCACGATTCCGCCTGCCTTCGGCGGCGGAAACACCAATCCGAGTGGCCCTGGAGGCAAGCCGCTCCCCAGCGCCAGAAACATGGCGCCCGGACAGGCCGGCCTCACCTCGAGGATGCCGCGGGAAAGCGGCATCAGTGGTGGCCGACCCGTCGCGCCGAACACCGGCCGCCCCACCGGTATCCCCCGCGGCACAGTGATCGGCAACGAAGCCAACAACCGAGGCCCGATGGGGCGGGGCATGGGCGGCATGCACGGCGGGCCGCCCATGGGCGGCGCAGGCCAGAGTGGTATCAGCGGTGGGCGTCGACTGGCGTCCGAGACGGGCGGCGTTGTCGGAGGCCGACCGAGTCCTCAGGGAGCCGCTGGGTCCCGGCCTTTCACCCCGGGCGGCTCCGGCCTTGTGAGGAACGCGGCGTCGGATGGCAGCGCACGCACTGGGCCGGCGGGCCGCGCTGGAGCAGTTCCGTCGGCTACCCCCCGTGATGGACGCCGTCGTGATCGCGAGGACGCCGACCGTCCTGACTACCTGACCGAAGACGAAGAGACCTGGCAGCAGAGCGATCGCCGAATCGTGCCGCCGGTCATCGACTAACCACACATTCATCCGCCAAGAGGGATTTGATGCACACCAGCAGCCGTTCAGTAGCAAGGCGTGGTCGAGCGGTTTCCGCCGCCCTGGGATTGCTGCTGGTGGGCATCGCCGCCACGCCCGCGCACGCGGAGACCATTCGCGAGCAGCAGTGGCATCTGGATGTGATGAAGGCCGACGAGATGTGGCAGACCAGCACGGGTAAGGGTGTCACCGTTGCTGTGATCGATTCCGGTGTTGACGACACGTTGGCCGATCTGAAGGGGCAGGTGCTTCCCGGGCTCGACCTCTCCCAGGAACAAGCCGGTGACGAGAACACGGACTATGACGGTCACGGTACGGGCATGGCTTCCATGATTGCTGGCACTGGAAAGCGGCCAGGAGGGAAGGGCGCCTTCGGTCTTGCTCCGGGAGCCAAGATCCTCCCGATCCGGCTTCCCAAGGGTGACGAAGGCACGAACCTGGCAGACAACCCGAAGCTTTGGAACGGGTCGGTAGCTAAGGGGATTCGCTTCGCGGCGGATTCCGGCGCGCGCGTCATCAACATCTCGCAGGCTACGCGAGACTCTTCTGACGTAATCGCAGAAGCCGTGAAGTACGCCCTGGGAAAGGGTTCACTGATCTTCGCTGGCGTCGGAAACGACGGCGATGCCGGAAATGAAGTCATGTACCCCGCTGCCACGCCGGGCGTTGTCGGCGTGGGGGCAGTGGACAGGAGTATTGGCGTAACCGCTGAATCTCAGCGAGGGCCGCAGGTGGATCTGGGTGCGCCCGGCGACGAGATCGTTGCCGCGTGCGGAGGAGGCACACAGATTTGCAAGAGTCATGGCACGAGTGACGCCACGGCTCTTGCCTCGGCTTCTGCCGCGTTGATCTGGTCGAAGTACCCGAAGTGGACCAACAATCAGATTCTCCGCGTCATGATCAACACGGCTGGCAAAGCAAAGAGTGGCAAGGCCCGCACCGACTTCATCGGCTACGGAGTCGTCCGTCCTCGCATTGCGCTCAAGACCCCCGGCGACCCCGGCCCCGCCGACGAGTACCCGCTCCCCGACCTCGCGGCCGCCGCGCCCAAGTCGCCTTCTCCGGAAGCCTCCAAGCCCGCCGGTGGCACCGAGACCGACAAGGGCGAGTCTGACGCCGCCGCTCCGGCCGCGTCGAAGGACGACAGCAACACCGGCCTCTGGATTGCCCTGGGTGTCGGCGCCGCTGTCCTCATCGGTGCCGCGGTCGCCGTACCGCTCATTCGGTCCCGTCGGCGTAGCGCGGCTGTGCCGGCGGCTCCCTCGTTCCCGCCGAATGCCTATCAGCAGCAGCCGCCCTACCCGGCTTACGGCCCGCCGCAGACAGGCCCGTACCAGAACCCGCCGCATCAGGCTCCGCCCGGCCCCGGCCAGCACTGATGTTCCCGCGCTAGTGCAACGCGGATCACGAACTGAGGTTCAGCACGCGACCTGACCGGCTCGGCCAAGGTGGCTGGACCGCTACGGATTTGTCGACAGGGCTGTGGCGGTCTCGTTCTGAAGCAGGAACAGTTGGTTGGCATTCGTCGCCAGCTTCAGCTGCTTGGTGCTGTGCTGGGAGTAGCCCCATGCCCGCTTTCCGCTGTCCTTGCGAAGCACGACGGCGTCGTATGACTTGGCGTCCGCGCCTGAGGCTTCGCACACGAACGGGCCGCTGATCCGCGGGGGGTAGTAGCCAACAGGGCTTACCTTGAGGTCGTATGTCCATACCCTGGCACCATCGCTGAGGCTGAGGCAGTGGAGCGTTGTGCCGTTGATCGCGTACACATGCTTCTCATCGATGGCGGCGGCGCCCCATCCAAGGCTGTCGCCGCCCGCGACGGACCACACGTCCTTACCGTCCTTGAGCCGTGTCATGGTCAGCGACTGCCCGCAGAGCGCGACATTGTCGCCCTGGATCGTCGGCAGGTTGGCTACGTCGCGCGTGGACTGCCGGCTCCAGACACTGGCACCCGAGCGCGTGTCGAATGCGATGATGCCTGGCTTCTTCGCCGAATCTGCGTTGTCTCCGTGAACAATCAGGCGAGTCTTGGAGGCCGCTGCGCCCGCGAATTCGAAGGGAGTGGCGGCCGTCCACAGCACCTTGCGGGTGTTCGTGTCGAGGGCGCAGACCTTGTTGCCTTGCGTCAGGAGATAGACAGCTGCATCGTTCGCCGCCATCACCGCTGTGGCACCTACGTTCGCGGTCCACTCCTCCTTGCCGGTTGACGGGTTGAAGGCATGCACCACACCCCCGGCATCCGCGGCGATGATCAGGTTGTTCGGCAGAGCCAAGTACTCCGCGGACGGCGTGATGTTTACCGCGTCCCACCTCTTCTTGCCGTCGACAGCCCCGTAGGCGACGATTCCACCGTCTTTGGCACCGAAGACCACGACGTCGTCAACGGCGAGTGCGGGAGGGCTCCATGGGTCGGCGACGGGCACCGGGCCCCAGAGAGGGGTTCCCGCGGAAGAGCCGACCACCGCCTGCGAGCCCTTCCCCTGTTGGCCACTTGACCCGTCACGGCGCAACAGCCAGGCGGCCGTTTCCCCTCCCGCCGCCAGAACGGTTGCCCCGGCGGCCAGTCCTGTCAGGAATCGGCGACGGTTCGGGGGCGGCGTTACGGTTGTTCCAGGCAAGGTGACCAGCTGCTTCGCGCCAACCTCACGCTGTTGAATGTCCGTAGCCAATGGACCCTGCTGCCAGATCCGTTCGGCGCGGCGGGGCGGTGCGAACGCTGTAACGATCTGCTCGGGCGAGGGGCGGAAGGCGGGGTCCTTCGCCAGGCACGGTCCGATGAGCGCACGCAACTGCTCCGGCACCAGACTCAGGTCCGGCTCCCCGTGCACCACTTCGTACTGCACGGCAGCCACATGCGCACCGTCGTACGCCCGTCGGCCACTGGCCGCGTACGCCAGGACAGCTCCGAGCGAGAAGATGTCGGCGGCCGGCCCGACGCGATGGCCCAGCACCTGTTCGGGTGCTCCGTAGCCGGGAGTCACCGGTACCTGGCCCGTGGTCGTGAGCGTGAGACCGTGTTCGGGGCGTGCGATGCCGAAGTCGATGATGCGAGGGCCCTGCGAGGTCAGGACGATGTTCGGCGGCTTGAGGTCGCGGTGGATCAGGCCTGCGGCATGGATGGTCCGGAGCGCCTCGGCGAGGGAAGCCGCGAGTGCGCGCATCGCCTCGTCGGGGAACGGCCCGTATGCCGCGACAGCTTGGTCCAGAGTCGGTCCTGCCAGAAACTCCGAAGCGATCCAAGGGCGGCCACCCTCGGTCTGAGCGCCGAGGACGCGCGCGACACCAGGTCCGGTAACTGCGCGGGCGGCCTCGGCCTCACGCAGGAATCGCTGCACAAGGCCCTGATCGTGGGCGAGTTGGGGCAGGAGGACTTTGACGGCCGCGGGACGGCCGTGGCTGTCGTGGCCGAAGTAGACCTTGCCCATACCGCCTGCGCCGAGCACCCCTACGAGGCGATAGGGGCCGAGCCGAAGCGGGTCGCCGGGGCCTAGGGGAATCATCCGGTGTCGTCCTTCTTTTCAGGATCTTTGTTGCGTCAGGTCGTTCAGTACGTGATGTCGAATCTGATGGCGAAGACCTGTTCGCCGTTCGACTGGATGAGACGCTTGGTGCCCTCATGGAGGACGAGGCTGGGCGAGCCAGGTTTCGAGGACCAACGCTCCGCGTGCTCGCTGAGGCTGACTGCGACGATGCCGGTCTCGGCCATCACGAACAGGTGCTTGCTGTCCACGACGGGCGGAACACCTACGTCCGGACGTCCGCCGGTCTTCGCCTCCCAGCGCAGCTCTCCGGTCGCGGCAGACAGGGCTACGACGCCCTTGCCCTTCTCTGCTGCGTACACCACTCCGTCCTTGAGGACCGGCACGCCGTACGAGGCTGAGCTGCGCCCAGCGCCGAACGTCCATGCGACGGTCCCGTCGGTGGCATCAAGTGCCTGGACGCGGTTGCCGCCCACATAGACATGACCGTCGTCGTTCGCAAACACGTTGGGAACGGCCGGCGACGAGCCGGCTGCCTCTGCCCGAGCCACGGTGGTGTCCCAGACTTGTGCTCCATTGCGTGCGTCCCTGGCGCTGACTTCGAGGGCGTCTCCGCTCTTCGACGTACGGGAGAGAATCAGCCGGTCGCCGACGACGGCGGAGTAGATGGAGTCTTCTGGGCTCGCGATGTCGTACGGGGCGACGGGTGACTTCCACCGCTCCGCCCCCGTGCGGATATCCACGGCCACAAGGTTCCAACTCTGCGCCTTCGCCGCCGCGGAATCGGTCGGCAGACCCTTGCGTGCAACCAAGTAGGCGCTGTCAGCGGTGACTTGCAGCAGTGCGGCCTCCTGCAAGGGCTTGTCGAACTTTGCAAACGAGCTGGCAAGGGACGTTTGGCCGCCGGAGGGGTCCACCCTGTGCAGCGACAACTGATTCCCGTGCTGCCCTCCAGGGATCAGAGCGTGGATCTTCTTCCCGTCCGAGTGGACGTGTCGAGGTTCCTTCACCTTGGCAGCGAGCCAGCGCCGCTCGCCGCTCCGGGCACCTAGAGCCAGCAGTCCCTCGTCTGTCATCACCACGGCGACGTCACCGACCGTCGTCTGGAGGAACGGGAGCGCCCTGCTCTTGATGGTCTTGCGCCAGGTCTCACGCCTGTCGCGGACGGCGGCAGGCAGCGGCTCGCCCGGCGTGGGCCCGGAGCTTGACTCGGCACCCGTTTCGGGAGCTTTGCCGCTGGGGTTCCTCAGCCACGACCAAACGCCCACGCCTACGGCCGCCACGGCGACTGCCGAGCCGCCCGAGATGGTCAGAAGCTTGCGACGGCTCAAACCTGATGGAGTGATGTCCGGGGTAGTAGCTGCGAGAGCCGCCTGAGCCGGTGCCGGTGCCGGGAGGCGGTAGGGCTGGTGTTGCCAGACCTCTGTTGCTCTGCGTGCGATCTCGGCGAGGAGTGTGTCGGGGAGGTGGTCGGCGAATTGGCCTTGGCCGGAGTGGAGTTGTGCGGCCAGTTCTGTGGTGGTCGGGCGCTGGGCCGGGTCCTTGGAGAGGCAGCGGGTGAGGAGTGGGGTCAGGGCTTCGGGTACGCCTGTGAGGTCCGGCTCCGCGTAGCGGACGCGGTAGATGAGGTCGGCCGGTTGGCCTGTGCCGAAGGGGCCGTGGCCGGTGGCGGCGTAGGTGAGGACGCCCGCCAGGGCGAAGACGTCGCCTGCTGGGGTGTGTTCCTGGCCGGTCGCCTGTTCCGGTGACATGAATGCCGGAGTACCAGCCGCCGCTCCCGTGCTGGTGAGGCGGTCGTCGCCGGCCGCGCGGGCGATGCCGAAGTCGATGATTTTGGGTCCGTAGGCGGTGACCATCACGTTGGAGGGCTTGAGGTCGCGGTGGACGACGTCGGAGGAGTGGAGTTGTCCGAGTGCTCCGGCGAGGGCGGCGCCGAGTGCGCGGACCGTGGGTTCGGGAAGCGGGCCGGAGAGGGTGACCGCGTCGTCAAGCGGAGGGCCGAGGACGTACTCGGTGGCCAGCCACGGCGTTTCGGCGAGTGGGTCCGCGTCGATGACGGTTGCGCCGTGGTGGCCGCCGATGATGCGGGCCGCGTCTGTTTCGAGGCGGAAGCGGGTCCGGAAGCCGGGATCCGTCGCGATGCCCGCGTGCATGGTTTTGAGTGCGACGGTGCGGCCGCCGGGTGAGCGCGCCAGATAGACCGTGCCCATGCCGCCGCTGCCCAGACGGGCGATCAGGCGGTACGCGCCGAAGCCGACAGGGTCGTCATGGGTGAGGGGAGAAAGCACCGGTCAGATCCTGGAGGTGAGCGGGATGCGCAGTTCCGCGGCGAGTACCTCTGCGGACTGGCGGGCCACCGCCGCCACCACCCGGCCGGGGAGCCAGCCCGGGGTGAGCAGGGAGGTCGTCGAGTCGAGCACCGTGGCCATGGGGGAGGGGGACGACGGCGGGAGTGCGTGCAGGACGTCCGCCGCGGTCGGGCGGGCCGCGGGGTCCCGGGTCAGGCAGGCGGAGATCAAGGAGCCGAGCGACGCGGGGAGTTCGGAGCGCTCGGGCATGGTGTGGCCGGTTGAGGCGTACGCGAGGACCGCGCCCAGTGCGTAGACATCGCCTGGGGGGCGGGGACGGCCGCCCGATGCTTGTTCCGGGGCGAGGCTGCCGGGCTCGAGTCCCGGGAGGCCGGTGCGCTGTTCGCCGTCCTGGGCCGCGGTGCGTACCGCGCCGAAGCACGTCAGGCGCGGGCCGTCTCCTGCCAGGAGTACGGCGGCGGGCGACAGGCCCGCGTGCGTGAGGCCGGCGGCGTGCGCGCCCGCGAGCGTTTCGGCGAGGGCCGCGCCGAGCGCTCGTACCGTGCGCTCGGGCAGCGGGCCGCCGTGGACGGCGAGCGCGACGGGGAGGGGCAGCGCAGGGAGGTAAGGGGAGGCGTACCAGGGGGAGTTGGACGGCGGCGAGAGTTCGGCGACCGGGAAGACCCAGGGGCCGATCAGGCGGCGGGCCGCGTCCGCCTCGACCAGGAAGCGGCCGGGGTCGATGCCGTCGAGCGGGGCACTCACCAGCACCGTACGGTCGCCGTCCGCACTCCGCGCAATGAAGCGGCGCTCAGGGGCGGGCGGGAAGCCGGGGCCGGTCGGGTCGAGACGGGTGATGAGGTGGTACGGGCCGATCTGGCGTGGACTGTCCGCGCGCGACCGTTCCGTGTGTACTCGTTCCATCTGCTAAGCCCCCGTGGTCATGACGAATGACAGGAGCCTACTCAAGTGCCGTTGAGTGCATGACGGGTGGTCGATCCATCCGCCTTGCACGTGCAATGCAGATATGGGCGCGACGGTCAGAAGACCGTCAGAAGACCGTCAGAAGACCGGCATCGCGACCAGCGACCCCTTGTGCAGCAGAAAGGCCCGATTGCCCCCGGCACCCACGTGCCAGGCACCTTCGGAATCCGGTTCGTAGGTCCACAGGAGCTCGAGATCCGCCTCCTCGGACAGGGAGTCAGTGAATGCCGAGACACCCCACGACGTGCCGCCCTCAATGATCCAGAGCGTCTTGCCCTCGACGACGGCGGGCAGGCGGGATGGGGTGCCGCTGTCCGGCCAGGAGAGGTCGCTGAGGGTGCCGGACTCCTTGAACACGCGGCGGAGGATTCCGCTGTCGAGGGCGGCGATGTGGTTGTCGTTGATCGCGGGGGAGACCCAGCCTTCCGCTGGGTCGAACGAGTCGGACGCTGTGGACCAGATCTCCTCACCGGACGCGATCTGCAACGCGGTGAGCTTCTTTCCGCCGAGGTAGACGATTCCCTTTTCGACGGCGGGTGTCAGGGCCGTCGTGGCCTGTCCCGTCACCCGCCATGCCTCGTCGCCCTTCTTGGAGTCGAGGGCAAAGTACGTTCCGTCGGCGGTGCACACGACCAGCCGTCCCGCTTCCGCCGCGGCCACGGTTTCGGGATCGACGGTGGACTCGACGGATACCGTCCAGCGAACCTTGTGGTCCTCCGTGTCGATCGCGGTCAGTTGGTTGTCCTTGGTCACCGCGTACACGGTCCGGTCCTTGGGCGCGACCGCCAGGAGCTTCTCCACGTTGGCCGCGGCACTCCACCGCCGCTCGCTGGTGGACGCGTTGAAGGCCAGTACCTTGCCGTCCGCGTCGGCCGCGAGGAAGTCGTCGTCCGTCACTTGCAGGAAGCCGCCGGACGGAGACACCTCCGGAAGGTGCCATTTCCGCTTGCCGTTGGTCACCAGGTGCGCGGCAAGTCCCCCTGACGGGGCGGCGAACATGACGACGTCCCGCATCACCAGCAGGCTGGACGCGTTCGGTGCGGCGATCTTCAGCGGGCCCCACAGGGGATTCGGCGGCGTGTCATGCTCGTAGTCGGCGGTGGTCAGCAGTTTGGCCGGTGCGGCGTCGCCCGCCTCGGGCAGATCCGGGCCTCTGGTCAGCCACCAGGCCGTCCCGCCGCCGCCCGCGGCCAGAACCGTGCCGCCGACCGCGAGCGAGGAAGCGAGGAAGCGCCGCCGTGACGGACTCCCGTGGTCGACGGCGGTGCCGGTCAGCGTGCTGAACTCTGCCGTCCGAGCCTCGTGCTCCTTGATCTGGGCGCCGAGTACACCTTGTTTCCAGGTGCGTTGCGCACCCCGAGGAGGCACGAAGGCGTCGACAAGGGCCGAGGGTTGCGGACGATGCGCCGGGTCCTTGGCAAGGCACGGGGTGATGAGCGGCCGGAGCGACGGAGGTACGGCGCCGAGGTCCGGGTTGCCGTGCACCACTTCGTACTGGACTGCCGCGACATGCGGTCCGTCGTAGGCCCGCTTGCCGCCTGCCGCGTACACCAGGACCGCACCGAGGGCGAACACATCGGCGGACGGGGCGACGCGTTGACCCAGGATCTGCTCGGGTGCGCCGTATCCGGGGGTGGCCGGTGTCTGGCCGGTGGTGGTGAGGGTGAGGCCGTGCGTGGGCCGGGCGATGCCGAAGTCGATGACGCGCGGGCCCGAGGAAGTGAGCACGATGTTGGACGGCTTGAGATCGCGGTGCACCAGGCCCGCGGCATGAATGTCCTTGAGCGTCGAGGCCAGAGAGCGGGCCAGCGCCCGTACGCCGGCGTCGTCCAGTGGCCCGTTGGCGGCTATCGCCTGGTCCAGCGTCGGCCCGGCCAGGTACTCGGTGGCGATCCAAGGGCGGCCGCCCTCAGTCTGTGCGTTCAGGACGCGTGCGATGCCTTTGCTGGTGACCGCCTGCGCGGTCTGCGCCTCCCGGACGAAGCGCTGAGCGAGGTGCTGGTCGTGCCCGAGCTCCGGGCGAAGGACCTTGACGGCCGCGGTCCGGCCGGAGTTGTCGTGGCCGAAGTACACCTTGCCCATTCCGCCCTCTCCCAGGACTCCCCCGAGGCGGTAGGGCCCCAGCCGGATCGGGTCGCCGAAGGAGAGAGGGAGCATGGCGTGGGTCGACCTTTCGTGATGACGATGATGATGACGATGAGGATGGGGATGAGTAGGAGGAGGCTAGGGGGTGTCCGTCACGGGCAGTGCGGTGATGGGCCCTTCCCCGAAACCGATGAGCCGCCCGGCTGAGGCCAGTGCGGTGAATCGGTCGAGACTCTCTTTGTGCAGCCAGACCGTCTCGTGTGTGCGGAGATCGATGGCTCGGAGTCCCGCCGCACTGTGCTTGTAGACGTACCGATCCCCTACGGTGGGCGCGACTTTCAGCTCGCCGCCTGACTGAACGGGGTCCTTTTCACGCCACAGGAGTTTGCCGGTCTCGGCGTTGACGGCCACCAGAGCCCGCGCTCCGGCACCCTCCACGGCGTAGACCACTCCGTCCTTCACCGTGGGAGCGCCGTACGAGGTGACGCCCGTGCCCTGGTACTTCCAGGCTTCCTTGCCGTCGGCCAGACGCAGCGCCCGCAGCGCATCCGATGCGACGTACAGGTGCTCGTCGCTCAGGGCCATCGGGCTCCTCGGGGTCTCGTCGGCGTCGAGGCTGAGGGGCATCCGCGAGACGGCCGCTCCCGTGCGCGTGTCGCAGACGAGTACGTTGATTCCGCCGGAGTCCGTACGGAACTGCAGGACCAGGTACGAGCCGGTCACGCGAGCCCCCGTCACCCACGGGAACTCTTCGGTCGGGGACTCTTTCAGCACCAGCTCGGTGCGCTTCTTGCCGTTCGAGAGGGAGAACGAGGCAATCAGCCAGCCCTGGTCAGGGCTGACACCGCTCGACTCCTCCGTGTCCGACGCGCGTACCGGCGCAGTGAGGATCCAGGCGACGCCGTTGGCGACAGCAAGGAGCTGATTGAGCAGCAGTTTTCCGTTGTAGGCGCGCTCGTGGACTTCGGGGTCCTTGAGCTTGCCGTCATCCAGGTCGAACTGCGCGATGCGCAGCCCCTCCTTCGGATCGAGGGAGTACAGCACCCCATAGAGCTTCTCCCCGTCTGTGGCCATGTCCCATGGACGCATCACCTCGTCGCTGGACCAGAGGTTCCGGCCGGTCGACGCGTCGATAGCGGTCAGGGTGTTGTCCAGTGCCACGATCACCTTGTCGCCGACCAGCATTGGGCGCCCCATCTTGGCCGGCGCCGCTGTTGGGACGCTTCGCCGCCACAGTGGGGTTGGGGCCTTCGCGGACCCTTCGCCCTTCGGGCTTTCCGCGCTACGGCCGTCGAGCCAAGCCCATGCTCCGACGCTCGCGGTGGCAACGCCGAGCAGAGAACCTCCGCCGATGGCAAGGATTTTGCGACGGCTTGTTTTGGTTCCCTGGTCGGCCGGCAGGGTCTTGGCGATGGCGTGGTCGGCGGGTGCTGGTCGGCGGTATGGCTGGTGTTGCCAGACCTCTGTTGCTCGGCGTGCGATCTCGGCGAGGAGTGTGTCGGGGAGGTGATCGGCGAATTGGCCCTCGCCGGAGTGGAGTTGGGTGGCCAGCTCTGTGGTGGTCGGGCGTTGAGCCGGGTCCTTGGAGAGGCAGCGGGTGAGGAGCGGGATCAGGGCTTCGGGTACGCCTGTGAGGTCGGGGTCGGCGTAGCGGACCCGGTAGAGGAGTTCTGCCGGTTGGCCTGTGCCGAAGGGGCCGTGGCCGGTGGCGGCGTAGGTGAGGACGCCGGCCAGGGCGAAGACGTCGCCTGCTGGGGTGTGTTCCTGTCCGGTGGCTTGCTCCGGTGACATGAAGGCGGGGGTGCCCGCTGCGGCGCCTGTGCTGGTGAGACGGTCGTCGCCTGCCGCCCTCGCGATGCCGAAGTCGATGATTTTGGGGCCGTAGGCGGTGACCATCACGTTGGACGGTTTGAGGTCGCGGTGGACGACGTCGGAGGAGTGGAGCTGTCCGAGGGCTCCGGCGAGCGCGGCGCCGAGTGCGCGGACGGTGGGTTCGGGCAGCGGACCGGAGAGGGTGACGGCGTCGTCGAGTGGTGGGCCGAGGACGTATTCGGTGGCCAGCCACGGTGTTTCGGCGAGTGGGTCCGCGTCGATGACGGTTGCGCCGTGGTGGCCGCCGATGATGCGGGCCGCGTCCGTTTCGAGGCGGAAGCGCGTACGGAAGCCGGGATCTCTGGCGATGCCGGCGTGCATGGTTTTGAGTGCGACAGTGCGGCCGCCGGGCGAGCGGGCCAGATAGACCGTGCCCATGCCGCCGCTGCCCAGGCGGGCGATCAGGCGGTACGCGCCGAAGCCGACAGGGTCGTCATGGGTCAGAGGAGAAAGCACCGGTCAGATCCTGGGTGAGGGAGATGACGGCAGCAGTGCGCGCAGGACTTCCGCCGCAGACGGGCAGGAAGCCGAGGTCCGTCGGGTCGGGACAGTGATGCGGTGGTACGGGCCGATCTGGCGTGGACTGTCGCCGCGCGACCGTTCCGTGTGCACTCGTTCCATCTGCTAAGCCCCCGTGGTCATGACGAATGACAGGAGCCTACTCAAGTGCCGGTGGCTGCATGACGCGTGGTCGGCCGCTGCACCGAACCACCCGCCTTGCATGTGCAATCCGGCGCCGCGCGTGATCGGCGAACGCGCAGAAGCGGCCGCCTTCGCGCCATGAGGGCCCGCCGTGGTGTGCAGCGGCCACAGGTGCAACTAGCCGAGCTACATGCTGAGTTACTCCCTCCGTCCCGCACTCAGCCACTACGATTGCCCTCCGTGTCCGTGGCGCACCGGGGCGTGAGGTGGGGTCTTGATTCAGTGGCTGGCCGGTGCCCTGGGCGGTGCCTTCATCAGCCTGATAGTGGGCGTCCTGTTCCAGGAGAGACTCACCGACATCGCGGCTCGGCTGGTGGTTCGGCGACCGAGCCGTGGGCGGGAGATAGCAGGCCAGTGGAGAACGTACTGGGGTGTCACGACGGATCCGAGTTCCTCGCAAACCGCAGGGACGCCGAGCACCGTGATCCCCACGTTCATGCTCAAGCGCCTGCGGAGTCGCGTGACGGGGCGCGATGTCGATCAGGCAGCGTCGGGCATCATCGCCACGCTTGAGCATGCGACGTTCTTGACCGGCACGTGGCACGACCACTCTGGCGAGAGGAACCAGTGGGGAGCGTTCCAGCTGTGCTGGGACGACGACGGCAACGGGATGATCGGCAAGTTCACGGGTAAGGACTCCCGGAATCACATCAATCACGGGGTCTGGCTCTGGGCGCGGCAGCAGGAGGACCTCCTGAGGCTGGCAGACATCGCGCACCAACAGGGGTACCAGTTCGACCTGGCAGCGTTTAAGGCGGGGATCAGGGCCGCTTTGTGACGCGGTGAGACGTGAGCCTTTGGTGCCTACGCCTGAGTTGCTCGTCTTCGCGGCAACGGAAGTCCGGCAGGCCGCTGTCGGCGAGCGCGCGGGGCAGCTCGGCCCGTGAAGGGCTGTGGAGGCCGTGACCGGAATCGAACCGGCGTAACTCGCTTTGCAGGTTTGTCCAGGCTGGTCAGGGCATGATCCGAGGATGTTCAGTGGCGTTCATTCCCGTACGGACACCTTGGTGCTGGGGTTCACCGAACGGCCCTGGACGGCCGCGTACCGCGATGAATGAGACGGGAACTGAGACGGTCAACTCTGCCTTGCTGTATTTCAGTTGCGAGACTTGACGCCTCTGTGAGGCCGTGCAACTACAGTGCGTGCATGGCGCTTGTCAGTCCCGATGTAGCGCCGACCGTGACTCTTGCAAGTCTCGCCGTAGCGATCCTTGGGAGCTGCCCGGATACAGGGACTACTCGTACTATCGATGAAGCTGGCCGGCGGCCTGTCCTGAGCCGCAGTTGCTCAGACGCTCTACCGGAGTGTCGAGGGTGCTGGCAGTGTGGCAACGGCAAGGGGGGAGTACCGAGTGACCTCACCTGACTATGATTTCAAGGACTTATCTCCTTACGACTTTGAAGCGCTAATCCGTGACTTGCTCTCTGTGCATGAAAAGAAAGTATTTTCCACATACAGAGTGGGCCCTGATGGCGGGATCGACCTTCAGGCCCGTGGAGCTGGGCTGCTTCACATTGTGCAATGCAAGCACACGCCGGATGCCTCGCGTGCAAGACTCAAGAGTTTGGCAGCTGAGGAACGAGATAAACTGCCGAAGCTTGGGAGAGCGATTCAGCGATACATCTTTATCACCTCGGCGGACGTCACTCCAGCTGTTGAGGAGGAACTGCAAGCGGCATTTTCTGGTTGCGCTGCAGAGGTTGAGGTCCACAGCAGAGGGTGGCTAAACGCGCTTCTTGCACTGTATCCCGAAATGGAGCATCGTCATTTTAAGCTTTGGCTTAAGTCCTCGGTGGCGATCAAGGAAATGCTTCGTGGAGGCATTTTTCTTCGAGGAGAGTCTCGGGCGAGACGCATCGAGCAGAACTATTTCCGTTTCGTTCACCACGAGATATGCGACCGGGCTGAGGAGTCGCTGAAGTCCACTGGCATGGTACTTATCACCGGCTCGCCCGGTGCTGGCAAAACTGCCATTGCGGAGTTTCTCATCTTGCAATGGTGGAGGCAGGGATATCGAGTCATTGTCGATCCACGGACCGTAGACAGTTGGTGGGAGTGGCTCGAAGACGATACCCCCACCATATTTTTCTTCGATGACGCCTGGGGTCAAACTCGACTCCATGATCATGCAACGAGTCATTACGACAAGGACTTCGCCGAATTTCTCACGTCGATTCTTGAGAAGAACGCTAGCGAGAAGGGCAGTCTGACTAGAAGCAAGGTGGCTGTGATTACGAGCCGGTCGCTAGTGCTGCACGACACCCGGCGATTCAGTGATGCCACGAGCGTGTTGCTTGAGCACATCCCTGATTCAGTCGTTGCTGTGGAACGACTGACGCCTGAGGTTAAGTCGAGGATTCTTTTTAACCACGTCAATGCCGCCGTCGTGGATGAGGTTGCTAGGCAACAACTTGCGGTCGGTGATTGGTGGAGGAGAGTTGCTAGCCACCAGAACTATTCTCCCCGCATAGTGGAGCTTGTTACAGCTAGAAGTAGTTCTACTTCAGGGTCTAGACTGATTGAAGAACTAAACGCTGCGATGGACGACCCTCAGCAAGTCTGGCAGACGTCATTCAATGCATTTTCCCACCTTGAGCAGCTACTGCTGTCTACCCTTGCCGTGTCGGACTCGCAGGGCGTGAGGCGCGACGCCATAGCCGCACGTCTATACGACTACTCGCCCACTGAGTTCGGGAATGCCCTTAACCGGCTGGTTGGAACATGGATTGAGCGTTCATATGTGGACGCTAGTGACGTATTTACCCTTGCCGATCCGAGTCAGCGTGATTTTTTGATCCGGCACATCTCACGGGAACCCCTCGTCTGCCTTGACTTGATCAAGCATGCCGGAACTTTCGAGGATCTGAAGATAATGTGCGAGCGAGGGAGGCCGGAGGAGCTTGAATATCAGCCTTCGCTCTTTTCCCTGGACAACGCTTCTCTGCGTGCCACCCTTGATGATTGTGCACAGCCGCTCTTGAGTACCCTACGCGCAATGTGGGATATGCGGCTTCAGGGGGCCGATGTCATCCCTGAAGGCCTTCGCGTGCTCTCCACGGATCACTTTGTTGATCTGTTTTCAACCTTCACTGAGATGGTGGTCTATCACTCGGATCGATATGTAAGTAGAGGTGCTCATGACTTCGCGTTTGATGGTTGGTTTGAGTCCAACTTGGGCAGGCTCATGAGACTGCAGGCTGAGACCGATGTGGGTTCTTTTCGCGAATCCATGAATGCTGTGGAGCAGATCTTTTCCGCATTTCGTGAATTGACACGTTTTAGAGTCTTTGAGACCCCTTATGCTCGATGTGTCGATCGTCTTCGGGGTGCGATTTTGCAGGTTTGGTATACCTGGGACCAGGAAGAGGTGCAGTTCGGGTTCAGCGGCTACTCGCTTGACCTCGTCGAGACTGTAGTGAACTCTCCTTATCTGTTTAGGGAGCTTGGGTTTCATGACGTGGCTGATTCCGTATTCGATTTGGTTTCGCTTGATTATGAACTGAGTTCTCAAGTCGAAAACCATCCGTATGATCCGACTTGGGTAAGAAAACTTTATGATCTTGAGGACCTGTTCGATTGTGCACTGTCAGAGTCGCGAAGTGTGCTCAAGAAGTATGGCTTACTTCACGATGGTTCTGACCTGACCGAGGATGGAGTGGAACGACCGAGGGGAATTCAAGTGAACGCGCAGGCGGATCCTATTGCGGCGACGGGGACAATCGACGCACTCTTTCGGTCGCTGGCTAGCCCTTTGGCGAATGGCGATGGCTTGGAGTCACGCACTCCGTGAAGAACGGCCTCACTTCAGCAGGCGGCATGGGCATCCTGACGCGATGCTCCATGAACGTATGACTGAGCACCATCTGAGTAGGCCCGGCGTGGGAGGTCGGCGAGGCCCGGGAAGGAGAAGGCAATGTGCCGCAGGTCAGTCTGCGAGGTACGTACTTGCAGGGTTTCTTAGTCCCTGCGCCAGAAGATTGCCGGCGGTGAGATGGCTCAGGAGCTTCCATCGCAAGCGGCACTCCTGACCATCACAACGTGAGCCGCAGACGGAGGGCCGATCGCGAACGGACTGCGCTTCGTCGGTAGCGTCGTCGCGTGCTGGCACTCTTCGACCTCGACAACACACTGATCGACCGGCGCGGCGGTCTTGACGAGTGGGCCCGTCGTTTCGTGCGTTCACGGCACCTACCGAAAGAAGCAGTGGCTGTCATCAACGATCAGCTGCGTGAGCGTGCGTACCCTGCGGACTTCGTACGTCTGCGGGACACGTTCGGGCTCAGTGATGCCCCGGGCGACCTCTGGCGCGAGTACGTGGAGGACATCGCCCGCTCGGTTCGCTGCTTCCCGAGGGTCTTGGAGGGGCTTGAGGAGCTGCGGCGCTCGGGATGGACTATCGGCATCGCAACGAACGGCGCGGGGGACATCCAACGCGCCAAGCTGGATGCGACCGGCCTCGCCCCACTCTTTGACGGGGTTTGCATCTCGGGGGATGTAGGCGCCCGGAAGCCGGCGTACAGCCACTTCGCGGCCGCCGCCCGCATGTGCGGTATCCGGCTGAGTGCCGGAGGGTGGATGGTTGGCGACAACCCCAGGACCGACATAGAAGGGGGAAGGTCGGCGGGGCTGCGCACGTTGTGGGTGGGCAACGGCCGTCCGTGGACCTATGGCCCCCGCGAGCCCGACATCGCAGTGCGGGACGCAACGGAGGCCATCGCTGCGCTGCGTCACTGGCACACTCGCCCTCATGGATGACAGAGGGACGACCGAACCTGACCACACTGCGATCGAGGCAGCCCTAGGCCGCATGGTCTACACGGCAGCCACAGTTGAACTGGTCATTGAGGTAACCGGGCACCTCATATCTGCCAACGAGGCCGAGGAAGAGGCGCTCATGGGCAAGTCCGTTGGAATATTGGCGGACCTGACCTTGACGTACGCAAAACGAGCGAGCTATCTGGACGAGACCATGCTGGCTGCCCTGAAGGGCATCTTTGACGACGTGAAGGTTGGCATGGACAACCGAAACGCATACGTTCACGGGCCTTGGGCCGAGAGAGACGGTGCTCTCGTGGCGGTGAACAGCAAGGGATTCAAACGGGTGCCCGGCGGCTTTCGGATAACGCCCCTGACTGTGCAGCACCTCACCCAACTCACTGCCGAACTGGTCGATCTTCGCGAGCGGGTCACGGTGTGGTGCAATCGGGCCTTCGCCCTCAAGCGCCCGGACCTAGTGGACATAATCGAGGGCCTTGAGCCGGACACTGTCCCGGCGTACCCGCGCCAAGGGCCTGCTCGCTCTTGAGTATTTCGGCGGTACGTGGCTGCCACCCCCCGGCGCTGGTCTGGCAGCAGCCGTCCATGTGTTCTCCCGCCTCTTTCGCTCACTGAGCGGGTTCGTTGTCCGAGGACGCGTGCAGTTGATCGAGCACCTGGTAGAGCTCTAGGGACGAATCCTTGAGGCTGTCCCAGCGGCTCATGACTTCGGCTGACGCGACTGCCAGATCGGAAGGCAGTCCGGCCTCTTCCAGGGCATGCGCCACCGCTTTCATCTCAGGACCCCAGCGCCACGACCGTGCGGCCAATTTCGGAATGTAGGCGGTCTCGGCCAGGTAGCTGGTCGTACGGCCCTGCGCGATGTCGAGTAGCTCGGCCTCCACGCCGTAGTCACGGGCCAGTGCGTACGAGACTGCCGCCAGGACCCGGCTTGCTTTCTGGTAGCTGCTGTACGACAACTTGAGCGCCGAGGCCCGCCCGATGCCGCCAGACAAGAGGTGGGCTTGAACGGCACTCCCGGCGAAGACGTGCGCCACGGGACGCAGGGCCTTTGACGGCCCGGAGAGATACAGGCGCGTGCTCTTCGACGCCGACGGGGGTGAACCGATGACGGAGCCGTCGACCACCGATGCCCCGTGCGTCAGCATGATGGCGCTGATGCTCGCCATCGTGGCGGGCGAGACCGCGTTCCCGTCCACGTAGATACGCGCGTACGAGTGCGCTGCGACGGACCGAGCGACGTCCTCGGCGACGGCCGGCGGGCACAGGCTCAGGATTATGTCGGCTCGCGCGACCATTTCGGCGAGGCCTGACACTGGGGTCAGCCCATACCGCTCTCCGCGCTCCTTGGTCGACGCGCTGCGTCCGGCAGGACACCACAAGACTTCTGCTCCGCAGAGTCTTGCCTGAGCTGCGACCGCCGCGCCCATACTGCCCGGATGCAGGATGCCGAGGGTGGTCATCCGACCAGCTCCCTGATGTTCCGGAGCTCGGCCTTCGCCCCAGACGCCATTGCCTTGCTGATGGCGCGGGCCGACTCGGCAGGGCTGAAATGATCGGTCCGAATGGTCAGCGTCCACGGTTCGCTGGGGTGGGCCAACAGGTCTTCTCGTGTCTCGTGCCAGACCTTCGACCGGGCCTCTACGTCCTTGTCCCCGCGGCCGACGGACCGCGTCTGCGTCACCTCCAAGGGGCACCACAGCAGGACCCTGACCCAGTGCAGGGGGAACGTTGTGACTGCGGAGGCTCCGGCGATCTGGCCCATGTGAAGAACGGGGATGCGGTCGGCATTGATGAGTGCGCTGATCTCGATGCGATCGATGGCGTACTCGGCTCCGTAGCGCGCGTTCCGATACAGCAGTTCTCCGGCCTCTGCCAGGCCCTCGATGTGGGCAGTCGTGGTGAGCCGGTAGCTGGTGGTGCGACCAGGACCAGCCTTGAGCCGCTGGAAGAGGGTGAACTCTGGTCGGATGCGAGCGAGTTCAGCCGTGATCGTGTCCTTGCCGGACGCCGGAGGGCCGTACAGGATGACGCCGCTTGGTCTCATAGCCCGCCTCCACTCAGCACGTCTCGCGCCTCATCGACCAAGGCCACGGCCGCACCGAGCCGATTGTCAACCACATAGTGCGGGCCCTGCGGTCGCATGGTCAGGTCGAGCCCGGAAACGTACTCCTCCCACGCCGACATCTTCCCGGCGTCGCGAGCCGCACCTCTGAATTCGATGTACTCGCGCATGGATTCAGGATCGCACTCAACCCATATTGTCGCTACCGACACCCGCTTTGAGCGGCAACGGTTCTGAAAACGCTGCATCCAGTCCGCCTGAGAGAACTCCGAAATGAACGGCGCATCAAGGATGGTGGAAATACCGCAATCAACGTTGTCCCACGCCGCCTCCATGAGACAGCGATATTCGAGCGGCCTGACCTTTTCTCGGTAGAGTACCGAACTTCGGTCGTGGGCCTCACCGCCAAGCGCCACCAAGAGTTGGTCTACCAGGGGGCGGGTCAGTGAGTCCTTGTCGAGGATGGGCCAGCCTGTAAGGCCGCCGAGGAATTTAGCGAACTCGGATTTGCCGGATCCAGCGAATCCCCCGACCAGCACAACAGACGGGCCATCGAGGCTTCCGCCTGAGGTGCGGCGATTCCATGCGTCAATAACGCGATTGCGTAGCGCTTCGCCGTCTACGTCGTCCGTACCTTCGCGGATGCTGCTCAGTGCCTGTCGAACCGCTTGCGGCTGATCGGGGAGCTTTCGCTCTGTTATAGGTGGTGCCGGGATGGACACAGGGGCATCCTCTCCGGGCAAGGCTCGGCGGAAGCCGAGTTGCGCTTCGTTGCGCCGATAGAGGCGGCAATACGCCCGGCGATAATGCGGGCCGGGATATACCGTGCCCTTCTCATGGCCCCAGATTGTCTGGAAGTTCGCGGCGATGTTGAAGCCGTGCCGCTCCGCGATTTCGCGAAGCTTTTCCCCCGTATCCTCCAGTGTGAGCCCTATTTCCTCTCGGTGCATACGAAGAAGATCAGGCTTCCAATCCGGGTGTTGCCGAGCCATCTGCCCCTCCAAGATAGCTAGTCGGAGCCGCGAGTGTAGCGGTCCGAGTATGCCCATGGGAATTCGTGATAGCGCATGTGTAAGCGGATGTGTAAATCCGCCGGAGAAATCTCAGGTAGCGGAACGTGATACCGGTTTTCGGCTCGCGACGGTGAACTGGAGCACATCCGAACAGGGAGGGTGCTCATGCATCACGACGCGGCCACGATGGTCCGACTCAGGCTCGCCGGCACCTCACTTGCCATCTCGCGGCTCTGCCTCAAGCTGCGCAAGTCGCTGCGAGAGGTCGTCGAGTCGGGAAGAGACGTGCCGCACGTGCTCCTGGAGGTCGCGGAGGCTCGCGGCAGTGGCCTGAGCCGAGGGTTCGCCTTTCTTTGCGTCGACCACGTAGGTCCCGCTGCCGGGGCGCCCTTCGACCAATCCGTCCTCAGCAAGCTGTCGGTACGCGCTCTGGACCGTCATGAGGGCCACACCCAACTTCTTGGCCAGGCCCTGCGCGCCTGGCAGTCGTACGCCCGGTCCGTAGGTGCCATCAGCGATCGAGGCCCGGTAGTGGGCCGCAATGTCCTTCGCGGTCGGGGGTGTCTCGGGCTTCCAGTCCATGACTAGAGCCTATCCAACCTAGGTCACTTTCGGACCGACTGCGCGTACCCCTTGACCCCTCGAAGCTACCTAGGTAGTTTCTGAGGTTCAAGTAACCTAGGTCGTTTGATGTTGGTGCTGGCGAGTCCCGCGCTAAATCGGGAGCCCTGACCAGGGGTTACCGCGCTCGCCAGGAGCCGCAGTTCCTTGAGAACTCAACAGAGTGCTTTGAGCTTGACGGGGCTTGGCCCTGTCCCCGTGACGGCCGGGTGATGACCGTCGACAGCCCCGGTATCCAGCCGCGAGGGCGCGGGATCAGATCCCGCCCGGGGCCCTGGCCTGCCGCTTGGTGCGGCATTGGCCCTCATTGCCGGTGCGGCGGCACTCCCGGACAAGGACAGCCCGCCGCCCGGTCTCCATCCCGACGTATGAAGAGGGGATCCACCATGCGTATGCGCACATTCGTCGCTGGCCAAGAGGTGTACGGCGACTCGGAGTTCGCGGAACTTGCACTCGGCATCGACATCGAGCTGTTCCGAGGCCCGCTGACGCCGGAGACGCCGGCAAACCGCGCTGCCCGCGAGGATGCGGCCCGCGACGTGCTCGCGGGGCTGCGAGAGATGGGCGAGGCCGGTGACGAGATCGCCGGTTGGGACGCCCTCTACGCCGACGCCCTGACGCGGACCGTGCCGTTCCTGCGTGCCGCCCGCGACCTGCGATCGGGGACGGGGGAAGCGGCATGACGCCGATCACCCACACGGAGCGGGCGCTGTTACTGCTGGCGCGGCTGCGGGTTGGCCTGGCGATTGCTGGTGTGGCGTGGCTGCTGGGCTACGCGCCGCCGGTCGGTGGGCGGATCACGGTCGGCGTGCTGGTCGTGGGCGTGCTGCTGCTGGATGCGGCGGCCGGCACGGTCCGCGAGCCCGTCACGGTCGCACCCGGCCGACGGCGGTTCGGGGGTGCCCGATGAACCGCAAAGGCAAGATCCTCCTCGTCGCCGCGCTGGTCGCGGTGGTCGGCATGGCGTTCCGGGTTTCCTGGAATGCGCTGCACGACGTGGCCAGGACGGTTGGTGCGGATGCCACTGCGGCGCTGCTGTATCCGTTTGTGGTTGACGGGCTGATGGCGCTGGCGCTGGTCGCCACGCTGGTGCTGGACGGCGCAGCGCGGAAGTTCGCGTTGAAGGTGCTGGCCGGATACACGCTCGCCTCGCTGGTGCTGAACTTCGTGCACGGGCTGGTTCCGGAGCTGCACGGCAAGTCGGTCGACTGGGGTCGACTGGCCGACTGGGATGCGGCGAACGTCGCGCTGGTGCTGCTGGCTACGTCGCTTCCGGTCGGGTCGATCTACTTCGGCTCGGACCTGGTGGCTAAGGTGCTGCACCACCAACCCGACACCACCACAGATACGAAGAAATCGACTCAGATCGAGTCAGAACGGTCTACCTCTGACCTGCGCGAGTCGACCCGCGAACCGATCACGGCAGCGGCCGAACTGCCTGCTGTCGATGCGGCCGACTCCGAACCGGCCGCCCGTGAGCGGCTGCTCGAACAGCTTGGTCTGCCGACCGAGCCGCCCGCTGCGGTCGGGCATGCGCCGCGTCGGCCGACTGGCCCGGTGCCTGAGTCGGCGCGCACGCCGCGACCGAACCGCACGCCGGACCAACTGCTCAGTGAGGCCCGCACGGTCACGGCCGGTTGGTCGGATGAGGCGCTGACGGCTGAGGCGATCCGCAAGGCGGTCCGTACGTCGGCCGCCAACGCCCGCACGCTCCGCGACGCACTCAGGGCTGAGCGGGAGGCGGACGGGCGGGATGAGGCGGCTGCCTGATGTCGCCGACGTTCGGCAAGTGCTTCGACCCGAACGGCACCCGGTACGGCGTACCGACCTACCCGTGGCGCTACGCCCCGGAGGGCTATGCCACCCGGCGTCAGCTCCGTGCCCGCGGCTTACGGCCCGGCGGGCAGCCGGTCGCCGCGCAGATCATGCGCCGCTGCCGGGGCCGCAAGTCCGGGGTCCAGGTCGCCTACCTCTACTGCATCGACCGCGCCAAGCCCGTGCGGCCGATGACCTCACGGAAGTGGGGCGCGCTCGCCCTGGCGATGCTCGCCCGCCGCACCTGCCCCGCCTGCCGCACCGATGCCGGGTACTGCATCCCGACCTCGCTCGGCATGTGCGTGACCTGCGCGTATCCGCCAGAACAGTCCGCTGCCTGAACACCCCAACCCCGCTAGGAGATTGCTGTGACCGGCAAGACCGCTTGGCCCGCGAACGTGCTGTTCCGGTTCCTGACGATCGTCGGGGCCACCGTCGACATCGCCCCGCAGCCGACCGCCGCTCTGCCGGACCGTCACGCGGCCGTCTGCCGCGGCTGCGACGCCTCATACCCCGACGCCAACAGCGCGAGCCACAACGTCAAGGGATGGGCTCAGGCCCACTCCGAGACCTGCCGCGCTCTGCCGCGCCCCACCGCCTGACCTGCACAACAATCCCGAGTTTTCGGGGCCCGGACGCCTGTCGGCCAAAGCGCCGTCCGGGCCCCTTCCCTCTTACTCCCAGAAGGAGCACACCCCATCGTGACCGAGCACGCTGCACGCTCCAACTCCACCCCGAACGTGGTGGACCTGGACGACTACCGCACCACCGAACCCCGGATCATCGAAGGCACCGTCCTCGACAAGACCGACACCTACCCCGACCTCCCGCCGTTCGCCACGTTCGACGACGACCCGGCCGCCGACACGCCCCTGATCCCCGCGTGGATCCGCACCCGTCAGGGCCGCCAGGCGCGTCTGCGTTACCTGCGGCGTTTGTCGGTGCGGGCCGCGCGTCGCAACGCGCGGCGTCAGATGACGATGCACGGCACCCTGCCCCGCGCGTTCCGCGGGATACGGCGCACGCATGAGTGGGTGCGCGGCACCGAAGGCATCCGCGTCACGACCGCAGCGGACCGTGCGCACCACAAGGCCAAGCTCGCCCGCACCGCGGAGCGCAAGGCCCGGTGGACGCTGATGGACCGCGACATCGCGGCTAAGCGCGCGGACAAGGCCAAGGACGAGGCCGACCTTGCCGCGCTGGAGCACGCCAAGCTCAAGAAGCAGTCCCGCCGGGCCACCATGCTGCGCGGAGCTGCCGCCTACGGGCCGTTCGCCGCGCTGGAGACCAGCGGATACGTCCTGGAACAGGGCCTCGGTATGGCGGTGGCCACCATGCTGACAGTGTCCGTCGCGGCGTGGCGTGGGCGCCGGTTGAACGAGGACGAGGCCGCGTTCTACGACGACCCCGAGCGCTCGATCCTCGACCCGGGCATGACGCCGCGGGCGTTCGGCCGGATGCTGCGTGACGCCCTCGAAGAGGACCTGGGCGTGAATGTCGCCGACCTGCACGTGATCGCGCATGCCTGGGGTTTTGAGGCGAAGGTGCAGCTCAACAAGGCCAAGCCCGCCGACGTCACCGCGAAGTTGGATGACCTCGAAGCGGCGCTCATCGCACGCCCGGGTTCGCTGCTGGTCCAGCAGTCCGCCAAGGCCCGCCCGCTGTTCACCCTCCGGGCGCTGGGGGAGAACCCGTGGGAGGGACAGCAGCCCATCCCCTACCGTGCGCCGAAGTCGGTGTCCTGCCACGACAAGGCTGACCTGGGTGTGGAGCTGTCTCAGCGGCCGCTGCTGATGAACTTCCTGCGTACCAACGCGGTGTTCGTCGGCGGACCCGGATCCGGCAAGTCGAATGCGCTGCTGTCGGTCGCGGAGTACCTGACTGCGTGCCGGGACGCGGTCGTGTGGGACATCGACCTCGGCTCGGCCGGGGCCGGACTCGACCCCATCTCGGATGGCATCGCGCGGCGGGCCACGAACAAGGAAGCCGCCCGCCAGCTCTTGGTGGACGCGCTCGCCATCTCCATCACCCGCCCGAAGCTGTTCAAGTCCCTGGGCATGGGCCGCAACTGGGAACCCTCGGAGTCGCATCCAGCGATCTACCTGATCATCGACGAGTACCCGGCCCTGGTCGCCGCGGGCTTGTGGCCGCTGGTCGCGGAGATCATCCGCACCGGACGCAAAAGCGCCGTCAACCTCGTCATGGCAGCTCAAGGCGCGACCAAGTCGTTCCTCGGCTCGGCTGACCCCGGCGCGGTGCAGAACCGGGTGGCGCTGCCGTGCCGGCCGCAGGATGTGACGCAGCTCTTCGACGGCGGCGCACTGGGGGAGGGCTGGGCGGCGCACAAGCTGCGTCCGGCGGAGGGCAAGACCCTCAATGACGTGTCCGTGGCCTACGTCCGCGGCGGCGACCACGTCGAGCCGGTTCCGAAGCGGTTCAACTACCTCGATGACGACGGCTTCGAGACCCGCGGGGCGGAGCGGAAGGCGGCCGGACTGGTCGCCGTCGACACCGACTCGCTGACCATCGCCGACGTCGACCTCGACACGGCTCTGCCGCAGGGCGCGGACGCGTTCGAGAAGCGCATCCACATCGTCGAGGACATCGAGGACGCCGACCACGCGGTAGAACTGCCGCCGCTGCTGGCCGCGTCCATCGAGGTCCTGCAGGACGCGGAAGAGACCGCGATGACCCCCGGCGATCTGCTGGCCGCGCTCAAGTCGCGCAATGCGGTGGCGTTCGCGGACCTCAATCCGGTCACGCTCGGCCGCGGCCTGTCGGCGTTGGGCTCGGGGGCGCGCAAGTGGGGAGAGGCACGGGGCGTCTATCTCTCCGATCTCCTCACCGCGGCAGCCGCCTACCGCCGCGAGGGCGCGCAGAGCGCCTGACGCATCCGTCCGCGCATCCGTCCGGGCGGACACATCATCCGTCCGGCCGGACGGATGCCCGGACACATAGAAAACCGGCTCTGATCTGCACGAACAGCGTTGCGGACGGAACGGACGGATCCGGCCGACACACCCCTCCACAGCCCCAAAACCCGTACTGCGGGCCCTCACGCATGTGTCCGTGCGGGAGGGCCCGCCTCATCTCAGGAGGCAGCCATGACCCACCAACACGAACCGCCGGGGCAGTTAGCCCCGCACATACCCGCCGAGGTCTACCAGCGCGCTGAACGCGAGGGACGGCCGATCATCGTCATCGTCCAGACCACCACCCCGACTACGCGTCCAGCGCGCGCCTACCTCGCGCCACTTGGCATCGGCCTCGCTGCCGCGATCGGCGTCGCAGGCGCCATCGCCGCGATCCTCGCGCTCTTCGAGTTCGCCATCCACACCGCAACCCTCATCGCCACCACCGCCGGACCCATCGGCATCGGCGGCCTCACCTTCAGGCTCACCCGACCCAAGCAATGACGCCCGAGGGCGGCGGCACTCCCGGACAAGGACAGCCCGCCGCCCCCGGGTCTCCCTATCCCGACGTAGCAGAACAGGAGACCTCAAGCATGACACCTGACAGCAAGCCTCCGAGGCCACGCGCCATGAATCACCTGGACGGGAACCACCTGCGCACCGCACTGGAATTGGCTGCGGCTAGTGTGCCGCCGCTACCTCTGCGGGCAGGGAAGGTGCCGTTCGGGAACTGCCGTGCGTGCGCGGGCAGCGCCTGCGGTGGGCGGCCGAACATGAAGAGCCCGGGCACTTGCCGGTGCCCGGCCGTGTGCCACGGCTGGGCAGCCGCCACGACCGACACCAACGTGCTCACCTCCCCTGCATGGACTGCGGCGTGGCGGGAGGCTCAAGCGGTCGCTTACCACCCCGGCGGTGCCCGGTTGACCGTCGTGGACCTGGACAACGCGCAGGCCATCGCGTGGGCGCGGGAGAACCTGCCGCCCACCAGGACTGTGCCCACCACCCGTGGCGAGCACTGGATCTACCGCGGGGCTATGCGGTCGGCCAACTCGGTACGGCCGGGCGTGGACATCAAGTCCCGTATGGCCTACGCCCGTTGGCTCGGACCCGGTACGGGCACCATGGCGGCCCTGCCATCTGCCGTCCTGGCCCTGGTGGCGGGGGAAGAGACCACCTCCGCCCGCGGGGAGGTGGTCTCTTCGGTCCCCGTGCGCGCCGCGTGGGACGCGACTGTGGCCACCGGATGCCGCCACACCGAGCGCTACGTACGCACCGGCCTGGAGCGAGGTCTGGCGATGGTGCGGGCCCGCACTGAATCGGGTGCCGGATCGCAGGTGTTCGGGGTCGCTCAGTTCCTGGCCAAGCAGCACGCGCAGTGCCCCGGACCGTGCGGCCTGGAAGCCCTGGGATGGCAGATCGTCACTGCGGCCGTGTCCGTCGGTGTCCCCGAGGCGTACGCGGAACGGGCCGTCGCCAACGGTCTCGGCATGGGCAGTGGGAGGGCGGCGTGAGCACTCGCCCCAACACCCCGCACGCCGCTCGACGGGCCCGCCTGCGGCTGGTCGTGGGCGCGCAGAAGGGCGTCGCCCAAGGCGTCCCCATTGCTGTTCGCCCTGACCCGCAGACGGATGACGGGCGTCGCCCGGTGGCGGAGCTGCACATCGTGGCCCCGCCCGACTGGTCGGTGACTCCGTCCGCCCGCTCCTGGTGCTCGTGCGGCCGCGAGCGCAACGCCAGCGGTCGCGCCGCCGTACTGGGGCTCGCGGCGGACTACGCCGAACACCGTGACATCTGCCATGAGTTGTACCGGATTGAGGAAGGAGGAATGGCCGTATGAGCATCCCCAACGACATGAGCCCTGACCTGTGGGAGGGCTTTGACCAGCTCGACCCCGAGCAGATCACCGGCCCGGCGTGGGACGAACCGGTGCCCATCACGGCCCGCCCGCCGCTGCCCACGTTTCCCGTGGGCGCTTTGCCCGCGTGGCTGGGGGACATGGTGCGCGGTGTCGCGGAGGAGACGCAGACCCCGGTCGACCTGGCCGGATGTTTGGCGCTGGCCGTCGTTGCGACGGCTGCCGGCGGCCGGGCCAAGGTGTGCGTGCGGGGGAACTGGCGCGAGCCGGTGAACATCTACACCGCCGTGGCCCTGGACCCCGGCAACAGGAAGTCCGCCGTGTTTGACCTCATGGTCCGCCCCCTCCTCGCGGCCGAGAAGGCCCTCATCGAGCTATCGGGGCCGGTGCGGGCCGAGGCGGAGACCACCGCGCATCTGGCGAAGGCCGCAGCCGACAAGGCCGCGCAGAAGGCCGCTGCCGCCGACCCGGCACTGAGGGACGCGCTCGCGACCGAGGCCATCGAACTCGCCCAGGTCGCAGCAGAACTGCGCGTTCCTGCTATCCCTCAGCTCGTGGCGGACGATGTGACGCCTGAGAATGTCGGCACCCTGTTGGACCAGCAAGGCGGACGCATCGCCTGCCTCAGTGCCGAAGGTGAGCTGTTCGACATCATCGCCGGGCGGTACACCGGCAAGCCCAATATGGGCATGTTCCTCAAGGGCCACGCCGGGGACATGATCCGCGTCAACCGCCAGGGCCGCGAGGCCCAGCACATCGACGCCCCCGCGGTGACCGTGGGCCTGGCCATCCAACCCGAAGTGCTGGACTCCCTGGCCCGGATCGACGGGGCCGACGGCCGGGGCTTGCTCGCCAGGTTCCTGTACTCCAAGCCCCTGTCCCTGGTTGGCAGCCGCAACCTCGCCCCGGACCTCCTGGACGAGCAGGTAGCTGCCACCTACGCCAAGCAACTCGGCGGCCTCACACTGGCGTTGGCGGACTGGACGGATCCCGCGATCCTCACCCTCACCCCCGAGGCGAACACGGTGATCCTGGCGTTCCAGAAAGTCACCGAGTCCCGGCTGGGGAAAGACGGCAGCTTCGCCCCCATCGTGAAATGGGCCTCCAAGCGGGACGGAGCCGTGGCCCGCATCGCAGGACTCCTCCACCTGGCCACCCACCCGGAGGACGGATGGCACCGGCCCATTGAGGGCGCCACGATGGCAGCCGCCACCGAGCTGGGCGACTACTTCACCGCACACGCCCTGGACGTGTTCGACGTCATGACCGCAGCCCCCGCCCGCGATGTCGCCTACACCGTCCTCACCCACCTGCACGCCAGCGGTATGGACGGCTTCTCCAAGCGGGAACTGTTCCGGGCCCTGCCGCGGGCGGACTTCCCCGCCATCGGCGACCTGGACCCGGCGCTGGCGCTCCTCGAAGAACACGGCTGGATCCGCCAACAGCCCCTTCCCCCG
The DNA here is from genome assembly GCF_044334895.1 of Streptomyces sp. NPDC020681. Taxonomy (NCBI): domain Bacteria; kingdom Bacillati; phylum Actinomycetota; class Actinomycetes; order Kitasatosporales; family Streptomycetaceae; genus Streptomyces; species Streptomyces sp. NPDC020681. The sequence continues at coordinate 194,122 of NZ_JBIRTX010000009.1, read as the reverse complement.
CGCAGCGGGCGCGGTGGCCGGCCACGCTCCCCGCGCTACGAAACCCACCCTCGCATCGCCCGGCCCGCCTGACAGAACCCCCAGAGCTCTGCCAGAACTGACACAACCCCCCGCCATGGACACTGACCTGCACAAACGCTCGTGATCGCGGCCGTGACAAAACCTCCGAAAACTCTGACAGAACCTCACGGGCCCCGAACCGGGGCCCGTGACAGAACTCCCCTCCCGGAGGTTCTGTCAGAGTTTTTTCAAGTTCTGTCACAAGATCACGAACCGGCGAAACCACAGGTCAACGGCCTAGCAGGGAGGTTCTGTCAGTTCTGTCAGCACATTCCGTCCTCCCGCCCCCTTCCAGGAACTCAAGGAGATGCCCCCTATGGGCTCGCTGACAGCCATCAGGAGTGAGTCTTGAACGAACACGGCAACCCCAAGACGTTGACTGACGCTGACCCGACGCTGGTTCTCCTCACCGTCGAAGAGGCCGCCCGCCGACTCCGCATCGGCCGGACCACGTGCTACAGGCTCATCCGCTCCGGCGAACTGGAATCGATTCCTGTCGGGCACCTCCGACGCGTGCCTGTCGACGCGCCGGCCGAGTACGTAGCCCGCCGGCGCACCGCCCAACGCGCAGCTTGACGACGCCCGAGGCGGCGGCACTCCCGGACAAGGACAGCCCGCCGCCTCGGTCTTCATCCCGACATCCAGAAACAGGAGCCTGCCTGTGGCAGAGAACGAGAAGCGCACCCGACAGCCGAACGGCCGGTCCTCGATCTATCTCGGCAAAGACGGCAAGTGGCACGGCCGCGTCACCGTCGGCGTACGCGACGACGGCACCCCGGATCGCCGCCATGTCGAGCGCAAGACCCGTGCGGAAGTCACCGATGCCGTGAGGGAGTTGGAGCGGCAACGCGCAGCCCAGACCGTACGCAAGCCGGGCAAGCCCTGGACGGTCAAGGCGTGGCTCACGCACTGGATCGACAACGTCGCCCCACTCGGAGTCAACGACAACACGATGGTGGGGTACGGCGTGGCCATTCGGAAGCACCTCATCCCTGGCCTGGGTGCTCACCGACTCGACAAGCTCAAGCCGGAACAAATCGAAGTCTTCTACGCGAAGATGCAGGCCAACGGCAGCAAGCCCGCGACCGCTCACCAGGTGCACCGCACGTTCCGGACTGCTCTCAACGAGGCGGTGCGGCGCGGCCACCTCGGGAAGAACCCCGTCCAGTTGGCCAAGGCTCCGAAGACGGGTGACTACGAGGTGGAGCCTTACACCGTGCAAGAGGTACAGCGTCTACTCAAGGCCGCCGACCGGCAACGCAACTCCGCACGCTGGGCCGTTGCACTCGCCCTCGGACTGCGTCAGGGGGAGGCGCTGGGCCTGAAGTGGGAAGACGTGGACCTTAGCGGTGGGTTCCTGGTGGTCCGCCGCAGTCGCCATCGGCCGCAGTACGCGCATGGGTGCCCCGAGCCCTGCGGACGCAAGGCCGGGTACTGCCCCCAGAGGCGACGCAGTAACCCAGAGACCGCCACGACCAAGTCGCGTGCCGGCCGCCGCGCGGTCGGTCTCCCAGAACAGCTCGTCGACCTACTACGAGCGCATCGCAAGGCCCAGGGCGCAGAGCGTCAGGCGGCCGGGAAGCGCTGGACGGAAGGTGGTTGGGTGTTTCCCGACGAACACGGCCGCAGCCCTTCCCACCGCAAGGACTGGGCAGAGTGGAAGGCCCTACTAGCAGAGGCGCAAGTACGAGACGGGCGTTTGCACGATGCACGCCACACGGCTGCCACGGTTCTGCTCATCCTCGGTGTACCCGAGCGCGCCGTCATGGGCCTCATGGGGTGGTCGACTACCGCTATGGCTGCGCGCTATCAGCACATGGTGGACGCCGTGCGTGCCAACATTGCGAGGCAGGTCGATGGGCTGATCTGGAACACCTCGACGGATGGACCCGAAGACGAAGGCGGTTCCGCTGGACCGCCCGTGCCGACCGACTGAGATCGGGCAGAGTCGGCCAGCCCGCGACACTGTCTGACTCGCTGTCATCTGCACTCGGACGTGATCACTCCCTGAGCCTTCCACATCCCAAGCCCGGCAACGAGCGGTCACAGGTGAAGTCGCGGTCTCCTGGTCGTGCCCGACGGAGTCGAACCGGCTTCTGGCTGCGGCTTCTGATGTGGCAAAAGTTTTTTTGAGGTGGAGGGGTACGAATTGGCGCCCGACGCGGACTAACGAGTCGAGTGCCTCGGGTCGTGCCGAGTTCTCCGGACTGTCGAGGGACGACGGTCTGTACGACGGAGAGGGACCACCGCAAAAATGCCCCCTTCGATCACACCCGCGCAAGGGGAGCCGGAACTTCCGGCAACCCTGCGGGGCAGTCCGAGCATCGGCATTGACGCCGAGGCTCCCCTGCAAGGCCGCGAGAGTGCGACACCTGCGGACGAGATGGACGGATCTCAGCTCATCGACGTAGTTGAGTGGGCTGTAGAGAATCAGTCTCGAATTGACAGGTGGGCCAGACGCTGGGAACGGATCCCAGAGGAGGCCCGACAACTCGGGCAGGACATCCTCACGAAGACCCTTCATTCAGGGGCGGGTAAGAAAGTGCAGTACCCGGTCACTTATGTGTGGAGAATCGCGTGGGGGGTAGCTTGCGATCACTACGAACGCAAGGTTAAAAGCCCGCAGTCAGTTGCGCTCGGTGCGGAGCATGAAGAAATCCCCAACAGAGTGTCCGGGGAGAGTGCATATGGGCTTCGGTCCGTCATGCGCTCAGCGATCTCGCAACTGCCGCGCAGGCAGAAGCAGGTTATATGGCACAGGTACTACGAGGGCCGTCTCTGGGAGGATGTTGCCTCCGAGTTGGGCATCTCTGTAGGGGTGGCCAAGAAGTATCACTTCAAGGCCCTAGGAAACCTACGGAAAGGGCTGAGTGCCGTGGGAATTACGAAGGAGGATTGGAGGGATCAACTTGCCCCATGAGGACCTGCTAGAGAGCCTCCGTCTGGACGCTCGGGTTCTCGCCCGCAGACTCACCGCGCTGGGACACGCCGATGCGGCGGCTGCCGCCGATGAAGCGTTGTACCAGGTCTACTCGGTGTTCCGCGGGGCCTGGGACCGGGAAGGTCGCCGCGAGGCGACCGCCCCGGTCCCCGGCTGGGGTCTGGGCGAGAAGGAGGAAGCTGCCGCTGTGTTGGCCGGGGATCACGACGTCCTCGACGAGTACAAGCGGCGCGCGGAGCAAGGTGACGCGGGAGCTGCACGCCGAGTCGCCGAACTCTTGGAGCTGTTGAACGAAGTCACAAAAGCTGAGCGGTGGTGGCGCTTGGCAGCGGATCTTGGTGATCCGGACGCGGTCGACTACGTCGACGACTTTGTGTCCAACGGCTCCTCAGTCTGAGACCAAAGGAAAGTGATATCCGGAAAGAAAGGAGAGACTAGATGGAGGAGGTGAACTGGCCCGCTCGAAGGGTGGATCGCCGCATTGCGGCGATACTCCGAGCGCGGCAAGTTCCAGCAATCCTCGTCACCCTTGTAGCGATCCTGATCTCCAGCGTCATCTTGGGGATCAGCGACAGGATTTCGCTGCTCTGGTGATCTGAACAACGCAAGGGCGGTGGCCGCAGGTTCGGGGGAACTGAGGCCACCGCCTCTTTCTGTTGTGGGGGTACGAAACAGAGCCGCCGGCGGTCTCTTGGGGTAGATGCCCAACAGAGAGGCGGAGTCGACGAGATGTCGAGCGGCGAGCAGGAAGACAACAGGCAGACGGCGGAGCGAAATCCGCGCGCGTGGTGGAAGATCACTCGGCGAGTCGTGGTCAAGGTCGGATTTCACGTAGCCCTGGGTGGGGGCCTGGACGACCTCGGCGAAGTGATCCAGAGCGCCATCGAGGAGGTCGAGGAGACGGTCCACGAGGCCGTAGACGCCGTGGAGGACTTCACCGATCGGACACCCCACGATTCGAGGGAGTACTGAGACGAGAACTGAGACGGACGCACAAAAGGGTGGCATCCTCTCGCGGATGCCACCCCTCGTTTTGCCTGGTCGAGTAGCTGGAGGCCGTGACCGGAATCGAACCGGCGTAACTCGCTTTGCAGGCGAGTCCCTGACCACTCGGGCACACGGCCGTGTGTCTCCCGGTGAAGCAATGACTCGACCGTAGGCGGGCCGCCTCGCCTCGCTCAAGAGAACCGGGCGGGCTGCAATACGACTGCCACACGGCGTTCATGGTCGTACGACCAAGGGACCAGCGGGGTCCCGACTCGCGACAGGGTCCAAGGCTCGTCATGCCCCTTACCGTGGGGCCATGACCGCCCTCGAACCCCGTGACGCCGACGTCAAGCCGCCCTCAGCCGCACCGCAGTACGGGGTTCTCGGCAGGGACCATCGTGCCCTCAGCATCGGCATCGTCTCCGTCGTCCTCCTCATCGCCTTCGAGGCGACCGCCGTCGGGACCGCGATGCCCGTTGCCGCGCGCGAGCTGCGTGGGGTCGAGTTGTATGCCTTTGCCTTCTCCGCGTACTTCACCACCAGCCTCTTCGCCATGGTGCTCTCCGGGCAGTGGGCCGACCGGGACGGGCCGCTGCGGCCGCTGGCCGTCGGGATTTCGGCGTTCGGGGCCGGGCTGTTGCTGTCCGGGACCGCGGGGAGCATGTGGATGTTCATCGCCGGGCGGGCCCTTCAGGGGCTCGGGGGTGGGCTGGTGATCGTTGCGTTGTACGTGGTCGTCGGGCGTGCGTACTCGGAAGCGCTGCGGCCCGCGATCATGGCTGCGTTCGCCGCGAGCTGGGTGATCCCGTCCGTTGTGGGGCCCCTCGCCTCCGGGACGGTGACGGAACAGCTCGGCTGGCGCTGGGTGTTCATCGGGATACCCGTGCTCGTCGTGTTTCCGCTGGCGCTCGCGCTGCCCGCGATCCGGCGGATGGCGTCGGGGCCCGCGGATCCGTCCGCGCCCCGGCAGGCCTTCGACGCGCGGCGGATCCGGCTGGCGCTGGGGATCTCGCTGGGGGCCGGGCTGCTGCAGTACGCGGGCCAGGATCTGCGGTGGGTCTCGCTCGTGCCGGCGGTGGCGGGTGCGGCGCTCATGGTGCCGGCGGTGCTCGGGCTGCTGCCGCGCGGGACGTACCGGGCGGCGCGCGGGCTGCCGTCGGTCGTGCTGTTGCGGGGCATCGCCGCCGGGTCCTTCATCGCCGCCGAGTCCTTCGTGCCGCTGATGCTGGTCACTCAGCGCGGGCTGTCGCCGACCATGGCCGGGCTTTCGCTGGCGGTGGGTGGGGCGACGTGGGCTTTGGGGTCGTACGTACAGTCCCGGCCGCGGGTCGAGCCGTACCGGGAACGGCTGATGCTGACCGGCATGGTGCTCGTCGCCGCCTCGATCGCGACCGCGCCGAGTGTGCTGATCGAGTCGGTGCCCGTGTGGATCGTCGGCGTCGCCTGGGGGTTCGGCTGCTTCGGCATGGGCATGGTGATCGCTTCGACGAGCGTGCTCCTGCTGAAGCTCTCGGCGCCGGAGGAGGCGGGCTCGAACTCGGCGGCGCTGCAGATCTCGGACGGGCTGTCGAACGTGCTGCTCCTGGCGGCGGGCGGGGCGGCGTTCGCGGCGCTGGGCGGAGGCGCGGTGGGGGGCCATGTCTCGGATGCGTCCGGTGCTGCCGGCGCGCATCCGGCGGCGTTCGCCGCGGTGTTCCTGCCGATGGCGGCGGTGGCCCTGGTGGGGGCATGGGTGGGGACGCGCCTGCGGGGGCGGTGAGTAGGGAGAGTGAGCCGGGGCAGCGAGCCGGGGCCCCGCCCCGCGCTGCCACCCGCCCCCGCCCCCGCGTCGCGCTGCCACGCGCCCCCGTTGTGACACTCGCCGCATCCGCCCGCCCCACGGCCTCGTCCGCGCCGGCCCGCGACCGTCGCACCGGTAGGGTGGCCCGGTTGTCGTACCTAATGCCGTAACCGAGGGCCCGGATCGGAGACCGTGACCACTACCGCCTCCCACCACCTCTCACCCGCCTTTCCCGGCCGCGCACCCTGGGGCACCGCCGGGAAGCTGCGTGCCTGGCAGCAAGGGGCGATGGACCGGTACATCCAGGAGCAGCCGCGTGACTTTCTCGCCGTCGCGACACCCGGCGCCGGTAAGACCACCTTCGCGCTGACGCTCGCGTCCTGGCTGCTGCACCACCATGTCGTGCAGCAGGTGACCGTCGTCGCGCCGACCGAGCATCTGAAGAACCAGTGGGCCGCCGCGGCCGCGCGGATAGGCATCAAGCTCGATCCCGACTACAGCGCCGGGCCGTTGAGCAAGGAGTACCACGGCGTCGCCGTGACGTACGCCGGTGTCGGCGTGCGGCCCATGCTGCACCGCAACCGCTGTGAGCAGCGCAAGACGCTTGTCATCCTCGACGAGATCCATCACGCCGGTGACTCCAAGTCCTGGGGCGAGGCGTGTCTTGAGGCCTTCGACCCGGCGACCCGGCGGCTCGCGCTGACCGGTACGCCGTTCCGGTCCGACACGAATCCGATTCCGTTCGTCGCGTACGAAGAGGGCAACGACGGGATCCGGCGGTCCGCCGCGGACTATACGTACGGATACGGGAACGCCCTCGCCGACGGTGTCGTGCGGCCCGTGATCTTCCTGTCGTACAGCGGCAACATGCGCTGGCGCACCAAGGCCGGTGACGAGATCGCCGCCCGGCTCGGTGAGCCCATGACCAAGGACGCCATCTCGCAGGCCTGGCGCACCGCGCTCGACCCGCGTGGCGACTGGATGCCGAACGTGCTGCGCGCCGCCGATCAGCGGCTCAGTGAGGTACGGAAGTCCATCCCGGACGCGGGCGGTCTGGTGATCGCCTCCGACCAGGACTCGGCACGCGCGTACGCCAAGCTCATCCGCGAGATCACCGGCCGCGGCGCGACCGTCGTGCTCTCCGACGACACGGGCGCGTCCAAGCGGATCGACGAGTTCAGCGAGGGCGACGACCGGTGGATGGTCGCCGTACGCATGGTGTCCGAAGGCGTTGACGTGCCGCGGCTCGCCGTCGGTGTCTATGCGACGACCATTTCGACGCCGCTGTTCTTCGCGCAGGCCGTCGGTCGTTTCGTACGGTCCCGGCGGCGCGGCGAGACCGCGTCCGTCTTCCTGCCCACCATCCCCAATCTCCTCGGCTTCGCCAACGAGATGGAGGTCGAGCGCGACCATGTGCTCGACAAGCCGAAGAAGGACGGCGAGGAAGACCCGTACGCGGAGTCGGAGAAGGAACTCGCCGAGGCCGAGAAGCAGCAGGACGAGGACACCGGCGAGCAGGACATGCTGCCCTTCGAGGCGCTGGAGTCCGACGCCGTCTTCGACCGGGTGATGTACAACGGCGCCGAGTTCGGCATGCAGGCGCACCCCGGCAGTGCGGAGGAGCAGGACTACCTCGGCATCCCCGGGCTCCTCGAACCCGACCAGGTGCAGCTGCTGCTGCAGAAGCGGCAGGCGCGGCAGATCGCGCACAGCCGCAAGAAGCCGGACGAGGAAGCGGATCTGCTGGAGCTGCCGGCCGAGCGGCGGCCGGTCGTCTCGCACAAGGAGCTGCTGGAGCTGCGAAAGCAGCTCAACACGATGGTGGGGGCGTACGTCCACCAGAGCGGGAAGCCGCACGGGGTGGTGCACACGGAGCTGCGGCGGGTGTGCGGCGGGCCGCCGAGCGCGGAGGCGACCGCGGGGCAGATCCGGGAGCGGATCAAGAAGGTGCAGGAGTGGGCGACGCGGATGCGGTGACGTCCGGTCTCGGGTGAGGCCGGCGTACGGACCGCGCTGCGGTCATGCGGTCATGGTGTCGCTTTGACGGCGAAATGCGGATCAAGCGGTCGTACCGCGCCCCGCCGCGCCCGGATTCTGGACGAGGGCTTCCGCTGAGCGAACCAGGTCGCTACTGTCCCCGGCATTGCAAACGCCCCGTGGCAGCGCCGCCGCGGAGCGCAGTCGGTGTGCCATGGCCTGCCGGCGGCCTCTGGGTGCGACGCCGACGGGACCGGTGTCGCGATTGCCGTGTGAGGACCGCCGTCACTCACTCCGAAGGAGAGGGCGTCGTGACCGCGGAGACCTCCCAGACGCTCGACCGGGGACTACGTGTCCTCAAGCTGCTCGCGGACACCGACCACGGGCTGACCGTCACCGAGCTGTCCAACAAACTCGGTGTCAATCGCACGGTCGTCTACCGGCTGCTCGCCACGCTGGAGCAGCATGCGCTCGTACGACGTGACCTCGGCGGCCGCGCCAGGGTCGGCCTCGGCGTGCTGCGCCTCGGCCGGCAGGTGCATCCGCTGGTGCGGGAAGCCGCGATGCCCGCGCTGCGGGCGCTCGCGGAGGACATAGGCGCGACCGCGCATCTGACGCTGGTCGACGGTGCGGAGGCGCTGGCCGTCGCGGTCGTCGAGCCGACGTGGACGGATTACCACGTCGCGTACCGGGCCGGGTTCCGGCACCCGCTGGACCGCGGGGCCGCGGGCAGAGCGATCCTGGCGGCGCGGCAGGGGCAGGCGAACGACCCCGGCTACACGCTGACGCACGGCGAGCTGGAGGCGGGCGCGAGTGGGGCGGCGGCGCCGCTGGTGGGGGTGACGGGGATCGAGGGCAGCGTGGGTGTGGTGATGCTGGCGGACTCGGTCCCGGAGCGGGTCGGCCCGAGGGTCGTCGACGCGGCCCGAGAGGTCGCGGACGCGCTTCGGTAGTCGCGGGAGCCGGGGCCGGTCCCGTGCGTGCTCTGTGAGGTCGCGCACCAGTAGCGCGGGAGCCGGGGCCGGGCTGGTCGTGTGCGTACCCCGCCCCGATACATTGACCCCGTGCTCTCCAGTCTCACGCGTACCCGCGCCCTCATCCTCTGCGCGCTTCCGATCGTCGCGCTCTTCGCCGTCGCCGGGTTCGCGCCGCTGCCGTACGTGCTCGCGCAGCCCGGTACGACCGCGAATGTGCTCGGGGACGACCAGGGCACTCCCGTCATCACCATCAGCGGTGCGCCGACCCGGAAGACCGAGGGCGCCCTGCGGATGACGACCATCGTCGCGACGGGGCCGTCCGCCGATGTGTCTCTCGGGGATGTCGTCGACGCCTGGTTCCAGACCGACAAGGCCGTCATGCCCGTCGACTCCGTCTATCCGCCCGGCAAGTCCGAAGAGGAAGTCTCCCGGGCCAACCTCGAGGACATGGAGGAGTCGCAGGACGACGCGACCATGGCCGCGCTCGCCTATCTCGACGAGGACCCGGCGAAGGTGAAGGTCGACCTGCAGCTCGCCGACATCGGCGGGCCGAGCGCCGGGCTGCTCTTCTCGCTCGGGATCGTCGACAAGCTCGACGGCGACGGTGCGGGCGGCGATCTCACCGGCGGCCGTGACATTGCCGGTACGGGAACGATCAGCGCGGACGGTGAGGTCGGCGCGGTCGGGGGCGTCTCGCTGAAGACTCAGGCGGCCAAGCGGGACGGGGCGACCGTGTTCCTGGTGCCGAAGGGCGAGTGCTCGGACGCGCAGGCCGAGCTGCCGGACGGACTGCGGCTGATTCCGGTCACGACCCTGAAGGGTGCGGTGGACTCGCTTCGGGCTCTGGAGAGGGGCGGGAAGGTTCCCGCCTGTTGAGGTCCTCGGGGCCCTCAGGATTCCTGGGTCCTGTCCCTGTCCCTGTTCCTGGCCCTGCCTTGTGCCCGGTGGCCGGAGCCGTGTCCATGTCGCGCCAGCTCGGGAAGACCGCCGGTGCGAGTGTCGCCGCGAAGTACAGTCCGCCGAGTGCCAGCAGTGCCGCCGTCAGGTCCGTCCGTTCCACGAGGTAGCCCGCGGCGAGGCCGCCGAGCGGTGACGTCAGAAGAACTCCGGCGGTGGTCACGCCCGTGACCCGGCTGCGGAGTTCGTCCGGGATCCGTTCGAAGATGATCGTGGTCAGGATCGGGTTGAGCATCCCGGCCCCGAGTCCCGCCACCGCCATCGTCGCGGCCAGCGGCGCCGTGCCGTCGGTGAACGCCGCCACCACGAACCGCGGCATCCCGGCCAGCAGGAACGCGACCGTGAACAGCGCCCGCCGCGGAAAACGGTGCCCGACCGCGCCGTACAGCAGCGCGCCGAGCAGTGCGCAGCCCGCCATCACCGCTACCAGCAGGCCGAGATGGCCCGCGCCGCCGAGGTTCTCCTTGGCGTGAACCGGCAGGAGCACCGCGTTCCAGCCCTGGTCGAGGCCGTTGGTGAGCATCACCATCAGCACGATCGCCAGGAGGAGCCTGCTGCGCAGCAGGAAGGCGCAGCCCTCGCGCAGTTCGGCCCGGTACGGGGAGCGCGGGCTCTGCCGTGGATCGCCCGCGCTCAGGCTCCGTAACCCCGCGAGGATCAGCAGCGCGGAGCCGCCGAAGGTCGCGGCGTCCAGCAGCAGCACCGCCTCCGCGCCGGTGAACGCGATCAGCAGGCCCGCGAGCGCCGCCCCGGCCATCCGGGCTCCGCGCGAGACCGCGTCGAAGAGGCTCGCGGCCCGGGAGAGTGGTGTGCCCGCCGCCTTCGCGAGGTCGGGAATGAGGACGGCGCGCGCGGTCTCGCCGGGCGCGTGGAAGAGGCCCGTGACGGCCATCAGCGCGCACAGCATCCAGAACGCCAGCACGCCCGCGTAGTGCAGCAGCGGGATCGCGGCGACGGCCAGCGCGCAGACGAGGTCGGAGCCGATGCTGACCCGGCGGCGGCCGATCCGGTCGATGACCGGGCCGCCGGCGATCGCGGAGACGACGACCGGCAGGGTGGCGCAGAAGGCGACAAGACCGGCCTTGGCGGGACTGCCCGTGGTCTCCAGCGCGAACCACGGCACGCCGACCAGCGTGAGCGAATTCCCGGTGATGGACACGGCGTTGGCGGCCAGCACACTCGCCAGCGGCCCGCGTCCGGCCTGCGCCTTCACGCGGTGCGCGCCGTCTGCGCAGGCCGCTGCTGTACGAGCCGGAGTTCCAACTCGACGAGTCTCCAGCCCAGTTGCGTACGGATCGGGGGACGGCGAGGGCGCATCGCGTACCCGGCGGCCTCGCGTCGCAGTTCGGCGGCGCGTATGGAGTGCAGCAGCAGATGGATGGTGGGATCCACGGCGTTGTCCTCTCAGCCGGTGGCGCGCGGGAAGGAATGGAGATGCATACGGACCTGGGCGACGTCCTCGGACTCGGGGCGAGGCGTCGAGTCCCGGTAGCTCTCGATCAGTTCGTGGACCTTCTGGTTGAGCTCATGGGCCTGCTCCGGAGTCAGCCGCAGCGTGAAGTCGCTGATTTCCGAGCTGCGGCGCCAGGCCTCGGGCCACTCGCGCGAGGTGCCGAGCCAGGTGCCGACCTCCTGGGTGTGGAGCGTGGCGACCTCGTGCAGGAAGAGGTCCGCCGCCCCGCGCACCGCCGGATCGGGGTCGTCGAACAGGGAGTCGTCCATGCTCGTCCCCTCCTCCGCGGCCTTCCACCAGCGCTCCCGGCCCTTGCCGCGCTCCGGGGCGTCCTCGACGAAGCCGTGCGCGGCGAGCTGGCGCAGGTGGTAGCTGGTCGCGCCGCTGGATTCCCGCAGCCGGACGGGCCCACGAAGATCACCGTCTCGCCGGCCTTGATCTCCAGCGAGACATTGTCCACCGCGGGGTTGGCGCTGCCCGGATAGCGCTTGGTGAGGTTCTCCAGCTGGATGGTGGCCCCGGACTGGACAGCGGCTCCGGCCCGGACAGTGGCCGAGGAGGCGGTGTTCCGGGGCGAGGCGGCGTTCTCAGGCACGGATCCCCCTCGAGATGGTCAGCCGTCCGAGCAGGACGTACCCGGCGTCGAAGAGCAGCGCGAGAATGACGATTCCGAGCGTGCCGGAGAGGACCTGGTTGATCGCGTTGGCGCTGCCGAGCGAGGCGATGCCGCGGAAGATCTCGTTGCCGAGACCGGGCCCGGAGGCGTACGCGGCAATGGCGGCGATCCCCATCAGCATCTGCGTGGCGACCCGGATCCCGGTGAGGATCGGCGGCCAGGCGAGCGGCAGCTCGACGCGCAGGAGCCGTGCGGTGCGGGACATGCCGATGCCCGTGGCCGCGTCCACCAGCGAGGGGTCCACACCGCGCAGCCCGACGATGGAGTTGCGCACGATCGGCAGCAGTCCGTACAGCGTCAGAGCGATGACCGTCGGCGCCACGCCGAGTCCGACCGCCGGGATCAGCAGACCGATGAGTGCGAGGGAGGGGATGGTGAGGAAGGCGGCCGTGCTGGTGATGGCGAGGTTCCCGGCCCAGCTGCGGCGGTACGTCAGCACGCCGATGAGGACGCCGAGCAGGGTGGCGATCAGCATGCACTGGAGGACGGCGCTGGCGTGCTGGTAGGCGTCGGTGAGCAGTTGCTGGTGCCGGTTGCCGACATACTCCCAGAAGCTCACGCCGCGTCACCTCAGCCGTCTTCGTCCTCCGCAGCCTGCTCCACCAGCGGGATGATCCGCAAGGGCACGGGATTCTCCATGACGATGGCGGTGGAGGCCCGCACAATGCCATCAAAACCGACAACCCGGTCGATCACCCGCTGGAGATCGGCGTTGGAGCGGGCCACCAGACGGCAGAGCATGTCCCCGTGCCCGGTGGTCGTGTGCAGTTCGAGCACCTCGGGCACGGTGGCCAAATGGGCCCGCACGTCCGCGCCTTGTCCCTGCTTGATCTCCAGGGTCGCGAAGGCGGTGACGGGATAGCCGAGCGCCGCCGGGTCGACATTCGGCCCGAAACCGCGGATGACTCCATTGGACTGAAGGCGGTCGAGCCGCGCCTGGACGGTGCCGCGGGCCACGCCGAGCCGGCGGGAGGCCTCCAGCACGCCGATCCGCGGCTCGCGCGCCAGCAGGACGATGAGCCGGCCGTCCAGATGATCGATCGCCATTGCCTCTCCCGAGTGGTCATCCTGTACAGATGTCCCCTCCATGGTGCTCCAAGGCTGTACAGATTGCCCAGAGGAATTGCGAACTGTTGCGCACCTTGTGGATCGGGTGGAGCCTGCGGCTATGACTGAGACCATCGATCACACCCCCAACACCGCGCGCAAGGCCGACCCCTTCCCGGTCAAGGGAATGGACGCGGTCGTCTTCGCCGTCGGCAACGCCAAGCAGGCCGCGCACTTCTACTCCACGGCCTTCGGCATGAAGCTCGTCGCCTACTCCGGACCGGAGAACGGCAGCCGCGAGACCGCGAGTTACGTGCTGGAGAACGGAGCCGCGCGCTTCGTCCTCACCTCCGTCATCAAGCAGTCCACGGACTGGGGCCAGTTCCTCGCCGGCCATGTCGCCGAGCACGGCGACGGCGTCGTCGACCTGGCCATCGAGGTGCCGGACGCGCGCGCCGCGTACAAGTACGCCACCGAGCACGGCGCCCGCGGCATCACCGAACCGTACGAGCTCAAGGACGAGCACGGCACCGTGGTGCTGGCCGCCATCGCGACGTACGGCAAGACCCGTCACACGCTGGTCGACCGCTCCGGCTACGACGGTCCCTACCTGCCGGGCTTCGTCGCCGTCGCCCCGATGGTCGAGCCGCCGGCCAAGCGCACCTTCCAGGCCATCGACCACTGCGTCGGCAATGTCGAGCTCGGCAAGATGAACGAGTGGGTGGCCTTCTACAACAAGGTCATGGGCTTCACCAACATGAAGGAGTTCGTGGGCGACGACATCGCCACCGAGTACTCCGCGCTGATGTCGAAGGTCGTGGCCGACGGCACGCTCAAGGTGAAGTTCCCGATCAACGAGCCCGCGATCGCGAAGAAGAAGTCGCAGATCGACGAGTACCTCGAGTTCTACGGCGGCGCCGGAGTCCAGCACATCGCGCTCGCCACGAACGACATCGTGGCGACGGTACGCGCCATGCGGGCGGCGGGAGTTCAGTTCCTGGACACGCCCGACTCGTACTACGACACCCTCGGCGAGTGGGCCGGCGAGACCCGCGTGCCGGTCGAGACGCTGCGCGAGCTGAAGATCCTCGTCGACCGCGACGAGGACGGCTATCTGCTGCAGATCTTCACCAAGCCGGTGCAGGACCGGCCGACGGTCTTCTTCGAGATGATCGAGCGGCACGGCTCGATGGGCTTCGGCAAGGGCAACTTCAAGGCGCTCTTCGAGGCGATCGAGCGCGAGCAGGAGAAGCGCGGAAACCTGTAACCCGCCTCTGCTGAGCAGCTGCTGAGCGACTGCGGCCCCACGGATCCTGATCCGCGGGGCCGCACGGGTGTTTACGATCGGCGGCGTGTGCGCACATGTGATGGTCGCCGAGGACGACGAGAAGCAGGCCGAGCTGGTCCGCCGTTATCTGGAACGGGAGGGCCATGCCGTCACGCTCGTACGGGACGGCAGAGCGGCCATCGAGTCCGTCCGCCGGCGGCCTCCCGACCTGCTCGTCCTCGATGTGATGATGCCCCGCGCCGACGGCCTGGACGTGCTGCGCGTGCTGCGGGCCGAGGCCCGGGAGCTGCCGGTGCTGATGCTGACGGCCCGCAGTACGGAGGACGATCTGCTGCTCGGTCTCGACCTCGGCGCGGACGACTACATGACCAAGCCGTACAGCCCACGGGAGTTGATGGCCCGGGTCCGCACGCTGCTGCGCCGCACCCGGCTGGGCCCGCCCGCCGACCGGGTGCTGTCGGTCGGCACTCTCGCCGTCGACCCGGACCGGCACGAGGTGCGCGTCGACGGTGACCAGGTCGAGTGCACGCCGGGCGAGTTCCGCATCCTCGCCGCGATGGCCGCCGAGCCCGACCGGGTCTTCACCCGGCAGCAGCTGCTCGAGGAACTGCACGGCTTCGACCGCTACATATCCCACCGCACCGTCGATGTGCACATCATGAATCTGCGCAAGAAGATCGAGCCGGCGCCGCGGCGGCCCGCCCGGCTGCTCACGGTCTTCGGCGTCGGCTACAAACTGGCGGACCCGGCGAAGGCGAAGAGCGCCGGCCGTGGCTGAGGGCCGGCGTCGGCAGGGCCCGCCTCGTGAGGGCCGGCGGCTGCCGCTGCGCAAGAGCCTGCTGGGCCGGCTGCTCGCCGTGTCCGCGCTGGTGGCCGCGTGCTCGGTGGCGGCGACGGCCTGGCTGGCCGTGCAGACCACATCCGGCGCGATCAAGCAGGAGCAGGGCCAGAACCTCACCGACGACGCCCGGATCTACCACACGCTGCTCGGCCATGCGGCGACCCGTCCGCAGTGGGACGGCGTCGAGAAGACCGTGGCCGACCTGGCCCGCCAGTACGGGCGGCGGATCACGCTCACCACCCAGCGGCGGGAGCCGATCGCCGACTCCGCCACCCAGAAGTCGCCGCCGGCGCTGCCCGCGAAGGCCTCGGCGGTCGTCGACCCGCTGTCCGCCGACACCGCTCTCACACCCGGCGCGCAGCAGGTCGAGGGTGACACGGACCGCATCGACCCGCGCGCGGTCGGGCCGTTCCGGCTGCCGTCGGCCGAACGCACACAGCTGCGGACCTCGGCCGACCGGACCGTGGACTGCCTGCGCCAGTACGGCCTCGCCGCCGACATCCTCGACAGTCCCGGCGGACGCCCGCGCATCCAGGTCGTCGGCAATGACATCGACCGCATCGAAGGCACTCGCTGCTCGCTCGACGCGCTGGACCGGCCCACCGCGACCGAGACCAAGGCGCTCACCGCGCTCAACCAGTTGGCCGATGCCTGCCTGAAGCGCCAGGGCAAGGCGGGCGTACGGCTCAGCCTGGACCTGTCCTGGACGAGATACCCCGCGCCGGACAGCAGCGGCGAGCCGCGCCCGATCCCGGCCGCGCCGATCGTGCGCGGCCCGGCCGGCAGCGCCGAGGACCGGGCCGTCGCGTCCTGTGTGGGCACCGCCCGCCGGGAACAGCTCGGTTCGTACGTCTCGTCGCCCGCGCTGCTGTTCATCGCCGACCCCGACGGCACGACCGTCCCCGGTTTCGACCTGTCGCCGGGCAACACCGCCCGTATCGCGGGCGTCGCGGCGCTCGTCCTCGCGCTCACCGTCGGCGCTTCCGTGCTCGCCGCCACCCGCCTCGTACGGCCGCTGCACGCGCTCACCGGCGCCGCGCAGCGGATGAAGGACGGCGAGACCTCGGCACCCGTCCCGGTCACCGCGGACAACGAGATCGGCCGGCTGGCCGCCGCGTTCAACGACATGTCCGCGCACCGGGCCCGGCTGGAGGTCCAGCGCCGGGCCATGGTCAGCGATGTCGCGCACGAACTGCGCACCCCGCTGAGCAATATCCGCGGCTGGCTGGAGGCGGCCCAGGACGGACTCGCCGACCCCGACCCCGCCTTCGTCTCCTCGCTGCTGGAGGAGGCCGTGCAGTTGCAGCACATCATCGACGACCTCCAGGACCTGGCCGAGGCCGACGCGGGCGCGCTGCGGCTGCACCTCGAAGCGGTACGGATCGACGAACTCCTCGCCCAGGTCGCGGCGGCGCACCAGGCCGGAGCGGACACGGCGGGTGTCACGCTGAAGGTCTCCGCCGCCGATGCCCCTGCCGCGGCCGTGGATCTGATCGCGGATCCGGTGCGGCTGCGGCAGGCCGTCGGCAACCTCGTCTCCAACGCCGTACGCCACACACCGCAAGGCGGCACGGTCACACTGCGCGCGTACGCCGACGGGGACCTGGCGGTCGTGGAGGTCGCCGACACCGGCAGCGGGATCCCGGCCGACGACCTGCCGCACGTCTTCGACCGCTTCTGGCGCGCGGAGAAATCACGCAGCCGCCGCACAGGAGGCAGCGGACTCGGTCTGTCGATCGTGCGCAAACTGGCCGAGACCCACGGCGGTTCGGCGGACGCGGCGAGCACGGCGGGCGAGGGGTCGGTCTTCGCGCTGCGGATCCCGGCGGCCGGGCCCGAGCCGGGGGCCGCGATGAACGCTGATACGAAGCCCACAGCGATCTGACAGCTTCTTCACAACTTCAGGCCAGCCTGCGGTCACCTGACTTCCGCTGGAATGGAGCACATCCCCATGTACCACCGTCTGTCCCTGCGCGCCCTCACCGTCGCCACCGTGGCAGCCGCCACGGTGCTCGTCCCGGTCGCTTCGGCGTCCGCCTCCGACCCGACGCCCCGACCCTCCGCGCCGGCGGAGCGGACGCCGGAGCCCGTACGCGGCGACTCCGGCGACTCGTCGGAGCGGGTCACGCGCACGCCGCGCGGCGGCGTGGCCGCGGGCGACAAGCCGACCCCGGCCCCGGCCCGGGACCGCGTCACGCGCACCCCGCGCGGTGGCGTCGCCGCAGGCGAGCGGCCGGCCGGCGAGAACGGCGGCAGCACCGCGCTCGCCGGGTCGGCCGTCGCCGTCGCGCTGCTCGCGGGCGCGGGCACCGTCGTGGTGCGCCGCCGTGCGCACGGCAACGGCTGACCCACCCGCTCCGTGGGGGGCCCCCCCACGGGGCGCCCCCGCCCCCAAACCCCCCCCCCGGGCCACCGATCGCCCGGGCGTCCCACGCCGGCACCCCCGCCGACCAGCCCCCCGCCCCGGCGGGGGGGGCGCCCGCCCCCCG
>NZ_JBIRTX010000009.1:24818-176639 GCF_044334895.1 Streptomyces sp. NPDC020681 | reverse complement strand
TCGCCGCGTCCCCCCCCCCCCCCCCCCGCCCCCCCCCCCCCCCCCCCCCCCCCCCCCGCCCCCCCCCCCCCCCCCCCCCCCCCCCACGGCCCCAAGTCCCGCTCCTGGAGCATCGATGCGCCGTCTCGTCCCTGCCGTCCTCCTCGTCGTCCTCGCCGCCGGCACGGGCTGCTCGGCCGACGCCACCGCGGAACCACCGGCCGCCCGCCCGACCAAGCCGGTCACCACTCCCAGTACCGAAACTCCCGCGGACCCGGCCCACGTCACCATCTCCTCGATAGGCGTGGCCAGTTCGCTGATGCCGCTGGGGCTCAACAAGGACGGCACCGTCGAGGTCCCGCCGGCGGACCAGGGCATGACGGCCGGCTGGTACACGGGCGCGGCGATCCCGGGAGAGCGCGGTGCCGCGGTGATCATCGGGCACAACGACACGCGCTTCGGCAGGGCCGTCTTCCACGACCTCGGGAAGCTCGCCAAGGGCGCGGACATCGCCGTACGCAACTCCCGCGGCTCCACCGCCCACTTCACCGTCACCGGCACCGAGACGGTCAGCAAGAAGGCCTTTCCCACCGAGAAGGTCTACGGTCCGACGAACGGCCGCGAGCTGCGTCTGATCACCTGCGACGGCGAATTCGACGCGCAGGGCCACCCGGTGGACAACCTCATCGTCTACGCGGCTCTGCGCTGACGGACGACGTCTTGGCCGGGCTCGGAGCCGAGGGCGAAGGCGTCGGCGTCGAGCTCGCCGTCGCACTCGGAGCCGGAGTCTGCGACGGACTTGGACCCGACGTCGTGCTGGGGCTCGTGCTGGGGCTCGGGCTCGTACTCGTACTCGTACTCGGGCTCGGAGCGGGCGGCACGTACGCATCGCCCGTCACCTTCTTCGGCCCGCCCTCCTCCGGCCCGCCCTCCTCCGGCTCGCCCACCGCCGCCAGTGACACCGCCGCCACCGGCGCCAGCACCGGCGAGAAGTACGGGTTGATCCGCAGCGCCTCCGCGAGATGCCTGCGCGCCGGTCCCCGCAGATCCAGCGAACGCTCGATCTCGCCGCGGTGGTATGTGAACAGCGCGCTGCGCAGACCCTCCTCCGTCGCCCGCTTCGCGTACGGCAGCGCGTCCTTCGGCCTGCCCGAACGGAACAGTGCCCAGCCCAGCGCGTCCGCCAGCTGAATGCTCCGCCGCCCGTGGTCCCACTCGCCCTGCAGCCGCCGCACGGCCGCCGCCGGGTCCCCGTGGTCGGCCTCGTACAGACCGAGCACCAGCTCCTCGTTGACGCCGTGCGATCCGGCGCGCGCCGCCGATGTGCGCAGCACCGCGTACTGGGCAGCGGCGTCCCCGTTCAGCCCCAGCGACTCGGACAACTCGCCCGCCTCCAGGGCGTATTCGGGCAGCGGTGCCTTCTCCAGCGCCGACACGTAGTCACGGAACGCCTCGTCCGTACGGCCCAGAGCCGCCAGCGCACGGCCGCGCGAGGCCAGCGCCGGATGGTGGGCGGGTACCAGCTTCAGCGCCAGGTCGTAGTGGCCGACCGCCTCCAGCGGTTCGCCGCGCTCCCAGGACAGATCGCCGAGCCGGTGCAGCGCGGCCGCCTTCTCCGCGGGCCCGCCGGCGCTGCCGACCGCGTCGTGCGCCAGTGCCGCCGCGTCCTCGCGCCAGCCGCGGTTGCGGTAGACCTGGGACGCGCGGCCGAGCGCCTGCGCGCCCGAGTGCAGCTCCAGCATCCGGTCCATCGCCGGGCCGATCGCCTTGTAGTCGCCGAGTCCGGTGTACGCGTCGATCAGCACGGGATACGCCGTCCACCGCTTCGGCCGGAGCTTGGCCGCACGCTCGGCCCAGGTGCGGGCCCAGGTGTAGTCGTGCCGCGCGTTGGCCAGCGCCGCGAGCCCGAGCAGTGCCTCCACATTGCCCTGCTCGCCCGGCAGCACCTCCAGCGAGCGCCGCAGCGCGTGCTCCGCCTTCTGGTAGGAGGCCCAGTCCGCCAGCCGGGTGCCGCGCTCCACATACGCCGACCCGAGCACCGCCCATGACTCCTCGTCCCGCGGATGGGCCGCGAGATGGCGCTCCCGCTCGTCGATGAGCGCGATCAGATCCGTCAGCGCCGCCGGCGCGCCCGCGCCCGCCGCCGCCTGCGCCCGGGCCGCCGCTCCCGCCGCGGGCCGCGGCCCGTGCTCGCCCCAGCCGGGTGCGAGCACGATCACCCCGGTGACCAGCGTCGCGGCGGCCAGCGTGCTGATCGCGGCGTTCTTCACGTGTTCGCTGTTCATGGCGCTCACTGTGCGTCAGCGGGCAGTCAATACGAAGAATGCGCCCGGCCCTGCGATGCGGATCGCAGACGGGTTCACACCGATGGCCCCTGGTGCGAGGCTGGGCTCATGGACGATCTTCTCGAGCGGCTGCGATCCGGCCTGCCTGCCGAAGCCCTGATCACCGACCCGGACGTCACGGCCTCCTACGGACACGACATGGCGAGCTTCTGCGAGGCGGGCACTCCAGCCGTCGTCGTGCTGCCGCGCACGGTCGAGCAGGTGCAGCACGTCATGCGCACCGCGACCGCGCTGCGTGTCCCGGTCGTCCCGCAGGGCGCCCGCACCGGACTGTCCGGCGCCGCCAACGCCTCCGACGGCTGCATCGTCCTGTCGCTGACGAAGATGGACCGGATCCTGGAGATCAGCCCGGTCGACCGGATCGCCGTCGTCGAACCGGGCGTGGTCAACGCCGTGCTGTCCCGCGCGGTCAACGAACACGGGCTCTACTACCCGCCGGACCCGTCCAGCTGGGAGATGTGCACCATCGGCGGGAACATCGGCACCGCGTCCGGCGGACTGTGCTGCGTGAAGTACGGCGTGACCGCGGAGTACGTCCTCGGCCTGGAGGTCGTGCTCGCCGACGGCCGGCTGCTGAACACGGGCCGCCGCACCGCCAAGGGCGTCGCCGGATACGACCTCACACGGCTGTTCGTCGGCTCGGAGGGCAGCCTCGGCATCGTTGTCAAGGCCGTGCTGGCGCTACGGCCGCAGCCGCCCGCGCAGCTGGTGCTCGCGGCGGAGTTCGAATCGGCCGCCGCTGCCTGCGAGGCCGTCTGCGCGATCATGGAGCGCGGCCACACCCCGTCGCTGCTGGAGCTGATGGACCGTACGACCATCCAGGCCGTCAACGCCATGGCGAACATGGGCCTGCCGGGCACCACCGAGGCCCTGCTGCTGGCCGCCTTCGACACCCCGGACCCGGCCGCCGATCTGGCCGCCGTCGGCGAGCTGTGCAGCGCGGCGGGCGCGACCGAGGTCGTCCCTGCCGACACCGTCGCGGAGTCCGAACTCCTGCTGCAGGCGCGCAGGCTGTCGCTCACCGCGCTGGAGACCGTGAAGTCGGCCACGATGATCGACGACGTCTGCGTACCGCGCTCGAAGCTCGGCGCGATGATCGAGGGCACGGCCGCCGTCGCGGAGAAGTACGACCTGACCATCGGCGTCTGCGCGCACGCGGGCGACGGCAACACCCATCCCGTCGTCTGCTTCGACCACTCGGATCCGGACGAATCGCGCCGTGCCCGTGAGTCCTTCGACGAGATCATGGCGCTCGGCCTGGAGCTGGGCGGCACGATCACCGGAGAACACGGTGTCGGCGTGCTCAAGAAGGAGTGGCTGGCACGCGAACTGGGCCCGGTCGGCGTGGAGATGCAGCGCGGCATCAAGCAGACCTTCGACCCGCTCGGCATCCTCAACCCCGGCAAGCTCTTCTGAGCCATTGGCCCTGCTCAAGGCTGGTCCCGGAGCCCTAAGGCGAATGCCCGATGGTCCGCGCACGGCTTCCCCGCATAGCGTGAAAGTACCGATGAAGGAGGAGCCGTGCCGGCACGTCTTGACCACACCATCGTCCACAGCCGCGACCGCTGGGCAGGAGCACGCTTCCTCGCCGAGCTGATCGGCGAGCCGGAGCCCAGGCCTTTCGGCCCGTTCGCAAGCCTGCCGCTGGCGGGCGGCGTCACTCTCGACTACCTCGACGAGCGCCGCGACATCACCTCTCAGCACCTCGCTTTCCTGGTCTCGGAGGAGGAGTTCGACGAGATCTTCGGCCGGATAACCGAGCGTGAACTGCCGTACTGGGCCGATCCGATGCACCAGCAGCCCCAGAAGATCAACCATCACTTCGGCGGCCGCGGCGTCTACGTCGACGATCCGGACGGGCACTCGCTGGAGTTCATCACCCACACGTACGTGATCGAATAACCCGTCGATCAATCCGTCCATCAACCCGGCGATCGACCCCGCGCCGATCAGGCGTCCCCGTTCTGCGACTCGTCCGAGGGCCAAGGGTCCTTCAGCCACAGGTCGTCGGCCGGAGTAGGGGTCAGCAGCTCGGCGAGGCCGTCGTCGATCCCGAGCTGCTCCGTCTCAGAGCCCGGAGGGACCACCCGCAGCGTTCTCTCCAGCCAGGCCGAGACCACCGCGGCGGACGCCTCGAGCAGCGCGTCGCCCTCGGGCGAACTCAGCGCCATCAGCACGACGCTGCGGCCGTTGACCTTGGTCGGCCAGATCCGGACATCGCCGTGGCCGCACGGCCGGAACACCCCCTCGACCAGCAGTTCGCGGGCGAAGGTCCAGTTGACGGGGTGGTCCGAGCCGACGTGAAAGGTGATGTGCACGGCGTACGGGTCGGCCGTGCGGTAGGTCAGCCGGGCCGGGACGGGGATGCTGCGCTCCGGCGACAGCACGAGTTTCAGCTCTGCTTCGCGTTCCACCACGGTGTGCATGACAGTGCTTCCTTCCTTGTACAGGGCCTGTACGGGCCGCCTGGGGCGGGCCCTGCAAGGTGAGAGCGGGGTCGCACGCGGTTATGACGCGACTTTCGGCGATAACTTTCTGTGATCGGGATGTGACCGGATAGTGGTCGTTACACCGGGACCGGCCCAGCGGCGCTCAAGGGTCTGATAGATGTGGACCCTTGAATTGAGGCTCTCGAGGAGATACGGGACCACGGTGATGAGCGCCCCCACCCCGGCCACCGGCGACGGCAGCCCCACGCCCGGCTACTACCCCGATCCGTCCATCCCCGGATATGTCCGGTACTGGAACGGCGCGGCCTGGGTGCCCGGCACGAGCCGTCCAGCGCCCAGGACTGGCGAGGCGATGCCCATCGCGCCAGGACCGGCGGACGCGTCCGCGCAGAGTGCCGCATCGGCCCCTGCCACGCCCGCCGTTGAGGAGACCGGCCCGGTCTTCATCGACGAGGATCCGAGCGACGAGCCGACGCGTCCGGAGCCCGCGACGGCCTGGCAGGCCGACACCGCGCGGCAGACCGGCTTCGGCGGCGACCGCGACAACCGCGTCTCGTGGGGCGGCGCACAGGACCCGCGTACGCCCGACCCGGCAGCCGCTTCCGGTGCTCCCGGTGCGACCGCCGACCCACGGCGAGCCGCAGCTTCGGGCGGGACCGGCGACCCGACGGGCGGCGCGCTGCCCGGCGTACGGTCGATGGGTCCGGCCTCGGACGGCGAGCCGCCGACCGACGGCACCGTGGCGATCCGCGCGATGCGCCGCGGTCTGCCGACACCTACCGGCGCGGGCACCGCCGACCCCGCCGCCGACTCGTCGGCCCGCGGGCCCCAGCCGCCCGCCGACGGCACCGTCACGATCCGCGCCTTGCGCGCCGGGGGCGCTGCGCCTGCCGCCGGGCAGCAGGCCGAAGACCCGTTCTCCGTACGGTCCATGACTCCGGGCGCGTCCGGCGCCCCCGCCGCACCCGCGCAGTCACAGCCGCAGGCTCCGGCCCAGCGCCGTCCGCAGCCCGAGGCTCCTTCTCAGCCGCACCAGCCGCACCAGCCCCAGCAGGCCCAGGTGCCCGCGCAGGCCCAGCAGGCTCCCGTCACCAACGGTCCCGGCGGCGGCTCCGCGTCCTGGGCGCAGCAGGTCCACCGGCTCGCGCAGCCCGGCGAGGCCGAACCGCCCGTCGTGCCGTGGAAGCCGCCGGTCAGCGACCCGTTCCTGCAGGCCGCCCAGGCCCAGGCCGCGGCCCGTCCCGCGGGGCTCGGCAAGCGCCTCGTGGCCCGGCTGATCGACTCCGTGCTGATCGGCGCGCTCGTGGGCGCCGTCGCCGTGCCGGTCCTCTCGCAGGCGCGCGCCCACATCGACGAGAAGATCGAGGCGGCGAAGCAGTCGGGCGAGACGGTCACCGTCTGGCTGGTCGACGGCACCACCGCCGGCCATCTCGGCATCGTCCTCGGCGCTCTGCTGGTCATCGGCGCGCTGTACGAGGCGCTGCCGACCGCGAAGTGGGGCCGCACGCTCGGCAAGAAGCTCTGCGGACTCAAGGTCTGGGACATCGAGTCGCACGAGCCGCCGTCGTTCGGGGCGGCGCTGCGCCGCTGGCTGGTGTACGGAGTGCTCGGTCTGCTCGCCGTCGGCGTGCTCAATGTGCTGTGGTGCCTGTTCGACAGGCCGTGGCGGCAGTGCTGGCACGACAAGGCGGCGCGCACCTTCGTCACCGGCTGATCGGCTGACCGGCTCCGGCAAGGGTTTCGCGCGCCGTTCGGGTTCCCCCGAACGGCGCGCGAACCGTTGCGGGGGCACTCGTGGCGCGGTGCACTGCCCCCATGAGCAACGACGAGCCGCCGCCCGGCCAGCCGCCCGAGGACGACCCCTTCCGGAAGAAGCCGCAGGAGCCCACGCCGCCGCCGGCAGGCGGTCCTCAGGGGCCTCCTGGGGAGCCTCCGCAGGGCCCGCCACCGGGCTCCGGAGGCCCGCCGCCGGGCCCGCCTCCGCCGGGCTCCCCGTACGGCGGTGCGGGTGGGACGCCTCCGCCGTACGACGACCGCGACCCGTACGGCGGTTCGTACGGCGGCGCCGACCCGCTTGCCGGGATGCCGCCACTGGCGAGTTTCGGCAACCGGTTCCTGGCCCGGGTCATCGACGCCCTGATCGTCTTCATCCCGCTGTTCCTGATCTCGCTCGCCTTCGGCGGCTGGGACGTCACCGGCGACGGCGACAGCTGGGACGAGATCACCAAGGAAGTGAACACGGGCCGGCAGTGGCTCTGGTCGCTGCTCTCCCTGATCGGCTACGTCGGCTACGACACGATCATGGTCAAGCGGAACGGTCAGACCCTCGGCAAGCGCTGGATGAAGCTGCGGGTCGCCATGCTCAACGACGGCAGCACCCCCGACACCAGCTCCTCGCTGATGCGCGCCGCCGTGCTGTGGGTGCCCGCACTCGTCTGCTGCTTCTGCATCTGGTGGCTCGTCATCATCATCACGATCGTGAGCGACAAGCCGTACAAACAGGGTCTGCACGACAAGGCGGGCAAGACGGTGGTGGTGTCAACGGCGCAGTGAGTGCTCGCTGACCCGGGTCTCGGCACCGACGTGAGCGCGGGCCGCGGGCACCCTGGCGGACAGCTCGGAGGCGGCAGCGTGGTCCCTGCGGACCGTGCGGGCCGCCTCTGCCGTCCTGGCCGCCCGCGCCGCGTTCCTGCTCAACGGCATGGCAACCGCCACCAGTAGACCGAGCGCCATCGACGCGACGCCGATGGCGGCGACTCCGATGCCCTCGGTGGTGCGGGTGAACAGCAGGAGGGCGAGGGTCGAGAAGACGACGGTGGCCGAACCGTAGGCGAGCTGTGCGGCAGTCGGACGCGGCATGACGGTATCCGTCCTCGGGACGTCGGGGTGTGTCTCTCAGCGCGGTGCCACTGTCAAGTGACTCTACGACGGTGGATGCCCGGGAGGAACCAGACGTAAGCGTGACCTAACCCACGGTGCCGAGGCATGGGGGGCGCACGGAGTCATTCGCCCAACCAACTGTCCGGATCAATGCGCCTGTTGTCCGGTCTCCTCCTCGTCCGGATAGCGGAACTGTGCTCACGCATAGTGCAGTTGGCCTGTTCAAGTCAAGGTCTGTCTTTTCTTCTGAGACTCCGGTCGAATGTCGTCACTTGTGACGCGTTTGCCTCGCCCGGACTACCCCCATAGGTCCGCTGCGAAGGAGCGCGGGGGAGGACAGCATCAAGTGACCATCAAGCGACGGACGATCAGAGCGTCCGCGGTGCTCGTGGCTCTGGCCGCGACCACCGCGTCGGCATCGGCGTTCAGCAGCGCCCAGGCCGAGGACGGAAAGTCCGCGAAGCCGGCCGGTATCGAGCGCCGTGACCCGGCCCCGCAGAAGGACCATGTCGAGCACGATCTCGAGGGCCCCTTCAGCAAGCAGCAGGACCAGCAGCGCGAAGCCGCGCTGGAACAGCTCATATCCGGCGACGCGGACGTGCAGCAGCGCGGCGGGTCCCGGGTGGTGAAGCTCGACGACAAGAAGTACGTCGAGCTCGGCCGGGAGAAGACGGACAAGATCTTCACGATCCTGGTGGAGTTCGGCGACAAGGTCGACGACACCACCATGTTCGACCCGGACGGCCCCGAAGGACCCGAGGCCCCCGTCAAGAAGTACGGCGGCACCCCGGGCCCGCAGCACAACGAGATCGCCAAGCCCGACCGTGCGAACGACAACTCCACGGCCTGGCAGGCGGACTACAACCAGCAGCACTTCCAGGACCTCTACTTCGGCACCGGCAAGGACGCGAGCGGCAAGCCGAAGGAGTCCCTGAAGACCTACTACGAGAAGACCTCGTCCGGCCGTTACTCGGTCGACGGCGGAGTCTCCGACTGGGTCAAGGTCGACTACAACGAGGCCCGCTACGGCTCCAACTACTGCGGCGACACCAACTGCGCCAACGTCTGGGACACGGTCAAGGACGGCGTCACCGCATGGGTCGCCGACCAGAAGGCCAAGGGCCGTACGGACGCGCAGGTCAAGGCGGACCTGTCGAAGTACGACGAGTGGGACCGCTACGACTTCGACAACGACGGCAACTTCAACGAGCCCGACGGCTACATCGACCACTTCCAGATCGTCCACGCCGGTGAGGACGAGTCGGCGGGCGGCGGCGCCGAGGGCGAGAACGCCCTGTGGGCGCACCGCTGGTACGCCTACGGCACCGACGCGGGCAAGACCGGCCCGTCCGAGAACAAGGCCGGCGGCACCCAGATCGGCTCCACCGGCATCTGGGTCGGCGACTACACCATGCAGCCCGAGAACGGCGGCCTCGGTGTCTTCGCCCACGAGTACGGTCACGACCTCGGTCTGCCCGACCACTACGACACCTCGGGCAAGGGCGAGAACTCGACCGGCTTCTGGACGCTGATGTCGGCAGGTTCCTGGCTCGGCAACGGCAAGGACTCCATCGGAGACCTGCCGGGCGACATGACCGCCTGGGACAAGCTCCAGCTCGGCTGGCTCAACTACACCCGGGGCAAGGCGGCCACCGCCTCCACGCACACGCTGGGTGTTTCGGCGTACAACACCAAGCGCCCGCAGGCGCTGGTCGTCGAACTGCCGAAGAAGAAGGTCACCACGACTGTCGTGAAGCCCGCCGAGGGCTCCAAGCAGTGGTGGAGCGACATGGGCGACAACCTCAAGAACACGCTGTCCCGCCCGGTCGACCTCACCGGCAAGGCCAAGGCGTCCCTGGAGCTTTCGGGCTGGTGGGACATCGAGGCCAACTACGACTACCTGTACGCCGAGGTGTCGACGGACGGCGGCGCCAACTGGACGCCGGTGGACGGCACGGCCGACGGCAAGGCGATCACCCGTGACGCGGGCGACAAGCCGGCGCTGACCGGTGCTTCGGCCGCGTACAAGAAGCTCGTGTACTCGCTGGACGCGTACGCGGGCAAGAAGGTCGACGTCCGCTTCCGCTACCAGACGGACGGCGGCGCGGGCGGCAAGGGCTTCGCGGCCGACGGCCTGAGCGTGGTGGCGGACGGCGCACCGCTGTTCACCGACAACGCCGAGGGCGACGACGCGGGCTGGACCTCGAAGGGCTTCTCGCGCATCGGTGAGTCCTTCACCAAGGAGTACGAGCAGTACTACCTGGCCGAGAACCGCCAGTACGTGTCGTACGACAAGACCCTCAAGGTCGGCCCGTACAACTTCGGCTTCAAGTCGCCGAAGGACTCGTGGGTCGAGCACTACCCGTACCAGAACGGCCTGCTGATCTGGCTCTGGGACACCTCCCAGAAGGACAACAACACCAGCCAGCACCCGGGCCAGGGTCTTGTCCTGCCGATCGACGCGCACGCCAAGCCGCTGAAGTGGGCGGACGGCACGCTGATGCGGAACAAGATCCAGTCGTTCGACTCGACGTTCAGTCTGTGGCGGACCGACGGCATCACGCTGCACAAGGCGGATGTCGCACAGCGGATCGCGCCGCAGCCGGGCAACTCGGTCTTCGACGACCGCAAGGGCGTGTACTGGTACGCCGAGAACCCGACGGCCGGTGTGAAGGTTGCTGACACCAACACCAAGATCTCCATCGTGAAGGAGCCGCTGAATGGCGACTCGATCACCGTGAAGGTTGGTCCGTCGGCCAAGTAATTCGTATCACCGCAGGTCAGAGCATGATCGGCCGTCGCCCTCTAGCGGGCGGCGGCCGATCGTGTTTAGGTGCGTCGTACCAGGTCCTTATTGACACGCCATCTCACGGGGGAGTGGTTCAGCATGCCCGGCGGAGGTTTCAGCAAGTTGCCGAACGGCAGCGTGGTGGTCGCACTCAGTCTGCCGAGTCCGACGGCCGACGGCGGCACCGTTCGCTTTCTGGTGCACGCGGCGAACCGGGCCCGTGCGCTGACCCGGCTGCGGAATCTGGGGCTGCGGGCGGTCTATCTGCGGGGCAACACGGAGCCGCCGACGCCGGACGAGATCACGGCGGTGCTGCACCACCCGGACGGCCTGCTCTGGCGCACCGACGCCGGGCCGGCGCAGGAGCTCTGGCACCCGATACGGGCGCTGCTCCGCGCCTCGGGAGGGACCAGGACCTATGGCTCCTCCCCGGCCCCAGAGCCGCAGCCGCAGGCCTCGAGCGACGCGGCCGTGGGAGCGCGGCTGATCCTCCAGCAGCCGGGCGGACAGACGGGCCCGTGGGGATCGCTCCGGACGGAGTCCGGGGGAGTCTGAGGCGGGTCCAGGCGGTCACGGAGGCCGGGTCCAGGAAGCCCTGGCGGTCCCCGGGTGCCTCGGCGGTCCGGGGAGCGGAGCTCCTCGCGGCTACACCACCGGCTTGCCGGACAGCTCCACGCCCGCGCCCCGCAGCTCCTCCAGCGCCGCCTCCGTCGTCTTCTCGGCGACTCCGGCGGTCAGGTCCAGCAGCACATGCGTCGTGAAGCCCTCCCGCGCCGCGTCCAGCGCCGTCGCCCGCACGCAGTGGTCGGTCGCGATGCCGACTATGTCGACCTCCGAGACCTCGCGCGCCCGCAGCCACTGGGCCAGCGTCGTGCCGTTCTCGTCCGTGCCCTCGAAGCCGCTGTACGCCGCCGCGTACGCACCCTTGTCGAAGACCGCGTCGATCGCGCCCGACGCCACCGCCGGCGCGAAGTTCGGGTGGAAGCCGATGCCCTCCGTGCCCGCCACACAGTGGGGCGGCCAGCTGCGGACATAGTCCGGGCGCTCGGAGAAGTGGTCCCCGGGCTCGATGTGGTGGTCGCGGGTGGCCACCACATGGCGGTACCCCGCCGGAGCGGCCTGGCCGATCAGGTCCGTGATGGCGGCGGCGACCTCGGCGCCTCCGGCCAACGCGAGGCTGCCTCCTTCGCAGAAGTCGTTCTGAACGTCCACGACGATCAAGGCGCGGTGCATGGCGGGGGTCCTTAGCGGATTCGGGTGCGGGACGGAGAACGATCGGGGGTACCGAGCCTAGAGACTCGGACCGCCGTGCGGGAGAGGTGCTTCACGCGCGGTTCATACGTACTCCGTCGGCAGTACCGGTTCCCCTTTGGACAACTGCATCGCAGACAACGGCAGCCCCGCCCGTGCCATCACATGCCGCTCGCGGGCGGCGTCCAGCGATTCACGCGCGACGATCTCGCCGCCCTTGACCAGCTCCACCAGCAGCTGCCGGTCGGCCAGTTCGGCCGGCACCGAGGAGAGGCCGATCACCTCCGCCTCGGCCACCCCGTCCGCGTCCAGCCGGCGGGCGGCCCATTTGCGCCCGCCCACCGAGGACTTCGCACCCAGCGACTTCTTCGCGACCGGCACCAGCGGGGCCTTGGGGTCGCCGGACTCGGCCCGGGCGACCAGCTTGTAGACCATCGAGCAGGTCGGGTGCCCGCTGCCGGTGACCAGCTGGGTGCCCACGCCGTACGCGTCCACCGGCGCCGCCGCCAGCGAGGCGATGGCGTACTCGTCCAGGTCCGAGGTGACCACGATCTTGGTGTTCGTCGCGCCGAGCTCGTCGAGCTGCTGCCGCACCCGGTGCGCGACCAGCAGCAGGTCGCCGGAGTCGATCCGGACGGCCCCGAGCTCCGGGCCCGCGATCTCCACCGCCGTACGGACCGCCTCGGCCACGTCGTACGTGTCGACCAGCAGCGTGGTGCCCCGGCCGAGCGAGTCGACCTGGGCCCGGAAGGCGTCGCGCTCGCTGTCGTGCAGCAGCGTGAAGGCGTGGGCGCTGGTGCCGACGGTCGGGATGGCGTAACGGAAGCCGGCCGCCAGGTCGGAGGTGGAGTTGAAGCCGCCGACGTACGCGGCGCGCGAGGAGGCGACGGCGGCGAGCTCGTGCGTACGCCGCGCGCCCATCTCGATCAGCCGCCGCCCGCCCGCCGCCGTCGAGATCCGCGAGGCCGCGGCGGCGATCGCCGAGTCGTGGTTGAGGATCGACAGGATCACGGTCTCCAGCAGCACACACTCGGCGAAGGAACCCTCGACGCGCATGATCGGAGAGCCCGGGAAGTACACCTCGCCCTCCGGATAGCCCCAGATGTCGCCGCTGAAGCGGTACGAGGCCAGCCACTGAAGCGTCGGCTCGTCGACGATGCTCTGCTCGCGCAGAAAGCCGAGCACGTCCGGGTCGAAGCGGAAGTTCTCCACGGCGTCCAGCACGCGGCCGGTGCCTGCGACGACTCCGTAGCGCCGGCCGTCGGGCAGCCGGCGGGTGAAGACCTCGAAGACGGAGCGCCGGTCGGCGGTGCCGCTGCGGAGTGCCGCCTGCAGCATCGTGAACTCGTACTGGTCGGTGAAGAGCGCCGTCGACGGAACGTCGACCGGCAGCCCCAGGTCCCGTGCGTTACCCATGACGTCAGCCATGGCCACGATGCTAGCGCACATCTCGTCAGAGTGACGAGATGTGAGAGTCGTTTGTGCGATGAGGCCTCTCGGGTGGCAGCATGGACCAGGTGAGTGTTGCTCCCACAGAGATCGAACGTCCCGAATCGGCGGAGGAGACCTTCGCCGTCCCCGAGCCCGACGTGCCATGGGTGACGCTCGTCCACAATGACCCGGTCAATCTGATGAGCTATGTCACCTATGTCTTCCAGGCCTACTTCGGCTACTCCAAGGACAAGGCGCACAAGCTGATGCTCGACGTTCATCACAAGGGGCGCGCCATCGTCTCCAGCGGCAGCCGCGAAGAGATGGAGCGCGACGTGCAGGCGATGCATGGTTACGGTCTGTGGGCGACGCTCTCCCAGGACCGAATCTGATGGCGGGACACTTCGAGCCGATTCCCGGCGGCGGCGCGGCCGTCGCCCTCGACGAGGTCGAGATCTCGATCCTGCGCTCGCTCGCCGTGCAGATGCTGGAGCTGATCGGCCCGGGCGACGAGCCCGTCGAGGGCGAGGACCCGCTGGCCGCGCTGTTCGCCGTGGGTCCGAGCGAACCTCCCGCCGATCCCGCGCTGGCCAGGCTGTTCCCGGATGCCTACGCGGGACCCGACGCCGACGCCGATGACGAGGAACTGCAGGCCCTCTCCTCGGAGTTCAGGCGCTTCACCGAGAAGGATCTGCGCTCCCGCAAGCGCGACGACGCGCTCACGGTCGTACGCGGCCTCGACTCGCTCACGGTGGGCGACGAGGGCGGAGCCGTACTGAAGGTGAGCGCGGACGACTGCCCGCACTGGCTCGGCGCGCTCAACGATCTGCGGCTGACCATCGGCACCCGGCTGGACGTCAGTGACGACGACGAGAACGGGGATCTGTACCGGCTGCCGGACTCCGATCCGCGCAAGCCGATGGTGATGGCCTATCTCTGGCTCGGCGCGCTCCAGGAGACGCTCGTCGACACTCTGATGTCCTGAAGTGTTCGCTCAGCGGACGCTCAAATCCGGATAACGATCATGTCACCGCTCCTGCTTGCTTTGTGAAGCCGGTGGATTTTTGTCCGCTTCTTCCTGTGGTGTGCGCCACAACCGCCGTGGCTGACGGCTGTTGCAGCCGTGATAAATCTTCCGCACCGCAGGCGACGCCACCCATGTCTCCTGGGGCGCTCGGGCCGGCTGACCGCCGGTGGCACTCCATTTCAGTCCGGGGGGATCGCATGGAGAAAGGCGCATCACCATGACCTCGGCGCAGGTCGAGCAGAAGCACGACGGCAAACCATCCGCGGACGAGGGCTACCAGCGCGGACTGGGCGCCCGGCAGATCCAGATGATCGCGATCGGCGGTGCCATCGGCACCGGCCTCTTCCTGGGCGCGGGCAAGGCCATCTCCAAGGCCGGACCCAGCCTCATCCTGGCCTACGCCATCGCGGGCCTGGTCATCTTCTTCATCATGCGGGCGCTGGGCGAACTGCTCATGTACCGCCCGGTCTCGGGGTCCTTCTCCGAGTACGCGCGTGAGTTCGTCGGCCCCTTCGCGGGCTTTGTCACCGGCTGGACGTACTGGCTGTTCTGGGTCGTCACCGGCATCACCGAGGTGACTGCGGCCGCCACCTACATGACGTATTGGTGGGACATTCCGCAGTGGCTCTCCGCGCTGGTCTTCACGATCATCCTGTACGGCGCGAACCTCATCTCCGTGAAGCTCTTCGGTGAGCTGGAGTTCTGGTTCTCGATGGTCAAGGTGACGGCCATCATCGGCATGATCCTCATCTGCGCCGGTGTGCTCACGCTCGGCTTCTCCGACGCCGGTGACACCGCGTCAGTGACCCATCTCTGGTCCGACGGCGGCTTCTTCCCCAAGGGCATCGGCGGCACGCTGATGACGCTGCAGATCGTGATGTTCGCCTTCCTCGCGGTCGAGCTGGTCGGCGTCACCGCCGGCGAGTCCAAGGACCCGGAGAAGACGCTGCCCAAGGCGATCAACACCGTGCCGTGGCGTATCGCCGTCTTCTACGTCGGCGCGCTGATCATGATCCTCTCGGTGGTCCCGTGGACCCACTTCAAGCCGGGCATCTCGCCGTTCGTGGCCGCCTTCGAGCAGATGGGCCTCGGTGTCGGAGCGGCGATCGTCAACTTCGTCGTCCTCACCGCGGCGCTCTCGTCCTGCAACTCCGGCATGTACTCCACCGGCCGCATGCTGCGCGACCTGGCGCTCAACGGCCAGGGCCCCAGGGCCTTCACCAGGCTGACGAAGAGCGGCACCCCGCTGATCGGCACCACCTTCTCCGCGGCGCTGATGCTGGTCGGCGTCTGGATCAACTACCAGTGGCCGGGCGACGCGTTCAACTACGTCGTCTCCTTCGCCACCATCTCCGGCATGTGGGCCTGGATCATGATCCTGGTCAGCCAGCTCCGCTACCGCGCCAAGGCCGACCGCGGCGAGGTGCCGCAGTCCACCTTCAAGGCGCCCGGCGCCCCGTTCACCAGCGGGTTCGCGCTCGCCTTCATCGGCATGGTCATCGTGATGATGGGCGTCGACAAGGACGCGCGGATCTCGCTGTACTGCGCGCCGCTGTGGGCGCTGCTCCTCGGCGTCTCGTATCTGGTGCTGAAGCGGCGCAACCCCGAGGGCGCGGCCTTCAACAAGCGCTGATTGCCCCAGAACGTCCCGGCATTCGGGCGGGCCCGTACCAGTCTTCGGTACGGCCCGCCCGTCTGCTTATCCTGAGCCCCATGCTGACCATCACCAGAGACCTCTTCGACCAGATCGTCGAGCATGCCCGCGCCGACCACCCCGACGAGGCGTGCGGCGTCGTCGCCGGACCCGAGGGCAGCGGCCGCCCAGAGCGCTTCGTCCCGATGCTGAACGCCGCCCGCTCGCCCACCTTCTACGAGTTCGACTCGGCGGATCTGCTGAAGCTCTACCGGGAGCTGGACGACCGCGACGAAGAGCCGGTGATCATCTACCACTCGCACACCGCGACCGAGGCGTACCCGTCCCGTACGGACATCAGCTACGCGAACGAGCCGGGCGCTCACTATGTCCTGGTGTCCACCGCGGACACGGACGGCACGGGCCCCTTCCAGTTCCGCTCGTTCACGATCGTGGACGGCGAGGTGACCGAGGAAGAGGTCAAGGTCGTCGAGGCGTACTGAACCGCTCCGGCCTCCGCTCATGACCGCATGCTGAGCGGCTGGCGTCCAGCATTCGAGATCACACTCCGGGATCCGGACCGGGAATCGATACGATGACCCCATGGTTCCCCATGACGTGAGCGACAGGACGCCGGGCACGCTGCTGCTCGTGGCGCGGCTGCACGTCGACCTGTGCCGCCTCGCCAGCGCGATGTGTACGGCCCCTGCTGCGCTCTGAGCGCATCCAGCAAGCACCACCCCCTCGCGCGGGGGCAGAGCCGCGCGCCCCTCAGCACCCCGCCAGACACTCCCGACAGGAGCCCACGCCATGGCCATCGAGGTCCGCATCCCGACCATCCTCCGCACCTACACCGACGGAGCCAAGGCCGTCGAGGGCAGCGGAGACACGCTCGCCGAGCTCTTCGCCGACCTCGAGACCCGTCACAGCGGCATCAAGGAGCGCATCGTCGAAGGCGACCAGCTGCGCCGCTTCGTGAACGTCTACCTCAACGACGAGGACGTCCGCTTCCTCGACGGCATCTCCACCAAGCTCGCCGACGGCGACAGCGTCACGATCCTCCCGGCAGTCGCAGGCGGCATGCGCTGATGCGTTACGACTCTCCGCTCGCCGCGGTCGGCAACACACCGCTGGTCCGCCTCCCGAGGCTGTCGCCTTCGGAGGACGTACGCATCTGGGCCAAGCTGGAGGACCGCAACCCGACCGGCTCGATCAAGGACCGCCCGGCGCTCCACATGATCGAACAGGCGGAGAAGGACGGCCGTCTGACGCCCGGGTGCACGATCCTGGAGCCGACGTCCGGCAACACCGGCATCTCGCTGGCGATGGCCGCGAAGCTCAAGGGCTACCGCATCGTGTGCGTGATGCCGGAGAACACCAGCGAGGAGCGCCGCCAGCTGCTCGCGATGTGGGGCGCGGAGATCATCTCGTCCCCGGCGGCCGGCGGCTCCAACACGGCCGTGCGCGTCGCCAAGGAGATCGCGGAGAAGAACCCGGCCTGGGTGATGCTCTACCAGTACGGCAACCCGGACAACGCCGGCGCGCACTACGCCACCACCGGCCCGGAGATCCTCGCCGACCTCCCGTCCATCACCCACTTCGTCGCCGGACTCGGCACGACGGGCACGCTGATGGGCGTCGGCCGCTTCCTGCGCGAGAACATCCCGGCCATCCAGATCGTCGCCGCCGAGCCGCGCTACGACGACCTGGTCTACGGACTGCGCAACCTCGACGAGGGCTTCGTACCGGAGCTCTACGACGCGTCCGTGCTGACGACCCGCTTCTCGGTCGGCTCGGCCGACGCGGTCACCCGCACCCGCGAACTCCTCCAGCAGGAAGGCATCTTCGCGGGTGTCTCGACGGGCGCGGCGCTGCACGCGGCGATCGGCGTCGGCAAGAAGGCGGTCAAGGCGGGCGAGAGCGCGGACATCGTGTTCGTCGTCGCCGACGGCGGCTGGAAGTACCTGTCGACGGGCGTCTACACGGCCGAGACGACGGAGGCGGCGATCGACACGCTCCAGGGCCAGCTCTGGGCGTAAGGGCGTAGGAGGCAGGGGGCGTAGGCCTGTAGCTCCGGTCAGCTCAGGTGGCGGACCTGGTCCCAGAGCGTCGGGTCCACCACCCCCACCTTCCGGCGGAACTCCCACATCGCCACGTCCCGGAGTTCGTCCGTCTCCAGGAAACTCGGCCGCCCTCGCGCGTCGCCGACCGTACCCGGCGGCAGCGCGATCACTCCCGGCCGTTCGTCGTGGTACTTGCTCGTGATCTTCGCCACCTGCGCGGTCTTGCCCCGTACCGAAAGCACCAGACACGGCCGGTCCTTCGAGCCGGGCCCGTCCTCGTAGGGCACATCCGCCCACCAGATCTCGCCAGGCCGCGGCCGCCGCTCGGTCTTGCGCCGCGGACCGGCCGGCCTGCCCGGCGGCCGGGTGCGCCCGCTCGCACCGCGCTTGCGGTCCGGACGGCGCGTGCCGCGACCCCGGCCGTCCACCAACGCGGCGACCAGCGCGATCACCACGACGGCGAGCAACGCGAGCCACCAAGATGTGTCCATAGGCGGAAGGCTACCGGCGCGCCACGCCCGACGCGCGCCGCGTTCTGGCCGCCCAGAGGGGTGACAGCGCAGGTGAGTTCCCCCACAACCCCTCTCTCTGGAGGAGCGACCGGCCCTTTCGCGCCTTACGCTCAACAAACCGCACGACCCACTCCCAGCCCTCCTCGTATCGGAGGTTCAGCTCCATGAAGCTCACCGTCGTCGGCTGCTCGGGGTCGTTTCCGTCCGCGGATTCGGCCTGCTCGAGCTACCTCGTAGAGGCCGACGGCTTCCGGCTGCTCCTCGACATGGGCAACGGCGCCCTGGGCGAGCTGCAGCGCCACATCGGTCTCTACGACCTCGATGCCATCTTCCTCAGCCATCTCCACGCGGACCACTGCATCGACATGTGCGGGTACTTCGTTGCCCGCTACTACCGCCACGATGGCGGCCGCTGCGACGCCATCCCGGTCTACGGCCCCGAAGGCACCGAGCAGCGCCTGATCACCGCGTACGCGGACGTTCCCTCGCCCACCTCCATGAGTGAGGTCTTCGACTTCCACACCCTGAAGTCCGGCAGCTTCGACATCGGCCCGTTCTCCGTCCGTACGGAACGGGTGGCGCACCCGGTCGACGCGTACGGCATCCGCCTGGAGCACGCCGGCAGAACGCTGACGTACTCCGGCGACACGGGCGTGTGCGAGCCGCTTCACGAACTCGCCGACGGAGCCGATCTGTTCCTGTGCGAGGCGTCCTTCACACACGGCAAGGAGGACATCCCCGACCTCCATCTGAACGGCCGCGAAGCGGGTGCGTTCGCGCGGCGCGCGAACGCGGGCCGGCTGGTGCTGACCCATGTCCCGCCGTGGACGGACCCCCAGCAGAACCTGGACGACGCGCGAGCGGTGTACGACGGCCCGACCGAGGTCGCGGTCCCGGGCGCGGTCTACGAAGTCTGAACCGTCGCTGCCACGCAGAAGGCCCCGGAACCGCGAGGGTTCCGGGGCCTTGTGCGTGAACTGCCAGGGGCTTACGCCTTGGTCAGTTCCTCGATCTCCTCGTCGGACTCACGGCCCGGAGTCGGCAGGTTGAACTTGGTGATCGCGAAGCGGAAGACCACGTAGTAGATCGCCCCGAACACCAAGCCGATCGGAATGATCAGCCATGGCTGAGTCGCCTTGCTCCAGCCGAGTCCGAGGTCGATCAGCCCGGCGGAGAAGGTGAAGCCCGCATGGACCCCCAGCGCCCAGGTGACGGCCATCGAGATCGCGGTCAGCACGGCGTGGATCACGTACAGCAGGGGCGCGATGAACATGAACGAGAACTCGATCGGCTCGGTCACACCGGTGACGAACGAGGTCGCCGCGAGCGAGATCATCATGCCCATCACGGCCTTGCGGCGCTCGGGGCGGGCGGCGTGCGCCATGGCGAGGGCCGCGGCCGGCAGCCCGAACATCATGATCGGGAAGAAGCCGCTCATGAACAGGCCGGCCTCGGGGTCGCCGGCGAAGAAGCGGTTCAGGTCGCCGTGGACGACCTCGCCCGCCGCGTTGGTGAAGTCGCCGATCTGGAACCAGGCGACGGTGTTCACGAACTGGTGCATGCCGATGGGGATCAGCGCGCGGTTGATGGCGCCGAAGATGCCCGCGCCCGCAGCGCCGAGCCCGGTCATCCACTCGCCGAAGTTGGATATGACCTCACCGATCGGCTCCCAGACGAGGCCGAAGAAGACGCCCATGATCACGCCGACGAAGGCCATGATGATCGGCACGAGCCGGCGGCCGTTGAAGAAGCCCAGCCAGTCAACAAGCTTGGTGCGGTGGTAGCGCTGCCACAGGATTGCGGTGAGCAGGCCCATGACGATGCCGCCGAGGACACCCGGGTTGTTGTAGGTGGCGGCGAGGTCCACACCCTTGTTCTCGGTCGTGTTGACCACGGCCTCGGTGATGGGGAACGCGGTGAGGACGTTCTTGTAGACGAGGTAGCCGACCAGCGCGGCGAGCGCGGTGGAGCCGTCGGCCTTCTTGGCGAAGCCGATCGCCACACCGATGCAGAACAGCAGCGGCAGGTTGGCGAAGACCGCGTCACCGGCGGTGGCGAAGACCGAGGCGACCTTGTCCCAGCCCAGCCCGTCCTTGCCGAAGACGTCGGGCTGCCCGAGGCGCAGCAGAATGCCCGCGGCGGGCAGGACGGCGATCGGCAGCTGCAGGCTTCGACCCACCTTCTGCAGGCCCTGGAACAGGCCCGATCCCCACTTCTTGGCGGGCGGGGCCGCGGTAGCCGTAGTCATAACTTCCTCCAGTGGGCAGTCCGCCGCCACAAAAAGGGGAAGGGAAAGTGGACGGCGATGTCTCGGGGGAACGCGGTGGTATGGACCGCGTGGTCTACACCACTGAGTGGTGTAGACCTGTTGTAGCACGTGAGGGAAAGATAAGGAACCTGCGAATTTTGTGGCCTGGGCCATAGCGCGAAATGCACGACATAAGGCCCCTGGACGGAAAGTCCAGGGGCCTTATGGCGGCGATACGTATAACGCCGGAAGCGCCGGCGGCGGGCGGTCTACTTCGTGATGTCCCGCTCCATCTCCTCCGCGACCTCCTCCGGTTCCCGCCCCGGCGTCTGGATGTTGAACTTCGTGATCGCGAACCGGAAGATCGCGTAGTACACCACCGCGAAGGCCAGACCGATCGGAATGATCAGCCAAGGCTTTGTCGCCAGGCCCCAGTTGATGACGTAGTCGATCAGTCCCGCCGAGAAGCTGAAGCCGTCCTTGACGCCCAGCGCCCAGCTCACCGCCATCGACACACCCGTGAGCACCGCGTGGATCGCGAACAGCAGCGGGGCCACGAAGAGGAACGAGTACTCGATCGGCTCGGTGATGCCGGTGACGAACGACGTCAGCGCGACCGACAGCATGAGGCCGCCGATCTCCTTGCGGCGGTGCGGCTTGGCGCAGTGGGTGATCGCCAGTGCCGCGGCAGGCAGCGCGAACATCATGATCGGGAAGAAGCCGGTGGTGAACTGGCCCGCGTTCGGGTCGCCCGCCAGGAACATGGTGATGTCGCCGTGCACCTCCGTGCCGTCCGGCTTGACGTAGGTGCCGAACTGGAACCAGATGGGCACGTTCAGGAACTGGTGCAGGCCGATGACCAGCAGCGCTCGGTTGGTGACACCGAAGATGCCGGCGCCCCACGAGCCGAGACCCACGAGCCAGTCGCTGAAGTTCTCCAGACCGTCGCCGATCGGCGGCCAGACCCACAGGCACAACGCCGCGAACGCGATCGCGACGAAGGACATGATGATCGGGACGAGCCGGCGGCCGTTGAAGAAGCCGAGCCAGTCCACCAGCTTGGTGCGGTGGTAGCGCTGCCAGAACCAGGCGCTGAGCAGGCCGATGACGATGCCGCCGAAGACACCCGGATTCTGGTACGTATGGGCCGCGACCGATCCGTCGGGGGCCTGGCAGCCGAGAACGACCACCACTGCCCCGCCCGGGCAGTCCTCGGGGAACTGGCGCATGACGTTGTAGTAGACGAGGAACCCCACGACGGCCGCGAGGGCCGTCGAGCCGTCGGACTTCTTGGCCATGCCGATCGCGACGCCGACGCAGAACAGCATCGGCAGACCGAGGTTGCCGTCCAGCAGCGCGCCGCCAGCGCCGGCCATCACCTTGGCGACGTTGTCCCAGCCGAGACCCTCCGCGCCGAAGACGTCGGGCTGGCCGAGGCGGTTGAGGATGCCGGCCGCGGGGAGGACGGCGATGGGCAGTTGGAGGCTGCGGCCCATCTTCTGCAGGCCTTGGAACGCCTTGTTCCACCACGTCTGCTGCGGCACGGCCGCGCTCTCGGAGCTCATCGGCGTCCTCCC
This sequence comes from Streptomyces sp. NPDC020681, assembly GCF_044334895.1. Taxonomy (NCBI): domain Bacteria; kingdom Bacillati; phylum Actinomycetota; class Actinomycetes; order Kitasatosporales; family Streptomycetaceae; genus Streptomyces; species Streptomyces sp. NPDC020681. The sequence continues at coordinate 154,455 of NZ_JBIRTX010000009.1, read as the reverse complement.
GGAACAGCCTTGATTTGGCAGGTGTTGCAGACTGGTGTAGACCAGTTGCGGTACGGTCCCCGCGTCCGCACGCGGGACACAGCACCGGTGATCGTCATCATTCGGTACGGGATGATTACTCGCCCGTGAAGATGGGCCAACCGTGCGTTACCGTGACAAAGCGGACCAATGGTGGACCGGGAGCAGCGCTCAGCGCTTGAACGCAGGGAGAAGACATGGCCAGCAAGGCTGAGAAGATCGTCGCCGGGCTCGGTGGAATCGACAACATCGAGGAGATCGAGGGCTGCATCACCCGTCTCCGCACCGAAGTCGTCGACCCGAGCAAGGTCGACGAGGTTGCGCTGAAGGCCGCCGGCGCACACGGCGTCGTCAAGATGGGCACCGCGATCCAGGTCGTGATCGGCACCGACGCGGACCCCATCGCCGCGGACATCGAAGACATGATGTGAGTCCGGCCGTCGGCTGAGCTCAATCCCGCCGGAGGGGCCGAAAACGGCCCCTCCGGCGCTCTGTCGCACAGCCGATAGGCTCGACCCCATGTCTCGAATCGACGGCCGCACCCCCGAACAGCTCCGCCCGGTCACCATCGAACGCGGATGGAGCAAGCACGCCGAGGGCTCCGTCCTCATCTCCTTCGGCGACACCAAGGTCTTCTGCACCGCCTCGGTCACCGAAGGCGTGCCGCGCTGGCGCAAGGGCAGCGGCGAAGGCTGGGTCACCGCCGAGTACTCGATGCTGCCGCGCTCCACCAACACCCGCGGCGACCGCGAATCCGTCCGCGGCAAGATCGGCGGCCGCACGCACGAGATCTCCCGCCTGATCGGACGCTCGCTGCGCGCGGTCATCGACTACAAGGCCCTCGGCGAGAACACGATCGTGCTCGACTGCGACGTACTCCAGGCCGACGGCGGCACCCGCACCGCCGCCATCACCGGCGCGTACGTCGCACTCGCCGACGCCGTCGCCTGGGCCCAGTCCAAGAAGCTCGTGAAGGCCGGCCGTAAGCCGCTCACCGGCACCGTCGCCGCCGTCTCCGTCGGCATCGTGGACGGCACCCCGCTCCTCGACCTCTGCTACGAAGAAGACGTACGCGCCGAGACCGACATGAACGTGGTCTGCACCGGCGACGGCCGCTTCGTCGAGGTCCAGGGCACCGCGGAGGCCGAGCCCTTCGACCGCAAGGAACTCACCGCCCTGCTGGACCTCGCGACCGCCGGCTGCGCCGACCTCGCCGTGCTCCAACTGGCGGCCCTCGAGCGCACGCTCGAAGGGTAAAGAAGCAACCAAGAACGCTCTGACGGGCGTCTTGAGAACCACGGGCGCACGGGCCGAACCGTGCGCCCGTCCGTACCCGGGGAGGACCGTTCCATGTCTGCGCGCCGCCGCATAGCACTCACGCTCGCCACCGCCGCACTGGTCGTACCGATCACCGTCGGCTGCAGCGCCATCGACAAGGCCATCTCCTGCGTCGAGACGGCTGACGCCATCGCCACCAGCGTCGACAACCTCCAGCAGGCCGTGTCCACCGCCGCCAACGACCCGACACAGGCCAAGGAGTCCCTCGACGCCATCGACAAGGAGCTCACGGCCCTCGGCGACAAGACCGACAACGCGGACCTGAGCAAGGCCGTCGACGACCTCAACGCCGGCGTCGACAATGTCCGCAAGTCCATCGAGAACGGCGACACCACTCCGGACATCAAGCCCGTCACCGACGCCGCGACCGAGATCGGCAAGGTCTGCACACCCGGATAGCCCCCGGATAATCGGTGGCATGACCCGTCTCGTACTCGCCACCCGCAACGCCGGGAAGCTCACCGAACTGAAGGCCATCCTCGCCGACGCAGGTCTGCCCCACGACCTCGTCGGCGCGGATGCCTATCCCGAGATCCCCGACGTCAAGGAAACCGGCGTCACCTTCGCCGAGAACGCGCTGCTCAAGGCCCACGCCCTGGCCAAGGCCACCGGACTGCCCGCCGTCGCAGACGACTCCGGCCTCTGCGTCGACGTCCTCGGCGGCGCGCCCGGCATCTTCTCCGCCCGCTGGGCCGGCACCCACGGCGACGACCAGGCCAACCTGGAACTACTGCTCGCCCAACTCGTCGACATCGACACGCCCCACCGCGCCGCCCACTTCGCCTGCGCGGCGGCACTGGCCCTGCCCGACGGCACGGAACGAGTGGTGGAAGGCCGCCTCCTCGGCACCCTGCGCCGCTCCCCGCACGGCGACGGCGGCTTCGGCTACGACCCGATCCTCCAGCCGGAGGGCGAGAGCCGTACATGTGCGGAGATGTCTGCGGCGGAGAAGAACGCGATCAGCCACCGGGGCAGAGCGTTCCGGGCACTGGTCCCGGTGGTGCGCGAACTCCTGGGCTGACGCCCGGAGTTGAGAGTGCGGCCGGAGGGACTCGAACCCTCACGGGAGTTACCCCACTGGGACCTAAACCCAGCGTGACTGCCAGTTCCACCACGGCCGCGGGCCGTCGTCCGGCCATATTACTGGCCGGACGGCGGTCGTCAGATGCCGAGGTCCCTGATGATCTTGGCGACATGGCCGGTCGCCTTCACGTTGTACAGGGCCCGCTCGACCTTGCCCTCCTCGTCGACCACGAACGTCGAACGGATCACGCCGACCACCGTCTTGCCGTACAGCTTCTTCTCGCCGAACGCGCCGTACGCCTCAAGCGTCTCCTTCGACGGATCGCCGACCAGGGTGACCTTCAGGTTCTCCTTCTCGCGGAACTTCGCCAGCTTCTCCGGCTTGTCCGGGGACACGCCGATGACGTCGTAGCCCGCGCCGGCCAGCAGATCCAGGTTGTCCGTGAAGTCGCAGGCTTCCTTCGTGCAGCCGGGCGTCAGCGCGGCCGGGTAGAAGTAGACGATCACCTTGCGGCCCTTGTGGGACGCGAGCGAGACCTCGTTGCCGTCCGCGTCGGGCAGGGTGAAGGCAGGGGCGGTGTCGCCGGGCTGGAGTCGCTCGCTCATGGTTCTCCTCGTAGGGCGTGAGGGTGTACCCGGTCGAGCGTAATAGGGGTGCCGATAGGTGCGTACGCAGCGGAGCTGACAGACTGTCGAGACAGGACTACCGGAAACGACCACGGAGGCGGCGCGGTGTCGGACGCGAGGACCCCTGCGCAGATCGAGGCGGACATTGTCCGCAGGCGCGACCAGCTGGCCGAGACGCTCGACGAGATCGGCGTGCGCATGCACCCGAAGACGGTCATCGGCGATGCGAAGGCCAAAGTCGCCGCGACCGTGGACCACACCGCCGGCCGCGCGGTCATGGCGGTGAGCCGCACGGTGTCCGACGTGAAGGCGCAGTTCGTGAAGTCGGACGGCGGCCCCCGTATGGAGCGGGTGCTCCCCGTGGCGCTGGTGGTCGTGGGCCTGGTCGGCCTGCTCGCCGTGTCCGCGTCGCGCCGCCGCAAGGGCTGACCCGCAGGCGTACGAAACGCGCCCGGGCAGGTAGGTTCGACGTGTGAGCGCCAACAGCCGGCAACAGAGCCCGCACCACGACAAGCTGCCCATCCGGATGCTGCACGACCGCGTGCTGGTGAGGACCGACATCCCGGAGGGCGAGCGGCGTTCCAGCGGCGGCATCGTCATTCCCGCGACCGCGGCGGTCGGCCGGCGGCTGGCCTGGGCCGAGGTGGTCGCCGTCGGGCAGAACGTACGGACGGTGGAGCCGGGCGACCGGGTGCTGTACGACCCCGAGGACCGGGCCGAGGTCGAGGTGCGGGGCGTGGCGTACGTACTGATGCGGGAGCGCGATCTGCACGCGGTGGCCGCGGACCGTTTCCAGGGTTCCGAGGACTCGACCGGGCTGTATCTGTAGCTCGTCATCTGTAGGTCGCCGTCCGTGGCTCGACATGTAGCTTCCCGCGGACGCGGAAGAGGGCTGGTGACCGGTGTCACCAGCCCTTTCGCCTGCCCTTGCTATCGTGGCAGGACCCCGACGAGACGCGCCGTACCGGGCTTTGCAAAGACGACGCACCCCGTTGAAGTTCCGCGTCTCGGAGGTGCCGTCATGGCCTGGGTTCTGCTTGCTGTCGCCGGTCTGCTCGAAGTGGGCTGGTCGATCGGAATGAAATTCACCGACGGATTCACCAGGCTGTGGCCGAGCGTGTTCACCGGTCTCGGGATCGTCGCCAGCATGGTCCTGCTGTCGCATGCCGCGAAGACTCTGCCGATCGGCACGGCGTACGGCGTCTGGGTGGGCATCGGCGCGGCCGGTGCCGCCGTGGTCGGCATGGTGGCGCTGAACGAGCCGGCGACCGCCGCGCGGATCTTCTTCGTCGTTCTGCTGCTGGTCGCGGTGGTGGGCCTGAAGGCGACCTCGGGCCACTGAGGCTCAGGTGCGGCCGCCGGGCCGGGTGGGCGTGCTGCCGCCGTTGCCTCCGCCGCCGTCCGCCCCGCCACCGGTGGCTCCGCCGGTGGTCTCGCCGCCGGTGTCACCTCCGGTGTCGCCGCCGCCCGTCGTCGTCCCGCCGTCCGTCTGGCCTCCGGTGTCCGTGCCTCCGTTGGTCTCGCCGCCGTTCGTCTGGCCGCCGTTCGGCGGGCTGGGCGTCTGGCTCGGCGACTGACTCGGGCTCTCGCCGGGGGACTGGCTCGGGGACTGTCCTGGTTCCTCGGGCTCCTCCGTCGACTCGTCCGGGGGCTCCAGCTCCAGAGGCGGCGGCTCCTCCTCCGCGCCCTCCGCCAACTGGAGGTCGAACTCCTGGATCTCGGCGCCCTCCAGGGCCGCGCCGGTGAACTGGCCCCAGATCTCCGCGGGCGCGCCTCCGCCGTTGATCCTCGGCAGTCCCAGCGCTCCGTAGAGCGGCTTGTGCGCACCGGTCTCGGGGTCCTGCCCCATCACCGCGACCACCGTCGCGAGCTCGGGGGTGTAGCCCGCGAACCAGGCGGCGGTGTCCTCCTCCGCCGTGCCCGTCTTGCCCGCCGCGGGCCGGCCCGCGGACTGGGCGGCGGTGCCGGTGCCGTAGTCGACCACGCTCTGCAGGATCGAGGTGGTCGTGTCGGCGGCCTCCCGGCTGACGACCTGCCCGCCCTCCGCCCGCGGCAGCCTGACGTCCTGCCCGTTCTTCGTGACTTTCGTGACGAGCGTGTACGTGCCGTGCCTGCCGTGGTTCGCGAGTGTCGCGTACGCCTCCGCCATGTCGAGGACGCTGGCGGTGGCCGGGCCGAGCGCGATGGACGGTGAGGCGCTGAGGTCCGGGGTGGTCGCGGGGATGCCGAGGTCGATCGCCGTCTGTTTCACCCTGGCGGGCCCGACGTCCATCGCCATCTGCGCGTAGACCGCGTTGACGGAGTTGTCGGTGGCGGTGCGGACGGTGATGGGGCCGTAGTCGACGTTGTCCTCGTTCTCCGGGGCGTACGGCTTGCCGGTCCAGCCCTGGACCGTGCGCCGGTTGGTGCCGTCGTAGACGGTGTTGGGTGTGATGGCCTGGCGGTCCTGGGTCTCGGAGTTGTTCTCGACGGCGGCGGTGAAGACGAACGGCTTGAAGGTGGAGCCGACTTGGTAGTCCCGGCGGGTCGCGTTGTTGACGTACTGCTTGGTGTAGTCGATACCGCCGTAGAGGGCGACGACCTTGCCGGTGGCGGTGTCGACGGACGCGCCGCCGACGCGGACGTTGCGGTCGGCCGTGCGGTTGTCGTCGAGCTTGGACATCACCTGGTCGTTCACGGCCTCGACGAACGCGTCCTGCTTCGTGCGCTCCAGCGTGGTCGTGATCCGGTAGCCGCCGGTGGCCAGCGTGTTCTCGTCGATGATCTTGTTGCTGGTCAGATAGTCCTCGACGGCCTGTACGACATAGCCGCGCTGGCCGGACAGGCCGATGGCGGGCTTGGCGGTCTGCGGCGCCGGGAACGTCATGGCCGCACGGTCGGCCGGGCTGAGCCATTCCTTCTTGACCATGCCGTTGAGCGTGTAGTTCCAGCGGCCGAGCGCGGCCGCCCGGTTCTCGGGGTGCGTGGCGACGTCGTACGCGCTCGGGGCATTGAGCAGCGAGGCGAGATAGGCGCCCTGCGCGGTGTCGACCTCCTCGATGTCCTTGCCGTAGTACGCATGGGCCGCGGCCTGGATGCCGTAGGCGTTGCGGCCGAAGTAGCTGGTGTTGAGGTAGCCCTCGAGGATCTCGCTCTTGGTCTGCTCGCGGCCCAGCTTGATCGCGATGAAGAACTCCTTCCACTTCCGCGAGATGGTCTGCTCCTGGCCCAGGTAGTAGTTCTTGACGTACTGCTGGGTGATGGTCGAACCGGACTGCTTGCCCTTGCCGGTCAGCGTGTTCCAGCCGGCGCGGACCATCGCCTTGGGGTCGACGGCCCGCTCGGAGTAGAAGTCCCGGTCCTCGGCGGCCAGTACGGCCCGCTGCACGGTCAGCGGGACCTGTGCGAGCTGGATGTTCTCGCGGTTGACCTCGCCGTCGCGGGCGATCGTCGAGCCGTCCTCGTACAGATAGACATTGGACTGGGCGGTGGCCGCGGCGTTGGCGGACGGGATGTCGACGAGCATGTAGCCGGCGAGGAAACCGCCGATCAGCAGCAGTGCGACGAGCAGGAGCGTGCCGAGCAGCATCCGCCAGGTGGGGAAGACACGACGCCAGCCGGTGCGCTTGCGCTGCTTGCCGGGCTTCCCGGGCTTGCCGGAGGTTGCCTGCGGGTCGACGGCGGTGGCGTCCCGGGGTGTCCAGCCCTGCTGCTGTGGCTCGTCGGTCATACCCACATACTGCCCTTTTTGGCGGGATATCCCTCGCAGCCTCAGGCGGTAAAAGCACTCGCAGCCCTCTGTCCGGGTGGACTAGGGTCGTGCGCTTTGGTGCCTGCAGGCGGAGGGGGTCCAGTTGCGTGTGTACGCGGCCGTCGCGGCGGGTGGCTTCCGGCGCCACGCGACGTACCGGATGGCCACGGCGGCGGGGGTGTTCACGAACACCGTCTTCGGCTTCATCCTGTCGTACACCTACATCGCTCTCTGGGACCAGCGGCCCCAACTGGGTGGGTACGACATGGCCGAGGCGCTCGCCTATGTGTGGATCGGCCAGGCGCTGCTGGCCACCGCCGGGCTGATGGGCGGCGGCTTCGAGGACGAGCTGATCGAGCGGATCAAGACGGGCGACATCGCCATCGATCTCTACCGGCCCGTCGACCTCCAACTGTGGTGGTTCTCGGCGAACTTGGGCCGGGCGGCCTTCCATCTGCTCGGGCGCGGTGTGGTGCCGATGGCGATCGGCGCGCTCGCCTTCGATCTCGCGCTGCCGTCGAATCCGCTCACCTGGCCCGCCTTCCTGCTGTCGGTCGCGCTGGGCGTGACGGTGAGTTTCGCGATCTGGTACCTGGTGGCGCTGAGCGCGTTCTGGCTGATGGACGGGGCGGGCACGGCGCAGATCGCGTGGCTCGCGGGGATGTTCTTCTCCGGGATGCTGCTGCCGCTCACGGTCTTCCCGGGCGCACTGGGCGAGGTCGCGCGGGCGCTGCCGTGGGCTTCGATGCTCCAGGTCCCGGCGGATGTCTTCCTGGAGAAGCGCACGGGGTGGGGGCTGGTGCAGGCGTACGGGTTCCAGGCCGGCTGGGCGGTCGTCCTGCTGGCGGCTGGGCGGCTGCTGCAGTCCGCGGCCACCCGCAGGGTGGTGGTGCAGGGTGGGTGAGGCCTGGCGTACGTACCGGATGATCGCGGCGATGTGGATCCGGTCGACGATGACGTACCGCTTCTCCTTCGTGATGAGCACGGTCAGCAACTTCACCGCGACGATCTTCGACTTCGTGGTCATCGTGCTGATGTTCAGTCAGGTGGACGGCCTGGGCGGCTTCTCCTTCGCCGAGGTGGCCTTTCTGTACGGCACCACCAGTACCTCCTTCGGGCTCGCGGACCTCGCGATGGGCCAGGTCAACCGGCTGGGGACGCGGGTGCGGGACGGAACGCTCGACACGCTGATGGTGCGGCCGGTGCCGGTACTCGCGCAGGTGGCCGCGGACCGGTTCGCGCTGCGCCGCCTCGGGCGGATCTGCCAGGGGCTGCTGGTGCTGATCTGGTCTCTGGTGATCATTGACGTGGAATGGACGGCCGTGAAGGTGGCGCTCGTGCCGCTGATGGCGGTCTGCGGCGCGCTGCTCTTCTCGGCGGTGATGGTGGCGGGAGCGTCCTTCCAGTTCTGGGCGCAGGATGCGTCGGAGGTCACCAACTCCTTTACGTACGGCGGCAACACGCTGCTGCAGTACCCGCCGACGATCTTCGCGCAGGACCTGGTGCGCGGGGTTGTCTATGTGGTGCCGCTGGCCTTCGTCAACTGGCTGCCCGCGCTGTATGTCCTGGGGCGGGAGGCTCCGGCGGGCGTGCCCGGCTGGGCGGCGTTCCTGCCACCGGTTGTCGCCGGGCTGTGCTGCGGCCTGGCCGCGCTGGCGTGGCGGGCCGGCCTTCGTTCGTACCGAAGCACAGGGAGCTGAGCGTGGACTTCATTGAGCTCGACCAGGTCGAGAAGGTCTTCGACGTACGGCGCAGGGCGGGTCGGCTGCGTCGCGAGAAGCACCAGGTCCGCGCCGTCGACGGGATCAGTTTCCGCGTCCCGCGCGGCGAGATGGTCGGCTACATCGGCCCGAACGGCGCGGGCAAGTCCACCACCATCAAGATGCTCACGGGCATCCTGACCCCGAGCGGTGGCCGGCTGCGGGTCGCGGGCATCGACCCGTCCCGCGAGCGGACCCGGCTGGCACAGCGGATCGGCGTGGTCTTCGGCCAGCGCACGACGCTGTGGTGGGACCTGCCGCTGAAGGACTCCTACCGCCTGGTGCACCGCATGTACCGCATCCCGGACCGGCGCTTTCGCGACAATCTCGAGCGCTGCGTCGAACTCCTGGACCTGGGCGAGCTGTTGGACGTGCCCGTACGCCAGCTCTCACTCGGCCAGCGGATGCGCGGCGACATCGCGGCGGCGCTGCTGCACGACCCGGAGGTGCTGTATCTCGACGAGCCGACGATCGGGCTCGATGTGATCTCCAAGGCGAAGGTCCGCGAATTTTTGCGGGACCTGAACGCAGAGCGGGCGACGACGGTGCTGCTCACCACGCACGACCTGACCGACATCGAGCAGCTGTGCAAGCGGGTCATGGTCATCGACCACGGACGCCTGATGTACGACGGCGCCCTCGCCGGACTTCACGAGATCGGCGAGAGCGAGCGGACGCTGGTGGTGGACCTGGAGCGGGAGCTGCCACCGGTGGTGATGGACCTGGCGCGTACGGTGAAGGTCGAGGGCCCGCGGCAGTGGCTGGCCTTCCCGGCGTCGCAGTCGGCGGCGCCGCTGGTGGCCGCGCTCGCCGACAAGTATCCGGTGGTGGACCTGTCGATCCGGGAGCCGGACATCGAGGCCGTGATCGCGAAAATGTACGCGGAGCGTTCCGGGTTGTAACCCCTCGGCTGGGAGCCGGGACCTGCCGCTGACTACGCTTGGGCGTATGAGCGAACTCCCTGAGATGCGCGCGTCCGACGCCGAGCGCGAGCGGGTGGCCGAGCGACTGCGAGAGGCGGTGGCGGAGGGCCGACTCGACATGGAGGAGTTCGGCGAACGCCTGGACGCCACCTACAAGGCACGTACGTATGGCGAGTTGGAGCCGCTCGTCAGCGACCTTCCGGCGACGGGCACGCATGCGCCCTCTCCGGTGGCGGCGGGCCGTTCGGGCGGCTGGGCACAGCGGATCGGCGGACCGGCGACTTCCAAGGGCGCGTTCGCCTTCTGGGGCGGCTTCAGCCGCAAGGGCACATGGACGGTGGCCCGCACGTTCACCTCGTTCACGATGATGGGCGGCGGCGAACTCGACCTGCGCGAGGCGCGTTTCGAGGACCGTGAGACGGTCATCCGCTGCTTCGCCATCATGGGCGGCGTCCAGATCACGGTCCCGCCGGACCTGAACGTCGAGGTCAGCGGCATCGGCTTCATGGGCGGCTTCGGAGAATCGGGCGAGGGCGACCCGGACCCGTCGGCCCCCCGGGTCAAGATCACGGGCTTCGCGCTGATGGGCGGGGTGGGCGTCGAGCGCAAGCTGCGGAAGGCGGAACGCCAGCGCCTGAAGGCGGAGCGGGCGGCGGAGCGGGAGCGGGACCGGCTGGAGAAGGGTGACGGCCGCAAGGAGCTGGGCTGACGGCCCCGTCTTACCGGGGCTCCGCCCCGGACCCGTGGGCCTTGCCTTCGGCGGGCTGTGATGCCCGGGCTCTTGGCCGGCTCCGCCCCGGACCCCGCGGGTCCTGCCTTCGGCGGGTTGTGATGCCGGGCTCTTGGCCGGCTCCGTGCGGTCGTCGCGTCTTGCCGCGCGCGGCGACGGGTTTCCCGGGGCTCCGCCCCGGACCCGTGGGCTTTGCCTTCGGCGGGTTGTGATGCCGGGCTCTTGGCCGGCTTCGTGCGGTCTCGCGTCTTGCCGCGCGCGGCGACGGGTTTCCCGGGGCTCGGCCCCGGACCCGTGGGCTTTGCCTTCGGCGGGTTGTGATGCCGGGCTCTTGGCCGGCTTCGTGCGGTCGTCGCGTCTTGCCGCGCGCGGCGACGGGTTTCCCGGGGCTCCGCCCCGGACCCGCGCCTCGGCCGGCGAAGCTCGGCGGGCCGGAGCGGCCCACGCCCATCGCCGGGGCTCCGCCCGCGCCCAGCTCTTTGGCGTCGGCGAGGCTGTGAGGCCTGAGCCCTCACCCGGCGCCCCGTGACGCCTCGGCCGGCGAAGCTCGGCCTGCCCGGGGGTCTGGGGGCGCAGCCCCCAGAAAGCACCCACCCAACACCTTCCCGCCCACCCGCGGGAACTCGACGTGCGTCCCGGGAGTACCTGAGATAGGGACAATGCGTACAGGGGCGCGCGAACGGGTGGAGCGTATGGAACGTATACAACCGGAACAGCCGGCCGAGCAGGCCGAACCCGCCGAACCGGCTCGGGAGCTGGGCCCGCCCGACAGGCCCGCGCTCGCGCCGTCCGGCGCGCCCGAACCCGCAACCCGTACCCGGACGGCCGTCCTCCCCGCCTTCTCCTACACCGCCGCCGACGAAGAGAAGCAACGCGGCGTACGGCGCATGAAACTCACCGCAACCGGCCTGCTCGCCCTCGTCGCCGTGATCTTCGCCCTCGCCACCTGGGCGAAGAACGCCGGCGCCGGCCCCTGGGCCGACTATGTGGCCGCCGCCGCCGAGGCCGGCATGGTCGGCGCCCTGGCCGACTGGTTCGCCGTCACCGCCCTCTTCCGCTACCCCCTCGGCATCCCCATCCCGCACACCGCGATCATCCCGAACAAGAAAGACCAGCTCGGCACCACTCTTGGCTCCTTCGTCGGCGAGAACTTTCTCTCCGAATCCGTCGTACGGACGCGCCTGAGCGCCCTCGGCATCGGCGGCCGCCTCGGCGGCTGGCTCGCCGAGCCCGACCACGCCGACCGCGTCACCGCCGAGCTGTCCACCGCGCTGCGCGGAGCGCTCACGGTGCTGCGGGACTCCGACGTACAGGCGGTCGTCGGCGAGGCGATCACCCGCCGGGCCGACAGCGCCGAGATCGCGCCGGGCGTCGGCAAGACCCTGGAGAAGGTCGTCGCCGACGGCGCTCACCACCGCGCCGTCGACCTGATCTGCGCCCGCGCCCACGACTGGCTGGTCCTGCACGCGGACTCGGTGCTGGACGCGGTCGAGGGCGGGGCCCCCGGCTGGACGCCGCGCTTCGTGGACAAGCGGGTCGGCGAACGCGTCTACAAGGAGCTGCTGCGCTTTGTCACCGAGATGCGGGACATGCCCGAGCACCCGGCGCGCGGTGCCATCGACCGCTTCCTGACGGACTTCGCGGCCGATCTTCAGTCGGACACGGACACCCGGGAAAAAGTGGAGCGGATGAAGTCGGAGCTGCTGTCCCGTTCCGAGGTCCAGGACGTGATCGCGTCGGCCTGGTCCTCCGTACGCACCATGATCATCTCCGCGGCGGAGGACGACCGCAGCGAGCTGCGCCTGCGTGCCCGCGCCTCGCTGATGTCGCTGGGCGCGCGGCTGGCCACGGACGGCCGGCTGCAGTCGAAGCTGGAGGGGTGGGTGGAGGACGCGGCGGTGTACGTGGTCACCACCTACCGCGGGGAGATCACCTCGCTGATCTCGGAAACGATCGCGAGCTGGGACGCGGAGCACACGACGCGGAAGATCGAGGCGCACATCGGCCGGGATCTGCAGTTCATCCGGATCAACGGCACGGTGGTCGGCGCGCTGGCCGGTCTGCTGATCTACACCGTGGCGCATGCGCTGGGCGCGTGACCGGTCCCTGCTCAGTCCGGTCACGCGCCCAGTCACCAGGGGAGGTGCTCTTAGGTACGCACGCGCCTCCCGCTCCGTTCAGCCTCTGTCCAACCAGTCCAACCAGTCCAACCAGTCCAACCGGCCCAACCGGCCCAACCGTCCCAACCGTCAGTGGAAGAGCTGCCCGCGCACCGCACCGTCCGGGAACTCCGCGGTGTGGATGTTGGAGTAGTAGTTGAGCGGGTTGGCGCGGACGCGCTTGACCACGTCCGGGTTCTGGCCCTCGATCTTCCCGGAGACGGCGAAGATCCCGTCCGGCACGGGCCGGTTGAAGAAGTCGAAGACGACGTCGCCGTTCTTGCCGAACTTGCCCTTGTGCAGGTGGCCCTTGCTCGGGGCCTTGATGTTGATCCAGGCGAACGAGTAGTCGACGCTCGTGCCCTTCGGGTGCAGGAAGGTCACGGCGTGGCCGTCCGGGTCGCCGACCTTTGACGTGTCGCTCTTTGGCACCTCCTGCGCGCCGTTGGACAGCGCGCGCAGCTTGCCGCCCTTGATGATGTCGAGCGGGTTGATGTTCTTCTTCAGCGGCTTGAGCTGGCCTCGTACGGCCCCGCCCGGGAACTCCGCGCTGTGCAGGTTGACGTAGAACCCGGCCGGGTTGGTGCGGATGTCGTTGGCCAGCTTCGCGTCGGTGATGGCGACCTGACCGGCCGCGGAGTGTACGGAGTCGGGCATCGCGGCCCCGAAGAGCGGCACCTTCACCGCGCCGTTCTGTCCGGCGGCACCCTGGTGGATATGGCCGAGGCTCGGCACGAAGCCCTTCCACTGCAGCGCGAAGGTGACGCGGTCGCCCTTCACCTTGACGAGGGCGACGGCCTTGCCGTCGGGGTCGTTGACGGCGGGCCCGTCGGCGACGGGCACCTCGTTGGCGCCGGACAGCTCGGCGGCGAACGCGAGGGCGCGCCCGCCGGACGGCTTGGTGAAGGTACTCGCGCTACTGCCGGAGGCGGCCTGCCCGCTGCCGCTGTGCCCGCTGCCGTGCCCCCCGTGCGCGACAGCGGGAGTAACACCCGCAACACCGAGCACAATTGCACTTGCCGCCACCGAAACAAGTCGCTTCTGCATTGTTCTTGTCCTCCCGTTGAGGCCGGCCTGGTCTTGGCCGGTCGCGAGGAAGTACGCACCGCGCCGAAGGCTCGTTCAAAGTTGTTCAACGGAAAATTTCTTTTAATTGGATTGAACCGCCGGTCAGTTGTGCCCGTACAACCGGGCAGACCCAGCTCACCTTCAAACCGGGGGAACAACCATGCGCAGGAACCGATCCACCATGCTCTCCGCGGCTCCGGCGGCCGCGCTCGCACTGCTCGCGCTGACGGCTTGCGGCGGCTCGGACGGCAAGGCCGAGGGCGAGGGTTCGCCGGCCTCGGGCAAGCCCGCCGCGAAGCCCGCAGCGGCCGCCTCCGTCAAGATCGCCGACTCTCCGCTCGGCAAGATCCTGGTCGACGAATCGGGCCGTACGCTGTACGGATTCACCAAGGACAAGTCCGGAACGAGCAACTGCGACACCGACTGCATCGCGGTCTGGCCGGCGCTGACTTCGGCGAAGGACGTGACGGCGGGGGCCGGCGCGCAGGCCGCGCTGCTGAAGGAGACCAAGCTCGCGGAGGGCGCGGAGCAGGCGGTGTACGGGGACTGGCCGCTGTACTACTACGTCGGTGACGCGACGGCCGGCGACGTCAACGGACAGGGCCTGGACGGCGAGTGGTTCGTGGTCGCGGCGGACGGCAAGCTCATCAAGAAGATGAGTTGATACGGGAAATTGATCGTTCTGTTACGAACGTCATGAACGGCGGATCGTGACTCGGCCGTGAATCCTCGAATTCACGTCCCGGTGGCCGGAATTTGATTCCGGCCACCGTTCCGGAAGCCATTCCGGCCATCGCGCGGGATGGCTTTCCCGCCACCACCCCATAAACCTGCGACGGTCAGGTCTCCTCTGCTGCCTGGCCGTCGCAGCGATGCCCGTTCCCGGCAGCCCGACCCCTGCATCCCCCCGGGGCGACGGCTGCCGGGAACGCGGCGTCCCCCGCCTTCCTCCCGGCCCCGTCTACTCGCAGCCGACGCCGTCCCCGTCGCGGTCGAGGTGCCGTCCGTACCCGGGGTCGCCCGCGTGAACGGGCGCGGCACCGGCCGCGCGTGCGGCGGCGCAGTTGGCGTAGTACGTGCCACCGCCACCGCCACCGCCACCGCCACCGCCACCGCCGCCGGATCCGCTGCCGCCACCGGAGTTGCCGCCTCCGCCGCCGGAGTAGGGCTCGCAGCCGACCCCGTCCCCGTCGCGGTCGAGGTGAGGTCCGAACCCGGGCTGACCCTCGCGGATGGGCGCGGCGCCCGCGGCCCGCACGGCGTCGCAGTTGGCGTACGACACCTTCGGCTTCGCGGGCTTGGGAGTGGGCTTCGGCTTCGGCGCGGCGACGGTGATCCGTACGACGGCGGTGTCGGTCAGGTCCTGCCCGCCCACGGTGACGCGATACGTGAACTCGTCCTCGCCCCCGTACCCCGCGGTCGAGGTGTAGACGATCGAGGCCCCGTCGACAGTGGCGGTCCCGTGCACCGGAGGAGTGTCCACGGTGACCGTGAACTCACCGTTATTCAGGGCGGCTTGAAGGCTTCCGCCTGTCCCGTTTCCCAGGGCGACGGTGTCGTTGTCGAGCACCTTCACCTCGATCTCCTTGCCCGCGTCGGCGCTCTCCTGGTCATCGACGAGATCGAGAGCGGCTTGGACGGACGGTGTGGGTGTCGGCGTGGGCGTCGGTGCCGCGGAGGTGGTGGCCGGGGCCTCCTTCGGAGCGGCCTTCGCGCCCCCGGAGTCACCGCCTTCGCACCCCGCGACGCCGACGGCCGCCACCACAACACCCGCTGCTGCTAACGCGATGCGCCCATGCGCACGTATCCCCGACATGTGAACCCCCAAGGCAGACGGATCGAAGCTGAGGAGACTGAGGATGACATTCCGGTTAGTTGGTTCGAGGTGATTCCGGAACTCCGTATCTCAGTTGTGATGAAGATGTGCGCGTGATGGTCAGGCGTATCCACAGACGAACACAATCGGTCAACTTGAGCCAGAGAACGCCTCGTATCGCTCACTGAGAGTCGCCTTCGGGGTCACGGACGGGCGGTCGGCAAATTGCAGTTGACGCCTCTCAGCGGGCGCGGTTACCTGCTCCGGTGACTGATCTCCGTATCGAGCAGCCCAACGGCGTGGACGGCGTGGACGGCGTGGACCGCGACGACATGCTCCGGGACTGGCAGTTCGTCCACAACACGATCATCCCCACGCACCTCCTGTCCCTCGACGACGTGCGTGAGCGCGTCCACCGCCACCATCTGGAGGTCGCGTATCTCGGCGATGTTCTCGTGGGCTGCTCGACGCTGCGTCCCCCGACGAGCGAAGACCCGTCGACCGCCACAGTGATCGCCCGGGTGCTCCCCGCCCACCGCGGCCAGGGCTTCGGCGAGGAACTCTATGTACGAGGCCTGGACCGGGCGCGAAAGCTTGGTGCCGAGGTGATCGAGACGGTGGTCCTGGCTTCCAACCCGGACGGGCTGCGCTTCGCGGAACGGCACGAATTCGCCGAATTCGAGAGGTACTTGCTGCCGGGCGACACCGTCGAATGGATCGAGTTGAGACGGCGCGCCGGGACCTGAGCCTCCCGAAGGCGGTGGAGGCCTGTCCGATCACGATGCCTGTCCGGGCCGCCTTCACCCGTGGCGTCGTCAGCCTTGCCGGCGGAAGTCCAGCATGTAGAAGACCTTGTCGTAGCGGCGTTCTCCGACGGCGACGAAGCCGGGCAGGCGGCCGTATTCGGTGAAGCCCACCGACCGGTAGAGGTGCAGGGCGTTGGCGTTGTCGCCACGGGCGTCCAGGGTGAGTACCTCGATGCCGGCCCGCCGGGCGTCAGCGATCAATGCCTCGGTCAGCGCCCGACCGACACCCAGGCCATGGGCTGCACCATCCACCGCGATCTTCTCCAGATCGGCGTGCGGCCGGTGAGTGGGTCGGGCGTAGCGCAGCCAGTACCCCAGTCCGACCAGCCGACGGTCGACGTAAGCCGCACGCAGGGCCCCGTCCCCGGCGTGCACCGCAGCGACGACGTTGCCGAGGAGTTCCGCCACCTCGTCGCGAGACGGCGGTTCGACCCAGCCGAGCGCGGCACCTCCGCGGACCAGGCCGGCCAGGATCTCGTGGGCCGACTCCGCGAACCGGGCTTCGAGGTCCGGCTCGGACGCCAGCTGCATCGCGTCAAGGACGACGGGGCCACCACTCTCGCTGGTGGGCCTGCCCGTGTTCATGGCCGGCAGCCTATCCGGCCGAGCCGGGCGCTCAGCCCGTCGCCCGCTCCAGTCGGCGTTCCACGCGGGCGCGCGTTGCCACCGCCCTCGGGTCGTCGTAGTCGGCCAGGAGCCTCAGCGCCTGACTCCAGTGCCGACGGGCCGCCTCCCCGTCCTCGCTGAGCGTGGCCGTGCCCAGGCCGTCCAAGGCCAAGGCCTCGTGCCATGCGTCGCCGAGTTCGTGATGGACAGCGGCGGCCTGACGATGAAAGCCGGCCGCCTCAGCATCACGGTTGAGTCGGCGGTATGTCTCGCCCACACCCTGCCAGGCCAGGGCCTCCCGGCTGCGGTCCCCGAGTCGGCGGTTGAGGGCAGCGGACCGTTGGTAGGACGTCAACGCCTCGGCGAACCGGCCGCCTGCCCTCTGGGCATTGGCCAACGTGATGAGCCAGTAGCCCTCCAGCCTGTGGTTTCGCAGGCTGAGTGCAATGTCCAGTGCGTCATGAGCCGATCTCATGGCGTCTTCCGCTTCACCCTGCTCGCACTCGAGCTCGCTCCTGAGACGCAGGATGTTGCCCTCACCGCGCCGGTCGTTCAGCGAACGGTGCGCCGCAAGGGCCTGACGGACAACGGATGCGGCCTCCGGCAGGCGGCCGGCCCGTAAGTGGGTGGTGGCCAGGTTGGACAGTGTGGTGGCTTCCATGTGAGCGGAGCTCAGCTCCTGGAAGATGGTCATCGCCCGCTCGAAGTGAACTGCAGCGTCGTCGAGTTGCCTTCTGCGGAGGTGGACGAGGCCGACCAGATTGAGCGAGTCCGCCTCACCCAGCCGGTCACCCAGCTCGGGCCAGATCTCCAACGCGCTGCGGTGACATTCAAGGCTCGCGGTCAGTCGATTGATCCGCGTGTAGCCCATGCCGAGATCGGTGAGCAGGAGAGCCTCGGCACCCCGGTCACCGACTCGCCGTGCTGCTGCCAGGCCCATGCGGCCGACAGTCAGCCAGTCGGCGACCGGAGCGGAGGGGGACTGCGCGTTCCAGAGGACAGCGGCCAACTGCCATGCGAGTCGATCGTGTTCTGAGTCAGCTGTGCGGACGGCCTGGAGGAGGTTGGCATGGTCGCGCTCGGACCAGTCAACTGCAGCGTCATAGTCGGCAAAGGCGAGTGGATGGACACCTTCGGCTGCCGCACCGAGTG
Source organism: Streptomyces sp. NPDC020681 (assembly GCF_044334895.1). Taxonomy (NCBI): domain Bacteria; kingdom Bacillati; phylum Actinomycetota; class Actinomycetes; order Kitasatosporales; family Streptomycetaceae; genus Streptomyces; species Streptomyces sp. NPDC020681. Next base: position 136,699 of record NZ_JBIRTX010000009.1, on the reverse strand, counting down.
GCAGACGGGCCTCACTTGGGTTGATCCAGCTCTGGGCGGCATCGGCGGTGTGCAAATACCAGTCCAGCCCGCGGCGTAACGCGGCATCCCGCTCCTTGAGCGGCTCTTCGTGCTGCGCCTGGGCGGTGGCGTACGCGCGAAGCAGGTCGTGAAACTGATATCGGTCCGGCGCGATCTGCTCCACGAGATGGGCGCCGACGAGGGAGTCCAGGAGTTGCCGAGTACGGCCCGCGGTCTCGCCGGCAATGGCCGCTGCGGCATGGAGACCGAACTCGGGTCCCGGATGCAGCCCGAGCAGACGGAACAGGCGGGCGGCCTGCTCGGGCAGAGCTCGGTAGGACCATGCAAACACTGTGCGGACGGCCTCGGCCTCGTCGTCGTCTCCAGTGCTGAGCGCGTCCCACAAGGCTGATTCGTCCCGCAGATCCGCAATCAGGTCGTCCAACCGCATGTGCGGGTGACTGGCAGCGCGCTCGGCGGCGATGCGAAGAGCCAGCGGAAGCCGGGCGCACAGCTCGGCCAGTTCGGTGAGTCGTTCCAGGTCGTCCGCCGGCCGGTATCCGGCCGTGACGGCGCGCAGCAGGGCTACGGCCTCCGGCTGGGGCAGCGTGCCCAGCGTCAGTCGACGAGCACCGTCACGCACGGCCAGGCCGGAGAGACGCGTCCGGCTGGTGACGACGGTCAGGCAGCCCGCGCTGCCAGGCAGCAGGGGACGGACCTGTCCAACCGTGGCCGCGTTGTCCAGAACGACCAACACTTGACGGTCGGCCAGCAGCGAGCGGTACAGCGCAGCGGCAGCGTCGAGCTCCTGCGGTACGGCGCTGGGGCGGACGCCTAGAGCGTTCAGGAAACGGTGCAGCGCCTCTTGCGCGGTGATCGGCTCCCCCGGGTCGTACCCGCGCAGATTGACGTAGAGCTGCCCGTGCGGAAAGCGGTTCTGCACCTGATGCGCCCAGCGGAGCGCGAGCGATGTCTTTCCCGCACCGGCGGTTCCGGCTATCACACAGACGGAGATGACGAGTGGATCACCCTCTTCGTCGGCGAGGACGGCATTCAGCTGATCCAGCTCGTCGGTGCGGTTGACGAATCCGTGTACGTCGGCCGGGAGTTGCCTGGGGGTGGGGCTTGTCGAGCTGTGCTCATCCGGTGTTCCGTGATCGTGGAAGTGAATTCCCCCGCTCACGCTTCCGGCCTGCACGACATCGCGAGAAGAGCCCGACAGCTCGTTGCTCGACCTGCCGGGGCGCCCCTCGTCTCCGCTGGGCTCTCTGATGGCTTACTCCGCCTTTGTCGTCTTCGTCTTCGCCGCTGGACTCGTCTTGGTCTTCGGCGGCGGAAGGTCTGCCACCCGGCGGTCGAAGTAGCGCATGACGTCTTCACCGGCTGCGTACAGCTGCTGGACATAACTTTCCCAACGCCCGATGAGCTCGGGGCCGGTGAAACGGATCGCGCCGTTCGGGGCTCCCGAGTCGGTGTAGAGGACCTGGTAGAGAGTCCGGCCGCCGAGAATCACCACCTCAGGCACCAGCTCGTCGTCCTCCGAAGCGGCAACCACTTCGGCACCGACGACTCGGATCCTCGCCCCGCATTGGGCGTGCTGTCGCAACGAGTGCAATTCCCACTGCAGATAGGGCGTCAGCGGCCACTCCACCACCCGCACTCGGTGAAAGAACGAGCGGCGGCTTTCGTCCTCGCGGTAGGACGCGAGGAGGCCATCGCGCCTTGCGTCGAGGAGTCGCAGGGCCTCCTCCCAGTCGCCGCGGCGCAACGCGTCCCGGCTGGTGCTGCCCTGCTCCTCGAAGTGTTGTAGCCGCTCCAGCTTCCAGGAGTCCCGGTCTCGGATCGCCGCATCACGTTGCCGAAAGTCGCGCTTGTAGACCTCTCGGACGAGCCGCTCACCCTCCTCAGCGAGGAGCGCAGGGGCGCGGAGATCAAGCATCGGCAATGTCTGCCTTCGCCGCGCTGAGCATGTTCCCCGGGATGACGACCAACCGCTCGTCCGGGGCGAGAGTTACGCCTTTGGGCAGGTGAGGGCTGTAGATGTCGGTGAGATCCCTGCCGATCACCGCAATGTCGCCATTGTCGAGTTGCCAGATGTCCGGACATTCATCCTTGCCATCTGAATTGCCCAGCTCCTTGGCCGATCTTCCCAATCGCCTCTCGAATAAGGCGGTCGGATCGGCTTCCCAGGCGCGGGCCATGTTTGTCTCCACTCGGGTTGGTTGCGGGTGAAGCTGACACGCATTGTAGGAGTGGCAGATACCCAGAGCAATCGACGGCAGGCTGATTCGGGCCACCGTGAGCAGGGGACACGTGGCCGACCAGGACTTGGCGGGGCCTGGGCGCATGAGCACCTGCTGCTGCTCTGAGCGAGCACTTCCGTATCGCGCACCGGCACCGTGCCGCTGCGCCGAAGGCCCTGCTGCCCATGCGCCGACAGGCGTGGCACGAACTGCCGATCTCACTAGGATCGAGATGTGTTCGAGTACCACGGCTGGATCACGGTCAGGGAGAACGCAGTTGATGACGACGACGACGTCCGACTGCGGCAGATCGTCGACGAGTTGCAGCTCCGCATCGACCAGATGGCCAGCCCCTACCTCCTCGACCTCCGGTGGATGAACGGCGAGCCGTTCATCCACCTGGGAGGCCATTCCAATCACCGCTCGGCGCCCGATGTCGTCGGTCTGTTCGAGCATGTGGCGACGGTTGCTCCTGGCTCCTACGGACTCCTCCATATTCGCGATGACGAGGATCCGGGCCACGAGAATGAGGCACGCGTGCTCAGGCTCGCCCGGGGCACGGTCACGGAGCACACGGAGGCGCTGCTGTCTCCGTGCATCCCAACGCTGGAAGGCCCCTTCACCAGCTAGGACCGGTTTGCTTCGCCTCGCGAGGCCACTGAGGCATTGCCTTCCGCCGCCCGGTTCCAGGGCGCTGAAAGCATCTTGAAACCGCGCTGAATGCCCCCTGCCTCAATCTCTGCGACATGACCTCAACGACATCGCACTCACTCGCCATCGCGGCCAAGGGGCTGCGCAAGGCCTACGGGGACAAGACAGTCCTCGACGGCATCGACCTGTCGGTGCCGGCCGGCACCGTCTTCTCCCTGCTCGGCCCGAACGGCGCCGGCAAGACCACCGCCGTCAAGATCCTCTCCACGCTCATCACCGCCGACGCCGGCGAGCTGCACGTCGGCGGCCACGACCTCGCCACCGACCCGCAGGCGGTGCGCGCCGGGATCGGTGTCACCGGGCAGTTCTCCGCCGTCGACGGGCTGATCACCGGCGAGGAGAACATGCTCCTCATGGCGGATCTGCACCATCTGTCGAAGCGCGAGGGCCGCCGCACCGCCGCCGAACTCCTGGAGCGCTTCGACCTCACCGAGGCCGCCAAGAAGCCTGCCTCCGCCTACTCCGGCGGCATGAAGCGCCGCCTCGACCTCGCCATGACCCTGGTCGGCGACCCGCGGATCATCTTCCTCGACGAACCGACCACCGGCCTCGACCCGCGTTCCCGCCACAACATGTGGGGGATCATCCGCGAGCTGGTCACGGGCGGCGTCACCGTCTTCCTCACGACCCAGTACCTGGAGGAGGCCGACGAACTCGCCGACCGCATCGCGGTGTTGAACGACGGCAAGATCGCCGCCGAAGGCACCGCCGAGGAGCTGAAGCGGCTCATCCCGGGCGGCCACGTGCGGCTGCGCTTCACCGACCCGGTCGCGTACCAGTCCGCCGCCGTCTCGCTGCGCGAGGTCACCCGGGACGACGAGGCGCTGGCGCTCCAGATCCTCAGCGACGGCAGCCAGCGCGAGCTGCGCTCCATCCTCGACTGGCTGGACTCCGCCGGTGTCGAGGCGGACGAGCTGACCGTGCACACCCCCGACCTCGACGACGTGTTCTTCGCCCTGACCGGCACAACCACCGTCCCCAACCAGCCGAACCAGTCCAAGGAGACAGTCCGATGAGCGCCCTCTCCCTCGCCGTCCGTGACTCGTCCACGATGTTGCGCCGCAACCTCCTGCACGCCCGGCGCTACCCGTCCATGACGCTGAATCTGCTGCTCACGCCGATCATGCTGCTACTGCTCTTCGTCTACATCTTCGGCGACGTGATGAGCGCGGGCATCGGCGGCGACGGCGCCGACCGCTCCGACTACATCGCCTACCTCGTCCCGGGCCTGCTGATGATGACCATCGGCAGCACCGTGATCGGGGCCGCGATCTCCGTCTCCATGGACATGACCGAGGGCCTCATCGCCCGCTTCCGCACGATGGCGATCCACCGCAGCTCTCTGCTCATCGGGCACGTCGTCGGCAGCGTGCTGCAGGTGCTCGCCAGCCTGGTCCTCGTCGGCGCCGTCGCCGTGGCCATCGGCTTCCGCTCCACGGACGCCACGGCCCTGGAATGGATCGCGGCCTTCGGACTGCTCACGCTGTTCGCCCTCGCGCTCACCTGGATCGCGGTCGGGATGGGCATGGCCAGCCCGAACCCCGAGGCAGCCAGCAACATGGCCATGCCGCTGATCCTTCTCCCGCTCATCTCCAGCGCCTTCATCCCGGCCGACACGATGCCGGGCTGGTTCCAGCCGATCGCCGACTACCAGCCGTTCACGCCGGCCATCGAGACCCTGCGCGGGCTGCTGCTCGGCACCGAGATCGGCAACAACGGGTGGATCACCATCGCCTGGTGCGTCGGCCTGACCCTGCTCGGCTACCGCTGGTCGACGGCGTTGTTCAACCGCGACCCGAAGTAACCGCCATGACAGCGCGGGCCGCCTCCCGCAATTCGTCCCGCCCCAGGGCGGCGTACTCCGACACCGCGTCGGCGTACGCCGCCCTGTCGGCGTCCTCCGCCGCCTGCCGAGCCCGCGCCGCCGACATCGTCGGCTGGAACTCGCGCAGCACCCAAAGCCGTTCGGCCAGCGCGATCATCCGTACGGCTGCGGCGCCGTCGCCGGACGCGAGTCCCGCCATGCCGAGAGCGTGCAGCACCGTTCCGAACACGGGCAGTTCCATGGGCGAGCGGGACGGACCGGAGAGCAAGGTCCGCAGCCGCTGTCGCAGCCGGTCGACCACCCCCGCGACGAGTTCGAGACGGCCGGCGTGCGCGTGTGCCGTCACCGCTGCCGACTGGAGCTGTAGCGTCCACCGCTCGTAGAAGGGGTCGTCGTCGAAGTCCGTCGAGCGGGCCGCGGGTATCCACTCCACGGCGCCGCGCCACAAGCCGAGCCCGACCTCCGTCAGTCCGCGGGCGAGCGCGATCTCGGCGCGGCCGCCGAGGCCGGGGCTGTGGGAGGCGTCCTGTTCCGGGTTGTCGCTCTCCGCCTGCCGCAGCCAGTACTCGGCCTCGTCGGGGTCGCCGCGCTGCAGACAGGCGAGGGCGAGGCCCCCGCGGACGCCGATGGAGTCGTGCTCGTCGGCGAGCCGCGGCAGCGCCTTCAGCGCCGCCTGGAGGTGCCTGTACGCGGCCGCGCCCTGCTCCGTCCGCAGGCACAGCTCGCCCAGCCGGGCGCGGCACATGACCTGCAAGAACGGGTTGTCGACGGGCTCCAGTGCGGCAACGCTCCGGCGAGCCGAGGCGAGCGCGCTCTCGATGTCGTGCTCGTACTCCCAGACGTACGTGGCGACGCACTCGGCGATGCCGGCGAGCAGCGGCTGCTCGCTCTCGCAGAGCCCCCGCAACACCTCGTAGTCGGGAGGCAACATCTCAGGGATCGCGCTCAGCACTGCCGCGATGGCCCGCACCAGGGTGTCCGGCGGGGCGGGCGGCAGCCGCCGGAGGGTGACGAGCTGGCGTACGGCGCGCGGGCCGTCGCCCATGAACAGGCTCCCCGCGGACAACACCGCGGCGGCGCGGGCGACTTCGACGTATTCGGGCTCGGGGTGGTAGTGCGACAGCGGCGGGCCGGTGTCCGCGGCGAGAGCGGCGAGGCGCGGGTAGCTGGAGCCGATGGACCACGCGGCGGCGAGGACGGCGGTGAGGGCGGCGAGTGTGGGGCCGTCCGTACGGGCCAGGGCGTGTCGCAGGGCCAGCACGAGGTTGTCCTGCTCGGCTCTGATCTGCTCCCAGGCGGTCAGCGGTTCCGAGCCGAAGAACCAGTCGTGGTACGTGACCCCGAAGTCCCGCGCCCAGGCGAGGAACCGGTCGACGGCCTCCTCGTCCTCGCCCGCCTCCGCACGCCGGGCCGCACTGAACTCCCGTACGGTCTCCAGCATTCTGAACCGCACGCCGGCCGGGGTGTCGGCGACGGTGAGCAGCGACTGATCGGCCAACTGCTCCAGCAGAAGCAGCGCATCCTCGCCGAGCACCTGCTCCGCCGCCTCGCCGGAGAAGCCTCCGGGGAAGACGGACAGCGTGCGCAGCGCCGCCCTGGCATCCTCGTCGAGCAGGTTCCAGCTCCACTCCACGACCGCGTGCAGTGTGCGGTGGCGCTCCGGCGTGTCCCGGGCCCCGCCGCGCAGCAGCGCGAACCGGTCGCCGAGGCGGCGGGCGATCGTCGGGACCGACAGCACCCGCACCCGCGCGGCGGCCAACTCCACGGCGAGCGGCAGTCCGTCGAGATGGCGGCACAGCTCGGCCACCGCGTCCGGCGGCAGCTCCACGCCGGGCCGGGCGGCCCGGGCCCGCTGCGTGAACAGTTCGACCGAGGTGTCCAGGCCGAGCTCCGGCAGCGCGTACACCGACTCCGACGTGAGGCCCAGCGGGGCCCGGCTGGTGGCGAGCACCCGCAGGTCCTTCGAGGACGAGACCAGGGCCTGTACGAGGTCGGCGGCGCCCCGGACGATCTGCTCGCAGTTGTCGAGGACCAGCAGCGCGGGCCCGGAGCCGAGCACGCCGAGGATGCCGGACACCGGGTCGTGGCCGCCCGTGGCGCCGGGCCGCCCCTCGCCCGCGCCGAGCGCGGAGGCCACCTCCGCGACCACGTCCGCGTCCGCGGTGACGCCGGCGAGCGGCACGAAATAGACCACGCGCTGCTCGGCCCGGCGGCTGACGGCGTGCGCGAGCCGGGTCTTGCCGAGGCCGCCGGGGCCGGCGACGGTGACGGCGCGGGAGGCGCGCAGCAGCCGCTGCACCGCCGCGATGTCCTCGTCCCGGCCGAGCAGCGGGTTCGGCTCGTGCGGCACGCCGTGCCTGACCGCAGGTGCCTCGCCGCGCAGCAGCTCCTGCTGTACGGCCTTGAGCCCGGCGCCCGGATCGGTGCCGAGCGTCTCGCGCAGCTCACGGCGGTACGCCTCGTACCGCGCCATTGCGGCGGACGGGCCCGCCGTCGCCGCCTCGCCGCGCAGCAGCTCGGCGAGTACTTCCTCGTCGCGCGGATGCTCGGCGGCGGCCACGGCCAGCGGCCCGGCGGCCTCCGCGTGCCGCCCCAGCCGGGCGAGCGCGAGCGCCTGCGTGCGTACGAGCGTGTCGCGGACGGGGGCGCGCTCGGCGCGCAACGCGGCTACGGGGTCGTCGGTGTCGCCGACCCCGTCAGGAGTGCCCTTCCACAGCGCGAGCCCGGCCTGGGCCGCAGCCAGCGATCCCGCGTGGTCCCCGGCCCTGGCCCGGTCCGCGCTCGCTGCGGCGTGCAGCAGCAGCGCGGAGCTGTCGACCTGGTCCTCGGCGAGGGTGAGCCGGTATCCGTTCGGCGTGCTGACGATGACGTCGACACCCAACTGCGCCCGGGCCCTGGACGCGAGAACCTGCAACGCCTTCCCCGGCCGCTCCGGCAACTCGCCCGCCCACAGCCCTTCCACAAGCCGCTCGGTGCTGCACCCCGCGCGCAAGTCGCCCGCGAGCAGCGCGAGGAGGACGCGGAGCCGGGGAGCGGTAACCTCCTGCCCGCGATAGGCGACACGCGGCAGCAGGGTGAGGTCGGTGGTCACCCGTGCAGATTAGCCAAGGCGCTGGTAGCGGGAACTCCGGCTGCGCGGGGCGCCGGAACTCCCACGGCGGGCCGAACTCCTGTTGCGTGGGCGGCCTTCGCTCAACGCGCGCTTGGCGCCCGGGGGGCGGGCGCAGCCGCGCCGACCGTTCCTGTACTCGCGCAGCGACTCAGTTCTTTCCTCATCCTTGGATGTGCACTCATCTCTGGCGGCGGCTTGTCTCCCTACGCTGACAGCATCGGAACCCAGTGATTCATTACCTGGTCCAGGCGTTGCAGGTGGTCAGCGATCCAGTCGTCCGGCGGGACGAGCGGCACCCGCACGGTGACCATGGACCCCGACTCGTCCTCTACGACCACCTCGGGGCAGTCGCGCTCGCCGGTGAGCTGGATGGAGATGGACGGCCCTCTGTCCCACTCCATCCAGATCACGTCTTCGTCGGCGTCGAGCCTGTTCAACGCAGCGGCCCAGCTTTCCAGCTTTGAGGCTGACAGCACCAAGTCGATACGACCGGACACGAACGGCGTCCTGACGACGATCTCGGCTTCCAGCCCGGCGCTCCATCCGGGGTCGCGCCCCAGAACGTTGACGGTGACGCTGTTCCCCTCGTCATCGGCGAGGGAGATGAGTTCCCTCGCAGCGATGTCGCCCATAGCTGCCCCTTCATCGGCAAGTACCGAGAGATCGTCGCCCGGCCAGAAGTGCGACCGCCACCCCATTTCGCTAGGAGTTCTAAGAGGTTTAGGCGACGGTCAGTTCCCTCGAGGGGAGGAGGGTGACGCGGACGGTCATCGGCACCGGTGCGCAGATGCCGATGTATGCGTTACGGCCCGGTCGGCTCCGACCTGGGGTCAACGGCCCTGGACCCTCGCCGAGGGCGTTTGGTCCTTCGCCGCGTCGGCGAAGAGGAGGGTGGGCTCGGCCAGGATTTCGCGGCCGACCTCGCTCCTGTAGATCTCGTCGACACTGCCGAATCGAGCCTCGGCGTAGTCGAGGCCGAGCAGGGCTGCTGCCTGGCGGACCGAAGCCTCGTCGGGTCCTTCGATCTCGACGAACGTGGGGAGGTCAGGCCAGGTGTCGAAGTCGAAGGCGACCCCGTCCAGGCGCCACTCCTCGCGGTAGTTCTCCTGGCAGCGAACCTTTCGCAGGCCGAGGTGGCGCAGGATGTCGGCCATGGCGTGCAGGTCGGTGACCTCGGTCTCGATCTCAGTGGTGCCGTCGATGGTGGTGGAGTCGGTGACCTGCTTGAGGGTCAGGGTGGAGCGGGTGCCCTCGTCACGGAGGCGGACCCACTGGCCCTTTTCGAGGGCGTCGCTCTCGAAGATCTCGCGGGTGAGGAGCGTCTGCGGAAACGTCTGCGTGGCGCCCAGCGCGGTCAGCTTGGCCTGGAGTTCGGCAACGTCGACGGATAGGAAGGTGGCTTCGTACTCGTGCTTCATGATCCCCATCTTCATTTTGAGGTGCGGCTACACGGTGGTGCGGTCCGAGCAGTACGTACGGGTGCCCGTCGGGTTGCGGGAGCCGTCACTCGATGGTGAGACGCCCGGTGCGGAGGATGGCGTGGTTGGCGAAGAGGCTGTCGAGGTGGAGCTCGCGGGTGAGGCTGCCGGTCCAGTTGGCGTCTGGCAGATCGCGGTAGGCGGGTGCGTTGACGACGCGGGCTCGGGTGCACTGGGTGAGGATCCAGCGTGCTTGGGTCTGGCCGGTGGGCGGGTTGGCGTACATGCCGGCCGCCAGTCGCCACAGGTGGTCGCCGGTGGCGTCGTCCGGTTCTACGACTCCGACAACCGCAACATCCCCCAGGCCCCGTGAGTCGCTCGACTGGGTGGTGTACGCGACGGTCAGGCACTCCAGAGGGAAGACGGTGACGCGGCTGCAGGCGGAGTAAACGGTCGTGGCCACAGCGGCAGTTCCCTTCTGTGGTGAGGCGCGGCCGTCTCGCTCGACGGCCGCGCCGGGGGATCGGTCAGCAGCCGTCGCCGTCGCCGCAGCAGGTCGGCGGGTTGCATTCCGCGGCGGTGCCCCACAGGTCGTGGTCGACGGCGTAGCCCATGTCTTCGATGGCTTGGACGGTGCGCTTGATGGCGGCGCCGTCGCGCAGGCGTTGGCCCTTCAGCGGGTTGTGGTGCAGGAACGCACCGAACCGGCGATGGCAGAAGTCGGCGTACTCGCGGCTGTGCAGGATGAAGGCGTGCCAGCCGGGGTCGACCTTCCGTGACGGGGACAGCGGTGCGTCGGTGCGGTGTCCGGCCATGTCGACGAAGGCGAGGGCCTGGTCCATGACGCGTTCGGCCTGGGGCCGGTCCATGTCTTCCTCGAACTCGAGGAAGGTGACGAGTCGTTCGAAGAGGTCGGCGTCGACGAGCCAGCGGCCGGTGATCTGGTCGGTTGCTAAAGCGGTCATGAGGTGCTCCTCGGTTGGGTTGTGGTGGGTTGCGGACAGCACGGACCCGCGTACACCTCGATGTCGAGGACGTGGGCACCGATCCGCCCGCGGGCGGTGCCGACGCTGCGTGCGCCGGTCGTCAGGGGCTGGTCGCACCAGACGCAGGCGCGGCCGGCGTACTGCTCCCAGGAGAGGTCGGCGGCGGCGGGGAGTTCGCGCTCGGAGGACGGGGGCGCGGTCACCGGGCGGCCGTGCAACGACGGCAGTCGCACGGCGGGAGCGCGAGGGAATCCGGGATGCGTTCGGGGTCGCCGTTTGGGACCGTCACTCGTCGGATCTCCCGCCGTCGGCGCGAGGTCCCCTCCAATCGGTACACCTTGATCGTCATCACGACTCGGCCCCTCTTCGGCGCTGGGTTTCGATGCCGACGGTAGGGACCGCGGTTCTGCTCTCTCTATGAACTTGCAGAGACTTGCACTTGACTTACTTCACGAGCTCAGTAGCTGATTCGTGCCCTTGACGAGTTCTCTCGATCAGTCGACTGTGGTGCAAGTCCGTGTAGGCGTGAGGGCGCTGGAGGCCGCAATGGCATTACGTTTCATCGGCATTGACCCCGACACTGACAGCGATCACTGCCCCAGGGTTTGGGTCGACGACGAAGCTGAGGAGTTCGTCATCCAGGGCTGGAAGGCGAGCGAAGCGCTGGAAGACCAAGTCCGGAAGACCGGTCCGCTTCCCGACTACGAGACCGTTGTGCGGATTCCCGCGCGCATGGTGCACATCATGAGGGAGGCATGCGATGCCGTCGAACGCTCCGACGTTCGATGACCTGCTGGCAGGCGCAAAGAGCTCGGCTGTCCACCTGGAGATGCGGGACACGTACTACAGCAACCCCCGCTTCGAGGCGTGGCGGCAGGGACAGCGCGTCGACTGGAACGATCGCGATTCGTGGTGGAGCCCCTTCCACCAGAAGATCAGCGATGCAGTGGCTCGTGGGATGACGATCCGGAGGGCTCGCGTCGTCTCGGAACCGGTGACCGAGTACATCCGCTGGGAGCACTACGTCACTCACGCCAACGTGGTCGCAGGCGAGCAGGTGCGCTGGCTCTCGCGGCGGCGTGCATCGGATCTGCTGCTGCCGGGCAACGACTTCTGGGTGTTCGACGACACGATGATTCGGATCCATCACTTCTCCGGCGACGGTGACTCAGTGGAGGATGAGATCCTCGACGATCCGAGGCTCGTGGAGCTCTGCGCGTCCGGCTTCGAACGCGTCTGGGAGCGAGCCATCCCGCACGAGCGGTACGAGATCCACTAGGAAGAGCGCCACAGACAAGCCATGCCTCCCACATCCCCGTCGTCCAGCGCGCAGGCCGCGCGCGAAGCGCTCGCCGCACGGCTTCGCGAGATCCGGCTGGACGCGGGGATCACAAAACGAGAGCTCGCCTCCCGGTGCGGGTGGAGCGAAGCGAAGTCCTCCCGCATCGAGAACGCACGCACCGCACCCTCGGACCAGGACATCCGGCTGTGGTGCCGCGCCTGCCAGGCCGAAGGCCAGGCACCGGACCTCATCGCGGCCAACCGCCAGGCAGACTCCATGTACGTCCAGTGGAGGCGGCTCCAGCGCACCGGACTCAGACGGCTCCAGCAGGCCAATGTTCCGCTGTACAAGGAGACCAAGCATTTCAAGGTCTACTGCTCCAACGTGGTGCCAGGCTTCCTGCAGACGCCCGGCTACGCCATGGCGCTGCTGCGAGCCATCGCCACGTTCCGCGGCCTCCCGGACGATGTGGCCGACGCCGTCACAGCGCGCATGGATCGCTCGCGCGTTGTCCGGGAAGGGGATCACCGCTTCGCGATAGTCATTGAGGAAACGGTCCTCCGCCATCGCCTCGGGGATGCGGGCGTGATGGCCGGCCAACTGGGCTCACTGCTTTCCGCAATGGACCTGCCGTCCGTGTCGCTGGGAGTCATCCCCACCACGGTTGAACGCGCCATGTGGGCCATCGAGTCGTTCACGGTCTTCGACGACAAACGGGTGGACCACGAGCCGCTTTCGGCGTCCGTGAAGATCACAGCGCCTGATGAAGTGGCCCAGTACCTCAAGGCGTTCGGACGGCTGCACCAGCAGGCGGTGTACGGAGCGGCGGCACGGGCGCTGATCGTGAAGGCGATAGAAGCCCTCGAGTAGCGGGACCCGACTTTGCCCCGCGGCGCCAGATCGAGTGGCAACCGCTGCCGACCCGGCGCAGCTAGAACCACCCGCGCGGTCGACGCCCTAGCTGAGGCGTCCTTCGCGCACGGCAACCACGAATTCCCCCCAGGCGGCCGGTCGGAGGCCCAGCCGCGCACCGTGCGGAACCTTGGAGTCCCGCACGGCGATGTCCACTGCGGACGTGGCGACCTCGACGCACTCGCCACCTGTGCCGTTGCTGTAACTGCTCTTGCTCCACGTGAGGTCCGAGGGCCGGGTCATCGGGAGTGTTCCTCCAGGGTCTTCCGGATCAGTGCGACCGATCTCTGTGGGCTCAGTGCCAGAGCCCGGAGATGATCGAACGCCTTCGTGTAGAGGTGCACATCCGTGTGCTGTTCCAGGTAGACCGAGTCGGTCAGCCCTTCTCGATAGACCACGTCGGGGTCCTCCTGCTCAGGGAAGCCGAGGATGGTGTATGTCCCGGTCACCGGATAAGCGCCGGCGTCGAAGGGAAGCACTTGCACAGTTACATTCCTCAACTTCGCCACTTCCAGCATACGTTCGAGCTGCGTGGCCATCACCCGGCGGCTGCCAATGGTGTGCATGAGCGCACTCTGATGGATCACCGCCCAGAGGTCGGGCGGGCTTGCGTCCGTCAGCAGCTCCTGCCGCCTCATGCGTACGTCGACGAGGCGCTGGATCTCCTCATGGGTCTGGTCAGCGGACACCCGGCAAAGTTCGGTCGCGTACTCGGGAGTCTGCAACAGCCCAGGCACGAACTCCCCTTGGTAGCTACGGAGAGTTGAAGCGGCCTGCTCGAGTCCCACGTACACGGAGAACCACGCCGGAATGGCGTCTCCGTGAGCGTGCCACCACCCCTTCGTCTTCGACTCCTTGGCCAATGACTTCAGGAGTTCGCGGAGTTCGTCCGAGGTCCCGTAGAAGCGACACAGGGCATCCACGTCGGACGGCTGAACACGGCCCTGGCCGGTCTCCATGCGATTGACCTTGGAGCTACTCCAGTCCAGCTCCTTGCCCACGTGAACGCAGGTGAAGTCATGGTCCTCGCGGAGCTTCTTGAGCTCGATCGCCAACCGACGGCGGCGAGCGGTGGGAGAGCCAGCCATCCCAACTCCTTGTGCTGTAGCGGATGTTCCATCCCACCGGAAGCACCGCGAAAGGCCAATCACCCGATGGGGGGATTCCCGTCGTGCACGTTGCACGACGGGAAGTGCACTGCAACTCTTTCACTGGGAGTGACCGATGGTCACGCAACGCATGGGAGGTTGATGCCAGTGATCCACGACATGGAATGCGTCAAGCGGAAGCCCTGGGAGCTGCCCTTTTCCGCCGAACCGAGCGAAGTCACCGGCCTGCGCAGGATCTTGAGGCTGCACCTGACCCTGTGGGGTCTCCCGGAACTGGTCGAGCCGGCTCAGATCTGCGTCACCGAGCTGACCTCGAACGTCATCCGCCACGTGGGCGCCGGTACACCCGCCACGCTCGCTGTTTCCATGAGTGGCACACACCTCCGCATCGAAATGCACGACCCGGACACGCGGGCACTGCCCACCCTGCTCAGCCCGGAGCGCGAGGCGGAGTCAGGCCGTGGGATGACACTTGTCGACGCGGTCACCGACCGGTGGGGCGTGATTCTTCGGGCGGACTCCAAGGTGGTGTGGTGCGAGCTGGCCACAAATCTCACCAGACCGAACGGCCACACTGACAGCCCGCGAGTGGCGCATGCCGAGGAGTACCTCTCGCTCTACTGCACGGCCAGTCACCCACGGCCGTCCGGCTCGGGGCGCCTCAGCGTGGCCGTCGCTGAGGAGGCGGCGATCGACCTCATCACTGACGTCCTTCACTGGCTTCGAGCTCACGGATGCGATCCGGACGATGCCTTGGACCGAGCGCAGATGCACTTCGAGGCTCAGGGGCTGAGTATCGTCGATCTGTGACCCGGAAGCTCCGCGGAACGACCGACCTCACAGCGTTCGGGCGCCGCCTTGATCAGGTGCGCAGGTAGGAGTGGATCGCCGAGGCAATGGCCTTCCCGAGGGGGATGGGCACCGCATTGCCGATCTGCATGGCGATGTCGGTCTTCGAGCCGCACCACCGGAAGTCGAGGGGGAAGCCCTGGATGCGGGCTGCCTCGTAGTGGGTGATTGGGCGGGCGTCAGTCGGGTGGAGGTACCGGCCCTTCTCGGGCTTGAAGAACTCGGTTCGGATGGTGACCGAGGGCTCGCCCAGGCGGAGCCTGCCCATGACGTCGCCGGTACCGGTGTTGTGCTTGTCCCAACTCGCGGTCGAGAGATATTCGACCGATGTCCTGACCCCCGAAGGGTGCGGAGTGTCGAAGATGTGGACCGTGCCGTAATCATCCACTGTGTACCACTTGTCGCGTAGGTCCTTGCGGTTCCCGCCCGGGGGGATGGCGCGGTAGCGAGCCCTTGAGAGGGGCTCCGGATTGCGGCCGAAGTGGAGATCAGGTGTCGTGAATACGCCGGGCACGACGGCGTCCACCTCGGCAATGTGATCCTTGCCGTCCGGAAGTTCGGTCCCTCGGATCTTGAGGCGGGACGACTCGTCGAACACGCTGTCCACTGCTTGCCAGTACGTGGGTCCCATGTCGACGCCGTCGAGCGGCTGAGGCGGGACGCCACTACTGCGCTTCGGACGTCGGACATGCGTCGCGCTGGGGTACACCATCGTCCGGCCGTTGTCGAGGTCGCGGCGAACCCCGATGACGATGGTTCGCCGCCGCGCCTGGACCGCGCCGTAGTTGGCCGCGTTGAGGAGGTAGCGCTTGTTCCTCTCCTCGTCCGTGTCGGTCGGTTCGAGGCCGGGAGGATCTACGAGCCGGTAGTCGGCCAGCAGACCTCCCTCTTCCACCTGGTTGAGCAGGTTGCGGAACTCGTCCGACTTGAGGAAGCGGTCGACGTTCTCGATGACGAAGATCTTGGGGCGAATCTTCGCGACGATGCGGACGTATTCCTCCCACAGTCGATTACGCTCGCTGCCCTTCTTCGATCGGTTCAATGCCGAAAAGCCCTGGCAGGGAGGTCCCCCGACCACCACGTCCGCATGGAGAGCGTCCGGCGTGGGTTCCCACTTCTCAATGTCGCCGAAGTGGACTCGGGCCGGCGGAAGGCACTTGTCCGCCCGGCCGCTGCCGAAGTTCACGGCGTACGTGGCGGCCGCAGCGGCGTTGTGCTCGACGGCGGCGATGCTGTGGAAGACCGGTGCGTCGTCCTGTGCCCCCTCTGGGCGGAACTCGTGAAACCCCTGGGTGAAGCCGCCGCAGCCACTGAACAGGTCAACGACGGTGATGGGCTCGGGGTCGAGGGGGCGGAGCGGGTGCATGTGGTGATCCTAGCCTCGGAGAGCTGCTGCGATTGCCCGTCCGACGGCTGCCGCGAGAGGCGGCGGCATCGCGTGGCCGATCTGCCGGTATCGGGAGGTCTTGCCACCGGCGAAGTGCCAATCCATGGGTATCGCCTGGATCAACGCGGTCTGGTCGACGGTCAGCTTTGGCAGGCCGTCCGCGGGGAAGTCCGCGTCTGGTGGGGCGTCGCCGAGGCTGTTGCCGTTCACACCGAGCGAAGCCCACGCCTTCTTGCTGCCAGTGGGACCGAGATCGGCACCACCACGACGGTCGGAGCCTCCGACAAGTGCGGGCGCGATTCGGTCGGCTCCCTTGATCCAGCGTTCTGCGCCGGTCCAGCCGTGTGCGGACATGGAGGGGCCGAGTACCTGACCGACCGTGGGAGGCGGCAGACTGTCCTGCTCGGGCCACGAGAACCGGGAGAAGTACGGGGCTTGGAGTGCGATCAGAAAGCCGCTGCTGCGATTCTGCGGCACGCCGAAGTCCGCGGCATTGAGGATTCGCCAGCTCGTTTGGTAGCCCGCATTGCGGAGTTCGGTTTCGATCCACGAGCGGTCAATGTCGAAGTCGGGGTTCTCGACCAGGTCCGGGACGTTTTCCAGAAGCACGGCTTTCGGCAGCATGTCGCGTGCCATGCCGATCGCCGCCCTGAGGACGCCTCTTTCCTCTGTGTCCTCGGTTCGACCGACGGTTGCCGAGGACTTCACGCGAGGGAGTCCCCCGCTGAGGAGATCGACGCCCAGGGTGTCCGGACGCATGGATGGATGGAAGTGCGAGACGTCCATGCAGACCACATCCCACTCCGGCCTGTTTAGGTCGATCGTGAAGCAGGCGTCGGCCTTGCTGTCGATGAGGAGCACGGGGTCGAATCCGGCAAGCTCCAGACCCAAAGCCTGTGCTCCCGCCCCGGCGCAGATCTCCACCGATCGGAATCGGCGGGGATCGACCGAGGCAGCCGGAACAGGCTGAGGAATGGGTAGCTCCTTCTTCGGCGACGCGGTCGCGGATCGAACGAGGGCATGGTCGTTCCGGGGCACGTGTTGCCCCGTTCGCAGGATGCTGTCCCCGGCAGGCGTGGAAGGGTGGCGCTGCGCATCGACGGACTCCTGGGCGACCGCGCGCAGTTCATCATCCAGGGCGTGCTCCTCGATTCCGTCGAAGAGCACGAACGGGGCGAGCCGGAGCAGCCGCTTGAGGAAGTCGCGGAGGGTCTCGCGCTCGTTCAGGCCCGCCAGATCGAGGTCGTTCCAGATTCGGAGGATGGCTCGAACCATGTGCGGGCTTCCCCCGAGCGCGGCTCGCCGTGCGTAGATCTGATCGAATGCCGCCTCGCCAAGGATCTTGAGAGCTCCGTACGGCTCCGAGACGCCGGGGGAACGGACAAGCTGAGCCCGCCACCAAAGCCGGCCGAAGACGTGCCGGGTGAGGTCCGTGCCGAGAACCCGGTCCTTCGGCGGCTGGGGGTAGCGCCAGAAGGCGACGTCCGGGAGCAGGACCAGCGCGAGGAAGGCCCAGACGTCCCGGGAGGCGGCCTCGGCGGGCACCAAGCCCATCTCGGCGTGCATCAGAGCGGCCAGCTCGAGGTCGAAATCGGCGTTGCGTGCGCGGTCGGAGTCGTCCGGGAAGCCAGCACGCACAGCGAGTTCGAGGACGGCTGCGCGCAATTCCTCGAGCTGAGCGGCGGATACGCGGTCACCGCCCGTGGCCACGTACACGGACGACTCATGGGTGAAGGCCACTTGACCGGTGAGGTGGGCGATGGTCCGGTGCCGGTAGTCGGCGAAGAGCGGTCCGGCCTGTTCGGCGAGCAGTCGGGGGTAGAGGAAGCTCATCACGACACCTCGAAGATCTTGACCGCCGCCTGCAGATCCGAGGCGAACAAGGCGGGCATCTGTCGTTGTCGCATGCGGATGTCCGTAATGGCTTGTCCCGGGAAGAGCTGGTCGAACAGGCTCAACAGCGTGGCGCCCAGTGAGCCGTCGGGGAAGTCGGCGTCCTCGGCGAAGTCGTCGTTGCCGAGCCCGTGCTCGATCATGATTCGGGCGGCGTCGGCGTACACCGCGGAGAGGACTATGCGATCCACCGGCCGTGGCCTTCCCGCATTCTCGAATGCGGTGGCGGTGATCGTGTTCCGCTCGTTGACGAGCAGGAGCAGGGACCCCATGGTGGCGCTCTCCAGACCACCGCTTATCTGGAGGTGCCAGGCGGCGTCATCGGCGAAGGACGTCCGGGCGAAGTCGATCACCGCCATGGGGAACTGGGGCGCGTCGCCCTGGAGGCGCAGTGACTCTCGGTCGCTCCACAGTACGGAGCCAGCCCGACGGGGCGAGGAGGGGCGGGCGTCGGTCCGGCGCTCGGCCAGGACGAGGGCAGTGTCGAGGAGGAGCAGACCGCCGAGGTCGGCACCGCGCAGGACGACGTCGAATTCCGCCGTGATCGTGCCGCTGTCGGTCAGGCGCGCGTGTTCCGCCGGCCCGCTGAGGTTGGAACCCGTGGCCGTCCACACCACGGCGAGCGTAAGCGCCGTGTCGGCCGGCAGGCCCGACTGCGATCGCGCACGATCGAGATCGACTCGGACGGTCCTGCGCAGCTGCAAGTCCATCTGGTAGTCCCAGTCGGGCAACGCCTCGGGCATGGGGATTTCGCCGTCCTGGCTCACGAGCAACCACGACTCGGCGACGACAACGTCCTCCGACGGGACGCGATAGGGGAGTACGCGCCGCGTCATCGGCCGCTCACCGCCTCGACCTTGATGCCGATCTCGGTCATGGTGTCCGGGGCCGGGCGCACGAGAGCCCGCCAGACATGCTCGCCGCCCTCGATGACGCATGCCTCGGCGGCGTGCAAGCGACCCTCGTCGTCCTCCCAGCCCAGCAGCACGGGCATGCTGGCCCCGATGGGGGGATCGATCTCGCGCCCACCGCTGCCGGGAAGCGTGACGGCCAGGTCGATCCGGACCCGCTGTGGGCCCGCCACGGGTAGTCGGAACTTCTGGACGAGCACCGTGTCGTCGCCGCGATCGTCGTAGTACGGCTCGTCGACGTACTGCACACGCGGACGACGGCGCACCGTGTTGGTCCCACCGCTCCCTGGCGCATCGGCGAATGACTCACCGAAGCCGCCCGGGCCGGCGGATAGTTCCGTACCTGACGGTGCCTCGGTCGGCACCGCCCGACCCGAGGGCTGACGGGGCACGCTGACTTCCTCAACCTCCTGCTTCGAGGCACGGGTGGCCGTGCTGCCCGGCTTGGAGTAGGCGGTGGCTCCGCCGATCCCCCAGGCTCCCCCCACCAGGCCGGAGAACATCGAACTGGCCGCGCCCAGCGCGACATTGCTCGCGCCCGGACGGGTGACCCCGCCGAGCGAGAGCAGCCCGTCCAACGCTTCGCCGATGCGGGTGAAGGTCGTCTGAACGAAGGTGCTCTCGGGCCTCTCCAGCGACTGCGGATTCCAGGCGTCGTGTGTGGGTGGCTCAGCCTTGGCGTATGTCTCGTCCATTTCCTCATCGGCCCGGAAGACGCCGGCGTAACCCTGGTTCGTGCTCGGCGGCTTCGGCCCCGGACGGTAGGTGACGACGAGTTCGGCTGGTCGCATCAGACACACGTGATGGATGACGTCCTCGATGTCGAGCATGCGTGAGGCGCGGGTCGGCTCCAGGGGCGGCATGATTCGCTTCACCAGACCGAGCCGCCCGAGATGCCGTTTGGGTTTTCTACATTCCAGATCTCTACCTTCCGAGCCGGTCATCGTCTCGTAGGCGGCGACGAACATCTTGAGAGGGCGGGTCTCCCGTGGATCCGGCACGGGGTGGTCGATGCCGTCGCAGGTGACGGAGAAGCGCATGGCGGGAGGCGTGCCGCCCGTAGTGATCATCTTGGGCCAGAGGTGCCAAGTGATCGTCTCGGCCAGGTAGCCGGCCACCTCGGCAGGCTCGAGCTCGTCCATGTTGGGATCGATGACGACGATGGTCGTCCCGGTCTCCTCGGGCTTGAAGGGTGGGAGGCCCAAGCGCTGAGCCGTGGCCTCCGCCTCCGTGCCGACCAGGGGTTCGACGACGTGTCCCGAGGTGTCGCCCCACCAGTGTCGACCGGTGTAGCGGCGGTCGCCTCCGGGCTCGTTTGCCACGTAACTCTTCCAGAGCGTGCAGCCGATGAGCCTTGTCTCGTGGCGGCCCTGCGCGGTGCGGCAGCGGGAGTGCACAAGGACGGACCCGGACTTGGACAGCAAGTAGAAGATGCCTTTGCCGAAGCCGTAGGTGCCGCCGCCCAGCGCGGTGTCGCGGGGCTCGCCTATGTTGCGGATGAACGACACAAAATCACGGTCGGGACCCACTGCGTCGTCGGCGCGAGTGGGTCCTCCGAGCCCTCGGGTGCCGCGGTCGGAGATGGCCAGGACTCGGACAGGGCCTCGCTTGAGCGATTCGCGCAGCGGGAACTTGTCGGTGCCCACGGGTGCGCCGTCGAGCAGCAGCTCTCGCCACGCGACGGCGTGCGCCGGGCCGACCGTCCACATGTTGATGTTGTAGTCGACCGGAGCGGAGGACGTCAGGAGGCGTGCGTCCCAGCTGTTCTGGGCCGACTCGCGCACCAGGATGGTGAGCAGGTCGAGTTCGGGGCGTCCGAGCTGATTGCGGATGCCCTCGGCGGCGCTTGCGCCTTCCGGCGGATAGGGCTGGGAGAACCAACGGGGCTCCGTCACGCGGACTCCTGAATCAGGCCGTCAATCAGCTGGGACAACTCGGTGACCGTGAGGGGAGTGGGAGTCTCACCGGAAAGGTCGATGGTGTACTCGACGTCCAGTACCGACACCGGAACACCAGCCTCGACGAGCGCCCGGCCCGTCAGTCCTGGGAAGTCCGCGTCGACCCGATACCACCGTTCTTCATCGATCGCGAAGCGCACGTCGTGGTAGCAGTCGGCATCAGAGAGGCGGTATCCGGATTGCGCGAGCAGCTCGAGAAACGCGCCCTCGTCGTCACACAGCCGAAGCGCCTGCTCGACCACTTCCGTGAATGCGGTACCGGCACCTTTCACGCCTGTGCGATGCAGGCGGAACCAGGCCAGGCAGAGCATCCCGCTCTCGGGTGCTTCGAGTTGGTCGAGGCCATGAATCCGTGGCCGTCGTCCTTCGCTGTTGGTGCTCGCCTTCACCTCTATGGCGTTGGTCGCGGCCGAGAAGTCGTGGCGGTAGCCCTCAGGACCGCGCCAGAGCCGGTGCGCGCTCGGATCCTGCTTGAGTAGCCTGTTCAGCACAGTCAATTCGCCGAAGAGTCCGGCGAGTTGCTCGGGCCCCAGTGGAGTTCCCTGCGTTCGAAAGAGCGCCTTCCACCGGTCCAGGACAAGATAGAGGGCCTTGACGGGGTCTTTGGGAAGCTCAGCGGCCGCGCCCAGCACGTCCACGCACAGCTCTGTGAACAGATCGCTGAGGTCGTCGCGCAGGCAGGCCAGATCGGCGTAGGTCTGATATGTCTCTGCGTCCTCCAGCGGCCGCTTGCGCAGCCGGAGGACTGGTCCGTCCAGGCCCGGGCGGATCTTGCGGTGCGTATCTATCGGCACCAGTACGTGGCGGTGCCCGTCGTGGTCGACGGCCACCGCCAACGGCCCGCGATCAGTGACAACAGTCAGCTCGGCGACGCGCAGGCGACGTTCCCCCGTGGTCTGCTCGGCCTCCAGCGCGGTCCACTGTTCCTCGACGAGGCTGCGCAGTTCCTCGTCGTTCATGCGTCCTCACCGTCGAGGAGGCTGAAGTCCTCTTCCTCGATCCGGACGTTGGAGAGGTCCGCGGAGATGTAACTCTCCACCGTGCTGTCACTGTGCAGCGGCGCGGGGAAGACCAGGCCGACGCCGATCACGTGTTCCTCCGCGTTCAAGGGGGCACGCAGCTTCTTCGAGGGGCTCGGCTCGGAAACCTTGTCGATCGGGTACAGGACCAGCAGGCCGGTGTCGGGAAGCTGCTTCCGACGCTCTTCCATGATTTCTTTTTCCTTCAGCCTCGACGTGTCCCCGGCCAGGTCCACCGCGGCGTCGCGACGGCTCATCAGCGTCTTGATGTCTGCGAAGTCGGGGGCGGCATTGGAGAGATCGAGGCGTGCGCGGTTGTTCCGCCCGACGCTCACACCGCGGGCAAAGGTGAAGGTGTCTTCCTTGGGGTTGCCGACGATTGCCACGTTCCACCTGCGCAGCGAGCCTGCTGTGGCGATGCGTTTCCGGATGTATTCGATGATCAGGTCCGCGTCGTTCTCGGGGGACTTCTCGTGGAATTTGTACCTCGACAGGAATTCGGTCACCACGTCGTGCGGGACGTCGCGGAAGACGTACCGCCCTTCCGCGGAGCGCTCCTCCACCCTGACCGCGTTCGCGACTGAGGCATCGACCAGCGCGCGTGCGGCGTCGATGTTGCCGCGAAGCCAGTCGGCGTTGGTGTGGAAGTAGTGGGTCTGGACCCGGTTGCCGCCGTAGGACGATGCCGCTGTGACGGCGTCGCGCATCTTGGCAGCCGCGGTCACACGCAGGGCGGGGTGTGTTCGCAGGCGTACAGCGAAGGTGAGGGGTGTCTCGTCCTCGGTCATGTAGATGTCGATGTCCCGGCGCATCTCGGTCTCGACCGTGGCCAGGTGCCGGAACCACTCGGCCAGCTCGTCCGTCATCCAGATCCGAGGAAGGTCGGCGTAGCCGTTCCGGAAGCCGAACCAACGGCCCATCTGCAGAAGCGTGTCGTACGCCGAGACAGCGCGGACGAAATAGCTGACCGACAGGCCTTCGAGCGTCAGACCCCGGGAGAGGGTGTTGCCGCCCACGGCGATTGCCACGACCGGACCGTTCTCGTAGTCGAGGCGGTCCTCGCTGCTGGAGTTGTCCATGATGACGCGACAACTCTCCAGGACTCGCGGCAGTTCGGGCACCAGTTGCTCGAACGGCACCTTCGTCTCACCGAAGTCCTCGGCCGGGACACGGTCGGTCTCGTTTTCCCACAGGCCCCGCAACCGGGAGAGGAAGGCGGCGTCTTCCAGAGACCCCGCGGACCGGTTGCGCAGATGCTCCAAAGGCCTCTTGAAGCTGTTGTGCACCGCGGTGTTGACGCTGGTGTGGATCAGCATCGTGTTGTGCGGGTTGCTGACGCCACGCACGCGTCGGGCGGCCGTGACCAGCCAGAAGTACTCGACCGCCCTGCGAAGGGTGTCGGTGATGACGGGTTCGAAGCCCTCGATGTCAGCCCGCGTATCGGGGCGCACGGCGGACACGTCGTCCTCGGGCACCGACCGGATCATGTCGTACCCGTCGTCCACCTGCTCCGGGTCCTCACCATCGAGGGCGTAGCGCCCGAAGAGGACCTCCGTGCCGAAGTGCCCTGCGGGTTTGGGCAGGTTGACGACGAAGTCCTTGGGGTACAGGTCCTTGGCGCTCGGGTCGATCAGCAGGTTCGCGAACGGAGAGGCCGTGTATCCGATGTAGGCGGACCTCGGCAGATGGCTCATGATGCTCAGGATCAACGGATTGATCGACTTCGTCGCCACGGTGGCCTGGTCTGCCTCGTCGTCGATGATCAGCGCAGGGCAGTCGCCGAGGTAGTCGGACGCCTTCTCGAGCCATCGAGCCAGCTTCCGGAGCACTGTGGCGTTCTTCTTCACCACGCACAGCACATGCGTCCTGTTGTTCCTCCCGAAGTATGAGGCCGGGTTCTCCGTCGGGGTGAAGTCTTTGTCGAGTCCGGTCAGCTGGGACCACGACGCGGGATTCGGCTCCACGAGCTGCTGCACCAGCCGGGCCTGAGTCTGGCGACGGAGGCCGTTGTGGATGCCGGCCAGGACAATGAACAGCTTGTAGCCGCGGTCCGCCGCCTTTGCCATGACCGAGGTGAAGTTGGTCGTCTTGCCGGACTGCACGTATCCGACGACGAGGCCTCGAGTGGAGAACTTCTTCTCCTTCGGGTGATTGAGCAGCGAGACGACGCGGGTGGAGGAATCGTCAAGGCTCCTGATTGCAGGCTCTTGAGGCCACCCGTCCTTGTGCAGCAGATCGACGATCGCGGGCCAGCACTTGTCCTTGGCCTGCGGACCCGTGTACCACGTGTCACGGTTGCCCAGTACGACTGCGTGTGGTTCCTCCAGCTCTTTGATCCGTATGGTGTGCTGCTCGTGCTGTCCACGGATCTGCTGGATGATTTCCGGGCTGATACCGAGGCGCTCCAGCCGCTTGACCGCCTCGGTGGGGGGAAACGAGTCCAAGAGCGCCTTGAACGTCCCGTACATGTCGTCGAATTCTTCGGTCATGGAAGTCGACCGTCTCCCGCCCTCGCCCAGGCCGGCTTCCGCAGAGCCATGCCATCGCCCCGAACTGCTCCGTGAACGACGCATGCGAGCTGGGCCCCGGCACACCCCTCATATGTAATGCGTACACACTATTGGGTGACATGGGTGCTGGTGAGAGAAACGACGTCACGATCGGCTGTCCCTCCGCGACAGGATGTGTGATCCGTGGCGGAGGGGACCTGCGCCGGCCGATCCGGCACGTGGTCGGGGAGGACCGAACGGCGGGAGTGGGGCTCCCAGACGCTAGGGCTTCCTCTTCGAAGGGGCATCCAGCCGAGTGGCGTCCTTGCGTGCCTCAGCCACTGCGCGGGCGACGGTTTCCGGGGTTTCGTGCTCCCAGAACCGGAGGACCGTCCATCCCTGCGCCTCGAGGTGTTCCGTCGTCTCAAGGTCGCGCGCCATGTTCTTGTCCAGCTTTTCGCGCCACCACTCGGCATTGGCCTTCGGCTGGGTCGCGTGCTGGGGGCACCCGTGCCAGAAGCAGCCGTCCATGAACACGGCGATCTTGGCTCGCCCGAAGACGATGTCGATCGTGCGTCGCCGCATGCCGGGGACCGGAACGTTCACGCGATAGCGGTGGCCTGCCGCGTGGAGGAGCTTGCGCACGGCGACTTCGGGGGCCGTGTCACGCGAAACCTGGCGGCTCATACGGGCCGAGACGGCAGCGGAGGAAGGGACGGCATCAGGCACCTGGGCATTGTGCCGGCGGGCCTGGCGCAGAAGCGCCGCTTTGTGTCCCCGGACGCTGTCTGAGCGAGCCGTTGCCCCCACTGCCGTGGACCGAACCATGTACGTCATTCTCGGCGCTCGGTCACAGCAATGCACCTTGCCGATCCTGATCGCCCCGCCCTGGGGAACGGATCCGCCACCCCGGTGGAGGGGATTACCCCTGAACCGGCCCCCCGTGGCAATCCCTGTACGCCACCCCCGACCCGCACCAACACCCCGCCCCCTTCGCCGGCGGCCACGCCACCGCCCTTCCCCTCGCCGCCAGCGTCGTCGCGTACTGCGGCAGCAGGTCCGCGTTCGACGGGGACGACTGTTCCGAGGCCGCGAAGGCCTCGTACGACGGGACCGTGGCCGTCACGATGCCCAGGTTCTCTGTGCCCGTGGACGACAGGTCACGGAGCGACGCCTCGATGTCCGTCAGGTGCGCGCGGTGCGTCGGGTACTCGGATTCCAACTCGGGGTACGCCGCCAGCAGTTCCGTCAGTTCAGGCTCCGGCCAGTGGAGGACCGCGACCGGGAACGGGCGGGAGAGGGCCGAGCGGTACGAGCCCAACTCCGAGCGGAGGCGGGCGATTTCGGCTTGGAGTTCGGCCGGGTTGTTGGAGCCGAGGGCCCAGAGGCGTTTGGGGTCGTGGAGTTCGTCGAGCGTGATGTCCGAGTGGGACGAGTGGATCTTGTCGGCGAGGGCGTCCCATTCGTCGTGCGGGCGGCCCAGCATGCGGCGGACGCGGTGGCGGCCCGTGAGGAGCGACTGGGTGGCGTACGGGACCTCGTCGTCGTCCGGGGTGAGGAGCAGGGTGATCGCCGTCGTGAACGAGTCGTGGGACGCCTCGAGCTCGTCGTGGGACTCCAGGGTCTCCGCGATGATCTCCCACGGCGCCGGGTCCGCTGGCGCCGCGGTGCGGATGCCGTTGATCAGGGCGCGGGCCTCCGCCTCGTGGCCGTACTCCCAGAGGTTCGACGCCTGGAGGGCCTTGATCAGCAGCGGGTGATCGGGGTCGGCCGACAGCAGGCGGTCGTAGAGCGTGGAGGCGCCTTCGCGGTCGCCGGCCAGTTCGAGGTGGGCCGCGGCTTGGAGCAGCAGCTGCTCGTCGTCTTCGGGGTACCGCTCGGCTGTACGCAGCAGACGCTCGGCTTCGGCGATGTGATCGGCAGGCGTGTCGGGGCGCATGGTGGACACCGTACTGCTGTACGGCAACTAAGAGGGCTGGGTGCCTTGAGATGGCGGGCGGCTTCCCCTGGTGAGTTGTGGAGCAAGGGCCTAACCTGCGCGCGTGCGTGAGCGGATACCGGTCGTGGTGCAGGGGCGTCGGGCGCGGGTGAGGGGCCGGGTCGCCCATGGGCTGTGGGTCTCCGCCGAGGCCGTCGTCACCATCGGGGTCGTCGTACTCCTCCTCGTCGTACATCAACTGTGGTGGACCAACCGGCAGGCCCGCGAGGGTGCCGAGCGCAAGGTGCAGGCCCTTGAGCGGGAGTGGGTCGAGCCGGGCGGCAGCGCGCCGGTGGAGCAGCCGGACGTCGAGCCGTCCGCGGTCGCTGAGGAGGCTGAGGAGAGCGAGCCCAGGGACGAGCGAGCTGGGCCGAGCGGCACCGCGCGGCAGCCCGAACCGCCTCGCTGGGATCAGGCGTACGCCGTCCTGCGCATACCCCGCCTCGGCGTCGTCGCTCCCGTGGCTCAGGGGATCGGCAAGAAGGGCGTTCTTGATAAGGGATATATAGGGCATTATCCGCAGACCGCCCAACCCGGGCAGGCCGGGAACTTCGCCGTCGCCGGGCATCGCAACACCCACGGCGAGCCCTTCAGGTACATCAACCGGCTGCGGGCCGGTGATGAGGTGACGGTGGAAACGCGGGACGGGGTCTATCTGTACGAGGTCGACAAAGGCGTTCCACAGACCTCCGCCCGCGACACCGGAGTCATCGCGCCCGTGCCGCGCAGCCTCGTGAAGCCCTCCGCCGGATACAGCGAGCCCGGCTACTACCTGACCCTGACCACGTGTACGCCGGAGTACAGCTCCAGGTACCGCCTGGTGGTGTGGGCCAAGCTCGCCTCAATGAAGCCCCGTTGAGGTCCCGTCGAAGCCCCTTAGTACTGCGGGAGATCCGCGAGCTTCTTGCCCGACCTGTCGTACAGCGTGATCATGCGGAGGAACTTCTCGTCGTTCGGGTCGGGCGACTGCGCCGTGGCGTACCAGGCTCCCCAGCCGGGCCGGCCCGTCAGCGTGACGACGGTGGCGACGAGCGGGCCCGTCGCCGTGGTGATCTCGACGCGTCCCACGTCGCGGGTGCCGTAGTACACGCCCGTCATGACGTGGCGCCCGTTCTGCGACTCCGACTGCATGCTGATCCCGGGGTCGCTGGTGTCGAGATTGCCGTCGACGACGCTGCGGAACTGGTCGGGCTGCTCCGGCGTCGACCAGTACTTGCCGTCCTTCGTCAGCCACAGCTCCGCGCCCGGCCCGGTCTGCACCCGCTGGCCCGGCTTCACCACACGCAGCGGTGACGCCGAAGGAGGCGGCGGTGGCGAGGGGCGGAGGGTCGGTGTGTGCGTGGCGGCGGGTGGGACCACGACGCGTTCGGACGACGAAGTGAAGTCGAAGGTCGTGGCGGCGAACGGCGCGAGCAGCAGCAGTGCGCCGCAGACCGCCAGGCCCGCTGCCTGGCGGCGACGGCGGGTACGGGCCGCCCGTGCGATCGAGGTCAGCGGGAGCGGGGACGGCGTGATGTCCCGGACGGTGTCGGCGAACACCTCCCGCAGGCGTTCCGTGTCGGAGTCGGAACGGGAAGTCATGGGTGTGCTCCGGATTGGGACGTGTCCTCGGCGAGCAGAGGATGCGAACGGAGAGCCTGTAACGCGCGCCGCGCATGGGTCTTGACCGTGCCCGGCGAGCAGTTCAGGACTCTGGCGATGTCCTGTTCGCTCATGTCCTCCCAGTAGCGCAGCACGACGACGGCGCGCTGGCGGGGCGGCAGGGTCGACAGCGCCTGGAGTACCGCGGTCCGGCGTTCCACGGATTCGGCGTGGCCGCCGTGCGTGCGGTGCGCGGTCTCGGGCAGGAAGGGCATCAGCAGGTGCGCGACACGCTTCTTGCGGACCCGGCTGATGTTGTTGTTGATCAGCGCCCTGCGTACGTACACGTCGATCTCGTCGCGCGGCACCCGCCGGAAGTGGTGGTACACCTTCGCCAGCGTGGTCTGTACGAGATCCTCCGCCTCGTGGAAGTCACCGGTGAGCAAGGTGGCGGTGCGCACCAGACGAGGCCAGGCCACGGCGGCGAACTCGGCGAACTCACCATGGCTCTCCTGCTTCACTGCTGGCGATTCCTTCGGCGTGGGACGGCGGGGCGGTGGGGGACTCGTGCGGTGGCGGGCCCCCCACCGTCTGCGGGTGTTGGCTAGTTGAGCTCGTGCTTGGCCAGCTGGCGGCCCTTCGCGTCAAAGAGAGTGACGCTGCGCAGGAAGCTTTGGCTCCCGGAGTCGGGGAGCGGACTGGACGCGTACCAGGCGCCCCAGCCCGGCCGGCCCTTCAGCGTCACCATCTCCGCGGTGACCTTGCCCTTCTCGGTTTCGACGACGACACGGGCCGCCTTACGGGAGCCGTACCAGACGCCGGAGAGGAAGTAGAAGTCGTCCACCGGTTCGGCCTGCAGGCTGACGCCCGGCTTGCTCATGTCGAGGTTGCCGTCGACGACGCTGCGGAACTGGTCGGGCTGCTCGGGCGTCGACCAGTGCTTGCCCTGCTTCGTCAGCCACAGCTCCACACCGGGTGCCGCCGGCACCCGCTGCCCAGGCGCTACCACCTGTACCCCCGTTGGTGACGGGTGGGACGCCTTGGGCGCGGCTGCGGCGGCGCGCGCGCCGGTCGGGGCCACGAAGGACCCGGACGCGGATCCGGAGGATCCGGTTGCGTGCGCGATGGTCGGCGCCCCAACAAGCGCGGCCACGGCCGCCGCTGCTGCCACGTACTTCGTCATCCGTGTCATGGAACGACATCTCCTTGCGGACTGAAATGAACATGGAGGAGGGCGCCTCTCCACTCGTAACAACTCCGGAAGGGCAGTGTCTGGATGACATGTACCGGAGATTTCTTTCGGCGAGGGGCGTGTATAACGGGTGTACGGGTGCAGCCGTTGCACGAGAGCGAGCGGAAGGAGGGCGGGGCATGATCGGTCGGTTGGCACGGCCGTTGTTCCGGCCCGCCGCGCTGCTCCTGCTTCTCCTCGTCGACGTCCTGCTCGTCGACGGCACCGCCGCCTCCGCCGCCGTCGCGCTCACCGCGACCGCCACCGCCGCGGCCGGTTCCGCGCTCGTCGTCTGCGCCGTCATCAGCGCGCGCTGCGCGCCCGCCGTGCCGCGCACCCGCATCCGTACCGCCATCCGCGACCGCGAGCAGCGCACCGCGTTCCTGCCGCAGCGCGATCCCGACGCCAAGGGGCGGACCAGGCCCCGAGCGCCCGGGCGTGCCCTCCTGACGGCCGCGTAGGGGCGCTCACTTTCGTACGCACGTCCCCTCGCGGGTCGTCATGCCGACATCTCTGAATCCCCGGCACGACGAGACCCCCGGAGGGCTCACCCATGTCCGTTTTCGCAAACCTGGTCGCGCACCTCGCCGACCTGCTCCAGCCGCTCTTCCACGCATCCGCCACCGCCGCCGCGATCGTCGTCTTCACCGCGCTCGTACGGCTCGCCGTCCATCCCCTCTCCCGCGCGGCCGCCCGCGGCCAGAAGGCCAAGGCCCGGCTCTCGCCGCAGATCGCCGAGCTGCGCAAGAAGCACGGCAAGAACCCCGACCGGCTCAAGAAGGCGCTCGTCGAGCTGCACGCCAAGGAGAAGGTGTCGCCGCTGTCCGGCATCCTGCCGAGCCTGCTCCAGCTGCCGGCGTTCTTCCTGATGTACCACCTGTTCTCCAGCGGCCGGATCGGCGGCGAGCCGAACGGTCTGCTCAGCCACACGCTCTTCGACGCGCCCCTCGGCGGCCGCTGGCACGACGCGCTCGCGGACGGCGGGGTCTTCGGCGGGGCGGGGACCGTGTACCTCGTGCTGTTCGCGATCGTCGCGGCCGTGGCGACCTTCAACTTCCGGCGTACGAAGCGGCAGATGGCGGCCGCTCCGGTGCTTGATCAGCCCGGGATGGGTGCGATGACGAAGATCATGCCGCTGCTCTCCTTCGCCACGCTCTTCACGGTCGCCGTGGTGCCGCTCGCCGCCGCGCTCTATGTGGTCACCAGCACCACCTGGAGCGCGGTCGAGCGGGTCGTCCTGTACCGGGACATGCTGGTGGCCGGAGCGCTGGCTACCGCCGGGTAACGGTCCAGGTTGTGAACGGGGTCTTGCAGAGTGGTCCGATCTCTTGGAGGATCGGCCAAATCCTCAGATCCTCCGATGGCCGCACCCATCGACGTGGCTCGCACTGAACCAGGGGAGACAGACCATGAAGCTGCTGCGTGTCGGCACGGCGGGCGCCGAGCGTCCGGCCGTGCTCGACCAGGACGGGACGACCCTGCGCGACCTGTCCGGCCTTGTCGCGGACATCGACGGAGAACTGCTCGCCGACGCCTCGGCGCTGGCCCGGATCCGGGCCGCCGCCGAGGCCGGTGAGCTGCCCGTACTCGCCGCCGACGGGGTACGTACCGGCCCGCCGCTCGCCCGTGTCGGCAAGGTGGTGTGCATCGGGCTGAACTACCACGACCACGCCGCCGAGACCGGGGCCGAGCCGCCGGCGGAGCCCGTCGTCTTCTTCAAGGCGGCGGACACGGTCGTCGGGCCGTACGACACCGTGCTCGTACCGCGGCGCAGCGAGAAGACCGACTGGGAAGTCGAGCTCGCGGTGGTCATCGGACGTACGGCCCGCTATCTGGAGGACGACGAGGACCCGCTGGCGTACGTCGCCGGATACGCGGTCGCGCACGACGTCTCGGAACGCGAGTTCCAGATCGAGCGCGGCGGCACCTGGGACAAGGGCAAGA
Source organism: Streptomyces sp. NPDC020681 (assembly GCF_044334895.1). Classification (NCBI taxonomy): domain Bacteria; kingdom Bacillati; phylum Actinomycetota; class Actinomycetes; order Kitasatosporales; family Streptomycetaceae; genus Streptomyces; species Streptomyces sp. NPDC020681. The sequence goes on along the minus strand of NZ_JBIRTX010000009.1, from coordinate 105,861 downwards.
ACTGCGAGACGTTCAACCCGCTGGGCCCGTGGCTGGTGACGGCGGACGAGGTGCCGGACCCGCAGGCGCTGAGGCTGAAGCTGTGGGTCAACGGCGAGCTCAAGCAGAACGGCGCGACGGCGGACCAGATCTTCCCGGTGGCGGAAGTCGTGCGGTACGTCAGCCAGTTCATGACGCTCTACCCGGGCGATGTGATCAACACCGGGACGCCGGCGGGCGTGGCGCTGGGACAGCCGGAGCCGAAGCCGTATCTGCGGGCCGGGGACGTGGTCGAGCTGGAGATCGAAGGGCTTGGGCGGCAGCGCCAGGAGCTGAAGCAGGCGTAGGCCGGCCGCTCTCGGCGACCTCGGTGAGGTGGCCGCATCCCGCAGCGGGGGACTGCGGGATGCGGCGCGGGGAAGGGGCCGCAGAGGTACGGGGGTTGCCCCTGCGGCCCCTGGTCTCAATGGGGCGTGGACTGCGTGCGGTTCAGGACTTGATGAAGCGTTCCAGCGCCTCGACCACCAGCGCGTGGTCCTCGGCCTGCGGCAGGCCCGAAACCGTCACCGAGCCGATCACGCCCGCGCCCACGACCGCGATCGGGAACGAGCCGCCGTGTGCCGCGTACAGGTCCGTGTCCAGCCGCGAGGAAGCCTCGAACGTCGTGCCCTTCGCGCGGTGGCGGGCCCCGACCAGGAACGAGCTCTCGCCGTACTGCTCGACGACCCGGCGCTTGCGGTCGATCCACGCGTCGTTGTCGGCGCTCGACCCCGGCAGCGCGCAGTGGAACACCTGCTGGCGGCCCCGGCGTATGTCGATCGCCACCGGCGCATTGCGCCCACGCGCGAGGTCGGTCAGCAGCGTGCCGAGCGCCCAGGCGTCCTCGTATGTGAACTGGTGAAGCGTCAGGCGGCGTTCCTGGTCGACGAGTTCCTCGACCGACGGCACGGTGGTCGTCATGCGGACACCTCCACGGTGATGCCTTCCTCGGCCGACCGGCGCGCGGCCTCCAGGACGTCCAGCGCCATGGCGGCCTGCTCGGCGGTGACCGGCGGTGTGGTGCCGACGCGCAGTGCGCGCGCGATCTCCGCGTAGTAGGTCTGGTAGGCGCCCCGCTCCGTCTCGACCGGGCGGCCTTCGCCCGTCAGCGGCGACTCGCCGGCGCCGATCCGGCCCCAGAGCGAGTCGGGCTCCACGCCCCAGCTCTTGTCCGTGGACGGGAGCTTGCCCTCGCGGAGTGCGGCTTCCTGCGGGTCGAGGCCGTACTTCACATAGCCCGCCTGGGAGCCGAGCACGCGGAAGCGCGGGCCGAGCTGGGCGGTGGTGGCGCTCGCGTACAGGTGCGAGCGGACGCCGCCGGCGTGCGTGAGCGCGATGAACGTGTCGTCGTCGGTCTCGGCGCCGGGGCGGCGGACATCGGCCTCCGCGTACACCTTCACGACCGGGCCGAAGAGCGTCAGCGCCTGGTCGACGACATGGCTGCCCAGGTCGTACAGCAGACCGCCGATCTCCTGCGGGTCGCCCGACTCGCGCCAGCCGCCCTTGAGCTGCGGCCGCCAGCGCTCGAAGCGGGACTCGAAGCGCTGTACGTCGCCGAGGGCGCCGTCCGCGAGCAGCTTCTGCAGAGTGAGGAAGTCGTTGTCCCAGCGCCGGTTCTGGAAGACGGACAGCAGCACGCCGCGCTCCTTGGCGAGCGCGTCGAGCGCGCGCGCCTCGGCCGCGGTGCCGGCGATCGGCTTGTCCACGACGACCGCGATGCCGGCCTTGAGGGCGGCGGTGGCGATCGGGACGTGCGTCTTGTTCGGCGAGGCGATCACCACGAGATCGAGCTCGTCGGCGAGGGTCCACAGCTCGTCGGGCGTGGCGGCGATGCGCACGTCCGGGTAGGCGGCGCGGGCCTGCTCCTGACGCTCCGGGTTCGACGTGACGATCGTGTCGAGCGCGAGACCGTCGGTGTCGGCGATCAGCGGAGCGTGGAAGACGGAGCCCGCGAGGCCGTAGCCGACGAGTGCGACGCGGACAGGGGTGCCGGAGCCAGTCATGCCCTCTACTTAAGCAACGCTGTTGCCAAAGTGCAAGCGCGGGAGAGAATGGAGGGGTGAACAGTGGCGTGAACAGGAGTCTGAGAGGCCCGGGAAATCTCGCGGGAGCGAACCTGCCGGTGCTGCGCGGGCACAACGCCGCGCTGGTGCTCGAGCTGCTGCGGGTCGCCGGCGAGGACGGCATCAGCCGTCTCGAGCTCGCCGAAGGCACCGGGCTCACGCCGCAGGCGGTCAGCAAGATCACGGCACGGCTGCGGGAGGAAGGCCTGGCGGCGGAGGCCGGCCACCGCGCCTCCACCGGCGGCAAACCGCGCACGGTCCTGCGCCTGGTCCCGTCGGCGGGCCACGCGGTGGGGGTGCACCTGGACCGGGACGAGCTGACGGTGGTGCTGCTGGATCTGGCCGGGGTCGGGGTCGGGGCGCGGACCATGCCGCTGGACCTGGGGGCGGGCGCGGAGGCGGTTGTCGGTGTGGTGGCGCGGGAGGTCGAGTCGCTTCCGCAGGCGCGGCGGGTTCTTGGGGTCGGCGTGGCCATGCCCGGGCCGCTGGATCACTTCGCGGGTGTGGCGCAGCGGGTCACCGGGTTCCCGGAGTGGGAGGGCTTTCCGCTGCGGGATGCGCTCGAAGCGAGGCTCGGGCTGCCGGTCGTCGTGGACAAGGACACGAACGCGGCGGCGCTGGGGCTTGCGCTGCGGGCGCCGGGCGCCGGGGAGTCCGGGGACTCGTTCGCGTATCTGCACCTCGGGACCGGGCTGGGCGCGGGGCTGGTGCTCGGCGGGGCGCTGTACCGGGGGGCGCGGACGGGTGCGGGCGAGTTCGGCCACCAGGTGATCCAGCTCGACGGGCCGCTGTGCACGTGCGGCCGTCGCGGCTGCATCGAGGCGCTCTGCATGGAGGCGGTCCGCAGCGGCGACCTCGCGGGAGCGTCCGAGATCCTCGGCGCGGGCGCCGCGAACCTCGTCCGGCTGCTCGACATCGACCGGGTGCTGCTGGGCGGGCGGGTTGTGGTGGCGGACGGCGAGCCGTTCGTGCGCGGCGTCGGCGAACGGACGGGCGTCCCGGTGGCACTGGCGGGCGGCGGCCCGCACCTGGTGGCGCGGGGCGCGGCGCAGTTGGTGCTTGCGCCGGTGTTCGGGAGGGCGGAAGTTGCGTTTCCCGCGTCGGCGGGGCCGGGGCGGTCCGATCCGTCCGGTCGGAAAATACGCTGATAGGGCGGAATTGCAGGGCTGTTCGGCTGTACGGCGGCGTCGCGGGCGGACGCGGTCGGCCGAGGGTGGAAGGGACCGGGAGCAGGACCGGGCGAACCCGGGGTCCGTACGCAGCCGAGCAGTAGAGGTCACCCATGCGACTGCGCAATGCGCTTTGCGCCGGCGTCACGGCGGCGATGGCTGCGCCGGCGGCCCTTGGCGGCCCGGTGGCGGTGGCTGCGCCCGCTGCGGTACCCGCGGTGCCCGCTGTGGCGCGGCCCGCGCCAGAGCTGCTCGCTGCCGCGTCAGGCCCGGCGGCCGGACTGCAACCCGCGGCAGGTGTGCGTCCTGCGGCAGCTGCCGTGGCTGCGCCGACGGCCCTTGGCGGCCCGGCGGCGATGACTGCCCGTCCCGCTGTGGCGCGGCGCGTGCCTGCGGCTGCGCCCGCAGCGCCCCGGCCTGTTGCCCGGCTTGCTGCTGAGCCGCTCGTCGGCGCTGCAGGCCCGGCGGGCGTGCCGCGTCTCGCGGATGACGCGCGAGCTGTGGCGCGGCCCGCGCCGGAGGAAGCGCCTGAACCGCTCTGGCCCGAGGCTGTTCCGCCTGCTGCCGCGTCAGGCGCGGCGGCAGTGCTGCAAGCCGCACAAGACGCGCGTCCCGGCGCGTGGATGGACGTGTCCGCGACAGACCCGGCCGAGACGCAGCAGGACCGGCGGGCCGCTCCGCGTCCCGATGGCCACCTCGTGCCCACCGGCACTCGACCCGTCGTCGACGCCGTCACGCCGCTCGCCGGCACGCCGGGCCCGGCCACTGCGCCGCAATCCGTCGAAGACGTGCCTCCCGCCGCCATTGCCCCGGCCATCGCGCGTACCGCCCAGAGCATCCGCGCCGCGACGCCCGCGGACGTGCTCGCAGCCGTCCGAACCGAGGCGCGGCAGGCGCCGCTGGATCGGGAGGTCGTCGTCGCGCGGCCCGGCAGTCACCCCGCGCGCACCGGTACCCGCGTCGCACCGCCGCCCGAAGACCGACAGCCGACCTGCGGCAAGGCCTCCGACCCCGAGTTCCCCATCGACAGCCGGATTCACGGCGGGCCGACCGTTCACCGCCCCGGCGGCGGGCTTGAGCAGTGGTCCGTCGATCTTGCCAACACCACCGGCGAGACCTGCCACAACATCCACCCGGTGATCATCTTCGCCGGGCGCGACCCCGGGCTCACCCCGGCCCGCTTCACGCTCGAGTTCTATGACGACGACGCCTCCCGCTGGCGGGCCGCCACCCTGGAGACGACCACCGAGGATGAGGTCGTCGGCGTCCTCGAGGATCAGGGGTTCGCCGGGTTCGCGGTGCCCGCGCGGGCCACGCTGACCGTGCGCGTGCGGCTGGCGCTCGATGCGGGAACGCCGCCCAACCAGGTCACCGTCAACGCCGCCGTCGTACAGCGGCGTGGTGACGACGGGGACTGGGTGGGGGAGTCCGGGGACTACCGGTTCGCCGTGCTCGACGACGACGGGTCCGGGACGAGTGTCACCCGGGACGAACTCGCCACCACCGGCACCGGTTCGCTGCTCCGACTCGGGGTCGCCCTCGCTACCGTCCTGGCGTGCAGCGGCGCACTCGTCCTGCTCGCGCGCCGTCTGCGCGCAGGGCGACGTTGATCGTTCACATACGTCTGCGAGCATTCGACGGGTGGACTACCCGAACGACCAGGCGCCCGGCGCCCCTGTCCGCTCCGGCATCCCGGAGCACGGACGCATCCCCAAGTACTACGCCGTCAAGGCCCGGATCTCCCTGCTGATCGAGGAGTTGGGCGAGGGCGGGCTGCTGCCGACCGAGCGCGATCTGGCCGTGACGTACGAGGTCTCGCGCGAGACGGTCCGTCAGGCACTGCGGGAGCTCCTGCTGGAGGGGCGGCTCCGCCGCCAGGGCCGCGGCACCGTTGTCGCCGGGCCCAAGCTGGAGCAGCCGCTCTCGCTCGCCAGCTACACCGAAGGCGTACGCCGCCAGGGGCGCACGCCCGGCCGCAACCTCATCAGCCTCGACCGCTTCCCCTGCTCCGAGGCGCTGGCTTCGGACATCGGCGCTGCGGTCGGCGAGCCCGTGTGGCACATGGAGCGGGTGCTGCTCGCCGACGACGAGCGCGTCGGCCTGGAGAGCACGTACGTCACCGTTGCCCGCGTCCCGCGCCTGGACGCCGACTTCGACCCCGACTCCTCCTTCTACGCGTATCTGCGCGAGCGGCTCGGGATCGCCTTCGGCGACGCGGACGAGCGGATCGAGACCGTGCTGGCGACGCCACGCGAGGCGCTGCTGATCGGCACACCGCCGGCGCTGCCGATGCTGCTGATCCACCGGGTCTCGCGGGACACCGCGGGCAAGCCGCTGGAGCGCGTACGCACCCTCTACCGCGGGGACAGGTTCTCCTTCACGGCGCATCTCGGCAACGGGGCCTGAGGCCCGCCGCACGCCCTCTGGACCGGGCGGGACGGTAACGAGAAGATAACGGGTCTAGGCCAAACTTGATGGGCCATTCACTGTCCCGTTGCCGACCGGCCCCGAACGGGACACCCACCCCGAGGAGCGTTGCCGCCGTGAGAGTCATCGTCGTAGGAGCCGGCGTGGTGGGAACCATGCACGCCTGGCAAGCAGTGGAACGCGGCCACCAGGTCGTTCAGATCGAGCGTGAGCAGGAGGCCCGCGGCGCGAGCCTGCGCAACTTCGGCCAGATATGGATCAGCGGGCGCGCGGGCGGTGCGGAGTTGGAGACCGCGCTCCGTGCCCGCGAGCTGTGGCAGTCCATCGGGCAGCGCGTGCCCCAGCTCGGCTTCCGGGCGATCGGCTCGCTCACGCCCGTCCGCAACGAGCTTGAGCTGGCCGTCGCCGAGGCCGCCGTCGCCCGACCCGACGCGGCCGCCCGCGGCTACAAGCTGGTCACCGCCGCCGAGGCGCGCGACATCAACCCCGCGCTCCAGGGCCGGTTCGACGCCGCACTGTGGTGCGAGCGGGACGCGGCCGTCGAACCGCGGCCCGCCCAACTGGCCCTGAAGCAGGCCCTGCTGGAGTCCGGCCGGTACACCTACCTCGGCGGGCGCGAGGTCCGCGATGTGATCGGGGACAACGCGGTACGCGACGACCACGGCGATGTGCACACCGGCGACGCCGTCGTCCTCTGCCCGGGCGCTGCGCTCTCCGGCCTCGTACACGAACTCGCCCCGGGCCTCCCGGTGCGCCGCGTACGCCTCCAGATGATGCAGACCGACCCGCTCGGCGAGCCGCTGACCACCTCCGTCGCCGACGCCGACAGCTTCCGCTACTACCCGGCGTACGCGGGCGAGGCGCTCGACGCGCTCAACTCCCGGCAGGAACAGCGGCCCACGGCCGCCGCGCACAGGATGCAGCTGCTGATGGTGCAGCGCCGCGACGGCGGGCTGACCATCGGCGACACCCACGAGTACGAGCACCCCTTCGCCTTCGACACGCTCGAGGACCCGTACGAGCACCTCACCGAGGTCGTCGAGTCCTTCCTCGGCCGGCCGCTGCCGAGGATCCGCCGCCGCTGGGCCGGCGTGTACGCGCAGTGCACCGACACGAGCCGTGTCGTGCACCGGCAGCAGGTGCGCGACGGCGTGTGGCTGGTGACAGGGCCCGGCGGGCGCGGCATGACCTGCTCTCCGGCGATCGCCGAAACGACCGCGAACGAACTGGGCTGGTGAGGAAGTTGACGCAGAACCTTGTGGTCCTGGACATGGCCGGGACGACCGTCGCCGACGGGGGACTGGTCGAGCAGGCCTTCGCCGCGGCCGCGCAGCGGCTGGGCGCAGCGCCGGAGTCGATGATCGACTACGTGCGCGCCACCATGGGCGAGTCGAAGATCTCCGTCTTCCGGCATCTCTTCGGGGACGAGGAGCGGGCCCGGCAGGCGAACCTCGCGTTCGAGGAGGCGTACGGGGCGCTGGTGGACGGCCGGCGGATTGCCGAGACACCGGGTGCTCGACGCGCCATCGAGGAGCTCCAGGGACAGGGCCGGACCGTCGTGCTGACCACCGGCTTCGCGCGCACCACGCAGGACGCGATCCTGGACGCGCTCGGATGGCGGGACCTGGTGCCTTTGACCCTCTGTCCGGCGGATGCCGGCGGCCGGGGGCGTCCGTATCCGGACATGGTCCTCGCCGCCTTCCTGCGTACGGGAGTTGTGGACGGCGTCCAGGACGTCGTGGTCGCGGGCGACACCTCGTACGACATGCTCAGCGGCGTACGAGCCGGGGCGGGGATCGTCGCGGGCGTACTGACCGGGGCGCACGACAAGGAGCAGCTGCTCACCCACGGTGCGACGCATGTGCTGGGGTCCGTGGCCGAACTGCCCGGTCTGCTCGCCGCGGCGGACGACCGATGAGCAGCGAGCCGAGTGGCATCCGCTTCGAGAACGTCTCCGTCGCGTACGGCGGCAACGTCGTCCTCGACTCGCTCGACCTCACCGTCGAGCCCGGCGAGGTCATGGCCCTGCTCGGCCCGTCCGGCTCGGGCAAGACCACCGCACTGCGGGCGGTCGCGGGCTTCGTGCAGCCCGTCTCCGGACGGGTGTTCATCGGCGACCGCGATGTCACCGGGCTGCCGCCGCACCGGCGGGGGATCGGGATGGTCGTCCAGCAGTACGCCCTCTTCCCGCACATGCGGGTCGCGGACAACGTCGCCTTCGGGCTCAAGGCGCAGAAGGCGCCGAAGCGCGAGACACCCGGCCGGGTGGCGCAGGCGCTGGAGATGACCGGGATGGCTGCGTACGCGCGGCGGTATCCGCGGGAGCTGTCGGGAGGGCAGCAGCAGCGGGTCGCGATCGCGCGGGCGCTGGCGATACGGCCGGGCGTGCTGCTGCTGGACGAGCCCCTGTCGGCGCTCGACGCGCAGCTCCGGTCCGGGATGCTCACCGAACTGGCGCGGCTGCACCGGGAGTTGCCGGACGTCTCGATCCTGTACGTCACGCACGACCAGGTGGAAGCGCTGACGCTGGCGGACCGGATCGCGGTGATGGACCGCGCCCGCCTGCGGGATTGCGGAACGCCGCAGGAGCTTTATCGGCGGCCGCGTACGGAGTTCACGGCGTCGTTCGTCGGGAACGCGAACCTGTTGCCGGTGACCGTCGGCTCGGAGGCCGTGACCTTCGCCGGCCGGGAGCTCAAGGTTCCCGTCCCCGAAGAGAACCTGGGCGCTCGGGCCACTCTGTGCGTACGACCGCACCTGGTCGGGCTCGGCGAGGGGCCGAACGCGCTCACCGGCACCGTTGCCGAGGTGCAGTGGCGTGGGGCCACACACCGGCTGTACGTCGACGTCGACGGGCACCGCGTGAAGGCGGATGTGCGGGAGCTTCGGGAGACCCCGGGTCTTGGGGACGAGGTCACGGTGCACTTCGCGCCGGAGGACGCGGTGCTGCTGGCGGGTGGGGTGGGCAATGGCCAGGCCCAGTGAACGCCTCGCGTCGGGCCTTCCGGCTACGCCGGGAGGAGCCCACCCGCCCCCAGAGCTTCGCCTGGGAGGTGCCCCCCTTGCCCTGCGGAACGAATGCCCACAGCCAGGGCGGGATGTGCGCCCACCGTGGGCGCGGAAGCTGCCGCGCTCTGTCTGGGCGTTGCCGCCTGTGGCGGCGCTCGCGCTCGTTTTTCTCTACCCCCTGGGCCTCGTTGTCGAGGAGTCGCTCACCCCCGGCGCCTACTCCGAAGTCTTCGGCTCCGAAGCCTTTCGCGACGCACTCGTCACCACCGTCTGGCTCGCCGTCGCCTCCACCGTCGGGTGCCTGGTCCTCGGGTTCGTGCTTGCGCTGATCATCGCCTTCGTGCCCTTCCCGGGCGGCAGGGCCGTCGCCAAGTTCATCGACGTGTTTCTCTCCTTCCCCTCCTTCCTCATCACGCTCGCGCTGCTCTTCGTCTACGGCACCGTCGGCATGGCCAACGGTCTTTGGACCGATGTCACCGGCGCCGGCAGCGGGCCCTTCCAGTTCCTCACCACACCCTGGGGCGTGCTCCTCGCGGAGATCACGTACTTCACGCCCTTTGTGATGCGGCCTCTCCTCGCCGCCTTCTCGCAGCTCGACACGGCACAGCTCGAAGTGGCCTCGTCCCTCGGAGCCAGGCCCGCCCGGATCGTGCGGCGGGTGATTCTGCCCGAGGCGCTGCCCGCTCTCGCCGCCGGCGGGAGTCTCGTGCTCGTCATGTGTCTCAACGAGTTCGGGATCGTCCTGTTCACCGGGGCGAAGGGCGTCACCACGCTGCCGATGCTCGTCTACGGCAAGGCGATCCTCGAGTCCGACTACCCGGCCGCCTGCGTCGTCGCCGTCGTCAACATCGCGATCTCCGTGGGTCTTTACAGCCTCTACCGAATGGTCAGCCGTCGTGTTGGTGCATAGCCGCAAGGGGAAGTGGGCCGTCTGGGCGCTCTTTCTCGTACTCTTCCTGCCGCTCTTCGCGCTGCCGCTGCTTGTCATAGTCACCGCGTCGTTCTCGACGCACTGGTCCGGTGCCTTCCCCTCCGGGCCGACGGCCGGGCACTACAGCGCCGCCGTACGCGGAGAGTCCCTCCAGGCCCTCACCACCAGCCTGGTCACGGCCGTCTCCGCCAGCCTGCTCGCCCTCACCTTCGGCAGCTGGGCGGCCATCGCGGCCGCCGGGCTCAAAAAGCGCGGGCGGCGGCTGCTCGACGGGCTGTTCATGCTGCCCGTCGCCGTCCCCTCCGTCGTCGTCGGCCTGGCGATCCTCGTCGCCTTCTCCCAGCCGCCGATGCTGCTCAACGGCACCCGCTGGATCGTGATCCTCGCGCACACCGTTCTTGTCACGGCGTTCGCGTACCAGTCGGTTGCCGCCGCCATCATCCGTCTCGACCCGATGTACGAGCAGGCGGCGGCGAGCCTCGGCGCCCGTCCCTCGTACGTACTGCTCAGGGTGAGGCTCCCGCTCCTGCTGCCGTCGCTGAACGCGGCCGCCGGGCTCTGCTTCGCCCTGTCCATGGGGGAGTTGAGCGCCACCATGATGCTCTACCCGCCGGACTGGATGCCGCTCCCGGTGCTGATCTTCACCGCCACCGACCGCGGGTCCCTCTTCACCGGCTCGGCCGTCGCGGTCGTCCTGATGGCCGCGACCCTGCTCGTCCTCCTCGCCGTCTCCCGCATCCGTACCAAGGCCTCTTTCCGCTAGCCGCTACCGCCGGCCACCTTCAGCCAGGAGCACACAACGTCATGTCCACGCATCTCATCAAGCCGATCGCCGCCGTCACCGGCAGCCTCGCACTCGCCGCCTCCCTCACCGCCTGTGGCACAGGCTCCGCCGCGTCCGACGAGAAGGTCGTCACCGTCTACAGCGCTGACGGCCTCAAGGGCGAGAACGGCGACGGCTGGTACGACCAGATCTTCAAGGACTTCGAGGCGGAGACCGGGATCAAGGTCAAGTACGTGGAGGGCGGCTCCGGCGAGATGGTGCAGCGCGCCGTCCGCGAGAAGAACAACACGCAGGCCGATGTCCTCGTCACCCTCCCGCCGTTCATCCAGCAGGCCGACTCCAAGGGACTGCTCCAGGCGTACGAGCCGCAGGGCCTGGACAAGGTCAACGGCGCGGACAAGTCCGGTGAAGGCAAGTGGACTTCGGTCGTCAACAACTACTTCGGCTTCGTCCACAACAAGAAGGAGCTGGCGCAGGCGCCCACGACCTGGGAGGAGCTGCTGGACGGGAAGTTCAAGAACAAGCTCCAGTACTCCACTCCGGGCGTCGCGGGCGACGGCACCGCCGTCGTCATCAAGGCCATGCACGACTTCGGCGGCCAGGAGCCGGCGATGGCGTATCTGAAGAAGCTCCAGACCAACAACGTCGGCCCGTCCTCCTCCACTTCCAAGCTCGCGCCGAAGGTCGACAAGGGCGAGATCCTGGTCGCCAACGGCGATGTGCAGATGAACTTCGCGCAGTCCAAGTCCATGCCGAACCTCTCCATCTGGTTCCCGGCCAAGGACGGCGGCAGGCCGACCACCTTCGCGCTGCCGTACGCCGCGGGCCTGGTCAACAAGGCTCCGCACAACGAGAACGGCAAGAAGCTGCTCGACTACATGCTGAGCGAGAAGGCCCAGAAGCAGGTCAGCGCGGTCGGCGGCGGTTTCCCGGCGCGCACCGACGTGAAGCCGACCGACGCCAACGCGATCGCGCTCGGCAAGCTGCTGGAGGGCGTCGAGGTCTTCGAGCCCGACTGGAAGGACATCGACAAGAACCTCCAGTCGTACGTCGACGCATGGAAGTCCGCGACCGGCAGCTGAAGTTCGACCCGCCAGCACGGCCAGCACGGCCAGCACGGCCAATACGGCCGACACAAGACTTCAGACCTCTGACGGAGGAACAGATGCCACTGAACGGCCCATCCCGCCGCTCGGTACTCGCCGCAGGCGCCGCGACCGCCGCTGTCGCCGCCACCAGCACCCTCGCCGCCGCACCCGCGGCCCACGCCGCACCGACCCTGCCGAACGGGACCAGCAACGACAAGGTCCTCGTCATCGGCATGGACGGACTGCGCCACGACCGCATCGACGCGGCGAACGCGCCGCATCTCAAGTCGATGATGGCGAACGGGACATACGGACTGTCCCTGCTCTACGCGTACCCGATGGCCGCCACGTCCTCCGGCCCCGGCTGGTCGACGATCTCCACCGGAGTGTGGCCCGACAAGCACGGCGTCAAGGACAACTCCTTCGCGGGCAAGAACTACGCCCGGTACCCGGGCTTCCTGGCCCGTCTCGCACAGATCCGGCCCGAGCTCTCCACCTACGCCGCCGTCGACTGGAAGCCGCTGGACAGCCAGGGCACCGTCACCGCGGGCGCCGACGCCAAGCTGGTGCTCGACGGTGACGCCGACGGCTACCCGGGACACGACGCCACCATCGCCGCCGAGGTCGAGTCGATCCTGCGCGGCCAGAACCCGGACGTGCTCTTCGTCTACTTCGGCAACACCGATGTGGTCGCGCACGCAGGCGGCACCGGACAGAAATACCTCGACGCCATCGCCGTCCAGGACGGCTATCTCGGCAGGCTCTGGGCCGCGATCAAGGCCCGCCCGTCGTACGCCACCGAGCGCTGGACCGTGATCGTCGCCACCGACCACGGCCATCTGAACGCGGGCGGCCACGGCGGCAGCTCCATCGAGGAGCGCCGGACCTTCGTCCTCGCGCAGGGCCCCGGCATCGCCGCCGGCGCCCGGCCCGTCGACACCCGGCTGGTGGACGTCGCGGCCACCGTGTTCAAGCAGCTCGGCATCGTGCCCGACCCGGCCTGGGGCCTGGACGGAAAGCCCGTCCAGGAGCGGTCGGGCGACGCCTTCGACGCGCTCGCGGGATCGCTGTCCGGGCGCGTCGACGAGACCGGCATCCCGGCCGGCGTCCTCGGCTTCACGCACACCGCGCCGAGCGGCTGGTCCGTCATCAACAGCGCGATGGGCACCGGCGGCATGACCGAGTGGCGCGGCTGGTCCTTCGCCACCGACGAGTTCTGGTCCCGGGCCCAGCGCGACCAGTGGCGCGAGCTCAACGTCCGGGCGCGCGGTGTCTTCGCGGTCGCCGACTCCGACGAGTGGGACGACAAGGCGAACTCCGGCCCGTACGACTCGACGCTGGTCTCGCCCGCGTACGGCGTCAGCGGCAGGAGCACGGTCAGGCTCGACTTCACCACCCTCTACCGCCACGAGGGCAGCCAGACCGCGCAGGTGCTTGCCTCCTTCAACGGCGGTACGCCCACCGTCGTCAAGAGCTACACCGCGGACGTCGTCTCCCAGCCGCAGTCGCTGAGCGTCGCCGTCCCGGCCGGTGCTTCCAGCGTGAGCTTCCGGTTCCGTTACACCGGGGCGAACAACTGGTACTGGGTGATCGACGGGGTCAAGGTCACGGCTTCCTGACTACGCTGGGGTGCGCCGGTACACAGTCGTGGCGGCGCACCCCAGCACCCCAGCACCTCCGCACACAGCAGGAGTACGCCCGATGGCAGAGCGCAAGCCGATCGAGTCCTGGCTCACCGACATGGACGGTGTCCTCATTCACGAAGGGGTCCCGATCCCCGGCGCCGATGCCTTCATCAAGAAGCTGCGGGAGACCGGCAAGCCGTTCCTGGTCCTCACCAACAACTCCATCTACACCGCCCGCGACCTGCACGCCCGGCTCGCGCGCATGGGCCTTGACGTGCCCGTGGAGAACATCTGGACCTCCGCGCTGGCCACCGCGCAGTTCCTGGACGACCAGCGCCCCGGCGGCACCGCGTATGTCATAGGCGAGGCCGGACTGACCACCGCGCTGCACGACATCGGCTATGTGCTGACCGACCACGAGCCGGACTATGTCGTGCTCGGCGAGACCCGTACGTACAGCTTCGAGGCGCTCACCAAGGCGATCCGGCTGATCAACGAGGGCGCGCGGTTCATCGGCACCAACCCGGACGAGACCGGTCCCAGCCCGGAGGGCCCGCTGCCCGCCACCGGCTCGGTCGCCGCGCTGATCACCAAGGCCACCGGCAAGGCCCCGTACTTCGCGGGCAAGCCGAACCCGCTGATGATGCGGACCGGGCTGAACGCGATCGGCGCGCACTCCGAGACCAGCGCGATGATCGGCGACCGGATGGACACGGACGTGCTGGCGGGTCTGGAAGCGGGCATGCAGACGTTTCTGGTGCTCACCGGGCTGACGACGCCGGCCGATGTCGACCGCTATCCGTTCCGTCCTTCGAAGGTCGTCGACTCGATCGCGGATCTCGTCGACCGCATCTGAGCGTCACCCTCCGCCTCCTAACTCACCGTATTCGGGCACGTCAGAGGCCCGTACGGACCACCCGCCCGCTCCTGCGGATGCGAAAACCCGCCGGGCGCGTGAATCTTTCGGTATCAGGAGGTTCACGATGCGTTCAGGGTTGATTGCTCTCCGTGCTGCAGGGGTGGCCGCCGTTCTGGTCCTGGCGGCCCCCGCCACGCAGACCGCGTACGCCACGGACTCCGTGGAGGTCACGGTCGTCCCGGCCGGTGTCGCCCCAGGCGGCGAGGTGGAGATCCAGGTCCAGGGCTGCAAAGGAACTACGGGCGCCGTCACGTCCCGGGCCTTCGTCGCCGAAACGGAGCTCGCGGTGAGCAGCCGCGGCAGCCGGCTGTCCGGCGAGACGACGGTGAAGTCCAGCGTCACCATCGGCACGTACGAGGTGAGCGTCAGCTGCGACGGCCGCGACCACGCGGGAACCGGCAGCTTCAAGGTCGTCAAGCAGCAGCCGGACGAGCAGCCGACGCCGGTCGCCCCGGTCCGCGCGGGCGGCGGCGGCACGGCGGCGCTCGCCGTGGCGCGCGATGACGACCCGGCGGACCACGCGGGCCCCGGTACCCCGCACACCGTGGTCGGCCTGGTCCTCGCGGGCGTGGCGGCGGTCGCCGTGGCGCTGCGCACCTCGCGCCGCCGCCGGACGGGTGCTGAGTGACATGTCCTCCGCCGAACGCTCGGCGGGCACCGGCCGGCTGTTCACCGGAGTGGCCTGGGCGGTGCTCCTGCTGGGGCTGTGGCTCTGGGGCCGCGAGGTCACCGCGGGCCCCGGCGGCAACTCAGCCCCCACGACCGGAGACGTGGCGGCCGTCGGACGCCCGCTGGGTGTGCCGATGCCACCCGCGCACGACCCGCTGGAGCCCGCCAGGCCGGACCGTGTGGAGATACCGTCCATAGGCATCGCGGCGCCGGTCGTCCCGCGCGGCCTGGATGCGATGGGTGCGGTGGACCCGCCGCCGTACGCGATGCCGCAGGCGGTCGGCTGGTACGACAAGGGCGCCCAGCCCGGCGCTCCGGGCGCGTCCCTCCTCGTGGGCCATGTCGACACCGAGACGAAGCCGGCCGTCTTCTACGACCTGAGCGCGGCCCGCCCCGGCGAGAAGATCCGGGTGGCACGGGCGGACGGCTCGGTGGCGGAGTTCACCATCGACGACGTCAGGGTCTTCACCCGCGAACGCTTCGATCCTGCGGAGGTCTATGGGCCGCGGCAGGACGGGCGGGCGGAGCTGCGGCTGATCACGTGCGGCGGGAACTTCGACCGGGCGACGCGTACGTACGACGCGAATGTGGTGGTTTCCGCGTACCTGACGGCAGTCCGTCGCTGACGGCACTGGTCCCTGACAGCGGTCCGTCCCTGATGGCAGTACGTCTCTGTCACCTGGCCCGGCCGACAACCCTCCCCCGCCTCGCCGGGGGACCCCCCGTCCCAGAGCCGCCGGCCGAGCCGGTCCTCGACCGCGTGGGCTCGGGCTGCGGGAGTAGCCCGGCGTCCTTACGGGAGGGCTCGGTTGGTCCGGATGCCGCCACTGTAGAACCGGTCAACGGGCCCGGCCTAGTGGCGGGTGACGCCATGTCCCGAAGTCGCCGGGGTGTGCCAGGATGGATTCGACCGGTCTTGTCCGGGAGGGGACGCTCAGGAACGGCCACGGATCAGCACGGAGTAGTACGCCCAAGGGGGAGTGGATGTACGGGAGTTGGGTCGGGCGTGCCGGTTTTGGCGTGGTCGCGGCGCTGCTGCTCGCAGGATGTTCCGGCGACGGCGAGGACAAGAACAAGACACCGGCCGTGAGCCAGCAGCCCAAGGAGATCGACCCGTACTGGGTCAATCCCGACGGCAACGCGGCCCGGCAGGTCGCCGAGTACCAGAAGGACGGCGACGACAAGAACGCCGAGCTGATCCGGAAGATCGCCGCGCAGCCCGTCGGCGAGTGGATCGGCCCGGACAATCCGGAGGACGAGGCCAAGGGCTTCACCGAGGCGGCCGCCAAGGCCGACCGGGACGCGCTGCTGGTGCTCTACAACATCCCGCACCGCGACTGCGGGCAGTTCTCCAAGGGCGGCGCGGCCGACGGCGACGCGTATCGCGGCTGGGTCGACAAGGTCGCCAAGGGCATCGGCGAGCGCCGGGCGACGGTGATCCTGGAGCCGGACGCGATTTTGCATCTGGTGGACAGCTGCACGCCGCAGGAGTTCCACGAGGAGCGGTTCGACCTTCTCAAGGGTGCGGTCGAGCGGCTGAAGCAGCAGCCGAACACCAAGGTGTACCTGGACGCCGGCAACGCGGGCTGGTCGCAGCCGGACGCGCTCTTCGACCCGCTCAAGCGGGCCGGCGTCGACCTGGCGGACGGCTTCTCCGTCAATGTCTCCAACTTCTATCCGACCGCCGCGAGCAAGGACTTCGGCAAGAAGCTCTCGGAGAAGGTCGGCGGCAAGCACTTCGTCGTCGACACCAGCCGCAACGGCAACGGCCCCTACACCGAGGGCCAGGACACCTGGTGCAATCCACCGGGCAGGGCGCTCGGCGAGGAGCCGACGACGAAGACGGGCGATCCGCTGGTCGACGCGTATCTGTGGGTCAAGCGGCCGGGGGAGTCGGACGGCCAGTGCCGCGGGGGCCCGCAGGCCGGCCAGTGGTGGCCGGAGTACGCACTGGGCCTCGCAGGCAACACCAAGTAGCGCGCGGGGCACCCCTGCCGGGGTGCCCCGAGGCGACCGCTACGGGACCTCGACCCACACGCCTTCGGACGGCGTCCCCTTGTCGTCCGTGACAAAGAGCATGTACCAGCCCGACGGCACCAGCGCCCGGTTCTCCGGCACCGTGACCTCGATGCCGTCCGCCGTCTTCGTGACGTCCAGCGCGATCGTGCGCTGGTCCGTGTCGGTGACATGCGTGACCGCGCTCGGCCGGATCAGCTTCGCCGTCTTCACCGGGCCGCCGCCCGTCTTCACCTTGAACGTGCCGCTGTCGCCCCGCTCGATCGACTTCGGCCCGTCGGTCACCTGCGGCTTGGAGTCCCGGTACAGATACGGCGGCGTGTAGATCTCGATGCGCTGCTCGAAGACGCCCGGCCTGGTGTTGGCCTTGTCCGAGAACAGCGAGTCCGAGCCGAAGATCATGACCCGGCCGTCCGGCAGCAGCAGCGAGCCCGAGTGGTAGTTCCGCCCGACCTGAGGGTCCGCGACCCGCTTGTACGTGCCGGTCTTCGGGTCGTACGTACGCGCCTGGAGGACATTGGAGCCGCCCCGGCCCCGGTAGTCCGACGAACCGCCGGTGACCAGGATGGAGTCGTCCGGCAGCAGTGAGGCGCTCGGATAGCGCGTGCCCTTCTCCAGTGCGGCGCCGTCCTTGAAGCGGGGCTCGTCCTCCTTGAGGTCCACGAGACGGGACTTCTCGCTGGCCTTCTCGGACTCGCCGACCCCGCCGCCGCCGATCACCATGAACCGCTGGTCCTGGGCGGGCGGCAGCATCACCGTCGCGGACGTCTCCATCTGGTCGGGGTCGCTGAGCCCGGGGATCTTGTCGAACTTGTTGGTCTTCAGATCCCAGACGCCCGGCTCACGGCCGACATTGGCGGGCCCGTACCCGGCGTTCGAGCCGGAGTAGAAGAGCTTGCCGTTGTCCATCAGGAAGATCGCCGGATAGGTCGGGAACTTCCGGATGATTCCGGTGTACTTCCACGTCTTGGTCTTCGGGTTGTAGATCTCGTCCTTGCCGGGCACGATCTGCCCGATCTCGTCGAGACCGGAGAGCGAGAGGACCTTGCCGTCCTTGAGCGTGGTGAGCGTCGGGTACCAGCGGGCCTCGTTCATCGGGTCGACGGTTATGTACTTCTCCGCCACCGGATCGAACTCGTAGGCCTCCTTGATGCCCTGGAAGTCCTTCTTGTCGAGCGCGAGCTTCTGCGCGATGCCGTAGACGTTGCGGGCGTCGGAGCCGGTGAGGCCCTGCACCCGGTAGTTGTCCTCGGTGCCGGTCTCGTGCGCCTTGCCGGACGCCTCGGCCTCGACGTAGATCCGGCCGAGGCCCGCCTCGGTCCGCAGGAACTTCCCCGTCGCCGGGTCGAAGACCTTCTTCGCCTTCTCCACCAGGACCGGGTCCTTGGAGACGAAGGTCTTGCCGTTCTCCTTGCCGGTGAACTTGGTTCCCGCGGGCAGGGTCTTGGGCTCGTCCGGGTCCTCGTTGTGCACGATCATCAGGCCGCCGGCCTTGGTGACATCGCCCTTGAGCTTCTCGTACCGCTTGGTGCCGCCGGCGATCAGCAGCTTTCCGTCGGGCAGTTGGGTGTGCCCGGCGCAGAACATGTCCTTGGGCGTGGCGATCTTCTTGAAGTCGCCCGTCTTCGGATCCCACAGCACGGACTCGAACTTCTTCGCGTCGAAGTTCTTCTGGTTGTTGCCGGAACCGGCGATCAGCAGCACCTTGCCGGTGTGCAGCAACGCGGCGTGAATGGCGTTGATGCGGTACTCCGCCGGGACGTCGAGATAGTCCCAGTGGCCGTTCTCCGCTTTGTACTCCGGCTTGTTGATCGTGTAGTCGTGGTACTTCTCCGAGCCGAAGCGCCACAGCGCCGGCCCGTTGAACCCGGCCACCGTGACGACCACCGCCGCGCCGATCGCTATGCGACGGGCGCGGTTCTTCCGGTGGTTCGGCCGGACGGGCAGCGTGCTCATTTCTTACGTCCCCCAAGGGCGATCTGCATGGTCTGTTCGGCGGTCTGTTCGGCGGCGGACCCCGGCCGCTGCTGCGGTACCTGGCCCGCGGAGTACTCGGCGGGCGGCTCCCCGCCGTCGCGGCGCCGCTTGCCGTTCCCCTTGGCTGCCTTCTTCTCGGCGCGCATCCCGTGCCGCCAGGCGAAGATGGGCGCCGCGGTGATCAGCAGGGCCAGCGAGGCCCAGACGATCATCGCCGGGTGGTTGTGCCCGAAGTAGAAGGACGAGCCCAGCGATCCGCCGAAGACGAGGATGAAGAAGAGGTGGATCCGGAAGGTGCCGAAGAGGGTGTCCGGGCTGGACGAGTCTCCCTTGGGAGTCACCACGAACTTGCTCTTGCGGCGCAGTGCGGCGTCCATCAGCGAGCGTGCGTAGATCGGTGCGGAGAGCGCGGACATCACCATGCCGGCCAGTCCGCCGGAGCCCTCGGGCTCGTGCGGCGAGACATTGTGGCGGCGGTTCCAGATGTAGAGGCCGATCTGGAGCGCCGAGGCGTTGCCGTACAGCATCATCCAGATCGCCGGGTCGATCTGCACACCCGAGGCGCCCATGCCCAGGAACAGCGCGCAACTGAGCGCCGCGAGGATCCAGTTGAGGGCGGACATCGGGTAGAAGATGATCATCATCGTGTAGTTGAAGAGCTTGCCCGGAGGCAGCGAGTAGAAGCCCTTCCAGTACTGCTTGAGGATCGTCTCGTACGTGCCCCGGGACCAGCGCAGCTGCTGGGTGAAGAAGTCGGTCCAGGCGGTCGGGCCCTCGCCGACGGCCAGCACGTCCGGGGTGTAGACGGAGCGCCACTTGTTGCCCGAGCGGGGGTTGCGCGCGCGGTGCATCTCGAAGCCGGTGGCCATGTCCTCGGTGATCGAGTCGTACAGGCCGCCGATCTGCTTGATGGCGCTGATCCGCACGGCGTTGGAGGTGCCGACGAACATCGGCGCGCCGTAGCGGTTGCCGGCCCGCTGGATCAGCGCGTGGAAGAGGAACTGCTGCGACTCGGCTGCCTTGGTGACGAAGGTGTCGTAGTTGCCGTACACCTGGGGGCCGATGACAAATCCCACGTCGGGGTCGCGGAAGTAGCCGAGCATCCGCTCCAGGTAGTTGGGCAGCGGGACGTGGTCGGTGTCGACGGAGGCGAAGAAGTCGTAGTTGTCGCCGTGCGCCTGGAGCCAGGCGTTGTAGTTGCCGTGCTTGGTCTTGGCGCGGTGCGGGCCCTTGGCCTGGTTCCACTGCGCGACGCCCTTGCGCGAGAAGTGCCGCACGCCGAGCCGGGCGCAGACCTCCTTGACGGCCGGGTCGTCGCCCTCGTCGAGCAGCCAGACGTGCATCAGCCCGCGGTGCCGGATCTTCACCGCGGCCTCCAGGGTCTTCGTCACCATCTCCAGGGGCTCCTTGCCCGGTACGAAGGAGGTGAGGAAGGCGACCTTGGTTCCGGACTCGGGGACCACGGGCACGGGGTCGCGGGCCACCAGCGTGGCGTGCGCGTTCGACAGCACATTCATCGTGCGGAAGAGCTCGATCAGACCGATCGAGACGAGCATGACGATGTCGAGGATGAGCAGCGTGTCGTTCTTGAGGTTCGGGTCGCGCTCGGTCCAGTGCTGAGGCTGCATCAGCCAGGCGAACAGGCCCAGCGACAGCAGCGGCGCGGCGCAGAGCAGCAGGGCGGCCCGGATCCGGTGCGGCTCCTGCGAGAGCAGCGAGCGGTACTGCACCTTGTAGGGCTTCGTCGGGTCGGGCTGGGTGAGGGGGCCGGCAAGCCGGCTGTAGTGCTCGTAGTCGTACCGGGGCAGCGCTCTCCTGGGCCGGAACCGGTGGCCTCCGGTGCGCAGCTGCGCAGGCACCCGGAGCTGTGTCGTCCGGGACGGGTCGTTGGGCTCCCCGGCGCCGTTCGGCGTCGACGTCATGAGTCATCCCCCCGCACGCATGCTGGCTGCGTGTGATGTGGTCGGTCGTTCGTCCTGACTTCGGTCCCCCTCGACCTGCTGCCCTGGACGCATGAGTGGCAAGCCACTGTCTGCACAGACACGAAACAGACACCTGCCGGTTGCATGATGCCCGTTGCGTGTGTGACGTGTGAACGGGGCCCCCACCCTGCTCTCTCGCAACGGAACTATGCGTTCCACCTATCCCCAACTACCCTCAACTACGCTTAACGGACGCCCCATTGAGGACACTGGCGCAAGGACAGGTTCTACGACCCGTCTCATGATCGCAAGAGTGAAACGGGCTGTTAACCGGTCATATGCACGATTTGTAAAGGCTCTGTGGAGAGCGTCAGGCAAACCCGGATGGCTAAAAATCGCCGATACGGACGAGGCCCCCTCACCTGTGGTGAAGGGGCCTCGACTCTGCGTGCGCCGCCAGGGACTCGAACCCCGGACCCGCTGATTAAGAGTCAGCTGCTCTAACCAACTGAGCTAGCGGCGCCTGCTGACCTGGAGAACTTTACCGGACGGCCGATGGTGCTTCTGACCATTATCTGATCTTTCCGGCCTGTCGGATGGTCGTTTTTTACCTTTGATCCGTCAAAATGCGTTTCGTTGAGAAACGATCCTCAGGAGTGCGGAGGGCCACGGATGACGGTGCCGGTGTTCGAGGAGTACGAGCCCACCGCGGACTGCGACTGCCCGGGCTGCGCCCAGCAGCGCAGGGCGCTGGCCGCCGGCGGGCACCCGGCGGCCCACGGCTGCCGCCGGGCGCTGGTGCTGGTCACCGCGGCAGGCATGGTGCTGGGCGGTTCGGGCGCGGCGGCGGCGGCGGCGACCGGTCTCGCGCCGGGGCTGGCCCGCGGCATGGCCCGGGCCGGCGCATCCGTCGCCGATCCGGAGCCCGGGACTGAGCAGGGCGGGCGTGAGGCACTCCACGGCAGGCCGCTGCCCGGGCCCTCCGGCAAGCCCGCCGGCACTCCCGCCCCACTCCGCAAGACGACCCGGGCCGAGATCATCAACCGGGCCAAGAACTGGGTCGGCGCGAAGGTCCCGTACAGCATGGAGAAGTACTGGTCGGACGGGTACCGCCAGGACTGCTCCGGATATGTCTCCATGGCGTGGAACCTCGCGGGCAACGAGTGGACCGGAACGCTCGCGGACTACGGCACCAGGATCACGCGCGAGGAGCTGCAGCCCGGGGACATGCTGCTCTTCCACAACCCGGACAATCCGACGCGCGGCTCGCACGTCACGCTCTTCGGCGGCTGGACGGACTACACGCACACCTATTACGTCGCGTACGAGCAGACGAAGCCGTACGCCCGTGTGCAGGCCACGCCCATGGCGTACTGGAACAACTCCGACCGCTATGTGGCCTACCGCTACCGGGGCCTCAGCGGAGCCGTCACCGCCACCACGCCCGCCACCACGCCCGGCACGACGTCCGCCGACGCGTATCCGGGGCTGAAGTCCTTCGGGCCCGGCGCGAACAACAGGTACGTCACCCGGCTCGGCGAGCAGCTCGTCGCGCGCGGCGGCAAGCGCTTCTACGACAAGGGGCCGGGGCCCCAGTGGGGCGAGTCGGACCGGCGGGCGACCGAGGCGTTCCAGCTCGCGCAGGGCTGGCGCGGCACCGAGGCGGACGGGCTGCCGGGGCCGGAGACCTGGCGGCTGCTGGTGACCGGTGGCGGCAGGAGCATCGCGGCGACGGCCCCGACGGCCCCGACGGCCCCGACGGCCCCGACGGCCTCGACGGGTGCGACGGGTGCGACAGGTGCGACAGGTGCGACGGGGCCGGGCAGTGCGGGCGTGAAGGCGCCCAGGTACCCGGGACGCGGCGTCTTCCGGCCGGGCAGGTCCAGCGCGTCTGTGACCCAGCTCGGCAAGCAGCTGGTCAAGCGCGGCTTCGGCAAGTACTACAGGTCGGGCCCCGGGCCGCGCTGGAGCGAGGCGGACCGGCGCAATGTCCAGGCCTTCCAGCGTGCGCAGGGCTGGCGCGGCGCGGCGGCGGACGGCTATCCGGGACCGGAGACCTGGCGCCGCCTCTTCGCCTGACCCGCCCGACCCCAACAGACATCCCTACAGCCCGGATTCCCCTCCGTACGGAACGAACACACAGAGGTGGCAGCCATGAACACCACGACCTCGGAACCGGAGGGCGGCGTCCCGTCCGACGGGCCTCGGCACACTCCCGTGATCGCCCAGGAGGCGACCACCGAGATCCCGGTGCATCTCCTCTTCCGCGACGACGAGTCGCAGCCCGTCGCGCCGCCGATCGCGCTGCGCCCCGCCGTGGTGGCGCGCCGCCAGGGCACCGGCGAGCAGCCGAGGATCGCGGCGGGCGGGCGCAGGCCGACGGGTCTGCGGCCGGCCCTTGCCGTCACTCCCGTGCGGCCCGCGCCGCCCGCCGACCCGGAGCTGACCGAGCGGGCCGGGCCGGTGCTGCCCGGCTGGACCGGCGCGGTCGCCGGGGCGTGCGCGCTCGCCGGGATCGGCGCGGTGCTGTGGGGCGCCGGGGCCGTTCCGGCCATGGTGACCAAGCTGCTGGGACTGACCTCGTATCCGTACCACGGCATCGGTCTCGGCCTGTGGTGCGTGGTCGCGCTCGGTGTGACGCTGGCGCTCTTCGCGCTCGGCGGCCTCGGCCGCGGACAGGTCGGGCACGCGTGGGTGCTCACCCTCTTCGGCGAGTACCGCGGAACCGTGCGGCGTACGGGACTGGTGTGGATGAGCCCGCTGCTGCTGCGCCACCGGGTCGATGTGCGGCTGCGGCACTGGCGCAGCGAGCCGATGCCCGCGGTCGACGCGGACGGCACCGCCCTGCGAGTGGTCGTGCTGGTGGTGTGGCGCGTCAAGGACACGGTGCGGGCGGCGTTCGGCGTCGAGGACCACGAGGACTATCTGAGCGAGCAGGTCGAGTCCGCGATGGCGCGGGTGCTCTCCCAGCTGCCGGCCGATGCCTTCCACGAGGACGCGCCGACGCTGCGCAACGCGGAGGCCGTCGGGAACTCGCTGACGCGTCTGCTGGCGGTGGAGTGCGCGCCGGTGGGGATCGAGATCTTCTCGGCGCAGCCGACGGGGATCGAGTACGCGCCGGAGGTGGCGGCCGCGATGCAGCGGCGGCGGATCGCGGCGATCGACGCCAAGCACCGGGACAGCGTGCTCACTTCGGTGGTGGACGCGGTGGACGACACGGTCGGCCGGCTGACCGCGCGCGGTCTGATCGAGCTCGACGACTACGAGCGCAAGGCTCTGGTGAAGGACCTCACGATCGCGTTCTACGCGGGCCGCTCCGGGGCTGTGGAGGGTATGTGATTGGTCTGGACATGTTCAAGTTCCGTCAATACTCTGGGACTTGGTCTAGACCGGAACATGCGCCAACGCACGCGTGCAGCACGGCTCACAGAACACCCCCACGTTCTCCTGGAGCGAAGCATGCGCAAAAAGATAGGTGCGGCCCTGGTCGGCCTCGCCGTGGCGGGCAGCACCATGCTCGCCACCGGCAGCGCCAGCAGCCACGGCTACACCGAATCCCCCATCAGCCGCCAGAAGCTCTGTGCCAACGGAACAGTCACCAACTGCGGCCCCATCCAGTGGGAACCGCAGAGCGTCGAGGGCCCCAAGGGGTTCCCGGGCGCGGGTCCCGCCGACGGAACGATCTGCGCGGGCGGGCTCGGCCAGTTCGCGCAGCTCAATGATCCGCGCGGCGGAGCATGGCCCACCACCAAGGTCTCGTCGGGTCAGAACTACACCTTCTCGTGGCGGTTCACGGCCCGGCACCGGACGACCGACTTCAAGTACTTCATCACCAAGAACGGCTGGAACTCCAACCAGCCGCTGACCAGGGCCGCGCTCGACTCGCAGCCGTTCCTGACCGTTCCGTACGGTGGCAACCAGCCGCCGGAGACCCTCTCGCACTCGGGCAATCTCCCGTCGCGCTCGGGCCGGCATCTGATCCTGGCCGTATGGACCGTGCACGACACCGGCAATGCCTTCTACGCCTGCTCGGACGTTCAGTTCTGACCGTTCAGTTCTGACAGGTAGTCAGTTACCGTGCGGCGCCATGACGGGTACACAGACTGTCGCGGAGCTCGTACAGCGCCAGTGGGGCGATCACCGGGTGGGGCTGAGAGACCGGAGCCGGGTTCTCAGTCATCACCAGGTGGCCGCGGGCGCGGCCGCACGGGCCGCGCTCCTCGCGGACCTTGTGCCGCGCGGGGCGGAGCCGCACATCGGGGTGCTGCTCGACAACACCCCGGAGTATCCCCTGTGGCTCAGCGCGGCGGCCTTGGCCGGGGCCGCCGTTGCGGGCATCAACCCGACGCGGCGCGGGCCCGAACTGGCCCGCGACATCCTGCACACCGACTGCCGGGTGCTGGTCACCGAGCGCGCCCACCTTCCCCTCCTCGACGGGCTCGGCCTGCCGGGGGTACGGGTGCTGGTGACCGGCACCGACGCGTACGCCGAACTGCTGGCCCCGTACGCATCCGCCGTGCCCGGAGAGTCCCCGCTCGGACCGGTCGGTCCGGGCAGCCGGATGCTGCTCTACTTCACGTCCGGGTCGACCGGCGCGCCCAAGGCGGCGATCTGCAGCCAGGGGCGGCTGGCGGCGGCGGGCGCTTCGCTCGTCGACCACTTCGGCGTGCGCGCGGACGACATCCACTACATCTGCATGCCGATGTTCCACGGGAACGCGGTGATCGCGGACTGGGCGCCGGCGCTTGCGGCGGGGGCGGGCATCGCGTTGCGGCCGCGCTTCTCCGCCTCGGGCTTCCTGCCCGACGTACGTCACTTCGGCGCGACGTACTTCACGTATGTCGGCCGGGCGGTCCAGTACCTGCTGGCCACCCCTGAGGCGGACGACGACCGTTCGCACTCGCTGCGGCTCGGCTTCGGCACCGAGGCGGGCGCCGTGGACGCGGCCCGCTTCGAAGCGCGGTTCGGAGTGCGGCTGGTGGAGGGCTACGGCTCGTCCGAGGGCGGCGCGTCGATCCAGCGGACCCCGGACACTCCGCCGGGCGCGATCGGCCGGGCGGCCGCGGCGGACGACCTGGCGGTGGTGGACCCTCGGACGGGGGAGGAGCGGGCGGCGGCCGAGCTGTCCGCGGACGGCCGGCTGCTCAACGGCGCTGCCGCGATAGGAGAGTTGGTGAACCGCGGCCCGAACCCCTTCGAGGGCTACTGGCGCCACCCGGAGGCGGACGCGGCCCGTACAAGGGGCGGCTGGTACTGGACCGGCGACCTCTTCTTCCGTGACACGAAGGGCTTCCTGTACTTCGCGGGCCGCGCCGACGACCGGCTGCGGGTGGACAGCGAGAACCTCGCGGCGGCGGTGATCGAGAGCATCCTCTCGCGCTGGGAGCGGGCGGCGGCGGTCGCGGTCTACGCGGTCCCGGACCCGGTCGCGGGCGACCAGGTGATGGCGGCGCTGGCGCTGCGGCCCGGACTCTCCTTCGACGCGGCGGACTTCGCGTCCTTCCTCTCCGAGCAGCCGGACCTGGGTACGAAGATGGCCCCTCGTTTCGTACGGGTGCTGAGCCGGCTCCCGGTGACGGCGACGAACAAGATTCACCGGGTCGGGCTGCGCAGGGAGGGTTTCCGCTGCGGGGGCGATGTGTGGTGGCGTCCTGCGGATGCGGCGGGGTATCGCGTGCTGGGGACCGAGGACGTCTCGGCTCTCGAGGCGGAGTACGCGGACCGCGGGAGGACGGCCCTGCTGGACAGGTGAGGCTCACACCCGGGCACCGTAACCACTCCCGTCCCGGTTGTTTCAGGGCAAGTTGGCGCAACCGCCGAGTGGTCGCCCCCGCGCCCGGGAAGGCAGAAGGTTTCCGAGACCCAGGGAGCCCGTCGTGCCGAGCGTGCCGCCGATGCATCGTCGCCAGTTTCTGCAGACCGCCGCAGGGGCGGCCCTCGCGGCCGGAGCCGTGGGCACGGCCGTCCCCGCCGCGGCGGCGCAGCGCACGGCGCCGGCCGCGGACCTCCACCTCACCGCCGCCACCAACGGCGCGGCCGCGCCCGCCTCCGGCGGCCGTTTCGTCGCCGAGGTGCAGAACATCCTCTGGTCCGTCCCGGCCGACGGATCACCGGCCACGTCCCTCACCCCGCCCGACCTGGAGCCCGGCCGCCCCGTCTGCTCGCCGGACGGACGGCGGATCGCCGTCGCCGCGTTCAAGGGAGGGCAGTTCCACATCTGGACCCTTGGTGTCGACGGGTCGGGGCTGCGGCAGCTGACCGACGGGAACTGGGACGACCGCGGGCCGGCCTGGTCGCCGGACGGGAACCGGATCGCCTTCTCCTCCGAGCGCGGCGGCGACCCGGTCAAAGGCAGCCCGTACCGCATCTGGACCGTCGACGTGCGCACCGGCAGGCTCAACCGACTCACCGGTCTGGACGGCCAGGAGAGCCCGGCCACGCCCTTCGAGGACTACGACCCGGTCTGGTCGCCGGACGGCTCCCGCGTGCTGTTCGTGCGGGCCGGGCACGACGGGACCGCGCTCAGGGCGCGGACGCTCGCTTCCGTGCCCGCCTCCGGCAGCGGCCCGGTCCTCGTCGAGCACACCGAGACCGAGCCGGGCAATCTGCTGACCCCGGCCGTCTCACCCGCCGGCCGGCGCGCCTGGCTGCGGGCCGTCGGGTCCAACACGCGGTACGAGAAGGTCCTGCTCGTCGTGGACGGCAAAGCGGCCGCCGTGGACGGCGAGATCGCGGGCGCGCCGCCGCGCTGGCTGGACGACGAGCGGCTGCTGCTCACCGTCGGCGGGCAGTTCACGGTCGTACGGCCGCACCGCGGCACCGCCGCCGAGCGGATCGCCTTCAGCGCGACGCTCTCCGTCGAGCGCCCGCGCTACCGCGTCAAGTCCTACGACTTCGAGCCGCGAAGCGCCCGTCCCGTGCGGGGCATCCATCTGCCCGCGCTGTCCCCGGACGGCCGTTCCGTCGCCTTCGTCTCCCTCAACGCGCTCTGGATCAGCCACACTTCGCCCGGGACCCGCCCCCGCAAGGTGCTTCAGGCCGCCCCGACGACGTACCTCCAGGGCCCCTCCTGGACCCCGGACGGCACGGCGATCGTGTACGTCGACGACCGCGACGGCGGGCTGAACACCGTCCGCCGTCTCGACCTGGCGAGCGGTGAGGACACCGTGCTGGCGTCCGGCGGCCGGGTCCACGCCGCGCTCTCGCCGGACGCCGAGCGCCTCGCCTGCCTCGACATGGCGGGCAATCTCGTCGTACGGGACCTGGCGGCCGGCACCGAGAAGAAGCTCGCCGCGCCACTGGGCGGCGGCGGGCTGCCCGGCCGGCCGAGCTGGTCGCCGGACGGGCGGTATCTCGCCTACTGCGACCGCAACCGGCTCAACCTCCGCTTCCGCGAGGGCTACAACCTCATCCGCGTCATCGACACCACGACCGGAGCCTCCGCGCTCCATCTCCTCGCACCGCACGTCTCCCTCTCCGACCGGTACGCGAGCGGACCCGTCTGGTCACCCGACGGCCGCCACCTGGCCTGCGTCAGCGAGTCCGCGCTCTGGCTGCTCCCGGTGCGCCCCGACGGCTCGCCCGACGGCGAACCGCGCCGGATCACCGACGAGGCCGCCGACCACCCGAGCTGGTCCGGGGACTCGCGCACGCTGCTCTATCTCTCGAACGGCCGGCTGCGCCTGCTGGAGCCCGGCGGCACCCCGCGCACCGTGCCCGTGCCGCTCACCTACCGCCGCCAGACGCCGGTCGACACGGTCGTCCACGCGGGCAGGCTCTGGGACGGCACCGGCTCGGCCCCGCGCGAGGACGTCGACGTGCTGATCCGGGACGGCCGGATCGCCGGAGTCGAGCCGCACCGCGCGTCCCGCCGGACCGTCCGGACGGTCGACGCCTCGGACCAGACGGTGCTGCCGGGCCTGTGGGACACGCACACCCACCCCTGGCAGTACACCTATGGCGCACGCCAGACGGCGGTGTCCCTCGCGTACGGAATCACCACCACCGTCTCGTTCGCGGGCTTCTCCTACGAACAGGCCAGGCTCCGCGAGGACATCACCGCGGGCCGCCTCGCCGGGCCGCGGCTGCTGACCACCGGCGAGCTGCTCGACGGCTCCCGTGTCGCGTACAGCATGGCCCGCGCCCATCGCACCTCCGAGGGCCTGCAGCGCTCGCTGGCCCGCGGGGCAGCGCTGGACTGGGACTTCGTGAAGACGTACGTCCGGGCCCCGGCCCGGCTCATGAAGGAGGCGGCCGATTTCGGCCATGAGCTGCTCGGTGTCCGCTCCGGCTCGCATCTGTGCTCGCAGGGATTCCAGACCGGCCAGGACCTCACCACGCACCTGATAGCGACGGAGCGCGCGGAGTACGGGCACGGCGCGACCGCCGAAGGATTCACCCACCGGGACACGATCGACAACTACGCCCACGGCTTCCATCTGATCGAGACCCCGTTCACGGCGATCATCGTCCTCTCGGACAACCCCGGGCTGCTCGACGACCCTCGCGTGACCGCGATGATGCCGCCGTGGGACCTGCTCGCACTGCGGGAGAGGGCCGGGCAGCCCGCCACCGACATCGAGCGGCTGTGGCTCCGCCGCGAGCTGGACACCTGCCGCAAGGTGATCGCGGCCGGCGGCCTGCTCGCGCTCGGCACGGACACTCCGCTGACCCCGGTCGGCCTCCATCTCCACCTCGGCCTGCGGGCGCTGGTGGCGCACGGCTTCTCGCCGTCCCAGGCGCTGCTGACGGCGACGGCGAACGCGGCGAAGGCGTTCGGCGCGGACAAGGACCTGGGCACCGTGGAGCCCGGAAAGCTGGCGGATCTGACGATCGTGGACGGCGACCCGTTCGCCGACTTCGAGGCGCTGACCCGGATCAGCCGGGTGCTGATCGCGGGCCGGACGCATGAGCGCGGGAAGCTGGAGGACGTGTACACCCGGCCGTCGGGGGTCCGGGCGGATGCCGACGAACCGCTGTGGGCCGCGGCGAGTGAGCTGATGCACCGGGACGGCTGCTGCGGCTGACACAGCGGCCGGAAACACATCCGGGGCTTCTCGGACGAACCGAGAAGCCCCAGATGATCAGTTGTGCGCCGCCAGGGACTCGAACCCCGGACCCGCTGATTAAGAGTCAGCTGCTCTAACCAACTGAGCTAGCGGCGCGTGACTCGAAAATAATACCTGGTCCGAGGGGGTGCTCCGGACACCTGCCGCGGGCTAGATCGCCAGTGACAGGACGACCGGCGCCGCCTTGCGGTTCAGCGTGTCCGCGGCCGAGCGCAGCCGGTGGGCGTGCTCGACCGGCATGGACAGCGCCAGACAGCCGACCGCCGATCCCGCCGTCAGCGGGACCGCCGCGCAGACCGTGCCCACCGCGTACTCCTGGAGGTCCAGGACCGGGACGGTCGGCGGCTGGCTGTCCAGCTTCGAGAAGAGCAGCTGCTCGCTGGTGATCGTCCGCGAGGTGAGGCGCGTGATCCGGTGCCGGGAGAGATGGTCGCGTCGGCCGTTCTGGTCGAGCTGGGTCAGCAGGCACTTGCCGACCGCGCTCGCATGCGCCGCCGAGCGGAAGTCCACCCACTCGTTGACCTTGGGAGCGCGCGGACCGTCGGAGTACTGCGTGATCTTGACCTCGCCGTCGATGTACCGGCTGATGTAGACCGCGGCGCCGACGGCGTCCCGCAGCTCGACGAGCGTCTCCTGGATCTTGGCCTCGAGCGCCTGCTGGCGGGTGATCCCGGAGCCCAGGAGGACGAGGGAGTCGCCGATCACATAGGCACCGTCCGCAACCTGCTCCACATAGCCCTCGCGGCGCAGCATTGTCAGCATCGGGGCCAGATGGCCGGTCGGAAGACCCGTCTCGCGTCCGATCTGCACATCGGTGACACCGCCACCGTGCTTCGAGATCGTCTCCAGGACACGCAAGACGTACTGCACCGAATGGAACGGCGCGGTCGGCTCGGGCTTCAGCGCCACGGTCTCCCCCTAGCAGGTTGTTACCGCAAGCTTCCGTACCACGATAGCGGCCAAGAGCCGTTCCGGGGTGGGCTGTTGGCGTAAATGATGAGGCGCCTCAGCCTCATATCCTGCGGCTCATCCACCCGTCATATGCCAAAGTCACGAGCGTGCCTTTCGGGCCCTTTGTGCGGTGCATTTCCGCGCGGCGGCCGGCCGGCCGGACACCCCGTCCGGCCTGCCCGGCCGTCGCACGGTTTTTACCGAACCGCGCTGAGGAACTCCCGTGTCCGGATCTGCTCGGGCTCGCCGAAGATTTTGTCCGGGTGGCCGAATTCGATGACCCGTCCCTGGTCGAACATCATCACGCAGTCGGAAATGTCCCGGGCGAAATTCATCTCGTGCGTCACGCAGAGCATCGTGATGTCCGTGGTGTGCGCGATGTCCCTGAGCAGGTCCAGCACTCCCGCCACGAGCTCCGGGTCGAGCGCCGACGTCACCTCGTCGAGCAGCAGCACCTTCGGGCGCATCGCCAGCGCGCGGGCGATGGCCACCCGCTGCTGCTGGCCGCCGGAGAGCTGGCTCGGATACGCGTCGCAGCGGTCGCCGAGACCGACGAGATCCAGCAGCCCACGCGCCCGCTCGTCCGCCTCGTCCTGGGACAGGCCCAGCACATGGACGGGAGCCTCGGTGATGTTGCGCAGCACCTTCATGTTGGGGAAGAGATTGAACTGCTGGAACACCATGCCGATGTTCTTGCGCACCTCGCGGATGTGCTTCTCGCCGGCCGGCACGAGCTTTCCGTCGCGCTCCTCGTGACAGAGGTATTCGCCGTCGACCTTGATCGTGCCCTCGTCCGGCTTGATCAGCGTCATCAGCAGTCGCAGGATCGTGGTCTTGCCGGATCCCGACGGGCCGATCAGCGTCACATGCTTGCCCGGGTGGACCTTGAAGTCCAGCGAGTCCAGGACGGTGTTGTCGCCGAAGCGCTTGGTGACGTTCTCGAAGCGGATCAGCTCGTAGGGGTCCGTGGCGGTGCCGGGCGTTTCCTCGGCGGCCTCGGCGATCTTCAGGGGATTGCTGTCAGCGGACAAGGCGACGCTCCAGTGCTCGCATGAGAAGGGATGCCGGATAGGAGATGAGGATGAAGGCGATGCCGACGACCGTGAACGCCTCGACCGTCAGGAAGGTCTCGGACGCGAACTGCCGTGCCTCGCCGAGCATTTCCATCACTCCGATGACAAAGATCATCGGAGTGTCCTTCAGCATCGCGATGACGTAGTTGCCGAGCGCGGGCGCGACCCGGCGGATCGCCTGCGGCAGGATCACGGCGCCCCAGGTCCGCGTGCGCGGCAGGCTCAGCGCGACGGCCGCCTCCCACTGGCCCTTCGGGACGCCGTCGATGCCGGCGCGGTAGACCTCGGCGGTGTACGTCGAGTAGTGCAGGCCGAGCCCGACGACGCCGGTGACCATCGCGGAGAGCGTGATGCCCCACTCCGGCAGTACGTAGTAGAGGAAGAAGAGCTGCACCAGCAGCGGTGTGTTGCGGACGAACTCGGTGACGACCACCACCGGCCAGCGGATCACGGCCAGGCTGGAACGCTGCGCCAGCGCCCACACCAGACCCAGCGCGAAGGCGAGCAGCGCCCCCAGCACCAGCGCCTGGAGCGTGACCAGCAGGCCGTCCCAGAACCGCGGCAGGAAGTTGTCGACTGCGGACCAGTCCCACTCCATCAGCGCTCACCTCCCGCGGCGACCGAGACGTCCTTCTGGCGGGGCAGGTCGAGCTTGCGGCCGATGCCGAAGGAGCGCGGCGGAGCCTGCCCGATGCCGGCCTTCGCCTTCCGTTCCAGCGCGCGCATACCGCGGGTCAGCACAAAGGCGAGCACGAAGTACATCACCAGGATGACCGTGTAGACGGGCGCGCTCTGGCCGGTGGCGTTGCGTACCAGCGAAGCGCCGAACGCGATGTCGGCGACGCCCATGATGGAGACCAGCGCCGTGCCCTTGAGCAGCTCGATCAGCAGATTGCAGAACGGCGGCACCATCTCCGGCCAGGCCTGCGGCAGGATGATCTTCCGCAGCTGCTGCGCCGGGGTGAAGCTCAGTGCGATGCCCGCCTCGCGCTGCGCGGGCGCAACGGCGTTGACCGCGCCGCGCACCACCTCGGAGCCGTACGCCCCGTAGGTGAGGCCCAGCGCCAGCACGGCGGCCCACATCGGCACCAGCTGCCAGCCGAAGCCCAGCGGCAGCACGAAGAAGATCCAGAACATCAGGATCAGCGCCGAAGTGCCGCGGAAGATCTCGAAGTAGACGCCGGCGAGGAAGCGCACGATCCACAGCCGGTGCGTGCGCGCCAGGCCGATGACAAAGGCGACGACCGCGCCGAACGCCGCGCTGAGGACGGTCAGTTGGACGGTGATCCACACGCCTTTGAAGAGGAGTTCCCACAAACCCGTGCTGATTTCGCTCATGGCTTGCACTTCTCCTTGGCGGTGATGGTGGTCATCTGGTCCTTCGAGAAGCCGAAGGGCCGCATGATGGCCAGCAGTTCGCCGCTCCGCTTCAGCTTGTGCAGCTCGCGGTTGAAGGCGTCGCGGAGACTGGTCTCCGGGCTGCGGAACGCGAAGCCGCCCACGTCGATGACCGGCTTTCCGTCGACGTACGGAGTGACCTCGGCGGTCGCCTCGGCCTTGGTGGACTCGGTCTCCTGGATCACGTTGCGCACGGTGACGGCGGTGCCGACGAAGACATCGACCCGGCCCTGTTCCACCGCGAGCAGACCCGCCAGCTGGTCGGGGAGCGTCGTGATGCTCTTGACCCCGGCCTCCTTGGCGTAGTCGATCTCCGCATAGCCGACGCCGGTCGCCATCTTCGCCCCGGCCTCGGCGATGTCCCGGTAGCTGCGCAGGTTCTTCGGATTGCCCTTCGGCACGATGAAGGCGTCGAGCATCTGGTACTCGGGATCGGCGAAGATCACCTGTTCGCAGCGCGGCGGATTGATGTACATCCCGGCGGCGACCACGTCGAACTGCAGCGAGTTCAGACCGGTGATCAGCGAGCCGAACTCGGTCGGGAACGGCTGGACGTCGGCGACCCCGAGTTCCTTGAAGATCCGCCGCGCGATGGCGGGCGCGGAACCGGTCATCTCACCGTCCTTGCCGATATAGCTGTACGGCTGTTCACCCGCGAGGCCCAGCCGCACCGTCTTCTTCGCGCGCAGCTGTTCCAGCAGATGACCTCCGTCCCCGGCGTCGGCGGTGGCCACTCTGCTGCAGGCGCTCGTCGCGCCGACCGCGCCGGCGGCGCCCAGCGCCGCCGCCCCGGCGAGCAGCGAACGCCGCGCTATCCCGTGGCCTGTGCTGTGTCTTTTCTTCCCCTGTCGTGGAGCCATGGGGGCGCGGCTACCCGCAACGCATGCGGGTATGCGGATGAATCCGGGGCCCTGGTACGGGGGTAGGTGCACTGCACCGACACGTAGCGAGGAGCTTGCATGACCGACCCGACGACCGACCCGACGACCGACCCCGACCGCTTCGTCCAGGTCTCGCTCGACAAGCGCGGCGTCCACTGCACGGCCCGGCTGCTGACCGACAGGGCCCCACTGACCTGCGCGGCCGTCTGGGACGCGCTGCCGCTGGGCAGCGACGTCTACCACGCCAAATACGCCCGCAACGAGATCTACGCCCTGTTCCCCGCATTCGCCGAACAGGAGCCGCCGCTGGAGAACCCGACCGTCACCCCGATCCCGGGTGATCTGTGCTATTTCACCTTCGCCGGTACGGAGTTGAGCACGGCGGCCTACGGATACGACCGCGATGTCTCCCGGCCCGTGACGGTGGATCTGGCCCTCTTCTACGAGCGCAACAATCTGCTGCTCAACGGCGATACGGGCTGGGTGCCCGGCATCGTCTGGGGCACCGTGGTCGACGGCCTCGACCGGATGGCCGAGGCCTGTCAGGACCTGTGGCGGGCCGGCGCGCTCGGCGAGACCCTCAGCTTCCGCCGGGCGTAGCGGACCTCAGCTTCCGCCGGGTGCGGGAGGTGCCGGGATCGCCGCCGCACCCGACTCGTACAGCGCGTGCGCGGCCCGCAGCACCAGCGCGTCCGCGTGCCGTGCGCCGATCAGCTGGACCCCGATCGGCAGCCCGTCCTCGTCCACGCCGCACGGCACGGTCGCGGCGGGCTGCTGCGTCATGTTGAAGGGGTACGTGAAGGGCGTCCACCCGGTCCAGCGGCGGTGTCCCGAGTGCAGCGGGACCTCCTTGCCGCCCTCGAACGCGGTGATCGGCAGCGTCGGCGTGACCAGCAGGTCGTACGAGGTGTGGAAGCGGCCCAGGCGCCGGCCCAGCTCCATCCGGGTGTCCACCGCCGCCAGATACTCCAGCGCGCTGTACCGCGCGCCCCTGTCCGCGATCTCCCGCAGCCCCCGGTCCAGTTGGTGCAACTGCGCCACCCCCAGCGGCTGCAGCAGCCGGGCCGCGCCGCTGAACCACAGCGTGTGGAAGGCCTCCACCGGGTCGGAGATGTCCGGGTCGGACTCCTCGATGTACGCGCCGAGCTCGGCCAGCGCCTCTACCGCTCCGCGTACCGCGGCCGCGACCGCCGGGCTCACCGCGACCTGCCCGCCGAAGGACGGCGAGTAGGCGATCCGCAGCCCCTTGACGCCGTCCGCCAGCGTGCCGCGCACTCCGTCCGCCGGGCCCAGATGCGACCAGTCGCGCCAGTCCTCGCCGCTGATCACATCGAGCAGCAGGGCTGCGTCGGCGGCGTCGCGGGTCATCGGGCCGACATGCGAGAGCGTCCCGAAGGGGCTGGACGGATAGACCGGCACCCGGCCGTACGTCGGCTTAAGCCCGAAGATCCCGCAGAAGGAGGCGGGGATGCGGACCGAGCCGCCGCCGTCCGTGCCGAGCGAGAGCGGGCCCGCGCCGAACGCCACGGCCGCCGCGCTGCCGCCGCTGGAACCGCCGGAGGTGCGGCTCGGGTCGTAGGGATTGCCGGTAGCGCCGTACCGGGGCGAGTCGGTGACGCCCTTCCA
Organism: Streptomyces sp. NPDC020681; assembly: GCF_044334895.1. Classification (NCBI taxonomy): domain Bacteria; kingdom Bacillati; phylum Actinomycetota; class Actinomycetes; order Kitasatosporales; family Streptomycetaceae; genus Streptomyces; species Streptomyces sp. NPDC020681. The sequence goes on along the minus strand of NZ_JBIRTX010000009.1, from coordinate 70,247 downwards.
GCCGAACTCCGGGGTCGTCGTCTTGCCGAGGAAGACCGCGCCGTGTGCCCGCAGCCGGCCCACCGACGGCGCGTCCTCGTGCCAGCTGCCGTCCTCGCGGACGGTTTTGGAGCCGCGCAACGTCGGCCCGCCGCGCTGCAGCAGCAGATCCTTCACGGTCACCGGCACCCCGTCGAGCAGCCCCTGCGGCTCCTTGATCCGCCACCGGTCGGCGGATGCCTCGGCCTGGGCCAGCGCCTGTTCGGCGTCGACCCGGACGAAGGCGTTGACCAGGGGCTGTACGTCCTCGATCCGGGCCAGCGCCGCGCGGGTCGCGTCGACGGGCGAGAAGTCTCCCTTCTCGTATCCGGCCAGCAGTTGACGGGCGGTCAGATCGGTCAGCTCAGTGAGCGGCTCAGTCATGCATGGGCACGTACCCACGTTTCTTGTCGACCACGTTCGGGAACGGCTTTCCCGCCTCCCACATCTCGTACAACTCCACAAACTGTTCACCCAGCCGGTCGCGCCAGCCGACCGTGTCACCGCTCATGTGCGGCGAGATCAGCAGACCGGGCACGTCCCACAGTGCGCTGTCGGGCGTCAGCGGCTCGGAGACGAAGACATCGAGGGCCGCGCCCGCGATCCACCGGCCCTTCAGCGCGGCGACCAGATCGTCCTCCACGACCAGCTGGCCCCGGCCCACATTGATGAACCGGGCCGACGGCTGCATCAGGCCGAAGCGCCGCTTGTCGAACATGCCGCGCGTGGCATCGGTGAGCGGCGCCGCGCACACCACCCAGTCGGCGCGGGCCAGCAGCGGATCGAGCTCCTCGCTGCCGTGGATGCCCGGCCGCTCGGTGCGGCCGACGACCGCCACGGTGACGCCCAGCGCCTCCAGCGTGCGGGCGACGGCCCGGCCGATCGGACCGGCCCCGACGACCGCCGCGCGGGTGCCCGCCACCCGCAGGCCCTCGCGGTGCCGCCATCGGCGCTGCCGCTGCAGTTCCAGCGTGCCGGGCAGGTCCTTGGCCATGGCGAGCACCAGACCGGCGACGTACTCGGCGATCGGCTCCTCGAAGACCCCGCGGGCGTTGGTGACCACGGTGTCGGACTCGACCAGTTCCGGACAGAGCAGCCGGTCCACTCCGGCGCTCGGCGTATGCACCCAGCGCGGCCGCGGACCGTCTCCGGGCCAGGCGAGCCGTACCGCGTCGGAGGTGAAGTCCCACACCAACAGCACGTCGGCGTCGCTGAGTCGGGAGGCCAGTGACCGCTCGTCGGCATAGGCGACGCGGACCCGTCCGGTCAGCTTGCCCAGACGCGGCGGAGGGTCCGCCGACAGCACGAGAAGGGTGGGTTCAGACATCACGTGGAAGCCGTTTCGACGGGGGCACATCCCGTGCCATAAGGCAAACGGGGGAGTCTGACATTTGTACGGATTGACCCACGCTCGCACCCGAACCTAACGTCGTCAACAACACGTCAAAGGGGGCCTGCGATGGATGTCTCCTTCCTCGGCGGACCGCAGCCGCAGCGCGGCGTCGGCGTCGTCGCCCCGTTCGATTTCGCGCTGGATCGTGAGCTGTGGCGCTGGGTCCCCGACGACGTCTCGCTGCGCCTGACGCGTACGCCATATGTGCCGGTCGAGGTCTCGCTGGACCTCGCCCGCCTGGTGAGCGAGCACGAGACGCTGCATGAGGCGGTTCAGGCCCTGACCGTGTCCGAGCCCGAGGTCATCGCCTACGCCTGCACGTCGGGCAGCTTCGTCGGCGGGATCGCGGGTGAGCGGGCCATGTGCGAAGCGATGACCGCGGCCGGCGACGTGCCCTCGCTGACCACGTCGGGCGCCCTGCTCGAAGCACTCGACGAGCTGGGCGCCTGCCGTATCGCCCTTGTCACGCCCTACACGGAGTCGGTGACCGAGTCCCTGGAGGAGTATCTGGCCGAGGCCGGGGCAGTCGTCACGGGCCGCGCTTTTCTCGGGCTGACCCGGCACATCTGGAAGGTGCCGTACCGGTCGGTGGTGGACATGGCGCGGCAGGCGGTGGTGGGCGCGGCCGACGCGCTCTTCATCAGCTGCACCAATCTGCCGACCTACGACGCGATCCCGCAGCTGGAGGCCGAACTGAGGATGCCGGTGCTCTCCGCGAACCAGGTGACGATGTGGTCGGCGCTGCGCCGGATCGGCGTGCACGCCGTCGGGCCCTATCAGGGGCTGCTGCTCCAGCCGGATGCGCAGCCCGAACTGCCGTCCGCCCCCGACCCCCCGCCCGCACAGCCCGCTCAGCCCGCCGCCCCCGAAGAACAGGAAGGCTGGACATGACCACGGTCGGACTCCTCTACCCCGGGCACTCGGCCGAGGACGACTACCCACGGTTCGAGGTGCTGCTCGACAGCGACATCCGGCTCTCCGTCCTCCACACCGACATCGGCGAGGACGCACACCGCGTCGACGCGCTGCTGCGGATGGGCGCGGCCGACCGGCTCGCGGCGCGCGTGGACGAGCTGCGGCTCGAAGGTGCGGAGTCGGTGGTGTGGGCGTGCACCAGCGGCAGCTTCGTCTACGGCTGGGAGGGCGCGCACGAGCAGATCCGTTCGCTGGCCCGGGCCGCCGGGATGCCCGCGTCGAGCACGTCGTTCGGCTTCGCGCACGCCGTACGGGCGTTGGGTGCGGTACGGGTCGCGGTCGCCGCGACCTATCCGGAGGACATCACGGCGCTGTTCACCGCCTTCCTCAAGGCGTCCGGCGCCGAAGTGGTCGCCGACCGGGCGAGCGGCATCATCACGGCCGCCGAAGTAGGCACCTGGGGCCGCGACGAGGTGCTGGAGCTGGCCCGCGCCGGGGACCATCCGGACGCCGAGGTGGTGCTGCTGCCGGACACGGCCCTGCACACGGCGGCGTATCTCGCCGATCTCGAGGAGGCCGTGGGCAAGCCGGTGCTCACGGCGAACCAGGTGACGGTCTGGGAAGGGCTGCGGCTGGCGCAGCGCCGGGCCTGGGTGTACGGGCCGCAGCTCGGCACGCTGTTCCAGAAGCCGGAGTAGTGCCCCGGGAATAAAGCGGAGACTCCCTCCTGTTTGCAGCTGCTGTACGTATCTTCACGCGCAGGAGGGCTCGCACCGGTGGACGAGATTCGAGGCACGGCGGTCGGGACCGCACCCGTACCGCTGTCGGTACTGGACCTGGTGACGGTCGGCGTCGGCCGCACGGCCGCGGACGCGCTGCGCACCAGCGTCGAGATCGCCCGGCTCGCCGAGAGCCGCGGTTACCACCGCCACTGGGTCGCCGAGCACCACTCCATGCCGGGTGTCGCCTCCTCGTCGCCCGCCGTGATCCTCGCCCATCTCGCCGCGCACACCGAGCGGATCCGCCTCGGCTCGGGCGGCGTCATGCTGCCCAACCACGCGCCGCTGGTGATCGCCGAGCAGTTCGGCACGCTGGAAGCACTCGCGCCGGGCCGGATCGACCTGGGCCTTGGCCGCGCACCCGGCACGGACGGTCCGACCGCCGCCGCCCTGCGCCGCACGGATCGCCTCAACGAGGGCGCGGACGACTTCCCGCAGCAGCTCGCCGAGCTGACCCGGTTCCTCGACGACGACTTCCCGGACGGCCATCCGTACTCCCGCATCCACGCGGTCCCGGGCCCTGTCCAGGGCTCGTCGGCGCGTCCGCCGATATGGCTGCTCGGCTCCTCCGGCTTCAGCGCCCGGCTGGCCGGCGTGCTCGGACTGCCGTTCGCGTTCGCGCACCACTTCTCGGCGCAGAACACGATTCCGGCGCTGGACCTCTACCGCGAGTCCTTCCGGCCGTCCGCGGTCCTTGCCGAGCCGTACGCCCTGATCGGCGTCTCGGCGCTGGCCTCGGACGACGAGAAGGAGGCCCGCCGCCAGGTGCTGACGGGCGCGCTGTCGATGGTGCGGCTGCGCACCGGACGGCCCGGCCTGATTCCGACGCCCGAGGAGGCGGAGGCGTACGAATTCAGCCCGCTGGAGCGGGAGTTCGTGGACAGCTGGCTGAACAACGTCATCTACGGCACCCCGGACGCGGTACGCACGGGTCTCGACGACCTCCAGAAGCGCACCGGCGCCGACGAGTTGATGCTCACGGGCAATGCGCACGGCGGTCTCGCGCGGCTTCGTTCGTACGAACTGATCGCTGACGCCTACGAACTGCCGACTGTTGTGGTTCCTTCCTGATCCACCGCCAGGTGCTGCGTTAAAGCACCCTTAAACCGCTCGTCACCTGTGGTGGCGAGCGGTTCTTCATGGCCGGGCACGGGTCTGACAAGCGGTTTCGCGTGAAAATTGGTCTAGTCCTTATTTGGTCAAGACCATTGACTCGGCGGTGGCCGGATCGCTATCACTTCACCAACTCCCGTTCCGCACCCCCCTCGGAGGAAGCCCGTGCGCTCCCGCAGACCCTTGATCGCCGCACTCACAAGTGCTGCGCTCGCCGCCGGCGCCGCGCTGGCCGCGTCCGTCGGCATCGGTTCCGCCCAGGCGGCCGACGCCGCCGCGCCCTCGTCGGGCGGAGTGAAGATCGCGTACTACGACCAGTGGAGCGTGTACGGCAACGCCTTCTACCCCAAGCACCTGGACACCAGGGGTATCGCGGCCAAGCTCGATGTCATCAACTACTCGTTCGGCAACATCCACCCGACCGAGCTGACCTGCTTCGAGGCGAACAAGGCGGCGGGCGACGACAACAACCCCAACGCCGGTGACGGCGCGGGCGACTCCTTCGCCGACTACCAGAAGTCCTTCGGCGCGGCAGACAGCGTCGACGGCGTCGGCGACACCTGGAACCAGCCGATCGCCGGTGTCTTCAACCAGTTCAAGGAACTGAAGGCGAAGCACCCCCATCTGAAGATCAATATCTCGATCGGCGGCTGGACCTACTCCAAGTTCTTCAACGACGCGGCGAAGACGGACGCGAGCCGCAAGAAGCTGGTGGCGTCCTGCATCAAGCAGTATATCCAGGGCGATCTGCCGGTCGAGGGCGGCTTCGGTGGCGCCGGAACGGCGGCCGGGATCTTCGACGGCATCGACATCGACTGGGAGTACCCGGGCTCGGCGGGCGGCCACCTCGGCAACCACTACGGCCCCGAGGACAAGGCCAACTTCACGCTGCTGCTGGCCGAGTTCCGCAAGCAGCTCGACGAGTACGGCGCGGCCCACGGCGGCAAGAAGTACCTGCTGACGGCGGCACTGCCGGCCGGCCAGGACAAGATCAAGTACATCGAGACGGACAAGATCGGCGCGTATCTCGACTACGCGAACATCATGACGTACGACATGCACGGCGCCTGGGACGCGGACGGCCCGACGTACCACCAGTCGCCGCTGTACTCGCCGGCGTCCGACCCGACGGACCCGATCGCGCCGGGCACGCAGAAGTACTCGATCGACAACGCCATCGACGCGTGGATCGACGGCAACGCGGCGTACGGCATCGCGGGCGGCTTCCCCGCCAACAAGCTGACGCTCGGGTACGAGTTCTACTACCGCGGCTGGAAGGGCGTCCCGGCCGGCACGAAGAACGGCCTCGCGCAGAGCGCCACCGGAGCGTCGGGCGCGCGGCCGGTGAGCCAGCAGGCGGGCATCGCGCACTACAAGGAGCTCGGCGGGATCGTCAACAACGCGGCGACGACGTTCTGGGACGACGAGGCGAAGGCGGCGTACTTCTACAAGGACGGCGAGTTCTTCACCGGCCTCGACAAGCGGGCGATCCAGGCGCGTGCGGACTATGCACACAACCGGGGTCTGGCCGGCGCGATGATGTACTCCCTGCTCGGCCTCGACGAGCAGACGACGCTCCTGAACGAGATCGTCACGGCGGTCGGCGGCTCTCCGTCCCCGTCCCCCTCGGACCCGACCCCGACCCCGTCCCCGTCGGACCCGACGCCGACCCCCTCTCCGTCGGACCCGCCGGCCGGCTGCACGGCAGCGGCCTGGTCCAGCGCCGCGGTCTACACGGGCGGCGCAGTCGTCTCCCACAAGGGCCACACCTGGAAGGCCCAGTGGTGGACCCAGGGCGAAGAGCCGGGCACCACAGGCGAATGGGGCGTCTGGCGCGACCAGGGCGCGTGCTGAGGTAACCGGGGGCACCGCTCCCGAACCCCGCGCGCACGCTTGAGGACTCGGCCGAAGGCCGTTCCCCCTCCACACCACCGCCCCCGCCCGGAAGTTCACTTCCGGCCGGGGGCGGTTCCCATCCCCGGCTGCCTCAGACCGGCAGCGCCGAGACCCCGATCATCGACGCGATCCGCTCCGGCGCCACCGCCCGCGAATACAGCCAGCCTTGTCCTGTGTCGCAGCCGATCCTCCGCAGCCGCGACGCCTGGCCCGACGTCTCCACGCATTCCGCCGTGACCGTCAGGCCCAGCCGGTGCGCCAGTTGGACCAGTGCCTCGACGATCGTCTCGTCCGCCGGGTTCGCGTGCGCCTCGTCCTGGAAGCCGCGGACAAACGATCCGTCGAGCTTCAGTACGGACACCGGGAGCCGGCTCAGATACGCCAGGTTCGAGTAGCCGGTCCCGAAGTCGTCGATCGCGATCTGCACGCCCATGTCGCTGAGCGCCTGAAGCGCCTGGAGCGGCCGGCCCGCCGAGCCCATCACCGCGGACTCGGTCAGCTCCAGCTGCAGCAGATGCGGTGCGAGGCCCGTCTCCGCCAGGATCTCCGCGACGTCCGCCACCAGGTCGGAGTCCCAGACCTGCCGTACGGCGACATTGACGCTGACGAACAGCGGCGGGACGTCCGGGTGGTCCGTCTGCCACTGGCGGGCCTGGCGGCAGGCCGTACGCAGCACCCACCGGCCGAGCTGGACGATCGAGCCGTCCTCTTCAGCAATTCCGATGAACCGATTCGGCGCAAGCGTTCCGAACTGCGGATGGTTCCAGCGCACCAGCGCCTCGACCCCGCGCGTGACCCCGTCCGCGAGCCCCACCAGAGGCTGGTACTCGAGCGCGAACTCGCCGCGCTCCACGGCGGGACGGAGCGTGGAGGACAGCGCCTGCCGGGTCATCCGGTGCGCGTTGCGCTCGGGGTCGAAGAAGGTCCAGCGCGCCTTGCCGTCCGCCTTGGCCCAGTACAGCGTGGTGTCCGCGGCCTGCATCAGACCGGTGGCGGTCGTCCCGGCGGCCGTGCGCTCCACCACGCCGATCGAGGCCGACACCGAAAGCCGCTGCCCGTCCAGGTCGAACGGCCGTTGCAGCGCGACCAGTACGGACCTTGCGAGATCGGCGAGCTGCTCCGTACCGGTCGAGTCCTCGACCAGGATCGCGAACTCGTCGCCGCCGAGCCGGGCCACCAGATGGCTGCCGCTGCGCGTGTGGCCGTCGCTGTCGGCGCACTCGGTGAGCCGTCCCGCGACGGCCGCGAGCAGCCGGTCTCCGACCCGGTGCCCGAGCGTGTCGTTGACCGCCTTGAATCCGTCCAGGTCCAGGTAGCACAGGCCGATCCGCCCGGTGGAGCCATGGTCGTACGCCGACGACTCGAGCGCCGCCGAGAGCCGTTCGAAGAAGAGCGTCCGGTTGGGCAGCCGGGTCACGGCGTCGTGCATCTGGAGATGGCGCAGCCGTGCGTGCAGCTCGCGCCGGTCGCTGATGTCCGCGACGGACAGCAGCACGTTGCGGCTGTCCGGCACCGGCGCGACGGTGACCTCGGCCCACAGCGTTCGGCCGTCCGGGTGCTTGAGGCGGCGCGTGCAGCGGAAGCGGGAGCGGCGGCCGCGCAGCACTTCCTGGTACGCGTGCCAGGTTCGGCGGTCGGAGGCGAGGTCGACGAGATCGGCCGCGACCTGCTCGAAGAGGGCGGCCGGCTCGGTGCCGAACAGGGCGGCGAAGGCCGCGTTGGGGGTGACGATCCGGCCTTCGTGGTCCAGGACGGACATCGCGAGATGCGCGGCGTTGAACGCGGCCCGGCAGTCACGCAGTTCGGCGGCGGAACGGCCGACATTGTGACGCTCCGTGACGATCGGCCGAGTCCTGTCGGGCACTGAGACTCCCGCGGGCCCTGTTCCTTCGGAGGTTCCGCTCACCGCTCGCTCCCGCAGTGCAGTTGTGGCGTACAGGGTCGTCCAGATGTGGTCGGGCAGTGGCCGGACCATCAGGTCGGGGAAGGGCTGGGAAAGTGTGCCGATCATAGAGGCAGGTCCGTGGGGCGTTCCAGCTCCGCCGCTCGGGCGCAGCCCGTTCGTGGCACCCGGCCGATCGTTTCTGCACGGGTCTGAGCTGGGCACGATTCCGCGCTGACCGAATGTGACGTTCCGTGAGCCATCGGAGTGTCGCCGGGTCTCGGGTCGGTGTCGGGCCGGTTTCGGCTCGGTCACCCGAGTGGGGCACCGGAACAGGGCGAACCACTGCAAACCGGCACAAGGTGGTTGAGGTGTCTCCCATTCCGCAGCCGGAGGTCTACGTGGAGGGTCAGCAGTCACCCGCGGGAACACCCGGGGGAGTGGAACGTACGCGGCTGCGCAGCGTCGCCGCCGGCCTCACGTCCCTCATGGCGCTCGCCGCCATGTCCCTGGTCGCCGGACCGGCCGTCGCCAGGACCTCGGCGGGCCCGTGCGCCCTGCCCCGCAGCACGGCCCACCACTCACTCGGCCTCGACACCTGGAACTCCTCCTATCCGCGCCCGGACCACGCACTCGACGCGGTCATGGTCTTCCTGTCGTTCCCGGACTCCGTGCCGCTCAACGATCCGAAGACGCTCGCGGCCGACCACTTCCCGGAGACCAGCAGATTCTTCGAGCGCGCCTCGTACGGGAAGTTCACGCTGCGCGCCCATTCGCAGAGCAAGTGGGTGGCGATGCCCAAGGCCTCGACGGCGTACGGCATAAGGCGGGACTGGGACAACCGGCGGCGCAGCGTGTATCTGCGCGACGCGGTCGCCGCCGCCGACCGGAGTGTCGACTTCTCGCGCTACGACATCGTCTATCTCGTCGCCGACCCGGACGCGCCGGGCGTCGACTCCGACGCGACGAAGGTCGTCAACTTCGACCGGCCGCTGAGCGCCGACGGGGTCGACATCAGGCGGGTGGTCACCGTCTTCGAACGCCATCCCCCGGACCGCAATGTGCTGGCCCACGAGACCGGGCACGTCTTCGACCTGCCGGACCTCTACCACCGGCCGACGGACGGCAAGGGCGACTGGGACACCTTCGTCGGCGACTGGGATGTGATGGGCAGCCAGTTCGGTCTGTCCCCCGACCTCTTCGCCTGGAACAAGTGGAAGCTCGGCTGGCTGGACGAGCAGGCCGTGCGCTGTGTCACCAAGACCGAGCGGATCACGCTGGAGCCGGTCTCCGCCGCGCCGGCGCCCGGCGGCAGTCTCGGCACCCGGCTCGCGATCGTACGGACCGGAGAGGGCACCGCGCTCGCGATCGAGGCCCGCGAGCGCACCGGCAACGACGAGTCGACCTGCTCGGAAGGCGTGCTGCTCTACCGCGTGCAGTCCGACACGGCCTCCGGCGGCGGCCCGATCGAGGTCGTGGACACACATCCGGACAGCGAGGCGTGCTGGGACCAGTCGGTGTACCCGCCGCTGGCCGATGCGCCGCTCGGGGTCGGCGAGACGTTCACGATGCCGGGGAAGCCGGGGGAGCGGACCCGGGTGGAGGTGGCGGACCGGACGCGCACGGGCGCGTTCACGGTCAGGATCAGCACCGCGTAGCCCTCGCGGCACGGCATGCAAAAGGCCCCTCGCTCTCGCGAAGGGCCTTTGCCGTCTGTGCGCCGCCAGGGACTCGAACCCCGGACCCGCTGATTAAGAGTCAGCTGCTCTAACCAACTGAGCTAGCGGCGCCTGCTGACGTCGTAGACCTTAGCATCCTGATCGCCACGAGGAAAAATCGATATACGGACGCTCGGGGCGGAGACCTCGCGCGCCGCCCGGACGCACGCCCAGAGCACCACCTCGGGCCCCGGCAGCCACGGGTGCCGGGTGTCGGGAGCCACCAGCCAGCGCGGCCCGGAGGCGGCCGGGCCGCGGGACAGCGCGGGGATGGTCACCGCGTCGCCGGTCCCGTGGCACATCAGCGGCGGCACGCAGTCGCCCCACTCCTCCCAGTCGAGCAGCGACGGCAGGCGCTGGGCCGTGCCGGGCGCGGTGAAGAGCATCATCCGGCCGCGGTGCACGGCCACGGGCCCGGAGCCCGGCCCCTCGGACCAGAGCCGGTCGAGCATTTGGCGGCCGAAGATCGCCGGAACGTTGACCACGTCGAAGGCCGTGCCGCAGGGGAGTACGGCGGGTGCGGCCGGAGTGGTCTCCCAGAGAGCGAGCATGGAGCGCGGATGCGTCGCGGCGGAGGCGAGCCAGCTCGCGCCGGGCGCGGTGACCTGAGCGACCTGGTGACGGCCCTCGTCGCGGAGCAGCGCGAAGATGTCGGTCCGGCGCTCCTCGTCGGTGACATCTGCGGCGCCGGAGGTGACGTCAGGGGCGACGTCGGGGGTCAGGCGTGGGTCGTCTCGCAGCCATGCGCTCATACCCAGCATATTTACCGGGTGTGACGAGTTCGTTCCTCAGGGTTGGCGGAACTCGGGACGCGGCGGGTCGCGGAGGGGTATCTTGCACCCTCGGCATATGCCGGTGCGATGTTTCGCTGTCCTGTTCTATTGCGGAGTGCGGCTGTTCTACTGCGGAGAACCGCTGTCGAGCAGGCCCCGGCCGAACTCGATCATCTTCTTGGCATAGTCCTCGGTCCACTCCGCGCGCTGTGCGATGTCCGCGGGCGTGAGCCGGTCGAACCGGCGCGGGTCTGCGAGCTGGGCCGCGGCGAGCGCCTGGTACTCCACGGCGCGGTCGGCGGCGGCCCGGAAGGCGAGCGTCAGCTCGGTGGCGCGGGCGAGCAGGTCGGCGGGGTCCTCGATCGACTCCAGATCGAAGAAGTGCTCGGGGTCGGCGGCGGCCTCCGACGGCTCGAAGAGCAGCGGCGCCGGTCGCAGCCGTCGCTCACTCCGCTGGGATTCCGCCATGGGTGACTCCTCCTTGCACTGGGCGTCCGGTGCTCCGGACCGCCATCCATTCTCCCGCCGTGCGCAAGAGGGCCGTGCTGCATCTCCGGCCGCCGCCGGCGCGCGGCGCCCGCCGGCGGCAAAAGACCCGGTCCGGGGGTCGGGGCCCGGGGCTGTGGCCCTGCGTCGGTGGGTCATGGTCGCCAGGGCACGCGGTGTTCCGCCAGATGCGAGAGGACCGCGTGGTTCGCCTCCCACCCGTCGGGGAACTTCACCGTCACTCCCAGCTGGACCGGCTCCGTCGACGGGTGGTCGTCCAGCAGGTCCGAGACGCCCGCCCGGCACACCACGATGCACGCGTGCCGGTGCCGCGAGGCCAGGACGCACAGCCGGCCCGTCTCCAGATGGAACGCCGTCGCGTCCGGCCGGCCGGACAGCGGGTGCAGGACGACCGTGACGTCGTACTCCCGGCCCTGCAGCCGGTTCGCCGTGTCCACCGTCACATCCCGGACGCCGAGCTCCGCCAGCGCCGCCCGGACCGCCGCGGCCTGGTCGCGGTGGGCCGTGCCGACCGCGATCCGGTCCGCGGTCAGCGGGACGGGATCCGGCGCGCCCGTGCTGGTCGCGACGCCGCCGCGGTCCAGCAGCCGCCGGACCACCAGCGCGAGGGCCCGTACCGCCTCGGGGTCCGTACGCGGCGTGTGCCGGGCGGGCAGCTCCAGCAGGCCCCAGCCGGACTCCGCCGCCTCGTCGAGCACCCGGTCGGGGCCCGAGCCGTCCGACTCGACGGCGAACGAGAGCCGCCGGTCGCCGGGGCCGGTGCCGCTGCGGAACGGCGTGTACGGATAGAACGCGTCCGAGACGAGCGGCGCGGCCGACGCCGGCAGCCGCCAGGAGACCGGCAGCCGGTGCTGCGGCAGCTCCGGATTGTGCGCCAGCAGCGTGGTGACGGCGCTCGCCGACGGGTCGTACGACAGCCCGGCCCACTGGTCGGCGCCGACGATCGAGAACGGGTCCAGCTGACCCGGGTCGCCCACGAACAGCGCGCGCTCGAAGAGCCCGGCGACGGCGAGCAGCGCGTCCGAGCGCATCTGGTACGCCTCGTCCACGATCGCGTGCGGCCAGGCCTCCACGCCCTGCACATGCGCCCACTTCGCGGCGGTCGAGATGACGATCTCCAGGCCCGCGAGGTCGCCCGCCTTCGCGGACTTGCGGACGTTCGCGAGTTCGTCGAGCGCCTTGTCGTACGGGTCCGGGTCATTGCTGTGCAGCCGCCCGACCGGCAGCTCCGGGTCCTTCTCGGCGAGCCGCAGCACCAGGTCGTCGACCTGTGCGTTGGTCTGCGCGATGACCATCAACGGCCGTCCGGCCGCGGCCAGTTCGCGTGCGGCGTGCACCACGAGCGTGGACTTGCCCGCGCCGGGCGGAGAGTCCACGACGACGCCCCGGGCCGTGCCGTGCAGCGTGTCGCCGAGGATGGCTTCGGTGGCCCGCGCGGCCTCGGCGGCGGGATCGAACACTGCCCCGTTCACAGGACGTCCTCCGGGGTCACAGCGTCCGGGGCTTCCGCCGATGCGCCCGGTGGGCCGCCGTGGGTCCACGGAGTGTCCTCCGGGTCCGGCAGCTTCGGGCCGCCGCGCTGGTCGTGCTCGAACAGCGTCCAGGCGATCCGGTCGCCCTTGACCGGCACCGAGCCCTCCGCCGGCTCCTTGGCGCGGCCCATGCGGTCGGTCAGCCGCAGCACCAGGACGCCGTCGGCCTCGTACCGTACGAACTCCGCGGTCTGCGGCTTGCCTTCCAGCGAGCGGTACACCTTCGCCCGCTCACCGAGATGCGGACGGTCGTCCGTGCGCAGCGTGACCAGCGGGCGCGGGCTCGGCCGCTTCGACTCCGACCAGGCCATCACCACCTCCGTCACCTCGCCGACGAACGCCTCGCCCGTGAGCCTGCGCCCGGCCAGCACCAGCGGGTCGTCCAGCGCCTCCTGCGCCTCCAGTTGGGCCTGGGCCGTCTCGCGCGAGGCGAGCTTCTGCGCGGCCGTCACCGCGTCGTCGCGCCGCGGCTGCGGCGGCTCCCCTGCCCGTACGCGATCGCGGTGCGCGGTGAACGACCAGCGGTCCCGGGTCCAGCGGTCCGCGGCCCGGGAACCCTCGGGCAGCTCCCGCAGCAGCTCCAGGCCGCGCCACACCGCGTGCCAGGTCGGTTCCAGCTGGGTCAGCAGCAGCCGGCGGATCTCCCGCTCGGCGGCGGTCAGTTCGCCGAGCCGGGCATCCGCCACGGCTCCGTCCTCGGCCGCGCCGAGTGCCTGGCGCGCCCGGTCGTAGCGCTCGACGGCCGGGGCCAGCAGCCTGTTGTCGAAGGCCGGATCGGTGGCCGGGCCCGCGGGCGGGAAGAGCAACTGGCCCCGCGCGTCGCGCGCCAACTCGGCCCGCAGCGCCGCCTCCGCGCCCGATTCCCCTTCCGGCGCGTCGATCCAGGCGAGCAGCGCGCCCAAGTGCTGGTCCTCCAGCGACGACTGGCCCGTGGCCCAGTGCCGGGCCAGCAGATCGGTAGCCGCGAGCAGCAGGGAGGAACCCGGGACCCGCGCCCGCTCGCCGTAGTGCGTCAGCCAGCGGCCGAGCAGCGGCACGCGCGGCGGCGCGGGATACGGCGCGTCCGGGTCCTGCTCGGCGGTACGCCGGAACCGCATCGACCGGCCGAGCAGCCGTACGAAGTCGACGCCGGCCCGTCCGGGCACGATCAACTGCGGTGCGTCCGCGCACAGTTCGGCCTCGACCTTGACCCGCTTGCCGGTCTCCGGATCGGCCTCGGTCCGCTCGACCAGCTCGATGTCGTCGGCGTACGCGTCCAGATGCGGCAGCACGGCGTCCGCCAGCTCGGCCAGGAACGTGAACCGAAGTTCGCGGTCGCGCGGCTGCGGCACGACCAGCAGCCGCGGCTCCTTCTCGTCGGTGCCGACGAGAGCGCCGAGCGGCGCACCCGCCTCACCGGCCGTGGTGAGCGGTACGAGGACCAGCGGCCGGTCGGTCAGATGCCGGTGCCGTACGGTCGCGAGCCGGGTGGCCCGTCCCGATTCCACGGCCTCCAGCCGGGCGAGGGTGGAGATCAGCGACATCCGGCCGCCTCCAGGGCCTCGGCCCGCAGCGCCGCCGCCTTGCGCAGCGCGGCGACCGCCGGATCGTCGGGGCCGTCGGGGTCGACGGCCGTGTCCCGCGCCGCCGCCAGCACGTCGCCGATCGTCGTCAGCCCGCCCAGCTCACCGCGGACCGAACGGCCCAGCGCCGTCACCGCACCCGCCTCACGGGCCCGGTCACGGCAGTGGAAGGCCAGCTCGCACGCGGCCAGACACTCCGGTGCGTACGCCGCGTCCACCGACTCCACCGCGGCCGTCAGCTCCTCCGCGGGACGCTCCAGATCGAAGGTGGTGCCTTCCGGCAGCGCGGCGGCGATGTCCTCGATGCGGGTCAGCCGGGTCAGTTGGCGGCGGGTGACCGACAGCTGCTTGCGCACGTCGACGACCGACGCGGTCGGCAGATTGGAGAAGTCCTTGGGGCAGACCAGGAGGACCGAGTGGGCGACCCGCGCTCCGTCCGTCAGCGCGGCGACCCGCTCCAGCGCCAGTACGTACACCGCGGCCTGGCGGGCGGCCGCGCCGACCTTCGCCGCGTCCGCCGAGCCGTCGATCATCGGGAAGGACTTGATCTCGACGACCGTCCACCGGCCGTCGGGATGGACCACCACCGCGTCCGGTTCCAGATAGGCCGGTGAGCCCGCGACCTCCAGCGCCAGCATGGGGTGGTCGAGCAGCGTCCACGCCTGCGCGGCGGTCGCCTCGCGCAGCGCCAGCGCCGTGCGTGCCGCGCGGCCTTCAGGACCGGCCGCCGACAGATCGGGCACCAGGACCTCGGCCGGGGTGTCCACGCCGAGCAGCCGCAGCAGTTCGGTACCGCCGTCGGCCTTGACCTTCGCCTCGAAGGCATTGCCGCGCATGAAAGCGAACTGCGACTGCCCGAACGCCGCAGGAGCCCCGAGCGCCGTGGCGAGCGCGGCCTTGTCGACGCCGGCTCCGTCCAGCAGCGCACGCCGCTCGCAGCCCGGGTTCGCGGCGAGGGCCGCCAGCGCTCTGGCGTCCAGCGGATGCGGCTGCGCGGCCGGGCCGCGCAGCTCAGCGAGTCGCTGCCGGAGTGCTGTCGTCGGCGCCTGCGGACGAGGTCCGCTGTCCAGGGATTCGCTCACCCGCGGAAGTCTCGCATCCGGTGCTGACAATCGGGGACTTCGAGGCGGAAGGCAGCGGAGGGATACGGGTCCGCAGGCGGTCGGCGAGTCGCAGCGCGGGCCGCGTCAGCAGCGCGCCGGCGGCCATCACGGCGACGCCGGCGACCGCGTCGAGGAAGTAGTGGTTGGCGGTGCCCATCACCACGATCGTGGTGAGCAGGGGATAGGCGACGGCGATGACCTTCATCAGCGGCGTACGGCCGTGCCGCCACAGCATCACACCGCACCACAGCGCCCAGCCGACGTGCAGGCTCGGCATCGCCGCGTACTGATTGGTCATCCCGCCCATGCCGCGCGGCGCGCTCGCCTCGCCGCCCCACCAGCCGTACGAGCTGTACTGGGCCATCGTGTCGACGAAGCCGTATCCGGCGTCCAGCAGGCGCGGGGGGCAGGTCGGCAGGAGCGTGAAGCCGATGAGGCCGAGGAGGGTGGAGAGCAGCAGCCAGGTGCGGGCGGCGCGGTAGCCGGCGGGCCTGCGGCGGAAGAGCCAGATCAGGATGGCCGGGGTGACGAGATAGTGCAGCGACGCGTAGGCGAAGTCGGCGGGTATGCCGAGGGCCGGGGTCTTGGTGAACAGACGGTTGAGCGGATGCTCGGCATTGAGCAGGAGTGCCTTCTCGGCCCGGAGTATCGCGAGGCCGTGGTCGACCGCGGTCGACTCGTCGCCGCGCGCGAGCAGCCGGCCGCAGGTGTAGGCGCCGTAGACCACGACGATCAGCACCAGTTCGGTCCACCAGCGGGGCCGTTGGCGAGGCGCGGTGTACGGCATCCGGACGTTTCTCCATCGTGTGTTCTGGTGACCCGTTGGCCACCGGTCAACCGTACGGTGTATGGGACAGCACCCTGTCAGCGGGTCCCGGCGACCGGAAGACGCTGAGATCGTCCCGGAGGTTGCCCTGCGTTCAGGTGGGCGATGATGGAACGACACCGCATGTGAACCTCGGGAACCCCAGGGAGACCCGCCAGATGGCACCGCGCATTCTGCTCGCCCGGCACGGCCAGACCGAATGGTCCCTGCTCGGGAAGCACACCGGCAGGACGGACATCCCGCTGCTCGACGAGGGCCGCAGGGGAGCGAAGCTCCTCGGCGAGCGGCTGCACCGGTCGCCGTGGTCGGGTCTGCCGGACGTCGAGGTGCGCACCAGCCCGCTGTTGCGGGCGTCCGAGACCTGCGCGCTGGCGGGCTTCGCGGACCGGGCGACCGAGTGGGACGCGCTGATGGAGTGGGACTACGGCGCGTACGAGGGCCGGACGTCGACTCAGATCCAGGCGGAGCGTGCGGACTGGGTCATCTGGCGCGACGGGGTCCCGGAGGGCGAGTCACTGGCACAGGTCGGCGAGCGTGCGGACCAGG
Source organism: Streptomyces sp. NPDC020681 (assembly GCF_044334895.1). Lineage (NCBI taxonomy): Bacteria > Bacillati > Actinomycetota > Actinomycetes > Kitasatosporales > Streptomycetaceae > Streptomyces > Streptomyces sp. NPDC020681. The sequence goes on along the minus strand of NZ_JBIRTX010000009.1, from coordinate 53,684 downwards.
TGATCGCCTGGGCCCGGGACTCGGACCGCGACGTGCTGCTCTTCGCCCACGGCCACATCCTGCGCGTCCTCGCGGCCCGCTGGCTGGACCTGCCCCCGTCCTTCGCGGCCCACCTCCGCCTGGACCCGACGGCGCTTTCGGTACTGGGCTGGGCCTACGGGGACCCGGCGCTGGACCGCTGGAACGACACGTCGCACATGGAGCGTTGAGGTCCCGCCGCTGGTCACAGCGGGAGCGCGGCGTCTTCGTGGCGGTCGAGGAAGGACGCGATTTGAGCGGCCCGGCGGTGGGGGCGCAGGACGCGGGACGTCGTCGCGAGCATCGACTGGATGCGCGAGGACTGCACGCCGTCCAGGAGGTCCAGGACCTGGTGGCCCGCCGAGGCCGCCTCGTCGGGGCGGCCGCCGCGCGCCAGGTCCGTTGCCAACTCCGCCCGGTACAGCGCCAGATTCCGGGTGAACCGGCGGTCCTGGAGCGTGGCCGCACGACGGGCATGGCGGATCGCCCGCGGCCAGTCGTCCAGCGCCGCCCAGCACTGGGCCTGCAGCGCCTCCAGCTCCGGCTCGCCGAAGAAGGACATCCACTCGGGGTCGGCCTCGGCCGCGCCGCGTTCGAAGTACGCGTGCGCCCGGGCCAGCGCCTGCTCGCAGGACGTACGGTCCCGAAGTCCCGCCCAGCCGCCCGCTTCCCGCAGCGCGAGAAGCGACAGCAGCCGAGGTGAGGCCAGCCGGCGGGCCGCGCGCTGGCCCGCCTGGGCCGCGCGGACCGCCTCGCGGTACCGGCCTGCGTCCCTGGCCAGGAAGGACGTGTTGCAAAAGGCGTGCGCCTCCAGCGCCGGATCGCCCGACACCCGCGCCGTCGCCAGCGCCTCCGCGTAGTGCGAGCGCGCATCCTCGAGACGGCCCGAGTCATGTGCCAGCCAGCCCACGGAGATGGCGAGTTCGCCCGCTCCGGAGTGCAGCCGGTCCGCGGTGGAGCTGCGCGCCGTCATGCCCGCGTCGAGCAGTGCGTACGCCGCGCGCAGCGGCTGCGCGGCCCGCTGGTACAGCCCGTCCGCGCCGTGCCGGTCGTCCAGCAGCCGGATCCGCCGTACGGCCTCCTCGACGGCGTGCACCTCCGTGTCGCCGACCCGGCGCTGTGCGGGCACCAGGCCGATCCCGAACCCGAAGGACGCGGCCGCCACCGTGGCGGTACCGCTCGTCATGAATGCGCGACGCAGCACGTCGCTCTCCTCGTCGCTGTCGATGTCACTGTTGCCGTCGCCGAGCGCACCAAGAGGCGACTGCGGCAGCCGGCCACGTCCGCTCCCGCCCCGCACCCGTTCCCGCGCCGTGAAGCCCAGATCCGCGAGTGTCAGACCGGGGAACAGGTGCAGGAACACGCGCTCGTACGCGTAGTTGGGACAGCGGATCTCGCCGGCCTCGACGCGCCCTACATAGCGGGCGTCGCACGAGACCTGCTCGCCGATCTCTCGAGCGGCCTTGCGTACCGCCGCCGCGAACTCTCCCGGCGAGCGCTGTCCGCGCAGCCGCCGGAAGGCGAGGTTGGGAACCGCCTGTGATGGCTGTGACGACGACCCCATGGCAGAGCCCCCTCTTGGTGCTGCCGTGCTCCGGCGGAGCAAGAACGTACCTGCTGTGACAGACCGCGCACGCAGGGTTTGCCTACAAAAGGGATAACTCCCCCGCGATCTGCCATGAAGTGCCATCCTTTGCGGCGGTGTGCCGCCGTAGCCCTTGACGGCAACGGGCGTTGAACCATGCGGAGACCCGCTACGTGTCTCCACTCGAGCGAGGAGGGGATCCCCTTGTTGGAGGTCGGCATGGAGAAGAGCACCGCGACGACCGCTCGGCACCGGCCAAGCCCGGACGGCAGCGCACCTCCCGGCGGACGCGCCGCCGGCCCTGCCGAGCCCTGCGACCTGGTCACCGTTCCCGCCCGGCAGGGCCTCGAAGCGGTGGACATCATGCGCCGGGCCGCCGACCCGGCGGCGGCCGTGGGTCCCGTGCTGCACGACGGGTCCTGCGACACCGTCGGCTTCCTGGTGCCGCCCGGTACGGCGGACGGCTGGGACATGCCGGGCAGCGCCTGTACGCAGACCTCGGGACACGGACTGCGCATTCCGGCCGAGCCTCCGGTGCGGGGCAGCGGCTGGCTGCTTCCGCCGGGCGACGCGGAAGAGGTCACGGATCCGGAGGCGCTGCGCGAGGCGCTGGACGAGGCCGCCCGTCTCATCCGGGCCGCCGACAGCCGCCGCTAGGGCGGTTCCGGACGCCGCTCGGCCCGGCCGCCCGCCCCGCGCAGGCGGGGGCCCGCCACCTGCCGCGATAATGGTGGCGTGGCGAAGAGCAAGCGACGCAAGGGCGGGGGCGGTGCCCCCGAGACCCTTGCGGTGCCGGTGGACGGCGGGCTCGCCGAGCTGGTGCCCGATCGCGAGCGGCCGCGCGGCTGGACGCTGCTCCTCGACGGCGCGCCGCAGTCCCATGTCGATCTCGACGACCCGGTCCATCTCTCCTTCGAGTACCAGCGCCGCCTCGGTCATGTCGCCGATCTCGCCGCCCCGCCCGGCCGCCCGCTCCAGGTCGTCCATCTCGGCGGCGGAGCCTTCACGCTCGCCCGCTACATCGCCGCGACCCGCCCGCGTTCCACCCAGCAGATCGTCGAGCTGGACGCCTCGCTCGTCCAACTGGTCCGGCAGCAGCTGCCGTTGGACCCGGGTGCCCGGATACGCGTACGGTCCGCGGACGCCCGCGAGGGACTCGGCAGGATCGCCGACGGCTGGGCCGACCTGGTCATAGCGGACGTCTTCAGCGGCGCCCGAACGCCGGCACATCTGACCAGCACGGAGTTCCTCGCCGACGTACGAAGGGTGCTGCGGCCCGGCGGGCAGTACGCCGCGAATCTCGCCGACGGCCCGCCGCTCAGCCATCTGCGCGCCCAAGTCGCCACCGCCGCCGCGCTGTTCCCGGAGCTCGCGCTCGCGGCGGATCCGACCGTGCTGCGCGGCCGCCGCTTCGGCAACGCCGTGCTGCTCGCGTCCGACCTGCCGCTGGCCGTGCCTGAACTGACCCGGCGGGTGGCGAGCGACCCGCATCCCGGCCGCGTCGAACACGGCAGGTCACTAACAGACTTCACGGGCGGCGCGCCGCCGGTCACGGACGCCAGCGCCAGACCGTCACCGGTCCCGCCACCCGCGGTCTTCCGCTAGGGCCTGTCGTCTGGATCTTGCCGGGCTCGCGTGCCCTGGTGCCGCGCCTCGCCGCGTTGTCGTCGGTCGGCATGGCTCCGCCATGCCTCCCTCCTCCGCCTTGCGATCCACGGCACCAGAGCCCGCTCACTCATCCGGCCTGATCCAGACGAAAGGCCCTAGGTCGTGTCCGGTCGCGAGGCGCGCGGGGTCCGGGGCCGCGCCCCGGTCACAACCGACTAGCGCTCGTCGAACTGGACCATCGGCGGATGGCCGTTCCATGTGCAGAACACCGAGACCTCGCGGCCGTCCTTGGTGAACGTCACGCGGATCCACTCCGGCTGTGTCCACACCTGCATCTGCCAGCCCGCGTTCGGCGTCGCCGATGCCAGCTCGGCCGACGTGGCGCCGATGTCGAACACGACCCGGCCGCCGTCGACGGTGTAGCCCTTCACATTTCCGGACGGACTGGTCGCCGAACTGGGCGGCTTCGACGGCTTCTTGGCCGACGGGGTCGCCGACGGGCCGCGCTCCGTCTCCGAAGGGCTCGGCTTCTTCGTCGGGCTCGGCGCCCGATGCGTGGACGACGCCTGTGGCTTCGCGCCCTGCGTGGTGGAGTCCGCGTTGATCGGCAGCGCGCGTGGCCGGTCGTAGGCGGTCCCGGACATGACGGTGTGGACGCCCCACCAGGACAGCGTGACCGCCGCGCCGGTGGACATCGACCACGCCATGGCATGTACAAGTCCTCTACGCATCGGGGCCATACTGCACCACGCGCCCCACACGTGTCCCCAAGAGGAGCGAGATGCTCCGGATGGTCACCGGGTTATTCCTGATGGCGACCGGGATACCTCGTATGGCGTACGGTGCCGCCCATGGCAAGTGTGCTCGTGGTCGAGGACGACCAGTTCGTGCGCTCCGCCCTCATCCGGCACCTGACCGAGGCTTCCCACACGGTACGGAGCGTCGGCACGGCCCTCGAGGCGTTGCGCGAGGTGGCCCATATCCGTTTCGACGTGGTGATTCTCGACCTCGGCCTGCCCGATCTGGACGGGGCCGAGGCGCTGAAGATGCTGCGCGGGATCACCGACGTACCCGTGATCATCGCCACAGCGCGGGACGACGAGACGGAGATAGTCCGGCTGCTCAACGACGGCGCGGACGACTACCTCATCAAGCCCTTCTCGGTGGAGCACCTGTCCGCGCGGATGGCCGCCGTGCTGCGCCGTTCACGGGCCGCCGCCGGTGAGGCCCCGCCCTCGCGGGTGCTCCAGGTCGGCGGGCTCTGCATCGACCCGCTGCGCCGCCAGGCCGAGCTCGACGGCGCGGCGCTCGACCTGACGCGGCGTGAGTTCGACCTGCTGGCGTTTCTGGCCGGGCGGCCCGGCGTGGTCGTACCGCGCAAGGAACTGCTCGCCGAGGTCTGGCAGCTGAGCTACGGCGACGACCAGACCATTGACGTCCATCTGAGCTGGCTGCGTCGCAAGCTCGGTGAGACCGCGGCAAGGCCCCGCTATCTGCACACGCTGCGGGGAGTCGGAGTGAAGCTGGAACCGCCGAACGGACAACAGCCATGAGATGGGCCCTCGTCAAGGTTTCGCTGGCCGTCACGGTGATGGTGGTGCTGGCGTTCGCCGTGCCGCTCGGGCTCGTCATCAAGGAGATGGCCCGCGACCGCGCGTTCTCCAACGCCGAGCGGCAGGCCGCGGCGATCGGCCCGACCCTGTCCATCACCGCCGAACGCGGCCCGCTGGAGCGGGCCGTCATGTCCACCCAGGCCGGCGCGGCCGGGCGGATGGCGGTGCACATACCGGCCTCCGGCGAGCCCGGCAGCGTACCGGTGGAGATCGGACAGCGCCGGGCCGCGCGGATCGACCTGGCCACCACGCAGCGGCTCGGCCGCGCCTCCATCACCGATGTCGTCGGCGGCTCCGCGCTGCTGCAGCCCACCGCGATCGGCACCGGCCAGATCGCGGTCGTCGAGGTGTTCGTGCCCGAGGGCGAGGTCAGCAACGGCATCACCACCGCCTGGCTGGTGCTCGCCGTCGTCGGCATTGCGCTGGTGGTCGGCTCCGTCGCCGTCGCCGACCGGCTCGGCATCCGGATGGTGCAGCCCGCGCAACGCCTCGCGGGCGCGGCCCACGACCTGGGCGAGGGAAAACTCGGCGCGCGCGTCCCGGAGGAGGGCCCGACCGAACTGCGCTCCGCCGCGATCGCCTTCAACGCCATGGCCGACCAGGTGGTCCAGCTCCTCGCCAACGAACGCGAACTCGCCGCGGACCTCTCGCACCGGCTCCGTACGCCGCTCACCGTGCTGCGCCTGAACGCGGCGTCGCTCGGCGAAGGACCGGCCGCCGACCAGACCAGGGCCGCGGTCGAGCAGCTGGAGCGCGAGGTCGACACGATCATCCGCACCGCGCGGGAGGCCAAGCCGCAGACCATGGCGAGCGGGCCGGGCTCTGGCTGCGACGCCTCCGAAGTGGTCCGCGAGCGGATGGACTTCTGGTCCGCGCTCGCCGAGGACGAAGGCCGCAAGGTGCGCGTGGCGGGCGTCGACCGTCCCGTACGGATCCCGGTAGCCCGGCCCGAACTGGCCGCTGCGCTCGACGCGCTGCTCGGCAACGTCTTCCGTCACACACGCGTCGGCACGGCCTTCTCCGTCGACGTCCACAACGGCGAGGACGCGGTCATAGTCCTCGTCTCGGACGCCGGCCCGGGAATCGCCGACCCGGAGGCGGCCATGGCCCGCGGCAACAGCGGCGGCCGGGCCGGCTCGACGGGCCTCGGCCTGGACATCGTGCGCCGCGTCGCTGAGTCGACGGGCGGCGACGTCCGTATCGGCAGCTCGGTGCTGGGCGGCACGGAGGTCCGCATCTGGATCGGCCTCGAACCGGCGGGAGGCGCTCCGGGCGTGCGCCGAGGCCACCGGGGGACGGTCAGACGCCGCAAGCGGGCAACGGTCTGACTCCCTGGGCCGAGCAGCGCAAACGTGTCACTGGTCTCCACCATTAATCCGCTCCGATGCCTTCCTTAAGGCCGTCCTAAGAACCACAACTCCTGCCCTGAACTGGTCATTTGTCCGTTTCGGGCCCGCTAGCGTGCTGCCACACCCCCCACCCCCGTAACAGAGGTAGGCAGGCAATGGGCACCAGTACGCATCGGCGCACCGCGAGCGTCAGGACCAAGGCGGTCGGCGCGATCGTGGCGGCCGCCGTGATCGGCGGCGCGGCTTTCGCTCTCGCGGGCACCGCACAAGCCGCCTCGGTCGGCGCCGCGTACACCAAGACCAGCTCCTGGACCGGTGGCTACACCGGCCAGTACGTCATCACCAATGCCACCGACAAGGCACAGTCGGGCTGGACGCTCGAGTTCGACCTCCCGGCGGGGACCACGATCAGCTCGCTGTGGAACGGCGAGCACACGGTCAAGGGCCGGCACATCACCGTGAAGCCCGCGAGCTGGAACAAGGAGCTCGCGCCCGGCAAGTCCGTCACGGTCGGCTTCGTGACCGCCGCCGGCGGATCGGCGACCGCCGCCGACCCGACGTCGTGTCTCATCAACAAGGTCAAGTGCTCGGTCGACGACGGCGCGACGCCGCAGCCCAGCGGCCGTCCCACCGAGGCCCCGAAGCCGACCCCGACGCCGACGGCGACCAAGCCGCCCACACAGCAGCCCACCCCGACCAAGCCGCCGACGCCGACTCCGACGCCCACCCAGACCGGCAGCCCGAAGGCCACCGCGGGCTTCGCGCCGTACATCGACACCTCGCTCTACCCGGCGTACGACATGCTGGACGCTTCGGCGCAGACCGGGGTCAAGGAGTTCAACCTGGCCTTCATCACCTCCGGCGGTGCCTGCGCGCCGCTCTGGGGCGGTGTCACCGACCTGAACAGCAACGCCGTCGCGAACCAGATAGGTGACCTGCGTGCCAAGGGCGGCGACGTCCGCGTCTCCTTCGGCGGCGCGGCAGGCTCCGAACTCGGCCTGCGCTGTGCCTCGGCCGACGAGCTGGCGAAGGCGTACGGCAAGGTCATCGACGCGTACAAGCTCACCAAGGTCGACTTCGACATCGAGGGCGCGGCCCTGCCGGACACCGCCGCCAACACCCGCCGCTCGCAGGCCATCGCGGCGCTGCAGAAGTCGCATCCGAACCTGGATGTCTCCTTCACGCTGCCGGTCATGCCGGAGGGCCTGACGCAGCCCGGCGTGGACCTGATCGCCGACGCGAAGAAGAGCGGCGTGAAGATCTCCGCGGTCAACATCATGGCGATGGACTACGGACCGGCCTACAGCGGTGACATGGGCCAGTACGCGATCCAGGCGGCGACCGCGACCCAGGCGCAGATCAAGGGCGTGCTCGGGCTGTCGGACGCGGCGGCGTGGAAGGCGGTCGCCGTCACGCCGATGATCGGCGTGAACGACGTCGTGACCGAGATCTTCAAGGTCGAGGACGCTTCTCAGCTGGTCGAGTTCGCGAAGTCCAAGGACATGGGCTGGCTGTCGATGTGGTCCTCGACGCGTGACAAGCAGTGCGCGGGCGGCGAGAAGCCCGCGGCGGACGCGACGTGCAGCTCGATCCTGCAGTCCCCGCTGGCGTTCACGAAGGCTTTCGCCGCCTACAAGTAGCCCCGGCTGCCACCCCCCACCCACCCCCCACGCGCGCGTTCCGGCCGGCCACCCCCCACCCGGCCGGGACGCGCGTTTCTCCGTCAGGACGCCGGCATGTCCGGCAGCACACCCGTCCGTGCCAGCTCCGCGTACCAGCGGGCGCTCGACTTGGGCGTGCGGGTCTGCGTCTCGTAGTCGACGTACACCGCGCCGAAGCGCTTGCCGTAGCCGTACGCCCACTCGAAGTTGTCCATCAGGGACCAGAGGAAGTAGCCGCGTACGTCCGCGCCGTCGTCCATCGCCCGGTGCACGGCCGCGAGATGGCCCTGCAGATAGCGGATGCGGTCCGGGTCGTGGACGGAGCCGTCGGCGGCGGGCTTGTCGTCGTACGCCGCGCCGTTCTCGGTGATCATCAGCGGCAGGCCCGGCGCCTCGCGCGTGTAGTGCATCAGCAGGTCGTATAGGCCGGTCGGGTCGATGGACCAGCCCATCTCCGTGCGGTCGCCGGGCGGTTGGTGGAAGGAGACGCTGTCCGCTCCGGGCCAAGGCGAGTGCTCGCTCGCTCCATGGCCATCGCTTCGCTCGGGGTGACTGTCAGTGGCAGCGGATACAACTGCGGGTGAGTAGTAGTTCAGTCCGAGCGAGTCCAGGGGGTGCCGGATGACGGCCAGATCGTCGCCGTGGACGAAGGACCAGTCGGTCAGCTGGGCGGTGTCCGCGAAGAGGTCCTGCGGATACGCACCGCTCAGCAGCGGGTCCGCGAAGACGCGGTTCGCGAGCGCGTCGATACGGCGCTTGGCGTCCAGGTCCGCCGGGCTCTGGCTGCCGGCTCTGACGACGCTCGGATTGAGGCTGATGGACAGCTGGGCGTGGCTGGGGAGCGTGCCGCGCAGCGCCTGGGCGGCCAGGCCGTGGGCGAGATTGAGATGGTGGGCGGCGCGCAGCGCGGCCACCGGGTCGGTGCGGCCCGGGGCGTGGACACCGGAGCCGTATCCGAGGAAGGCGCTGCACCAGGGCTCGTTGAGGGTGGTCCACATATCGACGCGGTCGCCGAGCGCGTCGGCGACGATCCGGGCGTAGTCGGCGAAGCGGTGCGCCGTCTCGCGCTCCGGCCAGCCGCCGGCGGACTCCAGCTCCTGCGGCAGATCCCAGTGGTAGAGCGTGAGCACCGGCTTGATGCCGTGGTCGAGCAGATCGTCGACGAGTCCGCGGTAGAAGTCGAGGCCGGGCTGGACGGCGGGACCGCGGCCGGTCGGCTGCACCCGCGGCCAGGAGACCGAGAAGCGGTACGCGCCGAGTCCGAGATCCGCCATCAGCCGGACGTCGTCGGCGCGGCGGTGGAAGTGGTCGGTGGCGGTGTCCCCGGTGTCGCCGTTCTCGGTCTTGCCGGGCGTGTGGCTGAAGGTGTCCCAGATCGACGGTGTGCGGCCGCCTTCCCGCACGGCGCCCTCGATCTGGTACGCGGCGGTGGCCGAGCCCCACAGAAACCCGGGCGGAAAGCTGACAGACATGGACGAGCTCCCAACGTGTGCGTGAGGACAGTGAGGTGAGACAGCGTCAGCCCTTGACCGCGCCCTGCATGATGCCGCCGACGATGTGCTTGCCGAAGACGACGAAGGCGATCAGCAGCGGCAGCGTGCCGAGCAGCGCGCCGGCCATGATCACCGACTGGTCGGGGATATAGCCGCGGCCGAGCCCGGTCAGCGCGACCTGCACGGTCGGGTTGCCGTTCTGGGTCAGCGCGATGATCGGCCAGAAGAAGTCGTTCCAGGCCATCACGAAGGTCAGCATCCCGAGCACCGCCATCGCGGGCCGGGCCGCCGGGAAGACGACATGCCACACCACGCGCCAGCTGCTCGCGCCGTCCACGCGGGCCGCCTCGATCAGCTCGGTCGGCAGCGCCTCGACGAGGTACTGCCGCATGAAGAACACGCCGAAGGCGCTGACCAGCGTCGGCAGGATGACGGACTGGAGCTGGTCGGTCCAGGACAGCTCGGCGATCAGCATGTACAGCGGTACGACGCTGAGCTGCGGCGGCACCATCATCGTGCCGATCACCAGCAGCAGAAGGAGGTTCTTGAAGCGGAAGCGCAGTTTGGCGAAGGCGAAGCCGGCGAGCGTGGAGAAGAGCACGGTCCCGGTCGCGATCGACCCGGCGACGATCGTCGTGTTGAGCAGGGCCGTGCCCATGTTGGCGTCGGTCCAGGCGATCTCGAGGTTCTTGAACAGATTGCCGCCGAACCAGAACGGCGGCGGGGTCTGCGCGAGCCGGGTGTTGTTGCGGGAGGCCGCGATCGCCGTCCACACCAGAGGGAACAGCGAGCCGACGGTGAAAACGATCAGTACGGCATAGGTGATCCGGCCGCCGTGCAGCTGGCGTCCGGCACGTTTCGCGCTCAACATCACAGGGCCCCCTACGCGTTCTTGCTCAGTCGTCGGGCGAGCAGCCAGTTGATCGCGCCGATCACCAGCAGGATCAGGAACATGGCCCAGGCGATCGCCGACGCCCGGCCGAGATGGAGGTTCACCCAGCCCTGTTCGTACAGATAGAGCCCGAGCGTCTGGAACTGGTGGTCGGCGCCGCCGGTCGCTCCGGCGCTGCCGTTGAACAGCAGTGGCTCGCCGAAGAGTTGGGTCGCGCCGATCGTCGAGACCACGCAGGTGAACAGGATCGTGGGCCGCAGCGAGGGGACGGTGACATGGATGAACTGCTGCCAGCGGGAGGCCCCGTCCAGCGCCGCCGACTCGTACAGATCGTTCGGTATGGCCTGCATCGCGGCCAGATAGATCAGTGCGTTGTAGCCGGTCCAGCGCCAGATGACGATCGTGGACACCGCGAGCTGCGAGGTCCATGTGCCGTTCTGCCAGTCGACGCTGTCGATGCCGACCAGACCGAGAGCCCAGTTGATCATTCCGTAGTCGCGGCCGAAGAGCAGCACGAAGACCAGCGTGGCCGCGGCCACCGAGGTGGCGTACGGAGTCAGTGCGGCGACGCGGAAGAACATCGAGCCGCGCAGCCGGTAGTTGAGCAGATGCGCGATGCCGAGCGCGATGAGCAGCTGCGGCACCGTGGAGATCAGCCCGATGGTGACCGTGTTCTTCAGCGCGTTCCAGAAGAACTCGTCCTCAAGGAGCCGCGAGAAGTTGCGCAGCCCGACCCACTCCATGTCGGTGGGCGCGGTCAGCTCCACCCGGTGCAGCGATGCCCAGCCGGTGTAGAGCAGCGGAAAGAGCCCGAAGGCCAGGAAGAAGACGAAGAACGGCGCGACGAAGGCGTACGGACTCCACTTCACGTCCCGTCGGTAGCGGCGGCTGCGCCGGTCCCGGCGGCGGTCGTCGGCCACCGCCGCGTCGATCGTGCGCGGGGCCGCGCCCTCCTCCCCCTGGGAGGGCGCGGCGGCCGGTGCGTCACTTGCCATACCGGTCACTGGTCCAGCGCGTTGTCGATCGCCTTGACTGCCGCGTCCCAGCCCTGCTGGGAGGAGCGGCCCTTCTGATCGACCTGGAGCATTCCGATGTCGCCCAGGTTCTGGTTGATGATCAGGTCCTTCGGCCCGAGGATCTGGACGGGCACGCCTTCCGCGGCATTCGAGAAGATCTGGCCGATGGGCGCGTTGGCGAAGTAGGCGTGCTTGGCGCCGGAGACTTCGGGCAGGGAGTACGCGGCCTGGGCGCTCGGGAAGCTGCCGCGCTTGGCGAAGAACTTCGCCTGCTGTGCGGGCGCGGTCAGCCAGGCCACGAGCTTGGCGGCCTCCACCTTGTTCTTGCCGGCCTCAGGGACGGTCAGGAACGAGCCGCCCCAGTTGCTGGGCTTCGGCGCGGTGGCCACGTCCCACTTGTCCTTGCCCGCGGCCCCGCCCTTGTCCTGGATGTAGCCGAGCATCCAGGCCGGGCAGGAGATGGTCGCGAAGGTGCCGTTGGCGAAGCCCTGGTCCCAGGCCGGCGTGAACTGCTGGAGCTTGCCGGTCAGACCCTCCGTCGCGAACTCCGCGGCTATGTCCCAGGCGCCCTTCACGGCCGAGTTCGTCTTGTAGACGATCTTGCCGTCCTTGTCGTAGAAGCGGTTCTCGTTGCTGCCGAGGATCGCCGACATGACGCCGGTCGCGGAGTCCACGAACTTGGCGCCCGCGGGCGCCTTGGCCTTGAACTGCTTGCCCGTGTCCAGGTACTTGTTCCAGTCGCCCGCCCACAGCTTGCCCACGGCCTCGCGGTCGGTGGGCAGTCCGGCCTTGGCGAACAGGTCCTTGCGGTAGCAGATGCCCTGCGGACCGATGTCGGTGCCGAGGCCGATCGTCTTGCCGTCCTTGGTGGCCTGGTCCCACTTCCACGGCAGGAACGCGTCCTTCTGCACGCCCTCCGTCTTGCCCAGGTCGACCAGCTTGCCCGACTGGGTGGCGGTGATCTCGGCGATGTTGTTGACCTCGACGGCCTGGATGTCGGCGAGGCCGCTGCCGGTGCCGAGGTGCGTCAGCAGCTGCGGGTAGTAGTTCTCGTTCCGCTCGATCGAGGTCTGCTCGATCTTGATCTCCGGGTGGAGCTTCATGTACTCGTCGTACAGACCGGCCTCCTTGAGGCCGAAGGCCCCGAAGACGCCCACCGTGATCGTGGTCTTCGCCTTGCCCCCACCACCACCGGTCGAGGAACTGCCGGTTGGTTCGTCGCTGTCTTCGGCGCAGCCGGCCAACAGCCCGGCCCCGAGCGCGGCGACGACCGCGAGGATTACTGCCCTGCGCATTGCGTCCTCCTTGTGCCCTGACGTGCCGACCCCCCGGCCAACTGGCATGTGGTGCCAGTGACATTGGTGCTTGACCGGCTCGGGCGGGGAACGTGCGGGTTGTGTATGAGTCAGGTACGGTGGGAGCGCTCCCATGTGTGATGTGTTGAAGGGTCGCGGCTCGCTCAAGGGGTGTCAAGGCACCCGGCACGTTATGTTCTCGGACGGGGAAACTGGGGAGGCGGACATGATGTCTCGGGCAATCCGTACGCGAGGCGGAGGGCGGGGCACGGGCAGGCCGACGCTCGAAGAGGTCGCCGCGCGCGCAGGAGTGGGCCGGGGCACGGTCTCCCGAGTGATCAACGGTTCGCCCGGGGTCAGTGACCGTACGAGGGCCGTCGTCGAGGCCGCCGTCGCCGAACTGGGATACGTCCCCAACCGCGCCGCCCGCGCGCTCGCCGCCAACCGCACCGACGCGATCGCCCTTGTCGTCCCGGAGCCGGAGGACCGGTTCTTCGCCGAGCCGTACTTCTCCGACATGGTGCGCGGCGTGAGCGCGGCACTCGCCGACACGGACATGCAGCTGCTGCTGACCCTGGCCGGCAGCGACCGCGAGCGCCGCCGCCTCGCGCAGTATCTGGCGGCCCATCGCGTCGACGGGGTCCTGCTGGTCTCGGTGCACGCCGACGACTCGATCCCCGACATGCTGGAGGACCTCTCCATCCCGGCCGTGATCAGCGGCCGCAGGTCCGCCGCTGAGACGCTCGCCGCGGTCGACTCCGACAACTTCGAGGGCGCCCGCGACGCCGTGACCCATCTCGCGTCCCGTGGCCGCCGCCGGATCGCGACGATCACCGGACGCCTCGACGTGTACGGCGCCCAGTGCCGCCTGGAGGGCTACCGCGCGGCTCTGGCGGCATCGGACCTGGCCGCCGAGCCGGACCTGATCGCCCGCGCCGACTTCACCGAGGAGGGCGGCCGCCGCGCGATGCGCGAGCTCTTGGAGCGCCGCCCGGACCTGGACGCGGTCTTCGCGGCCTCCGACGTGATGGCGGCCGGCGCCCGTCAGGTGCTGCGGGAGGCGGGCCGACGGATCCCGGACGACGTGGCCCTGGTCGGCTTCGACGACTCGGCGGTGGCCCGCCACATGGACCCGGCGCTGACCAGCGTGCGCCAGCCGATCGAGGAGATGGGCCGCACGATGGCCACGGTGCTGCTCCAGGAGATCACCGGCGCCACGGGCGAGGGCGGGACGGGCGAGCGTCCGCAGATCGTGCTCCCGACGGAGCTGGTCGTACGCGATTCGTCGTAGCCGCACACCGTGGCGACGGAAACGACAGACGGAAACGACAAAGGCCCCGGTCCGAAGACCGGGGCCCTGTATCGATCAGGGTGAGTAACGGGACTTGAACCCGCGACATCCTGGACCACAACCAGGTGCTCTACCAGCTGAGCTATACCCACCACGGCCGGTCGCTTTTCCGACCGGCCGAGAAAAAGTGTACAGGGTCGGGGAGGGTGCTCGCGCCCCGGTTAATGGAGCCCTGACGCGGCCCTCACCGCGCCCGTCACTCTGCCGGCAGGACGTACTTCTTCGCGATCGTCTTCGCCGTCTCCGAGTCGGGTCCGGGCTGCGGCACGAAGACCGCCTCCCGGTAGTAGCGGAGCTCCGCGATGGATTCGCGGATGTCCGCCAGCGCCCGGTGGTTGCCGTTCTTCTCCGGACTGTTGAAGTACGCCCTCGGGTACCAGCGGCGAGCCAGTTCCTTGACCGAGGAGACATCGACGATCCGGTAGTGGAGGTACTGCTCCAGCGTGGGCATGTCGCGCAGCAGGAAGCCGCGGTCCGTGCCCACCGAGTTCCCGCACAGCGGGGCCTTGCCGGGCTCCTTGACGTGCTTGCGCACGTACGCCAGGACCTGCTCCTCGGCTGCGGCGAGCGTGGTGCCGCCCGACAGCTCGTCGAGGAGGCCCGAGGCGGTGTGCATCTGCCGCACCACGTCGGGCATCGTTTCCAGCGCCGCGTCAGGGGGGCGGACCACGATGTCCACCCCGTCGCCGAGCACATTCAGTTCCGAGTCGGTGACCAGCGCGGCCACCTCGATGAGTGCGTCGTCCGTCAGCGAGAGCCCGGTCATCTCGCAGTCGATCCACACCATACGATCGTTCATGCGTCCTACCTTAGGGCGTGTCTTTCGGATCTTGCCGGGCTCGGCCCGATCCACAGACACGCCCCCGGCCGACCGGCGATCGCCGGTCGGCCCAGGGAGTGCCCTTGTGACGCGCTTATGGAGCGCTGCGCTGCCCCGGCAGGCTGGGACGGCCGTGACCTGCCGCATACGGGTCGGGTCCGGGCTTTCCGAGCTCCGGTGGCGCCGCCGATGTGGCGGCCGGACCGGACGGGCCCGACGCCGCGGCGGCGCGCCTCACCTGGGCCGTTGCCTGCGCCGGTACCACGTCCACCACCGACGGGGGCGGAGCCTCGCTCTGCGGGCGGCGGACCCGGTACGCGGCCCGGTAGGCGGCCGGGGACGAGCCCAGCTGCCGCCGGAAATGGCCACGCAGGGCCACCGGCGAGCGGAAGCCGCAGCGGCCCGCGACCTCGTCGACCGAGTAGTCGGAGGTCTCGAGCAGCCGCTGGGCCTGCAGCACCCGCTGGGTGATCAGCCACTGCAACGGCGCGCTGCCGGTGAGCGAGCGGAATCGCCGGTCGAAGGTGCGCCGGCTCATGTACGCCCGGGCCGCCAGGGTCTCCACGTCGAACTGTTCATGGAGATGCTCCAGCGCCCACGAGACGACTTCGGCCAGCGGGTCCGACCCGATTTCCTCAGGTAAAGACCTGTCCAGATAGCGCTCCTGGCCGCCGCTGCGCCGTGGTGGCACCACCAGTCTGCGGGCCAGTGCCCCGGCCGCCTCGGTGCCGTGGTCGGTGCGCACGATGTGGAGGCAGAGGTCGATTCCGGCCGCCGTTCCCGCGGAGGTCAGCACATCTCCGTCGTCGACGAACAATTCACGCGGATCGACATGGACGGACGGATACCTCTTGGCCAGCGTCGGCGCGTACATCCAGTGAGTGGTCGCGGGCCGGCCGTCCAGCAGACCGGCGGCGGCGAGCACAAACGCTCCCGTGCACAGTCCGACGATCCTGGCCCCCTCCTCGTGCGCGCGCCGCAGCGCGTCGAGCGCCTCCGGCGGTGGCGGTGAAGTGATCGACCGCCAGGCCGGTACGACGACGGTCCCTGCTCTGCCGATGGCCTCCAGGCCGTACGGCGCGGTCAGTTCGAGTCCGCCGGTGGTCCGCAGCGGGCCCTCCTCACCTGCGCATACGAGCAGGCGATAGCGAGGAACTCCGGCGTCCTGACGGTCAATTCCGAACACCGAGAGCGGGATGGAACTCTCAAAGATGGGGCCGCCGCTGAACAGCAGCACAGCGACGACTTCCCGGCGCCGGCGCCCGGAGAGCTTCCGTGCCACCTCCGGTGCGGCGGAGTCCTGACTCATGACGCTAAGCCCCCCTCGGTGTTCGCGTCTCCCCGTTCTTTTCGGGCCTTTCGCTCCTGCACGTTTCCCCTCGGTTTTGCACGGGCTCCGAGCCTTCGATACTCATGATCGAATCTACTGCGTCCCGTGGCGCCGACGTGACAAGTTCGGCATGCCCCGCTATGTCGACATGGCAACTTGGCGCGAAGCATTCGATCACGAAGCGTTTCACTCACAGGCTCCGGAAGGAAGTGCGCCTCGCGCGCATGGCCCGTCCCCGTAGGGTGCAAGCGCCGCGAATAGTGCTTTCTTGCCTGGTGGCAAGGGGGTTGGCAGGCCATTTCCCCAAGGAATGGCCACTGGCGAGAAGTTGGCTGAAAACATACGGGCGCGGGTGTGCGAACCCGTCAGTCCCCGGGCGCACATCCCGAGCCGTGCCGACCGCCCCGGCGCGCCCCCGGGGCAAGCCTCGCCCGCCGCCCGCGAGGAGCCGGCGCCGCGTCGGCGACCCGGGCGCGCGCGGCGGTGCGCTCGGAGCGGCGCAGCAGCACCCGGCAGGCCGCGGTCACCGCGGCGAGACCCAGCGCGGCGGACGCGGCGCCGCCGACGGAGGTCCCGTACACGACGAGGACCACCGGAACGAGCACACAGCTGAACGCCGCCCAGCGGACCACATCGCTCGCCGGGCTTGCCGTGATCGCGGACTCGGCGGAGGGCCGGGGGGCGGGGGCGGGCTGTCGTGCGGGCACGGGGAAGCTCCCAGGGAGGCGGCGTGGATCAAGGTGCCAACGAGGGTCCCGGCCCTCCGGTCACCCTGGCCCCGCCCGGGACCCGGCCGGGACCTCGGCCCCGGGATCACACCGGCTGTAGACACCACGCGGCATTGCCATACGGGGCGGGCCTCGTGCATGCTCCCTGGAACGCCGCACATGGGGCGTCGCTCCCTGGGCAGGAGAGGAGTGTCGCCGTACCCTTGGGGTATGGGCCAGGGAAGATGATTCCCGGACACAGCTCCGCTGCCATGTCGTTCCCTCCCGATGAGGACCTTCTTCGCGAGACACCGATGGCCGGTCACGAAATCCCCGAACCCGCGGACCGCAAGCAGGTCGCCGACCATTCGTCGGACCTGCAAGCGGCGGAACAGGCACGTCATTCCTGCGATCCGGCCTTCCGGCACGGAGTCGTCGTCGGCTTCGACGGATCGACCTCCAGTGAGCGGGCGCTCGCATACGCCATCGGTATGGCACGCCGCTCCGGCTCCGGCCTGATCATCGTCCATGTCGCCAACCGGCTGCCCACCACCGTCTGGGCGGGCTGCGAGCCGCCGGTCTTCGTGGACGTCCCCGATCACCGCACCGAGGTGCTGGGCCTCGAGCTGGCCTGCGCGGACTATCTCACCGAGGTGCCGTGGATCCTGGTCGAGCGCGGCGGCGACATCTGCCACGAGCTCGAAGAGGTCGGCAAGGAGTACTCGGCCGACGCGATCGTGGTCGGCTCCACGCACGGCATCGTGGGGCGCATCTTCGGCTCGGTGGCCGGCCGGCTCGCGCGTCGCGCGCAGCGTCCTGTGATCGTGATCCCGTAGCGGATTCCGCCGCCCGCCCTCAGTCCTTCGTTATCCGGCGTACGCCCCCTCGTGGCCGTCCCGTAATCCCGCTGACGCCCCTGGTCCGGCGGGGTTCAACTGGCTTGGCGCGGGCGGAAATTCATGACCCGTCAGAGGTGGATTGTGCGCTTGTGAAGGGTACATAAGTGTCCTGGGAAGCAGCACAACTGCACAGGACACGAAGGGAGCCCGCCGTGGACAAAGACGTCTCTGCGGGAAGCGCCACCTCAACTCAGACCCTCGGCAACCTCGCCCTTGGACTGACCCTGCTGGCATTCGGCATCGGTCACACCGGTGTCATAGACAACGTGGCGGCGGCGGACGCGGCCGGCATCGCGACATGGATCGGCGGCGTGGCACTGTTCATCGCCGGGCTGTTGGAGTTCCGCGCGGGCAACGCCGGTACGGGCACGGCATTTTCGGGCCTCGGCGCGTTCTGGTTCACCTGGGGAAGCGGCGTCGGCGCCGAGGTGTCGGCGGAGGCCGGTGGCCTCTTCCTGCTGCTCTTCGGGCTGCTCGCACTGACCCTGACGGCCGCGTCCGCGGGCAGCGGACTGTTCGGACAGGGTGTGTACGGGCTTCAGACCGTCTCGCTGGTCCTCCTCGGCATAGCGTCGTTCGCGACGAACGACGGTCTTGCGAAGGCGGGCGGCTGGGTCGGCGCGGTCGCGGGTCTGGCGGCCTGGTACGGCGCGACGGCCGCACTCGCCAAGTGGCCGACCTTCTCCGGACGCGCTGCCGGCAGTGGAGTGACGGCCACAGGCTGAGGCAGCCACAGGCCGGCGCCCGGACTGCGCCGGCCTACGAGAGAGCGGTCCCCCCGCGCGTGAAGGTGGCAACGCGCGGGGGGACCGCTCTCCTCTTTGCGGCTAAACCGCCGCCGCTCTCGCGGAGTTGGTTGCTCGCCGTCGGGGGTGCTCAATTGATGGTTGTGGTACGACCATCAAAGCGGTGACCTACTCGACGGTGACGGACTTGGCCAGGTTCCGCGGCTTGTCGATGTCACGGCCCATCGCCAGCGCCGTGTGGTACGCGAAGAGCTGCAGCGGGATGCCCATCAGGATCGGGTCCAGCTCGTTCTCGTTCTTCGGCACGACGATGGTGTGGTCGGCCTTCTCCTGCTCGCGGTGGGCCACCGCGAGGATCCGGCCGCTGCGGGCCTTGATCTCCTCCAGTGCCGCGCGGTTCTTCTCCAGCAGGTCGTCGTCGGGGACGATCGCGACCGTCGGCAGCGCGGGCTCGATGAGCGCCAGCGGGCCGTGCTTGAGCTCGGACGCCGGGTAGGCCTCCGCGTGGATGTACGAGATCTCCTTGAGCTTCAGGGAGGCCTCCAGCGCCACCGGGTAGCCGCGCACCCGGCCGATGAACATCATCGACTTGGCGCCCGCGTACTCTTCGGCGAGCTTCTTGATCTCGGCCTCGCCCTCGAGGATCTCGCTGATCTGCGCCGGCAGCTTGCGCAGGCCCTCGATGATCCGCTTGCCGTCGGCGACGGAGAGGTCGCGGATGCGGCCCAGGTGCAGGGCCAGCAGCGCGAAGGCGACGACGGTGTTGGTGAAGCACTTGGTGGAGACGACGCAGACCTCGGGGCCCGCGTGCACGTACACGCCGCCGTCGGCCTCGCGGGCGATCGCGGAGCCCACCACGTTGACCACGCCGAGGACGCGGGCGCCCTTGCGCTTGAGCTCCTGGACGGCCGCGAGCACGTCGTACGTCTCACCGGACTGGGAGACGGCGATGTAGAGGGTGTCGGGGTCGACGACAGGGTTGCGGTAGCGGAACTCGGAGGCCGGCTCGGCGTCCGCGGGGATCCGGGCCAGGCCCTCGATCAGCGAGGCGCCGATCATGCCCGCGTGGTACGAGGTGCCGCAGCCCAGGATCTTCACCCGCCGGATGCCGCGGGCCTCGCGGGCGTCCAGGTTCAGGCCGCCCAGGTGCACCGTGGAGAACTTCTCGTCGATGCGGCCGCGCAGGACGCGGTCCACCGCGTCGGACTGCTCCGAGACCTCCTTGTGCATGTACGTGTCGTGGCCGCCCATGTCGTAGGAGGCGGCCTCCCACTCGACGGTCTCGGGGGTGGCGGTGGTGCGCGTGCCCGAGGTCGTGTAGGTGCGGAAGTCGTCGGCCTTCAGTGTGGCCATCTCGCCGTCGTCGAGGGTGACGACCTGGCGGGTGTGGGAGATCAGCGCGGCGACGTCGGAGGCGACGAACATCTCCTTCTCGCCGATGCCGAGGACGACCGGCGAGCCGTTGCGGGCCACGACGATGCGGTCGTTGAAGTCCGCGTGCATGACGGCGATGCCGTAGGTGCCCTCGACGACCTTGAGCGCCTCGCGGACCTTCTCCTCGAGCTTCTCGGCCTGGGAGCGGGCGATCAGGTGGGTGAGCACCTCGGTGTCGGTCTCGGAGGCGAAGACGACGCCGTCCGCCTCCAGCTTCGCGCGCAGCTCGGCGGCGTTGTCGACGATGCCGTTGTGGACGACCGCGACCTTGTTCTCGGGGTCGAGGTGCGGGTGCGAGTTGATGTCGCTCGGGGCGCCGTGCGTGGCCCAGCGGGTGTGGGCGATGCCGGTGGTGCCGGCGAAGCGCTTGGGGATCCGGGCCTCCAGGTCGCGGACCCGGCCCTTGGCCTTGACCATCTTGAGGCCGGTGGCCTTCGGGCTCGTGATCACGATGCCCGCGGAGTCGTAGCCCCGGTACTCCAGCCGCTGCAGGCCTTCCAGCAGCAGTGGTGCCACATCACGCTTGCCGATGTATCCGACAATTCCGCACATAAAGTTCTTGCCCCTCCATAGATCAGGTGTGTGCCCGCGGGCCGTCAGCCATAGACGATGCGACGCAGCTGCCGGAGCGTGAGCTCCGGCGGCGCCACGGCGCGGTGCGGCAGCTCGGCCGCGATCCGCTCGAAGATCTCGGTGTTCGCCAGGCCACCTGACTGCAGCTCGCGGTGGCGGCGGCGGACGTATTCCTCGGTCTTCTCGTCGAAGTACGCCAGCACGTCGAGCACCACCCGGGACGCTTCACCGCGCTGGAGCGCGGTGCTGCGCACCAGATGATCGATGAGGTCGTCGTAGGTCGTGCGCCCCGACGTGCGGTGTTCGAGCACCCGTAGATATTGCGGGGTCACCCCGTGCGTTTGCAAGAATCTTGCCCGAATCCGGGCACTGGGGGGCTTGAGAAGGGTCACATACGCTTCAGAACGGCCTGTTTTGCGGTGGAGAACTCCTCGTCCGTCAGTATTCCGGACTCATACAGCTCGCCGAGCTCACGCAGTCGGCGCAGCAGCGCGTCATGATCGTCGCCCGCGGGCGCGGTGGCCCCGATCGCCGGGACGGCGTCCTCGGGCGCGTGCGGATGCGGCATCGCGGCGGTCACCGCGGCCCCGACGAGAGCCATCAGCGGATCCTTGCGGAAGCCCCACAGCTCGACGGCGTGCGGGTCGTACTTCGGCGCCGGCGGACTCACGATCTTGGCCACCCGGAAGCGGAGATAGCCGTTCTCCAGACCGACCGCGGGCAGCCACTCGACCGCGTCCACATCCTCGATGTGCAGCACCCGGGCGCCGGCGGAGGACTTGGACTCCTCCGTCTTCCAGTTCCACTCCAGCCGGATCCGCTCGCCGTCGAAGGTGACGGTGGCGTCACCTGCGCCGACGGTGATCGGCAGGGACGGGCCCGGCAGCAGATACGAGAACACGGGACCGTCCGGGATCTCGTCCAGCAGCAGCGCGTTGCGCACCTCGTCGACGAAGTACTCGGCGACGCCGGCGCGGTCGTTGGCGACGGTCAGCCGGTACGGGTCGGCGCTGTCCTCCAGCTTGCCGCCGGTGATCTGGAGGAGCGGGTCGGCGCCGTTGCGCAGCCGCAGCCGGACGCGGCCGGACTTCTTGCCCAGCTCGAAGGAGATCCCGGCGATCGCCTTCAGCGGTACGGCGACCTCGCCGAGTGTCTTGCGCAGCAGCCCGACGCTCTTGTCGGACCCGGGCACGATGCGCACGGTGTCCCCGTCGAAGGTCCAGGTCCCGTCCTTCTGGATGATTTCCGCCATGCGGTGATTCTCGCACCGGGTGCGAACGGACTCCCGCCGCGCCAGGGGCACTTGGGCCCAGGAGTCCGGATGCGTGGCACTTGCCACACGGCCAAGTGGTCTACACCTTGACGCTGGTTGAGGTGCACGGTACGCATGATGACGCCCGTTCGGTTGCTCAGTCGAAGGGAATCAGCCCTGTGCGACAGCCCGGAACGCTTCCCCGTATCGTCGGTTCGCTGCTGCTCCTCGCCACGGCGGGCATCAGCTGCCTCGGCGCGGGCTCCGGCCCCGCCGGTGCCACAACGGCCATCACCGTCCGGCCTCTCGGCCAGATCGTGCCCGCGCCCGCGTCCGTACGGCCCGCCGGTGCGCCGTACACGCTCACCGCACAAACCCGGATCCACGTCGACGACTCCCGCGAGGCGCGCCGGATCGGCGGGTATCTCGCCGAGGTGCTGCGTCCGTCCACCGGGTACGCGCTGCCCGTCACCCAGGACGACCGCGGCTCCGGCGGTATCCGGCTGCGGCTGCGCTCGTCGGAGCGCGCGCTCGGCGACGAGGGCTACCGGCTGGAGTCGTCCCGGGGCGGGCTCACGCTGACCGCCCGCAAACCCGCCGGGCTCTTCCACGCCGTGCAGACGCTCCGTCAGCTGCTGCCCGCCGCCGTGGAGAAGGACACCCGGCAGCGCGGCCCCTGGAAGGTCGCCGGCGGCACCGTCACGGACACCCCGCGCTATGCCTACCGGGGCGCGATGCTCGATGTCTCGCGGCACTTCTTCACCGTCGACCAGGTCAAGCTCTACATCGACCAGATGGCGCTCTACAAGATCAACAAGCTGCATCTGCATCTCTCCGACGACCAGGGCTGGCGGATCGCGATCGACTCCTGGCCGCGGCTGACGACGTACGGCGGCTCGACCCAGGTGGGCGGCGGGCCCGGCGGCTACTACACCAAGGCCCAGTACAAGGACATCGTGGCGTACGCCGCGGCCCGCCATCTGGAGGTCGTGCCGGAGATCGACATGCCGGGCCACACGAACGCCGCGCTCGCCTCGTACGCCGAGCTCAACTGCTCCGGCATCGCACCGCCGCTCTACACCGGCACCGACGTCGGCTTCAGCTCGCTGTGCGTGCCGAAGCCGTTGACATACGACTTCGTGGACGACGTGGTCCGTGAACTGGCCGCGCTCACCCCGGGCCAGTACCTCCACATCGGCGGCGACGAGGCGCACTCCACCAGCCATGCGGACTATGTGGCGTTCATGGACAAGGCGCAGGCGGTCGTGGCCAAGTACGGCAAGACCGTGGTCGGCTGGCACCAGCTGACCGGTGCGAAGCCGGTGGCGGGCGCGGTCGCGCAGTACTGGGGTTACGACCAGACCGGCGCGGCCGAGCGCAAGCAGGTCGCGGACGCGGCCAAGGCGGGCACACGGCTGGTTCTCTCGCCGGCGGACCGGGTGTATCTCGACATGAAGTACAACAAGGACACGCCGCTGGGCCTGGACTGGGCGGGCCTCGTCGAGGTCGACCGCTCCTACGACTGGAATCCGGCGACCTATCTCGCGGACGCCGGTGCTCCGGCGTCCGCGGTGCTGGGGGTGGAGGCGCCGCTGTGGACGGAGACGATCTCCACCAGCGACCACATCGAGTACATGGCCTTCCCGAGGCTGCCGGGAGTGGCCGAGCTCGGCTGGTCACCGCCCGAGACGCACGACTGGGAGTCGTACAAGGTCCGGCTGGGCGAGCAGGGCCCGAGGATGTCGGCGCTCGGCATCGACTACTACCGCTCCCCGAAGGTCCCTTGGGCCGACTAGGGCCTGTCGTCTGGATCATGCCGGGCTCGCGTGCCCTGGCACCGCGCCTCGCCGCGTTGTCGTCAGTCGGCATGGCTCCGCCATGCCTCCCTCCTCCGCCTTGCGATCCACGCCACCAGACCCCGCTCACTGATCCGGCCTGATCCAGACGAAAGGCCCTAGGCCGGACAGGACCTGCCACCCGCAGGAAAGAGGGACGGGCACCTGTGAGGGACCGTATTCACAGGTGCCCGCCCCGTTCAGTGGGAGAACCGCGCGATCGGGTTCTCGAGGGTGCCGATGAGCTGGAGCGCGCCGGCCGGGTCCGCGAGGTCCACCATCTGCTTGTTGTTGCGCAGCTGGAGCCGGTTCAGGCAGGACAGCGCGAACTCGTCCGCGAACATGTCGTACTCCTTGAACTTGTCGGCCAGATGCGGCACCGACTCCTCGTACGCGCGCACGCACTCCGCGACCGTCCGCCAGAACGTCTCCTCGTCCAGGCGGCCCTCCGCGGCCAGCGTCGCGCCGAGGAAGCGGAGGAAGCAGTCGAAGACATCCGTGAAGATCGACAGCAGCTTCATCTCGTCCGGCACGTCCGCACGGATCCGCTCGACCGCCGGCGGCAGCACCGCGTCCGGGTCCATCACCGCGATCTCCTCGGCGATGTCCTTGAAGATCGTCCGCCGGACGGTGCCGTCCTCGCCGATGACGAGGATGACGTTCTCGCCGTGCGGCATGAAGACCAGATCGTACGCGTAGAAGCTGTGCAGTACGGGAGTGAGATAGGCGCCCAGATAGCGGCGCAGCCACTCCGCCGGGGCCAGGCCCGACTCGTCGATCAGCGCGCCCGCGAAGGACGCGCCCTCGTGGTCCACGTGCAGCAGCGACGCCATGGTGGCCAGCCGCTCGCCGTCCTCGACCGACGCCACCGGGGACTCGCGCCAGAGCGCGGCGAGCATTTTGCGGTACGGCGAGTAGCGGTCGGTCGCCCGCTCGTACTGGCGGTGGTGGTAGCCGATCGCCGCGCGCTCGCGGATGATCGAGAACCGGGCCGCCTTGAGGACGTCGTCGCTGTCGATCAGGCCCGCCAGCCAGTCGTTGATCGCCGGCGTCGCCTCCATGTACGCGGCCGAAAGCCCGCGCATGAAGCCCATGTTGAGCACCGACAGCGCGGTTTTCACATAGTGCTTCGCCGGTGAGGTGGCGTTGAAGAAGGTGCGGATCGACTGCTGGGCGAGGTACTTGTCCTCGCCCGTGCCCAGATACACCAGGCGCTGCTGGGCGACCTCGGCGGCGAAGGTGACGGAGAGCTTGTTCCACCACTGCCAGGGGTGGACGGGCAGCAGGAAGTAGTCGGCGAGGTCGAGTCCGAGTTCGCTGAGCTGCCCGCCGAAGCGGGCGAGGGCGGCCTCGCCGAGTTCCTCGTGGACCAGCGCGTCGTAGTCGAGTCCGGCGCCGGCCGTGAAGGTGGCGTGGTCGCGGTGGGCGGCCAGCCACACCAGCTGGATCTCGCTCGCCGTCTCCGGCGCGTACGACAGGTATTCGTGCACGCCGAAGCCGAGCCGGCCGTTGTTGGCGACGAAGCAGGGGTGGCCCTCGGTCATGCCGGTCTCGACGGCCTGGAATCCGGCCCGGGTCAGCTCGGCCGAAGTGGTCTGCTTCTTGGTGAGTTTGTACGCCGTGCCGGAGAGAGTGGAGGAGATCTCCTCCAGATAGACCGGCAGGATCTCGTCGCTCAGACCGAGCGAGGTGCGCAGCTCCAGAAAGAAGTCCAGCGCGTCCAGTGGCTGCTGCGCGCCGTCCCGGTGCCGGGTGATGGAGTCGGCCTCGACCTGCCAGTGGTCGAGCGCGAACCGGCGGGCGGCAAAGCGGTATTCGGTCGCGGAGTCGTCGCTCAGGACCCGGTAGTTGTCCTCGCCGAGCGATTCGGGCACGAGCAGCCGCTCGTGCGAGAACTCCGCAAGCGCCTTGCGGACAAGCAGCCGGTTGGCCTGCTCCCACAGCTCGGGCGTCAGATGCGATACGGCGTCGGCGAGGCTCATCGGGTCACTCCACGTGCGGCCATGCTGGGGCTTTTCAGGAACTGTTCACGGGTGCAGAAGCTGAGATACGCGTCCTTCTCCGGCTTCTCGATCTTGTCGACGACCTCGAATCCGACGTACTCGTTGAGCGCATGAACGGCGTCGTTGCGGATGTCGGGCTCGACGACCACCCGCGCGGTGCTCTCGTCGGCGAACAGCGCCTCCATCACCGCGGTGATCACCTCGCGAGTGAATCCGCGCACCGGAGTGTCGGTCGGCGCGACCAGGAAGTGCATGCCGACATCGCCCGGCTCCGGGTCGTAAAGGCCTTGCAGCTCCACATACCGGGGGTCGTAGCGCTCCATCAGGAAGACGGGCTCGCCGTCCTTCAGACCGATGAAGGCGTCATGGTGCTCATGCGCCGATATCGCCATGTATTCGCGCTCGACGTCCTGGAGTTTTGCGTCCTGCATCATCCAGAAGGCGGCTTTGGGATGGGTCACCCACCCGTGCAGCAGTTCAGCGTCGGCGAAAGGATCGAGAGGGCGGACGGTGAACGTCATACGGAGAACTCCTGGAACGCGATGGACTTTTCGACGGGGTAGTACTCGGACCCCAGCATCTCGCCGATGATGTAGGCGTTGCGGTACGCGCCCATGCCCAGGTCGGGAGAGGTGATGGAGTGCGTGTGCACCCCCGCGTTCTGCAGAAAGATCTCGCGTCCCACGGTGTCGATCGAGTAGTTGCGGGCGATGTCGAAGCGGCCCTGACCGTCCCTGCGGATCCGGTTCTCGACCGGCTCGAGGAATGCGGGCGTGACGTACTTGTAGCCGGTGGCCAGGATCAGGCCCTCGGTGTGCAGCTCGTACTCCTTGCCCTGCTCCTCCTGGCGCAGTGAGAGCGTGTACGTGCCGTTCTCGTACCGCGCCTCGTTCAGCGAGGAGTTGGACAGCAGCCGGGTCTGGACCGGGCCCTTGAGGTTCTTCTGGTAGAGCAGATCGAAGATCGCGTCGATCAGCTCCGAGTCGATGCCCTTGAACAGGCCCTTCTGCTGCGACTCCAGCCGGTAGCGGGTCGCCTCGGGCAGCGCGTGGAAGTAGTCGATGTACTCCGGTGAGGTCATCTCCAGCGTCAGCTTGGTGTACTCCAGCGGGAAGAACCGCGGTGAGCGCGTGACCCAGTTGAGCCGGTAGCCGTGCACATCGATCTCGGAGAGCAGGTCGTAGTAGATCTCCGCGGCGCTCTGGCCGCTGCCGACCAGCGTGATCGAGTCCTTCTTCTGCAGCGCTTCCTTGTGGTCCAGATAGCGCGAGTTGTGCAGCAGGTCGCCGCCGAGGTCGCGGCAGTTCTCCGGGATGTACGGCGGAGTGCCGGTGCCGAGGACGATACGGCGGGCGCGGAACTCCTCGCCGCCGGCGGTGTGCACGACATACAGCTCGTTCTCGTACGCGACCCGGGTCACCGTCGTGCTGAAGCGGATGCTGCTCAGTTTCGCGGCGGCCCAGCGGCAGTAGTCGTTGTACTCGGTCCGCAGCGGATAGAAGTTCTCGCGGATGTAGAAGGAGTACAGCCGTCCCGATTCCTTCAGATAGTTGAGGAAGGAGTACGGCGAGGTGGGGTCCGCGAGCGTGACGAGATCCGACATGAACGGCGTCTGGAGATGGGCGCCTTCGAGGAACATCCCCGAGTGCCACTCGAAGTCCGGCTTGGACTCCAGGAAGACGCCGTTCAGCTCGTCGATGGGCTCAGTCAAACAGGCGAGGCCGAGGTTGAACGGACCGAGTCCGATCCCGATGAAGTCAAGAGGCGTGGACAAGGTTCTCTCCAAGGTACTGCTCGGCATGGCCGGCGATCAGATCGAGTACGGCGGCGATGTCTTCGGTCGTCGTCTCGGGGTTGAGCAGGGTGAACTTCAGGTACTGGCGGCCGCCGACCTTGGTGCCGGCGACCACGGCCTCGCCGGACGCGAACAGCGCCTTGCGGGCATAGAGGTTGGCCCGGTCGATCAGCGTGGGGCTGGTGACTGCCTCGGGGATGTAGCGGTAGACGAGCGTGGACAGCTGAGGCTGGACCACGACGTCGAAGCGCGGGTCGGCGGCGAGCAGCTCCCAGCCGGCCGCGGCCAGGTCGCAGACCTCGTCGAAGAGCCGGCCGACGCCGTCCGCGCCCATCACGCGCAGCGTCATCCACAGCTTCAGCGCGTCGAAGCGGCGGGTGGTCTGCAGCGACTTGTCGACCTGGTTCGGTATCCTCCCCCGCAGCCCTCCGGGCGCGGGAGGTGCCCCCACCTCGATCGTCTGCCGAGGGTTGAGGTAGTCCGCGTGGTACGTGGCATGGCCGAGCGTGGCGCGGTCCCGGACGAGGATCGCGGACGAACTCACCGGCTGGAAGAAGGACTTGTGGTAGTCCACGGTGACCGAGTCGGCGTGCTCGATGCCGTCGAGGAGATGACGCCGGGTCGGCGAGGCCAGCAGCCCGCAGCCGTACGCGGCGTCCACATGCATCCACGTCCCGTACTGCTGCGCCAGCTCGGCGATCTCGGGCAGCGGGTCGATGGAGCCGAAGTCGGTCGTGCCGGCGGTCGCGACGACCGCCATCGGGACCAGGCCCTCGGCGGCGCAGCGCTCCAGCTCGGCGGCGAGGCTGACCGTCTGCATCCGCTTGTCGCGGCCGACGGGGATGGAGACCACGGCATCCCGGCCGAGACCGAGCAGGGTCGCGGACTTCTGCACGCTGAAGTGGCTGCACTCGGAGGTGAAGATGCGCAGTTTCGCGAGGTCGGTGGTCTTGGCCTCCTCGCGGGCCAGCAGCAGCGCCTGCAGATTGGACTGCGTGCCGCCGCTGGTGAAGACGCCGTCGGCGGCCTCTCCGAGGCCGATCCGCTGCGCGGTCCAGTCGATCAGGCGGCGCTCGATGAGCGTGCCGCCGGCGCTCTGGTCCCAGGTGTCCAGCGAGGAGTTGACCGCGGAGAGCACGGCCTCGCCGAGCACGGCCGGGATGACGACCGGGCAGTTGAGATGGCCGAGGTAGCGGGGGTGGTGGAAGTAGACGGCGTCGCGCAGATAGACGCTCTCCAGCTCGTCGAGTGCGGCGGTGGTGTCGCCGAGCGGCTGGTCGAGGTCGACCGCCGAGATCACCGGGGCGAGGTCGTCGGGGGTCACGCCGGTGAACGGCTGCCGGGTCGTGGCGAGTCGGTTCGCCACCCGCTCGACTCCTTCGGTCACGGAGCGCCGGTAGCTCTCTGCCGTTACGTCGTTGAGCAGGTGCGAGCGCATTGCAATGTCCTTAACGATGCAGGCGGTGGGGGGGGGGGGGGGTGGGTGGGCTAAAAAAAGACAAAACGCCCCCCCCAGACCCCGCCCCACCCCCCCACGGGTGGGGGTTGGTTCTCGTCTAGGGGGGGCGCGCGCCCCCCCCCCCCCCACCGC
>NZ_JBIRTX010000009.1:0-24808 GCF_044334895.1 Streptomyces sp. NPDC020681 | reverse complement strand
CGCGGTGATCGTTTGTTGATCCGTGGGTGATTTTGTCGGCTACTTGCTGGTATAAAGAGATTTGATCCTGCTGGGGGTCTTTATACTATACACCCCCCACCCCCCCCCCCCCCCCACCGCCTGTCACGGGCACCCCACTGGGCCCAACTGTTATGGCGTTGTTCACATGTCGGCGGCCTCGTCGGCCACCGCCTCCTCGCGGAGGCCGTCCTCGCTGACACCGCGCTTCCAGTAGCCGACGAACGTGACCCGGCGTCGGTCGATTTCACGCTCGCGCACCAGATGACGGCGCAGCGCCTTCACGCTGCCGGACTCGCCCGCGATCCATGCGTACGGAGTTCCCTCGGGCAACTCGGCCGCGCTGACCGCCTCCAGGGCGGACGGCGCGTTCTCTTCCCGTACCAGCCAGGTGAGCTGCACATCCGCCGCGGTCGTCAGCTCCAGGCGGTCCTGCGCGTGCGGAACCTCCAGCCAGACATGGGTCCTTGTGCCGGCCGGCAGCCATTCGAGGATCGCCGCGGCGGCCGGCAGGGCCGTCTCGTCCGCCCAGATCAGCACCCAGTCGGTGTCCCTGGGCGGACGGCAGCGCACGGCGGTGTTGTCCGCGACGGCCGGACCGAGCACCATCACCCGGTGTCCGGGCGCGGCCTGTTCGGCCCAGCGGCAGGCGGGGCCGCCGTCCTCGTGGACCGCGAAGTCGATGTCGACCTCGGCGGGTTCGTGCCGCTGCTCGCGCACGGTGTACGAGCGCATGACGGCGCGTTCGTCGTCCGGCAGCGCACGCCACGCGCCGAGCGTGGCGTACATGTCGCCGTCGTCGGACACGGGCACGACGGGAGCCTCCTGGCCGGGGTGCGGCAGAAAGAGCGAGAAGCTCTGGTCGCGGCCTCCGGCGGCGAAGTCCTTCAACTCCTCGCCGCCGAACGTGACACGGACCATGGACGGGCCGAGCCGCCTCGTCCGTACGACCTCAAGATGGAAGAACCGGAACGGGGCGGCCACGGCGGTCGACATGGTCAGGCGGCCTCCTTCGCGTTCTCGATGGCCTTGGCCAGGTCCTCGAGGATCGGCGCGCACTTGTCGTAGGAGTAGATCGGCTCCGTGACGCGCGGGAAGACCTGGCCGGCCTTGACGGCGGGCAGCTTCGCCCAGGTCGGCTTCTTGGCCAGGTCGGCGGGCTGCAGCGTGCCGGTGCGGTTGTCCAGGATGATGATGTCGGCGGCGTACTTGCCGGCGTTCTCCCAGCTGAGCTCCTCGAAGAAGCCCTGCGCGTTCGGCTTCGGCTCGACGAACTTCACGCCCAGCTCCTGGAAGTAGAGCGTGTCCGCGGACGTCTTCGGGACGGAGACGTAGAAGAGCTCCGGGCTGCCGGAGCCGATCAGGACCTTGAGGTCGGGCTTGGACTTCGCGGCCGCGCGCAGCCGGGCCGCGGCCTTCTCGAAGCGGGCCTTGGCGTCGGCGGCCTTCTTGCCGGTGACATCGCCGCCGAGGGACTCGGCGAGCGCGGCGTGCCGCTCAAGCGCCTTCTGCATCGTGGTCTCGGCCGCCCACAGCAGAACGCTGGGGGCCAGCTTCATGATCTTGTCCTTGGACTGCGGCGGGACGTACCACGGGTCGTTCTTGGCCCACATGTTGGTGATCAGCAGCTCGGGGCCGAGGGCCGCGTACTTCTCGACGTTGAACTCGCCGTAGACATTGCCGATGATCTCGACCTTGTTGATGTCGAGGTTGCCGGCCTGGACGTCGGGCTTGCCGTCCTTGGTCTTGGTCGGGCCGAAAACACCCTTGACCTCGACGCCGTAGTCGTGAAGGGCGGCGGCCGTTCCGGTGAAGGCGACGATGTTCTTCGGGGCCGCCTTCAGCTCCACCTTCGTGCCGCGGTCGTCCGTGAAGCTCCAGGGGCCCGCCTTCTCGGCCGCCTTGCCCGAGCCGCCCTTTTTGTCCTCGCTGCCGCACGCGGTGATCGCGGCGCCGAGCCCGAGGGCGCCGCCTGCGGCGAGCAGGCCGCGACGAGAGAGGTGAGAAACTCGGGCGTTGGGCATGATGATGTCCGCTTTCGATATGTGCCGATCCGGCCACTGGCAGTTCGAAGGTAGGTTAGCCTAACCTCAGCAACTGTCCAGTGGCGGCCCTCACTATCGGCGGCGGCCTTCGCCCCGGTCAGGCTCCCGTCGGACGCCGGTCACGCCCCGGTCATGCGCCGGTGAGGCCCAACTCCCGCGCGATCAGCATCCTTTGGACCTCGCTGGTGCCCTCGCCAATCTCCAGGATCTTGGAGTCGCGCCACATCCGCGCCACCGGATACTCGTTCATGAAGCCGTAGCCGCCGTGGATCTGCGTGGCCTCCCGGGCGTTGTCCACCGCGACCGTCGAGGAGTACAGCTTCGCCAGCGCCGCCTCCTTCTTGAACGGCTCGCCCTGCACCAGCCGCGAGGCCGCGTCGCGCCAGCCGACCCGGGCCATGTGCGCCCGCATCTCCATGTCGGCGATCTTGAACTGGATCGCCTGGTTGTCGCCGATCGGCCGCCCGAAGGCGTGCCGCTCCTTGGCGTACTTCACCGACTCGTCCACACAGCCCTGCGCGAGACCGGTCGCCAGCGCCGAGATCGCGATCCGGCCCTCGTCGAGGATCCGCAGGAACTGGGCGTACCCGCGGCCCTCTTCGCCGAGCAGATTCGCCAGCGGCACACGGACGCCGTCGAAGGACAGCTCACGCGTGTCCGAGGCGTTCCAGCCGACCTTGGAGTACGGGGCGGCGACCGTGAAGCCGGGAGTGCCGGAGGGCACGATGATCGAGGAGATCAGCGGCCTGCCGTCGTCCGTGCGGCCGGTGACCGCGGTGACCGTGACCAGGCCCGTGATGTCCGTGCCCGAGTTGGTGATGAAGCACTTGGAGCCGTTGATGACCCACTCGCCCGTTGCCTCGTCCCGTACGGCCGTCGTCCGCGTGCCGCCGGCGTCCGAGCCCGCGCCGGGTTCGGTCAGCCCGAACGCGCCCAGCAGCTCGCCGGAGCAGAGCCGCGGCAGCCACTCCCGCTTCTGCTCCTCGGTGCCGAAGCGGTAGACGGGCATCGCACCGAGCGAGACCCCGGCCTCCAGCGTGATCGCCACGGAGGAGTCGACGCGGGCCAGCTCCTCCAGCGCGATGCCGAGGGCGAGATAGTCGCCGCCCATGCCGCCGTACTCCTCGGGGAAGGGCAGCCCGAACAGGCCCATGCGGCCCATCTCACGGACGATTTCGTACGGGAACTCGTGGCGCTCGTAGAAGTCGCCGATCTTCGGCGCGACGACATCGTGCGCGAACTGCTCGACGGTACGGCGCAGTTCCTCGTGCTCGGGTGTGAGGCGGTGGTCGAGCGACATGGCTACTACTCCTTGTGGGACTGTGTTTATTGCACCGAGAGCGCGCGAACGGTGCGGGACGGGCTGGGACGGCCCAGCTGTCCGGCCATCCACACGCTTGTGGCGGTGAGCCGGCCGAGATCGACCCCGGTTTCGATGCCGAGGCCGTTGAGCATCCACACGAGGTCTTCGGTGGCGAGATTTCCGGTGGCGCTCTTGGCGTACGGGCAGCCGCCGAGGCCGCCCGCCGAAGCGTCGACGGTGGTGACGCCGTGCTCCAGTGCCGCGAAGGTGTTGGCCAGCGCCTGGCCGTAGGTGTCGTGGAAGTGCACGCCGATGGCGGAGGTGGGCACGCCCGCCTCGTTGAGTTCGGCGAGCAGCGTCCGTACATGGCCCGGCGTCGCGACGCCGATGGTGTCGCCGAGGCTCAGCTCGTCGCAGCCCAGGTCCATCAGTTGCTTGGCGACGCGGACCACCTGATGGACGGGGACCTTGCCCTCCCACGGGTCGCCGAAGCACATCGACAGATAGCCGCGCACATGGACCTTGTGGTCCTTGGCGCGCGCGACGACCGGCTCGAACATTGCGAGGGACTCGTCGACGGTGCGGTTGAGGTTCCGCTGCGCGAAGGTCTCGGTCGCGGAGCCGAAGACCGCGATACGGCGTGCGCCGAGGGAGACGGCCCGGTCGAGCCCTCGCTCGTTCGGTACGAGGACCGGCAGGGCGACGCCCTTGATGTCGCGGAGCTCCGGGAACAGCTGCTCGGCGTCGGCGAGTTGGGGCACCCACTTGGGGTGGACGAAGCTGGTCGCCTCGACGGTCGTCAGACCGGCGTCGGCGAGGCGGTGGATGAACTCCGCCTTCACCTCGGTCGGTACGACCGTCTTCTCGTTCTGCAGCCCGTCGCGCGGCCCGACCTCATGAATCCGCACCCGTGGCGGCAGGTCCTGCGACGGGAACGCCATCGGCAGTCCGTCAGTCATCCTGAGCCTCCTCGTGAGGTGTGACCACGGCGAGCAGCTGATCCATCGCGACCGTGGTCCCCGGCGTCACGTCCAGCTCGGCGACCGTGCCGGCGTGCGGGGCGGAGATGACGTGCTCCATCTTCATCGCCTCGACGACCAGCAGACTCTGCCCGGCCACGACCTCGTCCCCGACGGCCACCTTGACGACGGTGACGGTCCCGGGCATGGGCGCGGCGAGCGTGTCGGCCCCGGCGTGCGCGGCCCCGCTGAGGGAGGCGGCGACGGGATCGTGATCCGTCAGATGCCAGGAGTCCCCGTCCCGCCCGAGCCAGGCGCCGTCCGGAGACGGGGCATGGGTGAAGGTGTGGGTGACCCCGCCCAGCTCGACGATGAGGCGCTCCCCGCCGCTGAACAGACGGGCCGGCTCCGGCGCGGCATCGGCGTCCGCGGGGCCGACCAGCACCTGCGCGGACTGAGCCGCGCCGCGCACCCGGACGCTCACCGGATCGTGACCCGGGACGCGGAAGTGGTGGACCGTCCAGGCGGGTTGGCCGCCCAGGCGCCAGCCGGACGGGGCCCCGAAGGGGTCGGCCCAGCGGCCCTGCGCGTCCCGGCCGAGCGAGGCGTGCTGCCGCAGCGCGGCGGCGGCGTACACCTCGGCCGGCACGCCCTCCGGCAGGAGCGAGGCGAGGTCCCGCTCCACCAGGCCCGTGTCCAACTCGCCTGCCACCACCGACGGGTGGGCCAGCAGACGGCGCAGGAAGCCCGCGTTCGTCGGGACGCCGAGAGTGATCGTCTCCGCCAGAGCGGCGCGCAGCTTGCGCAGGGCGGTCGCCCGGTCGGGGCCGTACGCGATGACCTTCGACAGCATCGGGTCGTACAGGCTCGACACTTCCGTGCCCTCGCTCAGGCCGGAGTCCGTGCGCACGCCGTCTGCCTCCGGCTCGTGCAGCGCGAGGACGGTGCCGCCGGACGGCAGGAAGCCGCGGGACGGGTCCTCGGCGCAGACACGGGCCTCGATCGCATGCCCGGTGAGGGTGATCTCGTCCTGGGAGAACGGCAGCCGCTCACCGGCCGCGACGCGCAGCTGCCACTCCACCAGGTCCAGGCCCGTGATGAGCTCGGTCACCGGGTGCTCGACCTGGAGGCGGGTGTTCATCTCCATGAAGTAGTACGAGGACGGGTCGCTGCCCGGCACGATGAACTCCACCGTGCCCGCGCCGACATAGCCGCACGAGCGGGCCGCCTCCACCGCCGCGGACCCCATCGCGGCCCGGGTCCGCTCGTCCAGCAGGACGCTCGGCGCCTCCTCGATGATCTTCTGGTGGCGGCGCTGGAGCGAGCACTCGCGCTCGCCGAGGTGCACGACATTGCCGTGCGCGTCGGCGAGTACCTGGATCTCGATATGCCTCGGCCGGTCGATCCACCGCTCCACCAGCAGGGTGTCGTCGCCGAAGGAGGAGCGGGCCTCGCGCCGTGCCGCGGCGATCTCGTCGGTGAGCAGCGCGGCGTCCCGTACCAGCCGCATGCCCTTGCCGCCGCCGCCCGCCGACGGCTTGAGCAGCACCGGCATGCCCAACTCGCGTGCCGCCTGCTCCAGTTCGGGATCGGCCGCACCCGGCACCACCGGGACTCCGGCCGCCTGCACCGTCGCCTTCGCGCGGATCTTGTCGCCCATCAGCGAGATCGCGGAGGCGGGCGGTCCGATGAAGGCGAGGCCCGCGTCCGCGCACGCCTGCGCGAAGCCCGCATTCTCGGCGAGGAAGCCGTAGCCCGGGTGGACCGCCTGCGCGCCGCTGCGGGCCGCGGCGTCCAGCAGCCGCTCCACGGACAGATAACTCTCGGCGGCCGGCGGCGGCCCGATACGGACCGCCGTGTCCGCCTCCCGTACGTGCCGGGCGTCCGCGTCCGCGTCGCTGAAGACGGCGACCGAACGCACCCCCATGGCCCTCAGGGTGCGGATGACGCGGACCGCGATCTCACCGCGGTTGGCGACAAGGACTGTGTCGAACATCGTCATTCGTCCCTCACATCCGGAAGACGCCGAAGGCCGGGTCGCCCAGGGGGGCGTTGGCGCAGGCGGTCAGGGCCAGCCCCAGCACCTGCCGGGTCTCGAGCGGGTCGATCACACCGTCGTCCCAGAGCCGGGCGGTGGCGTAGTAGGCATTGCCCTGCGACTCGTACTGGTTGCGGATCGGGCTCTTGAACGCCTCTTCGTCCTCGGCGGACCAGTTCTCGCCCCGCCCCTCCAGCTGGTCGCGCTTGACGGTGGCGAGGACGGAGGCCGCCTGCTCGCCGCCCATCACGGAGATCTTCGCGTTGGGCCACATCCACAGGAACCGCGGCGAATAGGCGCGGCCGCACATCGAGTAGTTGCCCGCGCCGTACGAGCCGCCGACGACGACCGTCAGCTTCGGCACCCGCGTACAGGCCACGGCGGTGACCATCTTCGCGCCGTGCTTGGCGATGCCGCCCGCCTCGTAGTCCCGGCCGACCATGAAGCCGGAGATGTTCTGCAGGAAGAGCAGCGGGATGCCGCGCTGGTCGCACAGCTCGATGAAGTGGGCGCCCTTCTGGGCGGATTCGGAGAACAGGATGCCGTTGTTGGCGACGATGCCGACGGGGTGGCCGTGGATCCGGGCGAAGCCGGTGACCAGTGTCTGCCCGAACTCCGCCTTGAACTCCTGGAATCTCGACCCGTCGGTGATCCTCGCGATCACTTCCCGCACGTCGTAGGGCGTACGGGAGTCGACCGGCACCGCGCCGTACAGCCCGGCCGGGTCGACCTTCGGCTCCTCGACAGGCTCGACCGACCACGGCAGCGGGCCGCGCTGCGGCAGCGTCGCCACGATGTTCCGGACGATCCGCAGCGCGTGCGCGTCGTCCTCGGCGAGGTGGTCGGTGACGCCGGAGACCCGGGAGTGGACCTCGCCGCCGCCGAGTTCCTCGGCGGTGACGACCTCGCCGGTCGCGGCCTTCACCAGCGGCGGGCCGCCGAGGAAGATCGTGCCCTGGTTCCTGACGATCACGGCCTCGTCGCTCATCGCGGGGACGTACGCGCCGCCCGCGGTGCAGGAGCCGAGGACGGCCGCGATCTGCGGGATGCCCGCGCCGGACATCCGGGCCTGGTTGTAGAAGATGCGCCCGAAGTGCTCGCGGTCCGGGAAGACCTCGTCCTGCATCGGCAGGAACGCGCCTCCGGAGTCCACCAGATACAGGCACGGCAGTCGGTTCTCCAGGGCGACTTCCTGGGCCCTCAGATGCTTCTTCACCGTCATCGGGTAGTACGTGCCGCCCTTGACGGTGGCGTCATTGGCGACGACGACGACCTCACGGCCGCCGACCCGCCCGATCCCGGCGATCACTCCGGCGGCCGGCGCCTGGCCCTCGTACATCCCCTCAGCCGCGAGCGGAGCGAGCTCCAGGAATGGCGAGCCCGGGTCGAGGAGCGTGTCCACGCGGTCGCGCGGCAGCAGCTTCCCGCGGGCGGTGTGGCGGGCGCGGGCTTTCTCACCACCGCCGAGGCGGGCGGCGGCGAGCTTGCCGCGCAGAGTGTCGGCGAGCTCCTCATGTGCCGCCTCATTGGCCTGCCAGGCCGCCGAAGAGGGGTCTGCCGTGCTGGTCAGCACGGGTGCCTGCTGCATCGTGTCGAGCCCCTTTGCCCGTACGGCTTTCGGTTAATAAGCGTTAACCTGTTTCCACCAGGTTAACGACCGCTAACTGTCTTGTCTAGAATCGGATCCATGACCACCAGGACGGACGCCCCCACCCGCCGCGAGCAGATCCTCAAAGAGGCTGCCCGCCTCTTCGCCGAACGCGGATTCCACGGTGTCGGCGTCGACGAAATAGGCGCGGCGGTCGGGATCAGCGGCCCGGGCCTGTACCGCCACTTCGCGGGCAAGGACGCGATGCTCGCCGAGCTGCTGGTGGGCATCAGCGAGCGGCTGCTGAGCGGCGGCCGGCTGCGGGTCGAGGAGGCGACCGCTGATCCCGAGGCGCTGCTCGCCTCACTGATCGACGGCCACATCGACTTCGCGCTCGACGACCGCCCTCTCATCACTCTCCACGACCGCGAGCTGGACCGCCTCCGCGACAGCGACCGCAAACTGGTGCGGCAGCTGCAGCGGCAGTACGTGGAGCTGTGGGTCACGGCGGTACGCGCGATGTACCCGGCTCTCGCCGAGGCCGACGCCCGGGCCGCGGTCCACGCGGTCTTCGGCCTGCTCAACTCGACGCCGCACCTCGGCCGCCCGGACGAGCCCCTCGGCCGCGACGCGACCGCGGACCTGCTCCACCGCCTGGCCCACGGGGCGTTCGCAGCCGCGGCGGACGGCGCCTGAGGCGCCCTGGCGCAGGGGAAGTTGACGTAGCGGGGCCCATGTACAGTCCCAGTCGGCGCCATGACTGGCGCAGCGAGGCCTGACCAGCCTCGTCGACAACGGGGGTTTCATGTCCGAACGCATCAGGCCCGACTGCCGGGAGACGATCGAGCGGAACCTGTGGGCGGCGCCCGCGGTGTTCGTTGCCGTGTCCTGAGCGCTGTTCCAGAAGGACGACGCTTTGAGTCCGAGGCCTGGGCCGAGCGGCGTTTCAACGCGGCGTTTTCGCTCCTGAGCTGGGCCACGTTCGGCTGTAGATCCGCAATCACGCGCACGAGATCGTCGTACGACGAATGGCGCCATGTGCTGGCGCCGCATCACGGGGAAGGTGTAACTGCATTGACCGTGCAAAATGCACTGAAAACAGACACGTATGGGCATGTTGACGATTCGCGCCGGGGAAGTGGGCCGGCGCCTGGGGATCCTCATGGGGCCCCGCTGCTGACGAACCGGGAGCGGGAAGTGCTTGCGCTTGTCGGGACCGCGGCAGGAAACCGGGGGATTGCAAGGCAATTGGGAATCGCCGAGCGCACCGTCAAGGCGCATCTGACCAGCATCATGGGGAAGATAGGTGTTTCCTCGCGGTTGGAAGCGGCGGTATTTGCCTACGCGCACCACGAACTCATATGCCCTCAGGGGCAATGCCCTTTGGGGCACCTCCCGAAGGTCCAATAGCCGCCGACGGCAGGTGAGTTGAAGACTCTTGTTCGCCGGCCGGAGTTACCGGCCACGGGCATGGCCGATCGAGAACCGCTCCTTGATCGGCCATGCCTCCCGGCGAGTAGGAGGAATTCTGATGGGCAACAAGATGCGTATGACCGCTGCCGCGCTCACGGCAGCACTGGCTATCGGTGTCGCGGCCCCGGCGGCTTCGGCGGCGGAGACCGGCCGCACCCAGGCCGTGTCCTCCGTGCAGCTCTCGACGGCCGGGGTCGCCCGTGACGCCGGAACTGTGAACGCGCTGACGTCGACCGGTCAGAACGGCGGCTCTGTTTCCACGGGTTCGCAGGCCGAGTTCGGCGCCAAGGGCATCGGGTCGGCCGCCCGCAAGCTGGTCGACAAGATCGTCAAGAGCAAGTACGGAAAGGCTGCAATCCAGGCGGCGAAGAAGGGGCGCGCGGCCTTCAAGAACTGGGTCGACAGCCTCTCCAACTGGAACCCGCTGAAGTGGGCCATCAAGGCTGCTCCGGCGTACGTCCTCGACGAGGTCATTACGTACCTGGTCAACTACTTCTAGAACAACCAGGAATGAGACAGCGGCCTCCTTCTCTCATGGCGGAGGAGGCCGCTCCATGGTGCAGGAGGATTCATGTCGGAACGCCAGGAGACAATCGAGCGGAACCTCTGGGCCGCGCCCGCGCTCTTTGTCCTCGTAGCCTGGGTGCTGTTCAAGGCGGGTGACGGATCGTCATCCTCGGCGGCGGCTTGGATTGTCTATGCAGCAGGCTGGGTGCCGGCTCTGATCATGCTGATCCGGTCCGCCTTCCGGCGGAAGAACCCCGGAGTCGGAGCGGTCTTCGCCTTCTCGATTCTGCTTGTCATGGGTGCATTCTTCCTCGGGAACCATGGGTGACGTGTGAGTGAAGTGATGGCCGGCCGTGGCCTTCGGAAGGAATTTCGGGGCAATGCCGTGGTGGACGGTATTTCCCTGTCCCTGAAGGCCGGGGAAGTAACCGGATTCCTCGGTGCCAACGGGGCGGGCAAGACGACTGCGATCCGGCTGCTGCTCGGGCTCATCTCCGGAGCGGGTGAAACGACGTTCCTCGGACGTCCACTACGGGAATGGAGAAATCCCGCTGCCGTCGTCGGAGTAGTTCTCGGCGGTGTGGCAGGACACCCCGGGCATCGAGTCCGTTGGCATCTGCGCATGGTGGCTGCGGGGGCAGGGGTGCCCGACAGCAGAGTCGACGAGGTGCTCGGACTGGTCGGCCTGGCCGAGGCCGCCACCAGGCGGCTGAGCGAATTGTCGTTGGGAATGTCCCAACGAGTGGGGATCGCGCAGGCCCTGCTCGCCGACCCGCCCATCATGATTCTCGACGAGCCCGCCAACGGTCTGGATCCGCACTCCATCCGCTGGCTGCGTGAGCTACTGCTGAAGCTTGCGGCCGAAGGACGGGCCGTTCTCGTGTCCAGCCACCAGCTCGCCGAGATGGAGCAGCTGGCCGATCGAGTCGTCGTACTCGCCAAAGGACGGGTGGTCGCCGAGGTGACCGTCGCGGAACTCGCCGAGCGCTCCCACGGCCGGGTCATCGTGCAGAGCCCGCACGTGGAGAAGCTCGCCGGTCCGGTGCGTGAGCTCGGCGCCACCTTCGAAGCCGCTGAACCCGGCGTTGCCGTCGTCACCGGCGCCACGCGTTTCCAGGTCGGCGATCTGGCGGCCGAGCATGGCGTGCGGCTGCACGGGCTGCATGAACGGCCTCCTTCGCTGGAGGACTTCTATCTTTCGGTGGCGCAGGAGGAGTTCCGTATCTCATGACCACGACGAATCCGGTGACCACGACGAATCCGGTGACCACAACGAGTTCCGTGACCACGACACACCTCACGAGAACGAGGACCTCGGCGCCGGTGCCCTTGTCGGTGCCCGTAGGGCAGGCTCTGCGCCGCGCCGTTCGCTATGAATGGCGGCATCTCGCCGGCCTGCGCTCCACCTGGATCCTGCTCGGTGTCGCTGCCGCGATGAGCCTTGTCAATGGTCTTGCGCTCGGGCTGGACGTGGCCGACGGCGCGGCCCCTGGAGCCGCGGCTGTGGCGGCGACTCTCCAGTGGGACGCAGTGGCAACCCAACTTCCGCTGCTTGCCTTGCTGTTGCTGCCACTGGGGACCGGGCCGATCGCCAGCGAGCTGGCCCGCGGCGCCGCCCGGACCAGCTGGCTCACGCTCGGCAGCCGCTCGCTCGCGTACGGCGCGAAGCTGCTGACGGGCGCGGCCGTCACAAGCGGGGCGGCCTTGGTCGGTGCGCTGCTGACCGCACTGACGGGAACCGTCTCCCTCGCTCTGTCCGGTGCCCGCCAGCCGGACTGGGGCGAGGTGCTTGGGCCCTTCGCGAGCTTTCTGCTGTTCATGGCCTGCTGGCCGGTGGTGTGCAGTGCGGTGGCCGTACTTCTGCGCAACCGTGTCGGCACCGCCCTCGCGCTCACCCTCTGGCCGTTGCTCGGTGAGCGAATTGCCGGCCTGATCCTGGAGCAGGTCCCCGGCCTGGGTTCGCTGGGTGACTGGCTGCCTTTCGCGGCCGGCCGGGCCGGTCTCGCCGGCTACGGAGCCCCAGGGGAGGAGCGGGACTTCCTGACCGTGCTGGCGGGGAGCGAGCTCTCGCCCGCCGTCGGCATGACGGTCTTCGTCATTTTCACCGTGGCCCTCGCCCTCGCCGGTGCCTACGTCTACCAGCGGCGGGACGCCGCCTGAGCCGGTGTGCACGAGCCCGGCCAGTCTCTCGCCAGGCACGCACGCTCCACCGTCCGCAGACGTACCCCTGGGGGATGATTCCATCGTCCTGCCTGGGTGCGACGTTGCGTCAGTGACCGACTGGAAGTATCTGAAGCAACGTCGGCCGCGCGGTTCATGGGGGAACAGGATGACGCAGGAGTTCGTGGGCACCGCTGCCCGGCCCGGAGACTTGGGGGAGCGAACGGGGCAGCGCATCGTGGAGGTGGATGCGCTGCGTGGGTTCGCGCTCGGCGGGATCCTCCTGGTGAACGTGCTGGTGATGGCTGGGCTGTACGGACCGGCAGGCGTCGCCCCCGGGGCTGCGGGCGCTGACTTCGTGGCCCACTGGCTGGTCGCGATGTTCGTGGAGACGAAGTTCTACCTGCTCTTCTCATTCCTCTTCGGGTACAGCTTCACGCTCCAGATCGGCTCGGCGGAACGCGCAGGCGCCCGCTTCGTGCCCCGGATACTGCGGCGTCTGCTCGGCCTGTTCGTCCTTGGTGTCCTGCACGCGACGCTGCTGTACACCGGCGACATCCTGATGACGTACGCCCTCCTCGGACTGATCCTGCTCGCCGCCCGGAAGGCCGGGCCGGCCCGTGCCTGGCGCGCGGCGCTGTGGGTGTACGGAGCTGTCACGGCTCTGTACCTGCTCCTGGGCATCGGGACGCTGGTGGCGGCGGACCCGACATCGGCGGCCGAACTGCAGGCGGAGGCGGCCGAGTTGACCCGTGCGTACCGGGGTGATGCCGCCGACGTCATCGGTGCCAACCTCCGCGCCCTGCCCGAGGCCCTGGCCGCTGTCCTGCTCGTCGGCGGGCTGGTCACCGCCGCCTTCCTGGCGGGCTTCGCCGCAGGCAAGCGGCAGTTGCTCAGCGGCGCCGCCGAGCACCGCGGCCGACTGCGGCGGATGTGTGTCATCGGGCTGGCCGTCGGTCTGCCCGGAGCGGCCTTCATGGCGGCCGGCACGGTCGGCCCGCTGCCCGACCGATGGGAATTCCTGTCGTACGCCGTCGGCCTGGTCACCGCACCCGCGCTCTCCTGCGCGTACGCCGCCTTGATCCTGCTCTGGTTCGGCACGCCGCGTGGTGCGTTGCTTGCGGCCCGCCTCGCGCCTGCGGGCAGGATGGCCCTGACCAACTACCTGCTGCAGTCACTCGTGATGGCCTTGGTCTTCACCGGGTACGGCCTCGGGCTCTACGGCCGGGTGGGTGCGGCTGCCGTGGTGGGCGGGGCGCTCGTTCTGTACGGGGCGCAGTTGTGGGCCAGCGCCGTGTTGCTGCGGCGCCACCGGCTCGGGCCCGTCGAATGGCTGCTCCGCGCGCTGACTGTCGCCGGCCGGCCGTCCAAGGTTCGGGACGCAGGGCACACCCCCGGTTGCTGACGGCACAATGGACCCATGCCGATACCCAGCCGTGCCGCCCTTGTCGAACACCTTGTCCGCACCCGTATCGCCGGAGACGTCGCCACACCCCGCGACAACAACCTCTCCCACTACCGCAAGCTCGCCAACGGCGACCGCCACTTCTGGCTGGGGGTCGAGCTCGGTGACCGGTGGACCGACGAGCAGGACGTGCTCGCCGTGATGGCCGAGCGGTGCGGCGTCAACGACGATCCCGAATACCGGAGCGGGCAGGACACCATCGACCCGGAACTGACGGTCGACGCGCTGGACCGGCTGGCCGCACGGCTGCGGAAGGCCGCGGCCGGGCAGGAGCGGGTGCTGTTCGCCACCGGGCACCCCGGCGGCCTGCTTGATGTGCACCGGCAGACGGCGGACGCGCTGCGGGCGGCGGGCTGCGAGATCGTACGGATTCCCGGCGGGCTGACCGCGGACGAGGGCATGGTCTTCCAGTTCGCGGACGTCGCGGTGCTGGAACGCGGCGCGACGCTCTGGCACACGCACTCACCTGCGCCGATGGCCGCGATCCTGGACGGCCTGGAGCGCGACGGCCGGCCGCAGCCCGACCTCGTGGTCGCCGACCACGGCTGGGCCGGCTGCGCGGGCCAGCGGGGCCTGGACTCCGTCGGCTACGCGGACTGCAACGACCCGGCGCTCTTCATCGCCGAGGCGGAGGGCACGGTCCAGGTGACGGTCCCCCTGGACGACCATGTCACCGACCCGCGCTTCTACGACCCGATGACGGCCTACCTGCTGGACGCGGCAGGCCTGTCGTAGGTGTGAGGGCGGGCGTCAGGCTGGATCCGCACGTTCACTCGTACGACGGACTTCTCGCGGCTTCCGAGGGCCCATACACTGGGCGATATATACGTTCGGCTGTATGGGAGATCTTTTTGACATCGAGATTGAGCCGGAGGTTCGCTTGTGGCTGATGAACCTTTGCGACGCCGACTACGCGCGGGCCGAGCATGCGGCCGCGAGGCTTTCGGAAGGCGCGGCCACGCTGGGGGAGCCGCACGCGCGTTACTTGGGCGACGGCGTGCGCGAGTTGCGCTTCGAGATGGGCAAGAATCGTGATGCCATCCGGATCTCGTACTGGCTCGCACCCGGTCGGCGGGCTGTTCTGCTGACTGTCTTTCGGAAGACCCAGCGACGTGAGAGTGCTGAGGTCGAGCGCGCCAAGCGGGTCAAGGCGATCTGTGCAGCCGAGCATGGCCGCGCCCATGAGGACTACACCCGCAGCATCGAGGAAGGGGAAAACTGTTGACCAGCCACGCGCACTGGAAGCTGGCCCGCGACAAGAAGATCGCCAAGGGAGTCAGCGAAAGTCCCGAGGTGATCAAGCTACGCGAGGAGATCCGGCTGTCCTGGGACCTCGGTCAGGCCGTGTACGACCGGCGTACCGAGCTCGGGATCTCCCAGACCGAGCTTGCCAAGAGAGCCGAGATGACCCAGCCCCAGATCTCCAAGCTGGAGCTCGGCGGGACCATGCCGACCCTGCCCCTGCTCGCCCGGCTGGCCCGGGCAATGGACGCGGCCCTCAGTCTTGAGCTGGACGGGGACACGTCGCGCGTCGCCTTCACCGCGCACACGCCCGCCGCCTGAGCCACCGCCTCAGCCGTGCGGGACGCGGACCACGCCCTCCTGGATGACGGAGGCCGCGAGGCGGCCGTCCTGGGTGTAGATACGGGCCTGGCCCAGGCCCCGGCCGCCGGAGGACGACGGGGACTCCTGGTCGTAGAGCAGCCATTCGTCCGCGCGGAACGGGCGGTGGAACCACATCGCGTGGTCCAGTGACGCGCCCACCACGTCGCCGACCGCCCAGCCGCCGCGGCCGTGCGCCAGCAGGACCGAGTCCAGCAGCGTCATGTCGGAGACGTACGTGGCGAGACAGACATGGAGCAGCGGGTCGTCGGCGAGTTTGCCGTTGGCGCGGAACCAGACCTGGGAGCGGGGTTCGCGCGCTTCGCCGACGCTGCCGTACGGCGGGGCGTCGACATAGCGCAGGTCGACCGCCGCCCGGGCCTCCAGCATCCGGTCGACCACACCGGGGTCGACGAACTGCTCCGCGTACCGCGGCAGGATCTCGGCCGCCGTCGGAAGCGTCTCGGGGGCCGGTGCGTACGGCATGGCCGCCTGGTGCTCCAGCCCCTCCTCGTACGTCTGGAAGGACGCCGAGAGATGGAAGATCGGCTGGCCGTGCTGGACGGCGACGACCCGGCGTGTGGTGAAGGAGCGTCCGTCGCGGATGCGGTCGACCGTGTAGACGATCGGCGCGCCCGGGTCGCCCATGCGCAGGAAGTACGCGTGCAGCGAGTGGGCCGTGCGGTCGTCGGGGACGGTGCGGCCCGCGGCGACCAGCGCCTGGGCCGCGACCTGGCCGCCGAAGACCCGGGGCACGACCGCCGAGCGGGACCGGCCCCGG
Organism: Streptomyces sp. NPDC020681; assembly: GCF_044334895.1. Lineage (NCBI taxonomy): Bacteria > Bacillati > Actinomycetota > Actinomycetes > Kitasatosporales > Streptomycetaceae > Streptomyces > Streptomyces sp. NPDC020681. The sequence continues at coordinate 8,869 of NZ_JBIRTX010000009.1, read as the reverse complement.
AAGATGTCCTGCTCGATCTGCTCCAGGTCGAGCAGATCGAGCAGGTCGTCGAGTGCTGTGCTCATAAGGGAAGTTCTACAGGGCGTTCTACAGGCCCATGTCCTTGGCGATGATCGACTTCATGACCTCGCTGGTGCCGCCGTAGATGCGGTTGACGCGGTTGTCCGCGTAGAGGCGGGCGATCGGGTACTCGTTCATGTAGCCGTAGCCGCCGTGCAGCTGGAGGCACTTGTCGATGACGCGGTGCGCGACCTCGGTGCAGAACAGCTTCGCGGACGCGGCCTCGGCGGCGGACAGCTCGCCCGCGTCGATGGCGTCCATCGCGCGGTCGACGACGGCCTCTGCCGCGTCCACCTCGGCCTTGCAGGCGGCCAGTTCGAACTTGGTGTTCTGGAACGAGGCGACCGTCTTGCCGAAGACCGTGCGCTCCTCGACGTACTGCTGGGCGAACCGGACGGCCGCCGCTGCCTGCGCGTACGCGCCGACCGCGATGCCCAGGCGCTCCTGCGGCAGGTTCTGGCCGAGGTAGTAGAAGCCCTTGTTCTCCTCGCCGAGCAGGTCCTCGACCGGCACCTTGACGTCGGTGAAGGACAGTTCGGCGGTGTCGGAGACCTTCAGGCCCAGCTTGTCGAGCTTGCGGCCGACGGCGTAGCCCTCGGACTTGGTGTCGACGACGAAGAGGGATATGCCGTGGCGGCGGTCCTCGGCGGTCGGCGCGTCGGTCCGGGCGCAGACGATCACGCGGTCCGCGTGCACACCGCCGGTGATGAAGGTCTTCGCGCCGTTGAGGACGTAGTGCGTGCCGTCCTCGGAGAGCTTGGCGGTGGTCTTCATGCCGGCCAGGTCCGAGCCGGTGCCGGGCTCGGTCATGGCGATGGCGTACATCGTGGTGCCGGTGACGAAGTCGGGCAGCCAGCGCTTCTTCTGCTCGTCCGTGGCGTACGCCTTCAGGTACGGCAGGCAGAGCATGACGTGCACGCCGCTGCCGCCGAAGGACACGCCGGCGCGGGCGCACTCCTCGGCCATGACGGCCTCGAACTTGAAGGTCTCCAGGCCCGCGCCGCCGAACTCCTCGGGCACCTCGATGCCGAAGACGCCCAGCTCACCGAGCTTGTAGTAGAAGTCGCGGGGTGCCTGGCCCGCCGCGTACCACTCGTCGTAGACCGGGGCGACCTCGGCCTCGATGAAGGCGCGGATGGTCTCGCGGAACGCCTCGTGGTCCTCGTTGTAAACGGTACGGCGCACGGGACGCCCCCTTCATCAGCTCGTCCAAGGTTTATCTAAGCGCTTGCTCAGAAAAAGTTACCGGGCGGTCACCGGGGCTGTCCAGAGGCGTCCATGGTCGTCCGCGTCACAGCGAGCGCAGCGCGAACCAGAGCTCCATGCGTACGTCCGGGTCGTCCAGGTCCTCGCCGAGCAGCGTCGCGCAGCGGGTGATGCGCTGCCGGACCGTATTGCGGTGGATCTCCATCGCCGCGGCCGTGCGGTCCCAGCTGCCGTGCAGGGACAGCCAGTTGCGCAGGGTCTCGACGAGGGCGGGGGAGCCGGCGAGCGGGGCGAGGCGCAGCCGGGCGTGGGCGGCCGCCTCCTGCGGTGAGAGCAGCGCGGCCAGCGAGGTGCCGCGATGGCGGACCAGCTCCATGCGGCCCGCCATCGCCCGGTGCAGGGCCCTCGCGGCCTGGGTGTCGGCGGCGGCCAGCTCCTCGGCGTGGACCGGTTCGCTGACACCGAGGACCCAGCCCGGCTGCGGGGCCACCTCGCGGCCGGCCGCGATCAGGATCCTTACGGTCCCGTCGTCCGCCGGGTCGACGAGCGCGCTGCCGAGCGCGGCGCCGAGCGCGGACGCGGCGAACGGCGTGCCCCGCCCGCCGCGGGCATGCACCACGGTCCACCGCTCGGCCCCGAGCAGCGCGGTGGCCTCCGCCGGCCCGGCCCCGAGCAGCAGGCGCACGAGGGCGGCGCTGCGGCCGGCGCTGTCCATCCCCTGGTGCTCCGCGGTGAGCAGCGAGAGCAGGACGACGGCGACCCCGGCGACGGTGTGGTCGCCGGGCTCCCGTGATGGCGTGGCGAGCCCGAGGACGAGGCCCTGGCTGCCGCCGAGCGCGTAGGCGGCGAGTTGCGCACCGGGCGCGGTGTCGGTGGCGGAAGCGGGCGCGGGCGCGGCCGGACCCGCTGGGCTCACGCCCGGCGGAGCCGTGTCCGAGCCCGAGCCCGGAGCTCCCGCCGGGCGCACCACCCGCGCCAGCCGCCGCAGTGCCGCCCCGGCCGCAGGGCCCGGAGCCCGGCCCGCCGAGGCGAGGGCCGTTCCCGACGCGTCCAGCAGGACCGCCTGGCCGCCGGTGCGGGCCGCAAGTTGCGCGAGGACCGCCGGGACCGGGTCCGGGCGTGCCGCCGCCGCGGCGAGGCCCTGCTGGGCCTGGGTCACCCGGCGCAGTTCCCGGTGGCGCGCCTCCGCCATCAGCCGCCAGACCGCCCGCGCCACCGCTGTGAACGTCGTCTGCGGCGGCACCTCCAGCAGCGGCAGCCCGTGCCGGTCGCACGCCTCGATCAGCTCCGCGGGCACCGTGTCGTACACCGGCGCGACGCCGAAGCCGAGTGCCGCGGCCCCCGCCTCCACGATCCGCGAGACATACCGGTCCGGGTCCTTCAGCAGTACGCCCGCGCTCAGCAGCAGCTCGCCGCCGAGCAGATACGGGTACGGATCCGCCATCTCGGACGTGTGCACCATGTGCACCACCGCGTCCGCCTCCACGGGACCGGCGATCTGGCGCAGGCCGAGATCCTCGCGGGCCAGCAGTGCGCTCAGCGGGACCGGTGGGGTGGGTGGTGCTGCTGCGGTCTCCGGCATGGACGATCCATCCATAGGCGGCATCAACAATGGATGAAACGTACACTTCAGCGTTTCTTTCCGGCCACCTAGCGTCGTCTGGCACAAGACCTGGGACCCGGGGGACGAGACGGAAGGAAAGCCGATGGCTGTCGACTATGCAGTAATCGTCGTCTATCTGGCCGGCATGCTCGGCATGGGCTGGTGGGGCATGCGCCGCGCCAAGTCCAAGAGCGAGTTCCTCGTCGCCGGCCGCCGGCTCGGCCCGTGGATGTACTCCGGCACCATGGCGGCCATCGTCCTCGGCGGCGCGTCGACGATCGGCGGCGTCGGCCTCGGCTACAAGTACGGCCTCTCCGGCGCCTGGATGGTCTTCACCATCGGCCTCGGCCTCCTCGCGCTCTCCATCTTCTTCTCCGCGCGCATCGCCCGGCTGAAGGTCTACACCGTCTCCGAGATGCTCGACCTGCGCTACGGCGGCAAGGCCGGCGTCATCTCCGGCGTCGTGATGTGGGCCTACACGCTGATGCTGGCGGTCACCTCGACCATCGCGTACGCCACGATCTTCGACGTTCTCTTCGACATGAACCGGACGTTCGCGATCATCCTCGGCGGCTCGATCGTGGTCGCGTACTCGACGCTCGGCGGCATGTGGTCGATCACGCTCACCGACATGGTGCAGTTCGTCGTCAAGACGGTCGGTGTGCTGCTCCTGCTGCTGCCGATCGCGGTCGTCAAGGCCGGCGGCTTCAGCGAGATGAAGGCGGCGCTGCCGACCGAGTACTTCACGCCGCTCGGCATCGGCGGCGAGACGATCTTCACCTACGTCCTGATCTACACCTTCGGCATGCTGATCGGCCAGGACATCTGGCAGCGGGTGTTCACCGCGCGCAGCGACCGTACGGCGCGCTACGGCGGCACGGTCGCCGGTACGTACTGTCTCGTCTACGCCCTGGCCGGCGCCGTGATCGGCACCGCGGCCAAGGTCCTCTACCCGAAGCTGCCCAACGCCGACGACGCCTTCGCCACCATCGTCAAGGACGAACTGCCCATGGGCGTGCGGGGACTGGTGCTCGCCGCCGCCCTCGCCGCCGTGATGTCGACGTCGTCCGGCGCGCTGATCGCCTGCGCCACCGTCGCCAACAACGACATCTGGTCCAAGCTGCGCGGTCTCGCGTCCCGGGACGGCAGCGACCGCGACGAGGTCAGGGGCAACCGCGCCTTCATCCTGATCATGGGCGTCGCGGTCATCTGCATCGCAATCGCGCTGAACAATGTCGTCGAGGCGCTCACCGTCGCGTACAACCTGCTGGTCGGCGGACTGCTGGTGCCGATCCTCGGCGGACTGCTGTGGAGGCGCGGCACCGTGTACGGCGCGCTGGCCTCGGTGATCGTCGGCGGCGTCGCGGTCATCGGCCTGATGGCGACGTACGGGATCCTGGCCAACGAGCCCATCTACTACGGCCTGCTGCTCTCCCTCGCCGCGTATGTGATCGTCTCGCTCGCCACCCGGCCGACGGACGCGGCGGTCCTGGCGAACTGGCGCGAGCGGCTTGCGGGCCGGGGCGCCGAGGAAGAAGAGGCCCCGGCGGAACCCGCGGCCGTACCAAGCTAAAGTCGTTAAAACGCAACGAAGCGTAGGAAAGAAGGCATTTCACATGAGCAGCAACGAGCAACCGCGCGGCCCCGTCGACTCGTCCCGCATTCCGCGGTACGCCGGACCCGCGACGTTCGCCCGGCTGCCGCGGCTCGACGAGGTCGGCACCGCCGATGTCGCCGTGGTCGGCGTGCCCTTCGACTCCGGGGTCTCCTACCGTCCCGGAGCACGCTTCGGCGGCAACGCCATCCGCGAGGCGTCGAGGCTCCTGCGCCCGTACAACCCGGCGCAGGACGCCTCGCCCTTCGCGCTCGCCCAGGTCGCCGACGCCGGCGACATCGCGGCGAACCCGTTCAACATCAACGAGGCCGTCGAGACCGTCGAGGCCGCGGCCGACGAACTGCTCGGCACCGGCGCGCGGCTGATGACGCTCGGCGGCGACCACACCATCGCGCTGCCGCTGCTGCGCTCGGTGGCCAAGCAGCACGGGCCGGTCGCCCTGCTGCACTTCGACGCGCATCTGGACACCTGGGACACGTACTTCGGCGCGGAGTACACGCACGGCACGCCGTTCCGCCGGGCCGTCGAGGAAGGCATCCTCGACACCGAGGCGCTGTCCCATGTGGGCATCCGCGGCCCGCTGTACGGCAAGCAGGACCTGACCGACGACGAGAAGATGGGCTTCGGCATCGTCACCTCGGCCGACGTCTACCGCCGCGGCGCCGACGAGGTCGCCGACCAGCTGCGCCAGCGCATCGGCGACCGCCCGCTGTACATCTCCATCGACATCGACTGCCTCGACCCCGCGCACGCCCCCGGCACCGGCACGCCGGAGGCCGGCGGCATGACCTCCCGCGAACTGCTCGAGATCCTGCGCGGTCTGGCCTCCTGCAACCTGGTCTCGGCGGACGTCGTCGAGGTCGCGCCCGCCTACGACCACGCGGAGATCACATCCGTGGCGGCCTCGCACACGGCGTACGAGCTGACCACGATCATGTCCCGGCAGATCGCGGCGGCGAAGGCGGCGAAGTGACGCACGACCACGACCTCGTTCTGCGGCCCACCGAGGCACAGACCGCGGCCGCGCTGAACCCGCCCGCCGGACGCAACGGCGGCGATCTCGTCGTCGAGACGCTGGCCGGACTCGGCGCGACGACCGTCTTCGGACTGCCCGGCCAGCACGCGCTCGGCATGTTCGACGCCCTGCGCCGCTCGTCGCTCTCGTACGTCGGACTGCGCGTCGAGAACAACGCGGGCTTCGCCGCCGACGCGTACGGCCGGCTGACCGGCGAAGTGGCCCCGCTGCTGCTCTCCACCGGACCGGGCGCGCTGATGTCGCTGGCCGCGCTCCAGGAGTCGGCGGCGGCGTCCGCGCCCGTGCTGGCGATCGGCAGCCAGGTGCCCACGGCCGGTCTCGGCGGCGGCCGCCACGGCTATCTGCACGAACTCCGCGACCAGCAGGCCTCGTTCCGCGACATCGTCAAGTCCGTCCACACCGTGCGTACGGCCTCCCAGATCCCGTCCGCGATCGCCGCGGCCTGGCAGTCCGCGCTGACGGCGCCGCACGGCCCGGTCTGGGTCGAGATCCCGCAGGACGTGCTGCTGGCGCAGACGACGCTGCCCGTGGTCACCGCGATGGACGCCACTCCTGAGGACGTGGTCCCGCGGCCCGAACTGACCGCGGTCGCCGCCCACTTGCTGTCCAACGCCACCCGGCCCGTGATCATCGCGGGCGGCGGGGTCGTACGCTCCGACGCGTCCGGCAAGCTGCTCGCGCTGGCGGAGAGGCTGAACGCGCCGGTGGTCACCACCTTCGGCGGCAAGGGCGCGTTCCCGTGGACGCATCCCTTGTCGCTCCAGTCCTGGCTGGAGGACCGGCACACCACGGACTTCCTGGAATCCGCCGATGTGCTGCTGGTCGTCGGCTCGGGTCTCGGCGAACTCTCCTCGAACTACCACTCGTTCGCCCCTCGTGGCCGGGTGATCCAGATCGAGGCGGACGCCGGCAAGCTGGAGTCCAACCACCCGGGGCTCGGCATCCACGCGGACGCGCGGCTGGGGCTCTCGGCACTGCTGGAGACGGTGACCGCACGGGAGGACTCCAAAGCGGCGGAGTCCGTACGCACGGTCCTGTCCCAGGTCCGGGCGCGGATCGAGGCCCAGGAACTCACCCTGGAACAGCAGGTCCTGGCCTCCGTGCGCGAGGCGCTGCCCGACGACGCGCCCAGCTTCTGGGACATGACGATCCTGGCCTACTGGGCCTGGTCCGCCTTCGACGCCCGCCACCCGAACACCATGCACTCGGCCCAGGGCGCGGGCGGCCTCGGCTACGGCTTCCCCGCGGCGCTGGGAGCCGCCGCGGCGGACCCCACCCGCCCGGTCCTCGCGGTCTCCGGCGACGGCGGCGCGATGTACTCGATCGCGGAGCTGGCGACCGCCCGCCAGTACGGCCTCCCGGTCACCTGGCTGATCGTCGACGACGGGGGCTACGGCATCCTGCGCGAGTACATGACGGACGCGTTCGGCGAGCCGACGGCGACGGAACTGTCCCGCCCGGACTTCGTGGCCCTGGCCGAGTCCTTCGGCGTCCCTGCGACCCGTACGACGCCGGAGTCCCTGGCCGAGGACCTCGCCAAGGCGCTCACGGAGCCCGGCCCGTCGGTGGTCGTGCTGCCCGCGGTCCTGAGGATGTTCGCCCCGTCGCACGTCTGATCCGTCCGGACCCCTGGCCCCGCCGCCCATCCCCCGGGGCGGCGGGGCCAGGTTTTTCCTGTCTGCCGCCAACCCGATGAGTTTTCCCGCCGGCCCTGGTCCATCTCCCGTCACCGCGAACCGCGGACGACCACCGACGGAAGGAAGACCGGCCATGACTGCCATCCACACCCTCGATGTCCCGGGCGCGCGCCTGCACTACGAGGTCCGCGGCACCGGACCGCTGCTGCTGGTCGTCGGGGCGCCGATGAACGCCGCCGCCTTCGCCCCGCTGGCCGACGCGCTCGCCGAGGACCACACCGTCGTCACCCACGACCCGCGGGGCATCTCCGGCAGCCGCCTCGACGACCCCGAGCAGGACTCCACTCCCGAACTGCGCGCGGACGACATCGCCGCCATCCTGGACGACCTCGGAGCGGAGACCGCCGATGTGTTCGGCAGCAGCGGCGGCGCGGTGACGGGGCTCGCGCTGGTCACCCGGCATCCCGGGCGGGTGCGGACGCTGGTCGCGCACGAACCGCCGCTGCTGGAACTGCTTTCCGACGCCGCCGAGCAGCTTGCCGCGACCGACGACATCATCGAGACCTTCCACCGGGACGGCATCGGGGCGGCGTGGATGAAGTTCATGGCCAACGCCGGATTCGACCTCGGCGGCGAGGACGCCCCGGCTCCTCCGCCGGGAGAGCCCTCGGAGCAGGACCTCGCGGACAGCGCCCGGTTCTTCGCCCATGAGCTGCGGGGAACCGTCCGCCACGTGCCCGACATCGCCGCGCTGAAGGCAGGAGCGGCCAAGGTCGTTGTCGGCATCGGCGTCACCTCGGGGCACCTGCTGACGTACCGGACCTCCGTGGCGCTGACGGAACTGCTGGGCACGCAGCCGGTGGAGTTCCCCGGTGACCACGGCGGCTTCATGGGGCAGCCGAAGGAGTTCGCCGAGGTGCTGCGGACGCTGTAGGTCCCCGCCGGTCCACCGAATCAATTCTGTGGCGGATGCCGCACCGACCGTCGATCCTCGGAGGCATGCCTGAAGACAATGAGAAGCCCGGCGACGACAAGCCAGAGCGGACGTTCGGGTGGTGGGACATGTTCGTCCACCCCGATGAAGACCCGCGCAGCGAAGGCGGGTTCGACGGGGAGCGGGCCACGCTCGCCGGCTATCTGCGGGACAACCGGCTGACGCTGGAGCTGAAGTGCGCCGGTCTCGACGCCGAGGACATGGCCCGCCGGTCCGTCGAGCCGTCGAATCTGTCGCTGCTGGGGCTGGTCCGGCATCTCGCAGGCGTGGAACAGAGCTGGTTCCGGCGGGTGATGGCCGGGCAGGACGTACCGAGGCACTACCGCACAGAAGCCGATCCCAACGGGGAGTTCGACGGCGCCGTGGCGGACCCCGAGGTCGTCGCCGAGGCATGGGACACCTGGCGGGCGGAGGTCGCCTTCGCGGAGCGGTTCGTGGCGGAGGCGCCCAGTCTCGACCTCGCCGTCACCCATGACGACGAGCAGCTCACGCTCCGTGAGGTGCTGGTGCACATGATCGAGGAGTACGCCAGGCACCTCGGCCATGCCGACTTCCTGCGCGAGCGGATCGACGGACGAGTGGGGCAGTAGCCCCAGGGCCTGTCGTCTGGATCAGGCCCTAGGTGTATTGATCACGAGCGTTGTTGACAGTTGTGGGTCTTGAACATGGCGAAGACCTCCGATGTGGTGGAGCTGTCTAGGAACACACCGCACGGAGG